>JAVKCN010000167.1:0-3380 GCA_040222715.1 Cyclobacteriaceae bacterium | reverse complement strand
CGCTTGATTATAACCATCCTATCGATGTGATGGAAGACATTGATCTTCGTAAGTTCGAAGAAAATTACCTGATTCCCCAAAAACCCGTCATCCTGCGAGGTTTGTTAAAAGGCACCAAAGCCTACGACGAATGGAATTTTGAGTACTTTAAAAAGGTGGCTGGCGAACTGACCATTGGAGTATTTGAAAACCGGGAAGAAGATCTGGATAAAACAATGAAAGTGCCCCATCGGAAGATGCGGTTCGCTGATTATCTGGATATGATTGCCACCACGCCCACTGATTTACGCATTCATTTGTGGAATATTTTTAAGGATTGTCCTCAACTGATGGATGATTTCGTGTTTCCTCCGATCAATACTACTTTCCTGAAAGGGTTTCCCTACATGTTCTTTGGTGGGCAGGGCTCAGTAGCCCGCATGCACCAGGATATTGATATGTCTAACGTATTTCTTACCCAGTTTGAAGGGAAACGGCGGGTCGTATTATTTGCCCCTGAGTATTCTCATCTGCTTTACCGCTATCCGCTCAATGTTCATACTGGGGTAAATGTGGTGAAACCGGATTATGATCGTTTCCCTGGCCTGGAATATGTAAAAGGATTTGAATGCGAAATTAAGCGAGGTGATACCTTATTTATGCCCGGTGAATACTGGCACTATATTGAGTATACTGAAGGAGGCTTCGGCATGAGCCTGCGCTCGCTGAACCCGCACATGTCTAAGCGAGTAAAAGGGTTGATGAATATCAGCGTGCGTCAGGCAGTAGACTGGTCCATGCGCAAGGCCATGGGAGACCGCTGGTTTGAAACCAAGCAACAGATTGCCGACCGTCGTGCCAAATCAGCCATCCAAAAGATGAGCAAGCAGGAGTCGGAGTTGGTTCCTCACTAATATCAGAGTCTGAACCGGTTGGCCAGCAGTGGGTTGCCTCCTTGTTCATAAAAGTCTGGAAGGGTATCACTGTATTTCACAAATCAGCGTGATATCCGGCCCGATAAAGAACATTCTTTCAAAAAAGGTCGTATTTTGATGTACGACCTTTTTTATTTAAACTTCATTAACCTAATTCGACATAAGCACCATGATGAAATATGCCATAGCCTTCTTTTCTATTCTGTCTTTGGTGGCTTGCCGTTCCAGCAGTTTTGAAAAAAGCCCGGTGGATGAGCTCATCCGAGATATGACCGATGATCCGGCTTATTCTATCATTCTGTACGATATGGATCAGCAAGGGAGCTTTTTTCCGGAGTATCGCCATCAATACCGCATCATGAAAGAATCGCCTCAGGATTCTGTTCCAGAAGAAGAAATCACATCCTGGTATACGGTGAGCGAAGATTTTTTCAATGAAAATATCGACAATATGGGGATGGAGATTGCCGCCAAAAACCATGAAGGCGAAGTCTCCAAAACAGCTGCGCCTCCCGGTTACAATAATTATGTAGGCAATCCTCAGTACGGCCACTGGCAACAGGGCTCCAATGGAGAATCTTTCTGGTCGTTTTACGGAAAATATGCCATGTTAAGCAGTCTGTTCAACATGGCAGCCTTCCCGGTGCGCCGATCGTATTATAACGATTATCAGGATTACCGGCGTAGTGGGAGATCTTACTACGGGCCAGTGACAAACAACCAGCGGGCCTACGGAACCAACAGCCGATATACCACAACTACCAAACCCAATACGACCTGGCGAACCCGCACTTCCAGCCGCGACTTCCGATCCACATCTGAGCGAACCTCCCGGGCCAGCTCACGATATGGAACAGGAAGCAGCAGTTCTCGCTCGCGCAGCAGTGGAGGATTTGGCAAATAATGACTAACCAATAATTCCATGACCATTCTTGACAACATCCTGACGGCTATCAGCTATCTGGCCCTGTGTTTTATATTGTTTTTAATAGGAAAATGGATTTACCGGCTCTTTCATCGGAAAATTCAGGTGCAGCAGGAACTGGTAGAAAAAGATAATTTTGCCTTTGCCGTGGCGCATGTTGGGTACTTCATTGGTTTATTACTGGCCATTGTGAGCGCGGTAGTAGGACCTTCGGAAGGACTGTATTATGATATTATCGATATAACGATATATGGCCTGTTAGCCATTTTTCTGCTTAATTTTTCCATTTTGATCAATGACAAAATCATACTGCGGAAATTCAGCGTCCACAAAGAAATTATTGAGGATCGAAATGTGGGCACCGGAGTCATCGAGGGAGCAAATGCCATCGGTACCGGACTGATTATTTTAGGAGCTGTATCCGGTGAAGGAGGCGGTTTTCTTTCAGCCCTGGTATTTTGGATTATTGGCCAGCTTTTACTGATTATCACCGCTTACGTGTATGTAGCGATTACTCCGTATGATGTACACGATCAGATTGAGAAAGATAATGTAGCCGTCGGGTTAGGATTTGCCGGAGCGCTGATTTCCATTGCCAATTTGATTCGCTATGGCCTGATGACCGATCTTTTTGAATGGGAGGCCACGCTGGCAAGTGTAGGTATTGATGTACTCATCGGACTGGCCTTTTTACCAGTGGTGCGCATCCTGACCGATAAAATATTATTGCCGGGGAGAAATCTTACCGATGAACTGGTGAACCAGGAACACCCCAACGTGGGAGCGGGGTTGATTGAAGCGTTTGCCTACGTGGGTGGCTCGGTGCTGATTACATTATGTCTGTAAAACATTCCTCAACGGACGGTGATTCTGGTAGCCAATGGATTCACCTTTCTAAATCCAACATACTCAAAGTATCCCTTTTTGCAACTGGCCTGGCGGGCATTGTCGCTGAATACGTGCTCTCCACTTTAGCAACTTACTTTCTGGGCGATTCGGTCTTTCAGTGGACGATGATTGTTTCTCTCATGCTCTTTTCTATGGGGTTGGGCAGTCGGTTGAGCCAGTTTTTTGAAAAAGAACTGTTGCAAAAATTCATTCTGGTAGAGTTCACCCTATCGGTGCTCTGCGGTTTCTCCGCATTGTTCGCATACGTAGCCTCTGGTTTTACCTTATATACCGGACTGATTATTTACACCCTTTGCATTCTCATAGGTATGCTGATCGGTCTGGAAATTCCTTTGGTAATCCGGGTGAATGATACATTCGAGTCATTGAGGATCAACGTGGCATCGGTGATGGAGAAAGATTACTTTGGCAGTCTGCTGGGCGGTATTTTTTTTGCCTTTGTCGGGCTTCCTTATCTGGGGCTGACCTACACTCCGTTTGTGCTGGCCGTCGTTAACTTCTCGGTAGCCCTGGTATTGTTGTTCATTTTATGGAATCATTTGTCACGCTCCAACCAGAAGTTGCTGGGCGGTATTGGTGCAGGGGTAGGAGTGCTTTTGTTGAGTGGGTTAGTCTTCGCCAAACCTATCATC
>JAVKCN010000166.1:0-9346 GCA_040222715.1 Cyclobacteriaceae bacterium | reverse complement strand
TATGATTACCTCAAGGACGTGCTGGAAAGGTTACCTGAGCATCCCGTCAATCGGCTCCATGAACTACTGCCTCCAAACTGGATACCTAAAAAGTAAATACTGGGATTTAAAATTAATAGGCAGGTTCACCGGACGGATACGAAAGAATAAACTCTACTTTGCTTTTCGGGAGCTAGGCCGGGTCATCCGAGCGCTGTTCTTGCTAGACTACACCTTTGATACTGAGTTACGCAAAACCATCCACGCGGCCACTAATAAAAGTGAAGAATTCAATCAGTTCGCCGATTGGCTAGCATTTGCCAGTAAAGTCATTCCTGAGAACCTTCGTCACGAACAAACAAAAATTATTAAGTACAACCATTTGGTAGCGAACTTAGTGATCCTTTACAATGTGGATGAAATGACTCGGGTATTGGATGATCTGCTTCAGGAAGGGTATCCGATTGACGAAGACCTGCTAAAAAACCTCTCTCCTTACCGAACGGAGCACATTAATCGTTTTGGAAGCTATACCTTAAATACGGATCAAAAAGTAACCCCACTGAAGTACGATGTTCAGCTGATTTAAATTATTTTAAGTTAGTTGGCGGATTTTGCATGTATAGTTTCCGCACCTCAGCTTCAAGTTAAAAGTGACATTAGCACAGTTTTGCTGATAACATTTTTTGATTTCTTAGTCTCCTTTTTTCGCCTCACTCTTTTCAAGCCTGAATTTTTATCTGGTATTGCAAAAAAGTACCAGGGTAGATTTGCTTAATCGGAAGGTGAACAATATGGGAAAGCCTGAACACATGGTGATGCTAGTGGCGCCTTCTATGATAGTCATTCTGATTTTCCACTTTACTGAGTAAGGCCATCTAAAGGGTTTATTTACCTAAAACAAGGTCTTTTTGCATTATTAATAAAATAATTCAGCTTTATAATTTGATTTTTCAGTGATGCTGCTCAATCTTCTTCCAGAATGTTGTTCGGCTCTCACACTTGCTTCATCGCGCTCTGCTGCGGTGATTTTTCCCTCTTCTTTATCTGATTTTAGTTCTTTTTAAGAAAAATGTTACGTATTTAGTAACTTTATAACTATATCGTAACTTTTTGCGTATATAGCATTGTGATCATATTAGAGAATATGTCTGAACAAGCAGAGTCTACAAAATATATTCAAATTAAAAACACTGCCAGAAAGCTGTTCTGGAAACACGGCATACTTAGGGTTAGTGTCGAGGAAATATGCCGGGAAGCAGGGGCTAGAAAAATGACTTTCTACCGGATGTTTGATAACAAAATTGAGGTGGCTAAAACGGTGCTGAACGAAGTGATGGAAAGTTCACTGAAAGAGTTTCATGCCATTATGGAGCAGGACATTCCCTTTCCGGAAAAGATCCGGCGGACCATCCAGCTCGAATTAAAAGGTTCTCAGGATATTAGCGAAGAGTTGCTCAGGGATATCTACAAAAATGAAGAGCCGGAATTGATTGCCTTTATGGCGGAAAAAAGGAAACAGGGCGTGGGCGAAGTGTACCAAAGCTTGGCCAAAGCCCAAAGCCAAGGCTGTCTGCGAAAGGATATTAAGCTGGAGTTTGTCATCTATTTCATGAACAAAATCAACGACATGGTTACTGATGAAGAGCTACTGGCGATGTATCACAATCCGCAGGAACTGATCATGGAGCTGACCAACTTTTTCTTTTATGGCATTTTACCACCTACTGATTCTGAATGATGGGGACCCGGAAAGCACTATTCCTGCTATTGTGTAGCATACTAATTGCCAATGTGGCAAAAAGCCAGCAACAGTTTGAATTTGACGGACAGGCGCAGAGCTGGATTAACTACAGTAGTGGCAATGATCTGAATATCGGAATGGGGCTTCGTTATATTCCTGAATTCAATTACAACATTCCGCTAGAAAATGATCGGTTGATCGATTTCAAAGCTGCCCCCAATATGGTGGCTTCGCTCAATTTTCACCCTTTTGATACGGCTCAGACAGATGCAGATATTTCCCCTTATCGGGCCTGGGCACGATATTCTAGCAATCAGTTGGAACTTCGACTGGGTCTGCAAAAGATAAGTTTCGGCTCAGCATCGGTGCTTCGTCCACTGATGTGGTTTGATCAGATTGATCCTCGCGACCCATTACAACTGACCAATGGCGTTTGGGGAGCTTTGGGAAGGTATTATTTTCTTAACAATGCCAATATCTGGCTGTGGGTACTTTACGGAAACGAAGATGTGAAAGGGTGGGAGAGGATCAGGACATATGAGCAGCAGCCGGAATTTGGAGGGCGTATTCAGCATCCGGTGCCTCGGGGAGAATTAGCAATCTCTTACCACCATCGCACGGCTGACTCCCGGGGACTGGGGGCTGAAACGTTAGAATACGCTAAAATTCCTGAAGACCGGATCGGATTGGATGGTAAGTGGGATATTACGATTGGTGTTTGGTTTGAAGGTTCCTGGACCCATAAAGGCAAAGATGTTGGAATATTCACCAATCAAACCTTACTCAATGCCGGGATAGATTACACGTTTGGGGTGGGCAACGGACTGAATGTGGTGGCTGAGCAGTTAGTTACTTCGTACGATCAGCAGGCTTTTGCGTTCTCCAATACCAGTACGCTCACCGGCACGTCCATTTCTTACCCTACCGGACTTTTTGATAACCTCAGTGCCGTTTTTTACTATGACTGGACGAATAGCAATCTGTATAGTACTATTAACTGGCAACGTGACTACAATAAGTTCACGGTGTATGTCATGGCTTTTTCCAATCCGGTGAGCGGGCAGTCCATTCAGCAAAATGACCTGGTTAATCCGCTGGCCGGAAGGGGGCTACAGATTATGCTGGTATACAACCATTAACTTTTTTTAAACTTTAACCAATACGAACATGATAACGATTCAAAATTATGACGACCCAAAAATCTTAGGATTTACGCTTGAAGGAGAACTCCGTGAGGAAGAGATAGAGAAATTTACAAAAGCATTTGAGGATAAAAGCCAGCAAGGCACTTTCCATTTGTTGGGAGAAATTGAGAATATCGGAGGTTTTGAAGATATGGAAGCGTTCTCAGAAACCATAAAAATGAAGACTGAAGCCCTCAAAGACATCGATAAAATTGACAAATACGCCGTGGTAACCGACAAAAAATGGATGGAGAACCTGGCGTCAGTAGGTGGCTTTTTTATACCAGGTATATCCCTGCGGTTTTTCGATAAAGATGAAAAGCCACTGGCCATTCAGTGGCTCAAGCAATCGGTAAGCCAGGCTTACAGCCCGGGTATTCGCCCCATAGCGCTACCAGGGAATGAACAAAGTCTTGGCTACGTGATTAATGGGAAAATAGAAGCAAAAGACTACGATGTTATCAACCAAGAACTTGAGCAGCTAACAGAGAAAAAAGAGGAAGTCAACCTATATATTGAGATTGTAGCCCTGAAAGGATATACCCTTAAAGCCATGTGGGAAGACTTTAAAACAGGCATTGAATATTATAAGCATCTGAACAAGGTGGCATTGGTAAGCCATAAGGAATGGGTGGAAAATGCCGCTAAAGCAGGTGATTTTATGACCCCGGGCATTGATATGAAATTCTTCAATATAAACGAAAAAACAAAAGCCCTGGACTGGCTAAAAGATTAATCATTTTATCATCATCATCATGCAACAGCAGAATGTTATTACGATTGAACACCTTACCAAACGCTTTCCGGTGGGTAAGGGCGAGTTTACGGCATTGAAAGATATTAACCTCCAATTTGGTCGGGGAGAATTTGCCGGTCTAGTAGGACCTAGCGGCTCGGGGAAAACGACCATGCTCAATATCATCGGTTCCCTGGATAGCCCCACCGAAGGAAAGGCCATTGTTTTAGGAAAGTCTATTGCCGAACTCAATCACAATGAATCGGCGGACTTACGTAACCGGCACATTGGTTTTATCTTTCAGGAGTACCATCTGTTGCCGGTTTATACGGTGTACGAAAACGTGGAATTCTCGCTGCTATTGCAAAAGATGGATGCTGCCAAGCGGAAGAAAGCAGTGATGGAAGCGCTGGAATGGGTGGGCTTAACTGACAAAGTTGATTCCAAACCAGCCAAGCTCTCCGGGGGAGAAAGTCAGCGCGTAGCTATTGCCAGGGCCATGGTAAAACGGCCTGATATTTTATTGGCAGATGAACCCACTGCCAACCTCGATGCCAAGAACGCACACAATATTCTGCAACTCATGAAAAAACTAAACCAGGAGTTGGATACCACATTTATATTTTCAACACACGATGAAAAAGTGATGCAATACCTGGATCGTATGATTAATCTGGCTGACGGTGAGGTAGTGAAAGACGAGTTGACGGTCAAAAATGCGGAAGTATAGAGGCTAAATGTTAAATTCGACAATTCATTGATCATTTCAAAATTCTAAAGCGATGTTAACATTTAAATTGGCCATGAGAAACTTGCTGGGAGCGGGTATGCGTACCTGGCTTAATGTAGCGGTGCTTTCTTTTGCCTATGTGATTATCATCTTCTACAATGGCCTTATTGACGGCTGGAATGAACAGGCTCGAAGAGATACCATTAACTGGGAATACGGCCAGGGGCAATTGTGGCATCCATCTTATGATCCCTACGATCCTTTCACTTTGCAGGATGCGCACGGAACGCTGCCCGAGAAAGCCGATAGCCATAATTTAATGCCGGTGCTTATTACGCAAGGCTCCATTTACCCGCAGGGCAGAATGTTATCTATACAACTGAAAGGCATCCCCGCCAATCAGCAGGTGCTGTCCATGCCCACGGCTTCCCTGGATACAACAACCAGTGCGCTTCCTGCCATCATTGGTAAACGGATGGCCAGCTCTGCCAAACTCAAACAAGGTGATCAGGTACTGATTCGCTGGCGGGATAAGAATGGCACCTACGATGCCCGGGAAATTGTAATCACCAGAGTTTTTGATTCCAATGTCGGAAGCATAGACAATGGCCAGGTATGGCTGCCCTTACAGACATTGCGTGAGATGACCGGACTGGATGGCGAGGCCACCTTGTATGTGGCCGGTGAAGGTTATAACGCTGCATCAATAAATGGTTGGAATTTTAGAAGCCAGGATGACTTGCTGGAAAATATTGATACAATCATTCAGTCTAAAAAAGCCAGTGGTGCTATTATGTACGGGCTGCTGCTAAGTATTGCGCTGCTAGCTATTTTTGATACGCAGGTGCTTTCTATTTTCCGTCGGCAAAAAGAAATCGGTACCTACATTGCCCTGGGCATGACTCGTCCTCAAGTGGTGGCATTATTTACATTAGAAGGTGCTGCTAATAGCCTTCTGGCTACGGTAGTGGGCTCACTCTATGGAATACCTCTGCTAATTTATCTGGCTAATACAGGGTTTGCTATGCCAGCGGCCACTGATAGTTACGGATTGTCTATTGCGGAGCGAATCTATCCGGCTTACAGCCTGGCCCTCTTTGGGGGTACCATTGCTTTAGTGGTTATTTCGGCCACTGTGGTTAGCTTTTTGCCCTCCCGAAAAATCTCTCATATGAACCCGACACTTGCTCTAAAAGGAAAATTACAATGATCCGATTTACAAAATACTCAGACATGCAACCATTCAAATGATGCTTATCTTCAAACTGGCTTTGAAAAGTTTACTGGGAGCGGGCATGCGTACCTGGCTCAATGTGGTCATACTCTCCTTGGCTTATGTTATTATCATTATTTTTAATGGAGTGGAAGATGGTGCCAGGCAAAAGGCTCGGACCGAATCTATCAATTGGGAATATGGTCAAGGGCAATTATGGTACAAAACCTATGACCCTTACGACCCTTTCACCTTGCAGGATGCCCATGGTAAACTACCGTCTAATGTAGATACTACTCATTTGGTGCCTATCCTTGTCAGACAGGGTTCTATCTATCCTCAGGGAAGAATGCAGACGATCAACCTGAAAGGCATTCCTGTCAATCAAACTGCACTGGCTTTACCCACCACTTTTTTGGATACCACGAGCACAGCGCTCCCAGCCATCATTGGTAAACGTATGGCTGCTTCTACCAATCTCATGCAGGGTGATCAGGTGCTGATTCGCTGGCGGGATAAGAACGGTACCTACGATGCCCGGGAAATTGTGATCACCAAAATTTTTGATTCCAATGTAGCCGGCATTGATCATGGTCAGGTGTGGCTGCCCATCCAGAAGCTACAGGAAATGACGGGGCTTAAAGGACAGGCTACTTTATTGATAGCCGAGAAGGGTTTTGAGCCAGTCGCGCTTGACCAATGGCATTTTAAGGAGCAGGATGCCCTGCTCGCCGATATAGACGCTTTACTTGCGGCGGATAGAATGTCGGGCAACATTATCTTTATGCTATTATTGGGTATGGCGCTGCTGGCCATTTTTGATACGCAGGTGCTTTCTATCTTCCGCCGACAAAAAGAAATTGGCACTTTTATCGCTTTGGGCATGACTCGCCCCCAGGTGGTCACTTTGTTTACGGTAGAAGGAGGTGCAAACAGTTTACTGGCTACTGTAGTAGGTTCGCTCTACGGAATACCTTTACTCATCTATATGGCTCATGCTGGCCTACCCATACCGTCGGGTATTGAAGGAATATCCATATCCGAGCGCATATTTCCGGTCTATAGTATAGGGTTGATCCTGGGGACGATAGCCCTGGTGGTTATTTCGGCTACCATTGTCAGCTTCTTACCCTCCAGAAAAATTGCCAAAATGAATCCAACACTCGCTTTAAAAGGAAAACTACAATGATTAAATTCTTATTCAAAGGGGTTTGGCGCGATGCCAGTCGCAGCCGGCTTCCTATCATCATCGTCGGTATCGGAGTATTTCTTACTATTGTGATGTCCACCTTTATCACCGGGGTGATGGGGGACATGGTCGATACCAATGCCCGTTTCACGACTGGTCATGTTAAAGTAATGACTAGGGCCTATGCTGAAAATGCCGACCAGCTCCCCAACGACCTGGCTTTGATCGGAGTAGACTCGGTGGAAAATGCCTTGAAAAGCAGGTATCCTGATATGCAGTGGGTACAGCGTATCCGGTTTGGCGGTCTGATGGATGTGCCCGATGAAAATGGTGAAACCCGCGCTCAGGGACCAGTAAGTGGCCTGGCAGTTGAACTGTTTAATAGTAACGGTGGTGAGCAGGAACGACTGAATATTAACGAGTCTATGCGGAGGGGGCATGTTCCTAGTAAGCCTGGAGAAGTATTGATTAGCGATGAGCTGGCCACCAAGCTGAATATTGAGCTAGGTGATGAGATCACCCTCTTTGGCACGACCATGTACGGTAGCATGACATTCAAAAACTTTACCGTAGCCGGTACATTGGCTTTCGGCAGTACGGCATTGGACCGGGGCGGTATCATTGTGGATATACAGGATGCCCGGGAAGCTTTGGATATGGAAGATGCTACCGGAGAGTTGCTGGGCTATTTCAACAATGGGCAGTATGATGATGACCGAGCCCAACAGGTAGCAAAGAGTTTTAATCAGCAATACGAAGCCTCGGAAGATGAATTTGCCCCGATCATGCTTCGACTCAAAAAGCAAAACCAACTGGCCAGCATGATTGATTATACCGACAGCATGACGGGAATCTTAGTGGGCATCTTCATCTTTGCCATGTCTATTGTATTGTGGAATACCGGGCTGCTGGGAGGGTTACGGCGCTATAGTGAGTTTGGAGTAAGGCTGGCTTTGGGTGAGCCCAAAGGTCACATTTACCGCACCCTCATATATGAGTCAGTCCTGATTGGTATTATTGGATCAGTAGCTGGCACAGTTGTAGGGTTAGGCGTGGCTTTCTACCTACAGGAAAATGGGCTGGACTTCAGCGGTATGATGCAATCGGTGTCTATGATGATGCCCACAGTGTACCGGGCCAATATTACTCCTTCCTCTTTTTACGTAGGTTTTATTCCAGGCTTATTTTCTATGGTATTTGGCCAGGCACTTTCGGGCATTGGAGTATATAAACGAGATACCGCTCAGCTATTTAAAGAACTAGAAGTATAAAAATATTGAAGTAAGCATATTGAAGTTTAAATGATATAACATTCAGCATTCAACACGTAAATTTAAAATTCTAACAAGATGAAATATATCATATCAGTCGTTATTGCAAGTATGTTCTGGCTTCAGGGAGAATATCCTGATGCCGGTCAGATACTAGAGAAAGTGGATCAGAATATGATTTCTAAAAATCAGGTGTATCAATCGAAGATGATTATTCATGGCCGAAGAAATGATCGGACGATTACTTCCAAAGGCTGGACTGAAGGCGATGAAAAAGCGCTGACAGAATATCTGGCC
The DNA here is from genome assembly GCA_040222715.1 of Cyclobacteriaceae bacterium. Classification (GTDB taxonomy): domain Bacteria; phylum Bacteroidota; class Bacteroidia; order Cytophagales; family Cyclobacteriaceae; genus Tunicatimonas. Next base: position 1,003 of record JAVKCN010000166.1, on the reverse strand, counting down.
CCGGCCAGGGAAGAAGGTACCAAGATGCTTAAACTGGAAGATCAACTTTGGATCTATTCTCCAAATTCCGACAGAACTATCTTGATATCTGGCCATATGCTCCGGCAGTCGGTGATGGGGTCAGACCTTTCGTATGAAGATATGATGGAAGACCGGAAACTTACCGAAATGTACGAAGCCAAAGTAACAGGTGAAGAACAGCTAGGAGACAGAAAAACGTGGGTACTGGAGTTGAATGCCATAGTAGAGGATGCGGCTTACCAGAGCCGGAAAATGTGGGTTGACCAGGAGCGCAATGTCCCCCTCAAAGAAGAACTTTACGCTAAAAGTGGTCAGCTGCTCAAGAAAACCACCATGAAAGATGTAGAGAAGATTGAAGATCGCTGGTATCCTCGAACTGTTGTTTACAAAGATATGCTCAAAGATGGAAAAGGAACTGAATTTACTTTGGTAGAAGTCAAATTTGATCAGGACATACCCGACTATATTTTCTCCAAAGCGGCATTGAAGAAGTAGCGGTGGTGTTCAAGGCACCATTCTTTAAGAAAGACTCAATCGCCGGTTTTACCTTTCTGCCTCTTCTTTTTTAGCCTTTACCAAAATGACGAATGGTCAGAAGTTTGAGGTTGGATGTTTATGCAAATGCAACCCTCCTTCCGGTTATCCAATTAGCCTTCAAGTGAACAGATAGTAATACAGCATCCTTTTCCTGGCTCAAAAACACTACTTTTCCAGTTTGCAGCAAAAAGCGATCTAATTTGATTTCCTCCGGAAAACGGTTATGAGTAACCTTACAGCTTCTTACAAAATTCACTTAGCTTGACTTTAGCACTATGCTGCTCTAGTCATCTTAGTGCATAAGTGGTTTTCCCCTATTTTAGTAGACAATTAGTTAAGCAGCAGTAGCGGTGGATTTTTTCCACTGTTGCTCGTATTCTACCGGACTCATATATCCAATAGAAGAATGTTTCCTTTGCCGATTGTACCGTGATTTCTATGGTTT
>JAVKCN010000165.1:0-42172 GCA_040222715.1 Cyclobacteriaceae bacterium | reverse complement strand
TTATGATTACCTCAAGGACGTGCTGGAAAGGTTACCTGAGCATCCCGTCAATCGGCTCCATGAACTACTGCCTCCAAACTGGATACCTAAAAAGTAAATACTGGGATTTAAAATTAATAGGCAGGTTCACCGGACGGATACACTTCAACCCAATAAACGCCCAAAAGCTATTCTTACAACTATCGCCAAATGAGCGCGATTAGCGATGATAACCTGGAGGACTTCGTTCCTCCTTTTTCTATCTAAAGTAGTAGTTTCAATGACTAAGCCATTTTAAACCGACCACAGGCTATGGAAAGACACTATAAATATCGTATATAGCAGAAAACTATACGTAGTCATGGCCGATTCCACCAAAGATGTTCACCAGAAATTTGCCGACGTATTGGAAGCCTTGGGCACCAATGCCTATCAGTTAAGCAAACAAGTAGGCCTTAATAGCCCCGATAAGTACTACAAGATTGAAAAAGGCCAGGTCAAACCCAGCTATGATACGCTAGCCGAAATCGTTGCCCTCTATCCGCAGGTGAACGTTAATTACTACTTTAAGGACGATGTGCCGATGTTAGAGGAACCTTCGCTAGCAGCCCCCCACCCTTCGCTGAGTAGCGGGCTTGCCGCCTTACGGATCAAACATCTGGAGCAGCGGGTAGCCATGCTGGAAGCCCAAAACCAGGAACTCATCGCGCAGCTTTACGGTGAGTAATATCTATTCTACGGGCTTCCAGGTAAGAAGTCATACTGATTAAACTCATGCCTTGGCCCAGCTTGCTGCTTTCCGACTGTACTCCCCTCCTGTCTTTACTGCCCCCTTGAGGAACAGCCACTGTGGGACAGCCCCTGTGGATTTGTTAACTACGATGCAGAGGAATCGCCAGTAGCACATAAATCTGGTTGCACTCTATATTTATATAGTACAATTTACTAGTAATTAGCAATTTCAACGGAACAATAACCCTAAGTATAGCCTTACATGACATTAAATACTATATATTTATATAAAATAGACAATATTTTACGTATATATTTAGTATATTGGGGTATAAATCGACCAATTTATCACCATACAACGCACTTAGTTTCAACGAAGAAAATGCCAGTACAATCGAAAAATCTGGTGCCCTTGTTCACCAATACCCAGAGAAAACAAACGGGTATTTATTGCTAGTGAAACTTCCGTTCTTTTGATTTCTCATTCCTACTAGTAACCGTGCATCATTGCAACCAAGTCTATGGAAAAACATATACATACGTTCTTTGAGAAAATTGCCGCCAGCCTGTTTACCTTACCTCCTATTATGATCGGCATGTTTGCCATGTACGCCTACCTGGTCTACGAAAGTCAGGCACTGTTGATTACGCAACTTCCCGATACCATGAATGGATGGCAACGGGAAGCAGCCGCCTGGTTTTTATCGGTAGCCATTCACCTGACGATTCTGACCACTGCCGCTAACCGTAAACTCGTTCACCAGGCATTCCCTGTACTGTTTGCCCTGGCAGGCTACTTCATCACCACCCTCTTCTTTGATGCCTGGAACTTTGAAAGACTTCCTCATGACATCTTTGTAAGCCAGCTGTTTAGTTTGCTCATCGCCGTCATCAATTACCTGTTTGTCTACCTGTTCGTCGGTAAATGGAAAGAATTGAAGGGAGAAAGAAAGATTACTACTGCGTTGCAACTCGCCCAGCAGACTTCCCAAAACCTTACCGAAGAACTCCAAACTGCCCAGCAAGCTCAAGCAACGCTTCAGATGCAGCTGAGCAGGCAACACACCGATCTTACCGAAAGCAAGCAAGCCGTAGAAAAACTCCAACAACAACTTTCCAAACAGCAGCAAAAGCACCAGGAAGAACTACAACTAGTCGCACAAAACCGCATGTGCCTGACCTGTGGTCATACGGCCAAAAGCTATCAACAACTTTCCCGCTATAAGCGAGATTGCACCGAGTGTATCCGGCAGCGTAAGCAGAAGTCAACCCTGGCTGCTCCATCAAACGGCCAGGCAGCCTAGATAGCTTAACAGCTATAATCCTTTCGTAATCATTACATCCAGGATGATCTGTACTGGTTCGGCACATAAGTTGAATTAGGTAGCCCGACCAACAACATCCCAGACGTGTCCTATACCTTTGATATTTACCGTCGTATGCTGCAAGGGGATTGGGCTCCCTTGTATTTTCCTTTAGAGGCATCCGATCAGCTTGCCTGGTATCGCTATCTGTCCCAAGCCCCCAAGCATGCCGTGAAACAAGTCTATGCCCAATGTACGCTCTCTGAGACGGACCCACCTTCAATACTGTCCTTACAGGCTTACTTACTTGAGAGGCACCGGATGCCCACGTTTGTGGAAAAGAAGCATAACGTACAAACACCTGAGAATATATCCGGTGAAGCCCTGCTTACGCAGGTACTGGCGCACCTGTCTCTTTCTGAAGAAGCTGTCCCGGAATGGTATCACTGGCAGGATGGTGAGGCAGGCTTGCACGTAGAATTATTTGCCCGATATTCGTTGGAGGCATTGTCTTCTGCGGAGCGGCGCTATCATTTCTTTCAATGTTTACTAACAGAACAGCGTACGGCGGCTCAGCAGCCCATGCTGGACCACGTTCATCAAACCGCTTCCCGCAAGCAAGCCCGAAAGTATGTGCAGGATCATCAACGAGCACTACTAACGTACGCTGCCCTGGTAAACCAATTACTCAGCGAAACCTCATTAGAAAGCCTGCCATCCGGGGCATATACCCTGCCGGATATATACTTTGCCATTCTGCAAAGCCTGGAAGAGATGGCTGGTTTTCTAGAGCAACACTTCTCCCCTTACCTGGACCCTGCACTTCCTACCATTAATGCTGGCGCACATTCGTCAGGCAGAGATCAGCACCTTGAAACCCTCCTTGCAAGCTTGCAAACAGCCGGTGTTCACGCAGCCTTGCTAACGATCTTGAAAAAAGCGCTCATCCCGCAGAATACACCAAGGCAATTTGATAACCCCATTTCCAGGAGTTATCAAGGGCAGTTACGAAAAGCGTTGGACTCTTTCGTGGAACAAGAATCAGTAGATCAGCAAGCACTGCAACGGTTACTGATTCAGCAGAACTTCAACGATCCTGCTTTTGTTTCCTGGTGCAGCTCGCGCCTACAGGAAGAAATCATCTCAGTCCGGGATATCAACGAGCGTTTGCCCCTACTGTACCGTTACCGTAAAGTTTACCGGCAACTACCGCTTAACACTACGCCCGGCTATCATCCTAACCAGCCTACGGCCCATGCTCAATTACTGGGGTGGATAGAAGAAGAAATAGCCTACCTAAAGCAGGTGGGTGATATCGCTGAGCCTGCGTTGGAAGCATCCCCCCGTATTAAAACCAACCTATCGGTTCCCGAGCTTTCGCTACTGATCCGGGCCTTTTTTGAAGTAGAGGTGCTGCCCGAACAAACCAAAGCCCATGTATATCGGCAGTTTAGCCAGATCTTTGATTCGGTAAGTCAGGAAGGTATCTCGGTCAATACCCTGCGGGACCATCAGTATCGCCCCAGCCGCCATACGATTACTTCCCTGAAAGACAAAGTCATTGCCATGATGAATTTTTTAAACCAGCTTTAAGTAGGGCACAAAATCAGGCAAAAAAGGACCTACCGACACATTATCCCGCAAGGCCCCACAAAAAAGATAAATTTGTAACGTACTGATTATCAGCTTACACATAGGGGGTTGTACAACCCCTGCAACTGTTTTGGCTCTCTTCTTTCCTGCATCTTTGAGGCATGTTTCACCTAAATCATTGAATCATGCCTGCCCACATTGTCACGACCGAAGACCTGATGGTTTTCAAAGAAGAACTTCTAGACGAACTCAAAGAGCTCCTGGACCAAACCTATCCCCCGGCTCAGCAATGGCTCCGATCCGCAGAAGTACGCGCCCGGCTCCATATTTCAGCCGGTACCCTGCAAACGCTTCGCATCAATGGAGTGCTGCCCTATAGCAAAATAGGCGGTATTCTCTTCTATCCTCAGGATGGCATTGAGCGCGTACTGGAAGAAAACCTGGTCAGCAACGTAAACCCCATGCTGCCATGAGTTCAACGTCCGCTTATCCCATTGAACTTCCAGCAGCCGTATGGCAAAGTCCGCATCTGTCCGCATCCGCCAAACTGCTCTTCGGCGAGATAGCTTATCTGTGCCAAGGCAAAGGCTACTGCCCCCTACGCTACGCTTACTTTGCCCAGCGTTACTATGTCACGCGCAAAACCGTGAAAGCCTGGATCGCTCAGTTAGAAGAAGCTAAGCTGGTGAGGGTTCGCTACGACAGTACTGGGCAACAACGCATGCTCTACCTGGAACCACTCCCAGAAAACCCGATTAACAACCACTGCCCCAATCCCACGATTGCATGAAAATTCCCACGTATCAAACGAATCTACCGGCCGCAGTCCGTCTGGACCAGTCTCTTTCCGCCCATGCTCGACTGCTTTACAGCGAGATTCATGCCCTGTGTGACCAGCAGGGGTACTGCTGGGCCAGTAACCAGTACTTTGCCAGCTTATACGGGGTAAAGCGCAAGGCAGTATCCCGCTGGATTCAACAACTCTCCGAACACGGCTACATCCGGTTAGAAATCTCCCAATCCGAAGGCAATCTTCGCCGGATCTATCCAACGAGCTATCCCCTGCACCGGGATGACCTATCCTCCCGGACAGGGACAGGTCACTCTCTCAAGGAGGATAGATATCCTCCAAAAAAGGCGCCGAACAGGACCCGACTCCTTATTAATAATATTATCGATAATAATGATCGAATAGGTCAAGTATCCTCTCAAAAAGGTATAGTCAAAAAAGAGGATACCCTGGGGAAGAACGAGGTCGCTGAGAGCATCTCCCCCGCCTATGTACCTAACCATTTGGCAAGTCGTCGCCCGGGAAAAGAAAAATCAAGTAACAGCGAATGGAAACCACCATCCCTGGAAGAAGTCAAGGCTTACATGCGACGACAGTCAGAAATCTGTCCCCATGCATCTACGGCTCAAGACCAGGGGCAACGCTTTATCAATTATTACCAATCCAACGGCTGGAAGGTCGGCCGCCATGCCATGCAAGACTGGCAGGCCGCCGCCTGTAACTGGCTCTTAAACTCGAAAAACTATGAAACCACTCAAAGATCACCTACCCGTCATGCCACTCAAACCCCAGAAGAACCCTCCCGAAGCAAAGACTACAGCATTCCCCTCTAAACGCACGGGTATGACCTTAGAAGATGTATTTCCCCACTTTATCCGGTTCGCTCAAAGCCAGATACCCGGTTTTAGCGTAGAACCTGCGTATAAAGATATTATACTTACTCTATTGACGTACTTCTCCGGCGATACCATAACCTGTCAACCGCAAGGTATCCGCCTGGACAAAGGCTTGTTTCTGATGGGACCCGTAGGCTGCGGGAAAACCACCCTGATGAAACTATGCCAGGCTTTCTTTTCCCATAAGCCCTTTCGGATCATTGCCTGTCGGAAGATCAGTCAGCAGTTTGCCCGGGAAGGCTATAGCTCACTGTTGCGATACGGAAGTCAGTCCTACCGCATCAAGCATTTAGGCTACGGCCCCGTCCTACTGTATGATCAGCCCATCACCTACTGCCTGGATGATGTGGGGGCCGAGCCCAGTGCCAGGTACTTTGGCAATGACTGTCAAGTGATCGCCGAAATCCTGCAAGACCGCTATGAAGAGTTCATCCATCGCAAGATGATCACCCATGCCACCACCAACCTAACCCCCGAAGAGCTACAACAGCGCTACCACGAGCGGGTGCGCTCGCGCCTGCGGGAAATGTGCAACCTCATTGCTTTTCCACCGGCCATTCCCGACTGGCGCAGGTAGCTATTTCTCACACTTGGTTAGCAAGAAGGAAGATGACAAGTACTTGCCCAACTGTTTGATTTTCAGACACCTGACAAAGACACTGGGTCACGATTGGTACCACTGTCTTCTAACTACCTAAAACTCAAATCCTAACGAAGTACCTTTAAAAGTTCCTCCCCCATGTATCACAGTAAAAAAGTCAACATATCCGATGAGCGTCACCGCAGCCTTACCCAGGAAGCCGGACGATTCAACCTATCCCACAAAGACTATGTAGAAGCAGCTGTACGATTCTTTTCCGAGCGGCAACTCAACCCGGCTACCTATCAGCCCGAGACGACCAAAAAAATCCTGGAACAGGCGATTGACCGCTTGTTTTCCTATCTGGTCCATCAGGAAAAGCACCTATTAAATCCCCTGTTGCAAGAAGCAGCCAAAGCCCGCATTCTAGGCGAAGTCTCAGCGAACCATCTACTCACACTGAGTGCCGGGGGTGATCCATCTACGTTTGAGCGTTTACAACAACAAGATCAGCAGTACCTGGCCCAGCGCCTTCGCGGTCTGGCTGATCCGGTAGATACGCATCTTACCCCACATTCACCCATACCCAACTCTTCCAACTCCTAATACCCAATTCCTATCCCCTAACCCATGCATAGCAAAATCATCAATCCCGCCCGGCACGGCCGGTTTGTCTTTTCCAACCGGGGTTCCTGTAAGAAAACCGTGAGCTACCTGGGCCACGAAAGGCAACAGCAGCCCGGTGCCGCGCACTTCTTCAATCAACATCAGGATGCTATTACCGGCAAAGAAGTACAAATAGCCATCGATCAAAACGCCCGAGGACTTCGTAAGCAGCAGGAGAAGTTTTACTCGCTGGTGTTTTCACCTTCGTTAGAAGAAGTGGCTCACATCCACAATGATCCTAATAAGCTGAAAGCCTTCACCCGGCAGGCAATGGAAAACTACGCGCAAAACTTCCGCTTTCCCCGGCATCCGGGTAAAACGTTGACGGAAAAGGATTTGCACTGGTTTGCTACCATCCATCAGAGCCGGATAGAAAAGAAAGGCCCGAAAAAAGGACAGATAAAGCCAGGTTACCAAACCCATATTCATGTGCTGGTCAGTGCCCAGAACCAGGATAGATCATTACGACTCAATCCTCGTAGCTACCGTAGCCGGTTTCCCATCAAAGACTGGCAGATACAAAACGGAAAGACTTTTCAACAGCTGTTTGACTATCAGAAAACGACGACGGCTGAAAAACTTACGTCCCCGATGTCCCCACCTGAGCAGCTTCGCCACCAAGAGCGTATCCGGGGCAACGTAGCGCACGTGAACCGGTATTTTACCGGACACTGGAAGCTAGACGAAGCGAAAGTTCAGCAAATCGGAGCCGATCAACACTACGGGAAGGGATTTTTCTTCCGCCTGCATCACCTGGTGCAGGGGTACCAGCAAGGAAAACCCCTCAACAATCCTTATCACTTTTTAGAAAAAGGAAAAGACGAGCCGCTCAGTCTGCCGGAGTTTACCCTGCTCAAGCTAGGAAAACAAAGCCAGCAGATGGGTGAGGAAGTAGAAGAAAGCTCTGAACAAAATCGAAAGAAAAAACAGGCGCAACGCCAGTCTCAAGTAGAACGCTAATTTTTGACCAGTAGAAATGATGACCTATCGCCCTTTGGTGGAGCTATGCTTCCTGTTGTTCATGGTTCTAAGCGTATTGTTAGGGATAGAGTATTGCTTATTGGCCTTTTCCCGTGATTGGCTGGTGGAAGCGTACCCCTTACTAACGTCGGTGTTTGATCAGGTACAAAGGTTAGGACTACCCCTACGAATTACCTGGCTGATTACGTATGCTGGATTATGGCTGTTGTTCTCTGGCACGAATGTTAACCAACCGGTGACGAAGACTGACTACCCTAGGGTATCCACTTTACCAATACTACTGCTGCTTCTGGTAACGGGTTACTATGCGGTAACTATCCAATCGTACTCGCCCAGGATCATTCGCTGGCTCTACCCGATGCTCGTACTAAGCATGTTTATCATCGTACCATTCATGGTCAAGCTATTTCGTAGAGGTGGCGTAAAAACAAACGAGCGATCTGAGCGGGCAAAGATTGATACTCCAGATTGCGTCTGCATCCGCACGCAGAAAGGCTACCTGAATGTGGTGAATCCTTATCGGGGCATTCTGGTTATGGGCTCCTCAGGCTCGGGTAAGTCCGAAAGTATCGGCAATACCTTACTGCAACAGTTTGTCCGAAAAGGTTTTTCGGGGATCGTCTATGACTTTAAGTTTCCTGTGCTCGCTAACGTACTGAACACCGCGCTGCACCGCCATGGAAATCCGCATGGTTTACAGTACTACATCGTTAACTTCAGCGACCTTTCCCGCTCGCACCGCTGCAACCCCTTAGCCCAGGAAAACATTCCTACGCTCTCGCACGCCGAAGAGTACGCCCAGACGATTGTTAGTAACCTGGATACGGCTACCATTAAACACCGGGACTTCTTTGCGTCTTCCGCCCAGACGTGGCTAACCGCACTCATCTGGTTTTTTCGCACGGAACACCCCAGTCACTGCACCTTACCCCATGTGATTAATACGGCCTTGTATCCCGATTACACCCACGTGATCAGTATGCTGGAAGCCAATCCGCAAAGTGCCGATCTGATTCGAAGTATTGCCACGGCCGTTCGGAACAAAGCAGAAAAACAACTCGCTGGAGTGATCGCCTCCCTGCAAATGATGATCACCCGGCTCAACTCCCCCGAGATGGCCTGGGTCTTATCAGGCAGCGATGTCAATCTCAATATCAACGACCCGCGTCAGCCCAAGCTCCTTTGTCTGGGATCTGACCCAGCTTTGGTAGAGACCTTCTCTCCGGTGATTTCCTTGATCATCACGGTGGCCCTGAAGCAGATGAACCAACCCGGCAAGCAAAAAAGCTTTGTGCTACTAGATGAAGCTCCGACCCTCTACATTCCCCGGTTTGAGTTGATCCCCGCCACGGCCCGTAGTAACCGGGTAGCCAGCGTCTACATGGTGCAGGACCTCTCACAGATGGTAGACCGCTACGGCAAAGACAAAGCCGAAGTGATGCTCTCCAACCTTTCCAATCAGTTCTACGGCAAGGCCAGCTCAGTAGAAACGGCAAAACGGGTCAGCGAGATGATTGGCCGGGAAGAGCAGCATATCCGGAATTATTCCCATGGCATGAGCCGCTCGGGCAGTGGAAGCCGTAATCTTTCGCAAAACATCAGTATGAGCCAACAAGAGCGCTTACTGATCAGGCCCCAGGAAGTGATGCAACTCTCACCAGGAGAGTTTATAGGCCAAACGGTAGAAAGCAGGCTTCCCTACTTTCGTGCGCAGACCCGGTGGCAGCCAGCATCCAAGCAATATGCGATCACGCCATTTGTGAAGATTAGTCCTGGGACTACGCTCAATGAGGAAGTAGCGCATAATTTCCGAAAAATCCGAAGCGAAGTAGCCCGTATCGTCCGGCTTTATCCCAATATCTATCGGTCTTCGGAATAATGGATTCCCCGTTTGCTATGAACTTGAAGTGCTTTGAGTAGCATATCCCGTTCACTCTTCAGGTGCCGATAGTCTTCCTGCAAAGATGGGTTGCTAATGAGGTCAGCTTGGTGAGCTTTAGAAACAGTAACCTCGGAATAGCGTGATAGCATGCGCTGAGCTTTCTTCACCATAACTAGAAAATCCTGGTAGCTCACTACTTTTTGTAGAAACCCGACGACCCGATCAAAGTGATACCCGTGAGTAGCGTATTCGGTATGCCCGGTTGTCAGAATCACCAAGGGAAGGAGGTTACTATTTCCTTGATCCAGCATATTTAAAAAGTCAAAGCCACTCAGGGATGGCATCTCCACATCTAAGAAGATCAGATGAATCTCAGGATGGGCTTGCAGATAATCAAAGGCGGCTAAGCCACCAGACATCGTAGAAGATACCTGAAGCCCCTCGGTCCGATCAACATATTGGCTCAGTATCCGGCTGGAGGCATCCTGGTCATCTACTATTAAGCATTGAATATTGTTTATTTGATTATGTGGCCACATCGTTGGCTGTAGAATGGCGCGGATCAACTACGCATTAATTAAAATGTTTTTCCTCCTATCTAAACGATACACGGTAGCTTAGCAGGAGGAAGAACAAAAAAGACAACAACCTTTATTTTTGACGGCTACGAGGCACCTTAAGCCGTTTTATTCTCGGTGGTCTTACATCGCCCCATCCACGAATCGCTTGTTGTTCTTCAATGCTAAGATTAGTGTAGCATTTTTCTGACTTAGTTTTGTTGGTCATAACTCGGAAAATTTTATTATTTGTACTTTTTGAATTTTCAAAAATAGTATTCCATAGATTGCATGCCAAACTGCACACAGAAAAAATGCACAAACAGTCGTTTTTTAAACATGAACGACCCTCCTATCTACATGAATGGTTTATCTTAGGTAATGAATGCATTTACTCCCAATAGCGCATATTAATTTTTAGTATATCTTTGTAATCAGTTAACTTCTAAGCTAAGCATGAAATTAAACTATATATATTTTAATATATACTAAAATTATTTTTATATTTCTTTGTACATGAACAAAAATGAAAAAACACATGTTTATCTATCTATAAAAGTCAATGAGCAATATCGCCACCTCTTGGTTTGGGGACTCGTCTGGATATTTATGGTTAGTGGGGGAATTGAAATAGGTTGGCCAATTTGGTTCAGTATTTGGACACAAAGTCCCTATGTGATTCTGATGGGAATCACTTTCTACTTTACCTTTTTTAAGGTATGTCCACTCTTGCACATAAATAGAACAATACTAATACTCAATCATCTATTGATTGGAATATTATTTATTGTAATCTATATATTGCTAAATCATACAATCCCTGAATACGAAACCCTAGAAGAAGGTAGGGGTGATTATCTTATCAGCTGGGATATTATTGATAGTCTGCCATTACTCAGTATTGTATGGATTTTTGCTTATGGGCTATATTACAGCAAACGAGGTATCACCCTGGCTCATATAAATAATCGCAAAGCGTTACAATTAGCTGAAAAGCAGAAACAGTTGGTTCGCCAGGAACTACAATTTTATAAAAGCCAGTTCAATGCCCATTTAACGTTTAATACCTTATCTCATATTTACGCCCAAGTCATAGACCAGGAAGAAGCCGCTCAATCTGTTTTACTCCTTTCCGACATTCTTCGTTATAACACTGCCGCTAAAGCTGACTGTCCAGTCAACCTGGATGCAGAGATAATCTATTTACAAAACTTCATTCGGATCCATCAAATCATATACCCTCAGCTTCATATTCGTTTTTCGTCGGAAGGGAATACCCACCGTTTTGAGATCCTACCACGAATTTTAGTCAGCTTTGTGGAGAATGCTATCAAACATGGTACTGGTAACGACCCTGACTATCCTATTTCTATTACACTTCGTGTAGATGAGAGGTTGGAGTTTAAGATCATTAATAGAATTAGCAGGACTGCTAAAGTAAAGAGTACTAGATTAGGGTTAGACATCACTCGTCAAACCCTAAATTCTTTTTACGGACCCCTACACAGCTTAGAAATTAAGCAAACGGATGATATGTATCAAGTTCATTTAATCATTATATCTTCTTCAGAAAAAAAATTAGCGCTCGCTGGTTAACCGTTCCCATAATCTATGAAACACCTTATTTGGATTCTTCTTTTTAGCTATGATTTCGTATTTAGTCAAGCTTCCGATAAGATAATGCCTCCGAATAATTTAGCAGTTAGCAGTACTGTTTTTGGAAGGAAAATCTACGATCTCTACCGAGGACTGGAAGACTTAAAAAATTCTGAAGCCCAAGCCTGGATCAACCAAAAAAATCAGCAAGCCAAGCAGATACTAACACGATCATCAATCCATAAAATGTTCCTGCACGAAATCAACCAGTGGTCTAACCAAGCTACCATCCGGGCTTCTGTTCCGGTAGACAATGGTGTATTTAGCTACACAATTCGCCATTTGGTGGAAACTGATGAGCAGCAAGTTCTTCTTTATCGACATCCGCTTGATTCTGGGACTGTCTTGTTTGGGACGAATGATATTATAGATAGCGATAGCAGCTACTACAGTATTGAAAGTATCAACCCTTCGCCCGATAATCGTTATATCGCTGTCTGCGGTTTCGCTAACGGAAATGATTGGATGGAAATACGGGTATTTGATCGTCAATTAAACCGATTCACATCAGAGGTTATTGATGCCAGTCTTTCGTATTATCCATTCTGGCTGCCTAATAGTCGTTCTTTTTTATATACCCAGCTTAGTATGCCTGATGATACAACGGATTGGTTTGATCATGTTCGAGTGAAACACCACCAACTTAACACAGAACAGCAAACGGATCGTTTTATATTGGATCAAGACCGTTTTGAAAGTCTTCCGTACCAAGCGGGTGATTTTCCTACCATTCAAATACTACCCGATAGTGCCACTGCCCGCTGCTCGGTGGCACACGGAATTTCGCAATATCTGGATTACTATGTAGCCCCCATTTCTGATATCCTCTCACCAAATCCACCTGAACAACTTTGGCAGGAGCTTGCACCTGATCAGTCCATTGTCAATGCCCTTTTTGATGAGCAGTTTGCTTATCTTCTAATTAGTACGATTGATTCCACTAGTCAGATAATCAAAATACCGTTAAATAGCCTACAGGATAGGCAAATACTTTACACTGAAACGGATGGTTATATCAGTGAGATAGAAGTGAGGACTGAAGGATTATACATGGAAGTCGTCCGCAATGGCATCAGTGAATTATGGCTACTCCAAGAAGAACTACCTCGCCATATTGATTTGCCCTTTCCAGGAGATATCTCTCTCACTGCCGAAGCTTACCAATCTAAAGTCAATGGCAAAGGGATCTATTTTGGTCTTTCCAGTTGGAGCCAAGAATATGGAATTTACTACTATAATCCAGTAAAAGATAAGATTCAAAGAACTCCTATTCGACCTAAAGGAATACCCGTAGGCACTCTTGATTTAGCGGTGGAAGAAGTGCTCGTCCCGTCGCACGATTCGGTAATGGTACCCCTCACGATTATCTATCAGAAAGGAACAGAAATTACGGGTAAGAACCCGTTAATTTTAGAAACGTATGGGGCTTACGGACTTTCCCTAGAACCTTACTTAGAAACTGATTTGTTCCCTTGGTATCAGCGAGGTGGCATTGTTGCCAAAGCTCATATACGGGGAGGCGGTGAAAAAGGTCCCTTCTGGCACAATCAGGGCAGAAAAGAACAGAAACCCAACTCCTGGAAAGATCTATTAGCCTGTGCAGAATTTCTGATTCACAATGGCTTTACCACCGCTTCTAGGTTAGGAGTTAACAGTAATAGTGCCGGGGGTATAGCTGTCGGTATGGCGCTAAATAAACGTCCAGAACTCTTTGGAGCAGCAGTGCTGGAGTATCCTTTTTTGAACCCTACCCGGCTTGCCGTTTCGCAAGACGGGGAAGTGCACTACGAAGAGTTTGGCAATCCTGAGGACTCTGTAGAATTTAACTACCTGTTTCAGATAGACCCTTATCTTCATCTGGCTAAGAAAGATTATCCACCCGTACTATTGAGCGGCGGCGAGGGTGATACCCGTGTAGAAATCTGGGAGCCTGCAAAATATGCCGCTAAACTACAAACCATCAGAACCAATGAAGAAGCCACATTGCTTCGAATCTACGAAGGAGGACATGGGGTAATGAGTGCTTCCGAGCTGACTAACCAGCTTGCCGATAAACTCACTTTTTTTTGGTCGCAACTAGTACAAAATTCTGTCGATGATATACGTAATCAATAGCGTTTATCATCGGTCATAAGTAAACAGAAAGCTTCTCAAAAATACATACTATGCTAAAGTTAATTGCCATTGATGATAATGCAGCTGCACTTAGTATCATTGACAAGTACGCGGCTAAACTACCCTGGATCAAACTTATTGATACATTTACTTCACCTTTAACCGCACTAGACTTCCTAAATAAAAACACAATAGATGTGGTTCTTATTGATGTGCAAATGCAGGATATTAGTGGACTGGATTTTATTACTATTGTTAAGCAGAAACAAGCATTAACGACACCTGCGTTTATTATTATTTCAGCTTTTGATCAATATGCTATTCACGGCTTTGATCTCAATATTAGTGATTACTTATTGAAACCCTTTGGATTTGATCGGTTTCTAACCGCTTTAGAAAAAGTTCGTGCCAGTAACAAGACAGAACTACATTTACCCTCCAGTAGTCCTGGATTGTTCATCCGGCAAAACAGTAAGCACCTTCAAATCAACCCTAACACTATTCTTTGGGTAGAATCTAATGGACATACCGTCCAACTTCATACCCGATTAGACATACCTTTGTTGGTTACCGAAACCATGACCCATATGGAGAATTTGCTAACTCCCTATGGTTTTCACCGAGTACATAAGCGCTATTTAGTCAACCGATCCTACATTAAGGAAATTGCACCCCCAGCCCTTACAATGGAATACCATCCCCAACCTATTCCTATTGGCAAAACATACCGATCTGTCATACGGCATTTGAGCAGCAACATTATATAAATATAATACTATTTATTATTTAATAATTAATGTAATTTTGTATTATTTTGTAATTTGAACGAATTGAGGCGAATGAAATTTCCTTTTTATCGTCAACTAGACTCGGTAGACTGTGGGGCGACTTGTCTAAGAATGATTGCTCGTCACTATGGTATACACTATTCTTTAGAAGAACTTCGCAAACTAACCTATACTGGAAAAGAAGGAGCGTCCTTATTACATCTTTCAGAAGCAGCTCAGCAAATGGGTTTGCTTACTAAAGCTGTCGCCGTAGATATTCATACCCTCTTAGAAGATGTTTCGCTGCCTTGTATTGCCCACTGGCAACAAAGTCATTTCATTGTCATTTACCGGGTTACTAAAAAGTATGTATACGTGGCTGATCCCTCTGTGGGGCGGGTCCGCTACCGAAAAGAAAACTTCAAAAGGGGATGGGAACAGGCCGAAAATCAGACAGGCATTCTGTTACTGATAGAGCCTTCTGCTGAATTTTTGGTTGAGCAAAGTTCTACGGAAAGCGATAGTAACGACTGGAAGTTATTGATTTCTTTCTTAGAGCCCTATCGTCGCTATCTTAGTTCCCTTTTATTGGGTGTCCTAGTACTTAGTGTTATCCAATTAGCCTTCCCGTTTCTTGCCCAAGCACTAGTTGATGAAGGTATCCGGCAGGACAACCTACAGTTAATCTATATCCTGCTGATTGCCCAATTAGTATTATTTGCCTCACAAACCTTCGGTGAGGCGGTACGAAATTACTTACTCCTGTTCATCGGTAGCCGCGTAAGCCTTTCACTACTCTCTAATTTCTTACACAAGCTCGTACAACTACCGTATGCCTTTTTTGCGAAAAAGAATTTAGGAGATCTGTTTCAGCGCATTGATGACAACGAGCGGATCGAAGAGTTCTTTACACAGCAGTCTATCACGCTCGTTTTTTCGATAGTCAATGTAGCAATACTGGGAATGGTTCTCGCCTGGTACCACTGGCTAATTTTCATCATTTTCATTTTAGGAACGTCTTTGTATGTGCTCTGGATACAAGGGTTTTCGTATCGCAGAACAACGTTGGAACAACAACGCTTCTCTGCCGCCGCTCGAGAACAGGGGCAATTGCATGATTTGTTGTACGGCATGCCGGAAATCAGACTCAACGGCTCGCAGCAGCGAAGAAGGCAGCGCTGGGAAGCTGTGCGCATGCGTCAACATCAAATTACCCTACGCACTTTAGGAGTAGAGCAATGGCAGGTGCAGGGTGGACAGGTACTACACGAACTCAAAAACATTGGCCTTACATTTTTTACGGCTATGCTGGTCATCCGAGGCGAGATGACCTTGGGCATGCTGATTGCCGTGCAATATATTTTAGGTCAGCTGAATACCCCATTGCTAAACTTAATTGGATTTTTGCAATCTGCTCAGGATGCTAAACTTAGTCTTTCTAGGATATACGAGGTTTATCGGAAACCTCGTGAAGATGCCGAACTAGAAGTTTCGGGTTCGCTGGAAACGAACCCTCAAGGCAGGATAACATTATCGGAGGTATTCTTTCGTTATGAAAGCTCGTTTAGTGCCCTTATACTGGACCGCGTTACTATCACTATTCCAGATGGAAAAGTAACGGCGATTGTAGGGGCGAGCGGTAGCGGAAAAACGACGCTGCTAAAATTGTTATTAAAGTGCTATGAACCTTCAGAAGGCACCATTGACATAGGAAGCTACCCTCTATCTCAACTTCCATTATCCTCCTGGCTTTCGCAATGTGGGGTAGTTATGCAGGATGGTTATATTTTTGATGATACGATTCTTGCCAATATCACCGAATCCGATAGTCAACATCCACTGAACAAAGAGCGCCTTGCGCATGCAGTACGTATCGCTCATTTGGAAGAATTTATTCACCGCTTGCCCAATGGCTATCATACCACGATTGGTCAAAACGGGATGGGCTTGTCAGGTGGACAACATCAACGCATCCTAATTGCAAGAGCAGTTTATAAAAATCCCAAATACCTCTTTTTCGATGAAGCCACTAGTGCCCTGGATGCCCATACAGAACGTACTATTGCCAGCAACCTGGAGACCTTCTATCAAGACCGTACGGTCGTCATCGTAGCTCACCGCTTAAGTACTGTCAAGCATGCCGACCAAATTGTTGTCTTGGATGAGGGAAAAGTTGTTGAGCAGGGTACGCACATTGACCTGACGAGCAGGCAAGGAGTATACTTTCATCTGGTAAAAAACCAATTAGAATTAGGGGTATGAAAACACTGCCCAAACCTATTGAGCAGCTCAGTCCGCCCTCCGAGTATTTAGATGAAGTGCTCATGGCTCCACCTCATTGGACGGCCCGATGGGGCTGGGTTGGATTGTGTGTGCTGATGGCAATCATGTTTCTATTCAGTTGGCTGATCCGCTATCCCGACCAAATTGAGGGTAAAATAGTTCTGACAACCCCAGAACCCCCGATTGCAATCGTGGCTCAAAGTGAGGGCTATCTAGAAAACTTACAAGTTGTAAACCGGGATACCCTGCAAGCCGGCGCTCTTTTGGGGATCATTCAAAATACCGCTTCTTATCCTGACATAGAAAGGCTTCAACAACTATTAAATGGCTGGAAAGCAAATCAGCATGGTTGGATCAATGATTCTTCAACCCTGCCTGACCTGCAATTAGGCTCCCTGCAACAGTATTATTCAAACCTGCAACAAGCTAGGCAAGCCTACCTACAACACACTCAATGGTCACTTCACCAACAAGAACGTCATGTATTGAAAGAACAACAAGCGTATTATCAGGTCCTGCTAACTCAAAAGCAAGCTGAAAAGCAGTTAGCGCAGCAAATGGCCCGGTTAGCCGCAAAAGATTTCCACCGTAACAAAGATCTGTACGAAAGTCAGACAATTGCTGAGCGAGCGTTGGAGGAAAGTGAGCACGACTGGCTGGAAAGCAAGCAAACTACTCAGGCTTTATCGTCAGAAATAGCCGAGCTACAGCTTTCTCAGCAAAAGTTAAGCAGAGAATTAATCCATCTAGAAAACCACTATCTGAGGACGGA
Source organism: Cyclobacteriaceae bacterium (assembly GCA_040222715.1). GTDB lineage: Bacteria > Bacteroidota > Bacteroidia > Cytophagales > Cyclobacteriaceae > Tunicatimonas. The sequence continues at coordinate 24,619 of JAVKCN010000165.1, read as the reverse complement.
AGCTAACTTACAAAATACCATGAAAGGTGCTATAGTTAGTCTACAAGTGGCCTTGCAACGCTGGGAAAGAGATTATGTACTAAGAGCCCCCGTATCGGGTACTGTATCGGGAAATAAGTATCATCATAACTATATTCAGAGAGGTGATACCATTTTGCATATCCTGCCAACAGTAGATCAGCCCGTCATAGGTCATTTACAGGTACCCGTACAAGACTTCGGTAAAATAAAAAAGGGTCAAAAAGTGCGTATCTATCTGGATCAGTATCCGCACCAGGAATTTGGTAGATTGCAAGGCGAGATAGTGGAATGGACTGTCCTACCTAATCATGAATATTATCAGGTAACCGTTCAAATTTCTGATAGTCTAACTACCCAATACGGAAAAAATATTTCTTTCCAGCAACATCTTTCCGGCCGAGCAGAAATTATCACTCATTCTAAAAGGTTGCTGGAAAGAATCTTTCATACGCTAAGAAAAACGACCCTCTAATTGTAATTACGTGCCGTGTTTACTAGTATGTATAGTTGAGCTATCTTGGCTTGAGAATAGTTTTTCTTCCAACTGATCCATATCGCTACTCAGCTTTTGCTCTACCACTTTAGCGTAGACTTGAGTAGTTCTTAAACTGGTATGCCCCAGCATTTTGCTCACACTTTCAATGGGCACTCCATTGGAAAGCGTCACGGTTGTAGCAAAGGTATGCCGGGCCAGATGAAATGTCAGATTTTTATGCACGTCACAGAGAATAGCAATCTCTTTGAGATAGGCATTCGTTTTCTGGTTGGTATATACCGGCAATACTTTCCCATTGGCTAGGGCTAAAGTGTGATTCCGATATTTTTCTACAATAACTTTTGCCTTAAGAAGTAGTGGCACTTTGTAGAATTCTTTAGATTTTCTACGCTGCCCGTGTATCCACAGTTTACCATCTAATCCGGTAACAATATGATCAGGATTCAGATCGTACACTTCGGCGTATGATAGACCAGTATAGCAACTAAAGATAAAAATGTCTCGAGTCTGATCCAGGCGTTCAATACGAAACTCCTTTTCTTCGATGCGTTGAAGTTCGGCTTGGGTTAAAAAGCCCCTTTCTTTTTTTTCAAATTTGCGCTTGAATTTAATAAAAGGATCTTTTTCCAGCCACTCTTCTTTGATGGCTACGTTGACCATTTTTTGCAGCCGCTCGGCGTGTTTCATCGCCCCATTCTGGGTACAGGGTTTCTGATGTCCATCCGGCTGACGTTGTAAGACAAACTTCACAAAGTCTTTAATGAACTTATAATTTAACTCATCCAGGTAGATGTCTGAAGTCTTTCGCTTCTTTTGCAAGAACTCATAGACATAGCGCTGAGTGGTGAAGTAGTTCTTCTGCGTGCCCCAGGCCAGTTCATCTTTCATTTCTTCGTTGTGATACTCAACGAGTTCTTTCAGGGTCTTCCCCCGCTCATCTTGTCCTAGGTAGCGGCTCTTAATGGCTTCCGCCGTAACCAGTTTGCGTTCCTTCTCCAATTGCTGATGACACTCGTAGAGACGGGTACGAACCTGTTCTAGATAGGTGTTCAGCATTTTAATGTCCTGGCGGGTGCCTTTAGCCATGCCCCGGTTCTCATCCCAACGCTCAAGTTCTACTTTTCGGTTGATTGTCAAATCTACTCGTTTGCCATTGACGGTAATACGAACGTAAACTGGGACCTTTCCTTGGAAGATCCGGTTTTTTCTTACAAAGAAGAGAATACTGAGTGTGTTTCTGGATTGCATAAGACATACAGTTTAAAAGGTTTTAAATATATTTTGCTGTGTCCAGAGCCAAATGGCCACAGAATGGACACTAAATCAGTGCAAAAAGGACTAAATTTTATGAGCGTAAGTATTTGTTATTCATACACATACACTCATTTCTGTGGCCAAAAGGTAGCAAGAAAAAATGGACCACGAAATGGCCACATTTTCCTTGAGATTCTTTGCAAGTTTTGGGGGGTATAAAAACAAAAAACCCCTCAAATCCTGCGATTTAAGGGGTTTTGGTAAAATTTAGTGTCTCAATTGTCGGGGTGAGAGGATTCGAACCTCCGGCCTCGTCGTCCCGAACGACGCGCGCTAACCGGGCTGCGCTACACCCCGTAAAGGGCAATATTACTGAATGCCCTCTGGGAAAGCAATTAATTTTTATAAAGAAGCGAGCAGGCTTTACCTGAAATTGGGTCCCTGAACCTTACTGGAATCAACGGTTCCGACATTGTAATTTCACCCGACAGCAGTGCCTATTTGGTATTTACTTCCTCTTTCTATTACTGTATTTTATACACTTAAATTGGTTGTCTTCATGGTCATTCTACCGTATATAAGCTCCCGGAGGATCATACTTATAGCAGGTGATGGCCCACTCTTTTCTAAAATGATTAAAATTAATGATGGTTTATTTTATTTTACCTAAATGGCGTATATTTAGAAGTGACACTTTTACGAAAATGAAATTTTCCAGCATTCATGTTACCGAGGGCACCAAAGAACCATGATGAATCTTTGCACATCAAGAAACTGCGAAACGGCGATCATGCCAGCTTCGAGGTTTTGTTCTATGCCTACCAGCCTCAACTCTATCATTTCTGCCTGCACCTTACCCGCTCTACAGCGGATGCCGAAGAAATTGTACAGGAGGTATTTGTGAAAATCTGGGAAACCCGGCACCGACTGGATGCTGAACAGGAGTTTGCTGCTTACATTATCCGCATCGCTAAAAACTTAATCTACAACAAAACCTCCCTCCGCATTCGGGAAAAAGCATTTCAGCAGTATCAGTTGCACCATGATACCGGCTATAGTAATACGACTCAGGAGGAAATTAATCATCATTCAACCGAAAATGTAATTTCCCAACTAATTGAGCAACTGCCCTTTATGCAGAAAAAAGTATTTACCCTCAGCAGGTTCAGCGGCTTTAGTAATCAGGAAATTGCCACTCGCCTTCAGTTGTCAAACAGCACGGTGGAAAATCACTTGTACCTGGCTTTGAAAAAATTAAAAAAACAATTACAGAAACTTCAGGCTCCACTGAGTCTTCTACTTATTCTTCTGGGATAGATAGCAAGCCCTTTTTATCTCTGATTCACATTTTATTGCGTCATATTTCTGAATATTATTAACAAAATACCTGCTCTGTTAAATTATTTGTAAATTTTACCCCTACTTTTGGGTAGACCGGCTTCTTACTTTGTATTGCTAGTACTACAGACCATGTAACTATGCTACGCAAAGAGCTAATTGATAAGTTTTATCGGGGCGAATGTACCAAAGAAGAGGTACAGCAGTTGCTTCATATCTTTGACACCCCTCAGCAGGGTGAGCGTAGCATTGAAGCCCTCTGGGAAAAATACCCCTTACCTAATAATAACATCCCCCCCCATACCCAACGGGCATTCTCAGCCATTCGGAAAAAGACAGACGTTCGGGAAAGAAATAAGACAACACATTTGTTGGTCCATTCCCAGTGGTTGCGGGTCGCCGCGATCCTGCTCATTGCTTTTTCCCTACCCTTACTGCTGCTGCCCCCGGACGACATCGAAATCTCCACTCCTACTCCCCTGGCAGTAATTACCAAGGAAAATCCGCCCGGGCAAAAATCAGTTATCCGCTTACCTGATGGGACACAGGTGCATCTCAATGCGCAAAGCAGCCTCTCCTTTCCAGAAGCTTTCATTGACTCAACTCGTACTGTACACTTGCAGGGTGAAGCTTTTTTTGAGGTAGTGGAGAACGCAGAACAACCCTTCATCGTATCGGCTTCCGGAGTAAATACCCGGGCTTTGGGCACTTCATTCAATGTGAAGGCTTATGCCCAGGAAGATAGTATACAGGTGGTGCTGGCCAGTGGAAAGGTGGGCATTACGCAAACGGTTCGCCCTGCCGACCCGGCCCATATCCTGATGCCAGGCGAGGGGATCACTGTGAACCGGAAGACCCAATCCATGGAAAAATATCAGGCTGACCTGCGGCAGGTGCTGGCCTGGAAAAATAACATACTACTTTTTCAGCACGCTACCTCTTCTGAAGTATTCACTGCCTTAGAGCGATGGTATGGTGTCAAAATCACTTATGCTACCGCAGCTCCGGCCAAGGCCTGGAGATTTACGGGTGAATTTCACGATGAATCTCTGGAAAACGTACTGTTGAGTATCAGCTATGTCAAATCGTTCCAGTATACGCTGGATCATAATACACTTACGATAACACCCTAAACCTACTTTAGCATGCATTACAACTCATCTTAAAAACAACTCGTAGCGAAACGTACTATTAAGAAGACTCCCCAAAGTCTGAAAAAACTTGGGACAAAGGCAGCTCGCCAAAGATGTCACTTTGTCCACAAGTCTTCTATTGCCTATGCAAAACCAAAGTTTCACAGTAAACACTCAAATTTATGAAAATACCCTTATCAAAACTATTACTAATGGGCTCGAAGTTCGTGGCTTATGGAATTACGATACAACTGATCTGCTTTCAGGTGCTTCTGGCAGCTGATGGAAACGCTCAGCGGATCAGGAATGTACGAGAAGTGATCATCTCGGTGGATTTTCAACGGACCACCCTGCATGAAGTGTTCAATACGATTGAATCCACAACGGATTATACTTTCGTGTACGATCAACGGGATATACCCCTCCAGAAAGAAGTGAGTCTGGCCCTGTCTGATCGATCGGTGGCGGAGGTATTGCTGGAAATTTCCCGGATTAGCCGCCTGGGTTTCAAACAGGTTAATAATACCATCAATGTACGCAACCGGGAAGGAAAATCAGCAAAACAGCCAATAGAAGTACTCATTGAGCAAAACATCACCGGCACCGTGACCGACCAGGAAACCGGTGAAGCATTGCCCGGGGTGAATGTGCTGGCCAAAGGCACAACCATGGGCACGGTTACCGATGTGGATGGCAAATACACGCTTGCAGTGGGCGATGACGTTGCCTCACTGATCTTTTCCTCCATCGGTTATTTATCGCAGGAAGTGGCCATCGATAGTAGAAGTACTATCAATATCACCATGTCACCCGATGTGCAGGCTCTGGATGAGATTGTGGTGGTGGGGTATGGCGTTCAACAAAAGGTAAACTTAACTGGCGCGATCTCCACCGTTAAATTTGACGATGAACTCAACAACCGTCCCATCACCAACGCTTCTCAGGCATTGGGAGGTACCGCCTCTGGCATATGGGTCAGTCAGAATTCGGGCAAACCGGGCAGTGATGGAGCACAATTACGCGTCCGGGGATGGGGTACATTGAATAACTCAAGCCCGCTGATCATTATCGACGGAGTAGAAGGCTCGTTCAGCCAGCTCAACCCCAATGATATTGAAAACATTTCTGTACTTAAAGATGCTGCCAGTGCGGCAATTTATGGTTCAAAAGCGGCCAATGGCGTGGTGCTCATCACCACCAAAATGGGGAAGCATAATGAGAAAATGGAGGTGAACGTTAATTCATACGTGGGGCTTCAGTCATTGGGTAGAAGATACGATGTGATTGATAACAGTGCAGAACACATGGAGTTAAGCAATCTGGCCCTGGCCAACGAAGGCTCAAGCCCGCTCTTTCCTGACGATCTCATTTCTGCTTTTAGAAACGGGAATGATCCCTACAAGTACCCCAACACCGACTGGTTTGACGAACTGTTCAAGACGGCCACCATTCATGAACACAATGTTTCTGTACGGGGTGGTTCCGCCCAGACATCCTCGTTCCTGTCATTCAATTATTTAAACCAGGAAGGCATGGTGCCCAATACCAAATCCCAACGGTACGGCATCCGGGCCAACGTAGAATCCAACGTGAATGACTGGCTGACGGTCAGCGGACGGATTAATTATATCCGAAGAGATTCAAAAGAGCCATATGCCGATGTTACCTACGGTTCTTTGGGCCGGGTATTTGAAATGCTGGGCGGTGCCGCACCCTACATTGCCCCCTATACCCGCGATGGCCGCTTTGGCTCCGTACAGGCCATCGATGCGGATGGAAACCTGCTCTATGATAACCGAAACCCCCTGATTGATGCGGCCAACGGCCTGACCAAAACCGAGGAGAACGTCCTGACCTTGAATGCGACAGCCAATGTTAAATTTACCGATCATCTATCCCTGCGAACAACCTTTGCCTCCAACGGCAACTGGATGTTGACGGATAAGTATAATACCAGCGTGTTCGGGTATACTGATACGGGCATGGAAACCACTACCAAAAACTATAATAGAGAGGGAATAGAAATTAACCGGGGACATATTGCAACGGTCAATAACAATTTGTTTACCACGATCAATTATAGCAATGAGTTTGCCGGAATACATACGATCTCGGCCATTGCCGGTATACAACTTGAAACCAACAAAATCCAGAACCTGTTCGCCCGACGATCATCTCCTCCCAAAGAAGGACTGACCCAGGTAGATGCCGGTACGTCGGGAATTCAGGGCGAGGGCACAATGCAAGGATTGAGAATATTCTCTTATTTTGGCCGGATAAATTATTCCTTGCTGGATAAATATTTATTCGAGGTGAACCTCCGAGCCGATGCTTCTTCCCGATTCAAACAAGGGAGCCGCTGGGGAGTATTTCCCGGGTTCTCTGCGGGATGGCGGCTGTCTGATGAGGACTTTATCCAGGACCTGGGCATCTTTTCCAATTTAAAGTTACGGGCCTCCTGGGGGCAGTTAGGTAACCAGAATATCTCCGGTTACTGGCCTTACCTCACGGTGATTGCCCAAACTAACAATCTGAGTTACAGCTACAACGGTAGTTTTGCTCCCGGTGCGGCGGTAACCTCGCTGGTGGACGAAAATATCACCTGGGAAACCACCTCTACCCTGGATATTGGTATCGACATCGGCCTGCTGGAAGACAAGATCAGTATTGAGGCTGATTATTTTCAGAAGAAAACAGAGGATATTCTGGTACAACTACCCATTCCCCGGATTTTAGGAGATATCGAAGCCCCTTTCGAAAATGTGGGCGAGATGTCCAACAACGGATTTGAGTTTATCATCAACTACAACAACCTTAAGTTAGAGCGGGATCAGGTAGGGTTCAACATCGGATTGAATATGACTTACATACAAAATGAGGTCACCAAATTCCGGGGAGGCGACTCACCGGATCAGCTGTATCTGATCAGAGAAGGGTATTCCTACCGGACCTTATACGGTTATCAGGCCATTGGAGTGTATCAGTCGGATGCTGAAGCACTGGAGCATATGCATTCCAATAGTTTTACCCCAGTTGCTGGAAATCTAAAGTTTGAGGATGTAAATAATGATGGACGACTGGATTTTGAGGATAAACAAGCGTTAGGAAATACCATTCCAAAACTCACCTTTGGATTATCGCCCAGTTTCAAGTACCAAGGGTTTGACCTGAACCTGTTGTTCCAGGGTATTGCCGGAGTGCATATGTATACCCAAAACAATTTCACCAATATATCCTGGGAGAATCGAGTTTTTTCCACCCAGTGGCGAGACGCCTGGACACCTCAGAACACGAATACGGACATCCCCAGCGTGAAATTCAATAATTCATGGGATAATGCGCAATCCTCCTTCTGGGTACAGGAAACCAATTTCGTCAAGCTGAAAAACATTCAGCTGGGCTATAGTTTTCCTACTGAATTAACCTCCCGGCTGGGATTGGAAAAGTTGTACCTCTATGCCAATGGACAAAATGTATTTACCCTGGTCAGTCAGGATTACCAGGGGTATGATCCGGAGAGAAGCACCTTCGATTCGGGATATGATGTGTACCCTGTTCCCAGAATAATATCATTTGGTGCTAACCTTACATTTTAATACTATGAAAATCAAAAAATTCTTATTATACAGTGTTTTATCCAGCATGCTTATCACCTTTGCCGGTTGTGAAGAGCAGTTTCTGGAGTTCTATCCGGAAGATAAAATTACTTCGGCCAACTTTCCTCAGAATGAGGATGACATCAAATTACTGTTGAACGGGGCTTATGCGTTGCTGCGTGAGAACTCTATCTACAATGAAGGCCTTTTCGGCTTTGGAGCACTGGATGGCGCAACGCCCAATGCTTTCAATTGGGGCAACACCCCTATTGCCAAAGCAGGAAATGGACAGCTCTCAGCCAGCGATGGAGATATTGTAACCTTTCGCTGGACGCGAGCCTACGAGATCATTTTTCGGGCTAATTATTTATTAAATGCACTTACGTTGGTAGAATTGAGCGAAGGTGCTAAAGCTACGTATATGGGTGAGGCTCATTTTTTAAGGGGGTTGGCTTACTCCATTCTCGTAGAGAGCTACGGCGGTGTCCCCATTGTTGAAGGGGCCCTGACCACCGAAGAGGCCAGAAATGTGAGTCGGGCCACGGCGGAAGAAACCTGGAATCAGGCCATTGCCGATTACGATGTGGCAATTGAAAACCTGGCGGTAGAGGCACCGGAAGTAGGCCGGGCGACCCAGGGTGCGGCATTAGGCATGAAAATGCGAGCCTATCTGTACCAAAACAAATACGAGGAGGTGCTGGCCGTAGCCGAGCAGATAGAGGCTTTGGGAATATATTCGCTGTTTCCTAGCTATGAGGGTTTGTTTGCGCTGGAAAATGAGAATAATCAGGAGGTGATTTTTGATGTGCAGTACATCTCCGGAGAGAATTCCCAGGGTTCATTGCACGATCAGTACTGCGGTACCGGCACTGGTAGCTGGACGAGAGGCAGCCGCTATGTACCGACCGACGATTTAGTGAATGCCTACGAAATGATTGATGGCTCAGAACCTGATCCTGACAACCCCTACGAAGGCAAAGATCCCCGACTGGAATTCACGATCGTCATCCCGGGTTCGTATATTCTGGGGTATCAGTTTCCTAATTACATCTATCCGGGAGGCGCGTTTAATCACCCCGGCAACCGGCTAAAGCACCTGAGTAGCCGCAAATACCGCATCGCCTCGGAGGCAGCGCTTCCTCCTTCGGGGCAATCCTCTTTGAATGATATCGTGCTGCGCTATGCCGATGTGCTCTTATCCAAAGCCGAAGCCATTATTGAAACCAATGGCAATATTGATGAAGCCATTGCCCTGATCAACCGCATACGAACCGAGCGCGACGATGTGAAGATCACCGCACTTCCCATGGGATTGTCTCAAGCAGAAGCCCGGGCACAATTAAGACACGAACGAAGAATTGAATTTGCGCTGGAAGGTTTATATTGGGCCGATATCAAACGATGGGATATTGGTAAAGATATTTATCCGGTAGAAGTGAAAGACCACAACGGTGATATTATCGAAACGAAGTTCCCTAACGGCTATCTGGAATTTTATAATTTGCTTCCCATCCCGGATAGTGAGCTATCGCTGAATGAGAACTTAACCCAAAACCCGGAATGGTGACATTCCAACGGACAAATTTTTATCTGTATTTAATAAAAACCAATCTATGAGTAATTGCAAAACGCTGGTTTGTGCCAGTATTTTATGGTGTTTCATGCTCACCTCGGCCATCGCAGCACCCAAGCCAAATTTCATCATTATTTTTGCCGATGATCTGGGTTACGGTGACTTGGGAGTGTACGGGCACCCAACCATCAAAACTCCCAACCTGGACCAAATGGCGCGGGAAGGGCAGAAATGGACAAACTTCTACGTAGCGGCCAGTGTCTGCACCCCTAGCCGGGCCGGACTCATCACCGGACGCCTGCCCGTTAGAAGTGGGATGACCAGCAACAAAGCCCGGGTGCTTTTCCCCAATTCCCTGCATGGATTGCCATCCTCAGAAATCACACTGGCCGAGCAGTTGAAAAAAGGTGGGTATGCTACCGCTTGTGTGGGAAAATGGCATCTGGGACACCGTCCGCAATACCTGCCGACCAATAATGGATTTGACTATTACTTCGGTATCCCCTATTCCAATGACATGGATAAAGTCTCTACCGGAGACTACCGGGAGTTCTGGCAGCAACCGGAAGACTCTATTTTGGTAGAAGATTTCAATGTGCCGCTAATGCGGAATACGGAAATTATTGAGCGCCCGGCCAATCAGCATACCATCACAAAGCGGTATACGCAGGAAACAATTTCTTTTATCAAAGAAAACAAAGACGAACCGTTCTTTGTGTATCTGGCCCACAACCTGCCCCACATCCCTTTATTCGTTTCAGAAGAATTTGAGGATAAGAGCGAGCGAGGTTTGTACGGCGATGTGGTAGAGGAAATTGATCACGGCATTGGTCAGATTCTGGAGACCCTGAAAGAAGAAGGGCTGGACGAAAATACCATCGTGGTGTTTACGTCGGATAACGGCCCCTGGCTTTCGTTCAAAGCGCACGGTGGCAGTGCCGGACTATTGTATGCGGGTAAGGGAATGACCTGGGAAGGCGGCATGCGAGAACCCTGCATCTTCTGGGGACCAGGCAACATCGAGCCCGGGCTGGTGACTGGTTTGGGTACTACCATGGATTTATTCGCCACCTTCAGCAGCATGGCCGACGTACCCATGCCGGACGACCGCATCATGGATGGTGTGGACCTGAGTGGTACTTTGTTACGGCAGGAACCCAGCCCGCGGGATGGCATCCTCTACTACCGGGGCCCTACGCTCTATGCTGCCCGACTGGGAGACTACAAAGCCCATTACATTACCCAGGGGGAATACGGAATGTTTGGCGGCAGGGAAGAGCACGCCACTCCCCTGCTCTATAACCTGAGTGTAGATCCTTCCGAAAAATATGATATTGCCGCTGACCATCCGGATGTCCTCCAGAAAATCGATGCTTATGTCAAAGAACACCAGTCTGATCTGGTAATAGGAGAAGACCAACTGGCCGATCGGGAGCCAGAGGTAATATCCAAATAGATTATATTCCTAGCAGGAGCATCATGAATGATGTTCCTGCTAGCTACCATTCTCATTTCCACCACTTCCTGGTCAGACCAAGATATTGATTAACATAGCTTAAACCATGTTCCATCCTAAAACGCTCTTGATCAGCGCAATGCTGATTAGTCTTCTATTCACTTTTTCCGCCAATATTTCCCTGGCATCTCCTCCCGGTTCACTCCCTAATATCCTGCTTATTCTTACGGATGACCAAGGGTATCACGATGTATCTTACTATGGCACGGAGGATATCCAAACTCCGCATATTGATCAGCTTCAGACAGAAGGTATGCGGTTTGACAATTTCTACGCCAACTGTCCCGTCTGCTCCCCTACTCGCGCGGCCCTACTTACCGGTCGTTATCAGGATTACGTAGGAGTACCGGGGGTCATCCGTACCCATGCCGAAAACAGTTGGGGCTACCTGGACCCCAAGGCCACACTGCTACCCGAGGAACTCAAAACAGCGGGCTACGCGACGGCCCTGATTGGAAAGTGGCATCTTGGCCTGGAATCTCCCAACACCCCCAATGAGCGAGGTTTCGACTATTTCCATGGCTGGCTGGGCGACATGATGGATGACTACTGGACCCACCGTCGGCACGATATCAATTACATGCGTCATGACCAGGAAACGATTGATCCGGAAGGCCATGCCACCGATCTTTTCACCCAATGGTCGGTCGAGTATATTCGTGAACAGGCTAATGATGATCAGCCTTTCTTCCTGTATCTGGCCTATAATGCTCCTCACTTTCCAGTGCAACCACCGCAGGAATGGCTGGATAGGGTGAAGGACCGCGAACCCGGCATCAATGATACCCGGGCGAAACTGGTCGCGTTTATTGAACACATGGACGACGGCATCGGGCAAGTCATAAATGCATTGAAAGAAAGTGGGCAATACGAGAATACCCTCATTGTATTTTCCAGCGATAATGGCGGGCACCTGCCCAGTATGGCCAACAACGGCCCCCTGCGCGATGGCAAACAAAGCATGTATGAAGGTGGATTGAAAGTCCCTACCTGCATTAGCTGGCCCGGAAAAATAGCCGCCAACAGCTCCTCATCCCAGATGAACCTTTCCATGGACCTGTACCCTACCCTGCTGGCGTTGGCCGGACTTGCCCCGGATCATGCTATTGAAGGACGTAACTTCCTGAGCGAACTACTGGGCAATGGCTCTACCGCAGAAGAACGACCGCTTTATTTCACCCGACGGGAAGGCGGTACTGCATACGGAGGGCAATGCATATATGCGCTACGGTTGGGCGACTGGAAACTACTGCAAAACAGTCCTTACGAAGGCTACGAGCTTTACAATTTGAAAGATGACCCCCTGGAGGAAAATAACCTGATCGAACAGGCGCCCAAGAAATATCAGCAGTTAAACAAACTACTCATGCTCCATATCCAGCAGGGCGGGCAGATTCCCTGGCAAAAGCCAGCAGCAGCTACTAAAACTCCTTAGCAACTTTGTCCTGCCTGGTTTTACCAACCGTCGAATAGCCTATATTCAACAGAGTCAAAATCCTCCATATTGTAAGTAGTAAATTTTCCTTACCTTGCATAAAGCCGAGGAAAGCAACGGCATACAACAACTTACTACTGACTGATACTTTTAGGATTGGAGCCTGTTTTAATCATCTGTGCCGGCATTGCGGTGGTGCTCTTCTGCATCATTGTCTTACGATTACACCCGGCCGTTTCACTGCTTTTCGCGGCATTTGTTACTGGCATACTGACCAGCTCGGAGGTACTGTATGAGGCCGCCATTCAGCAGGGTTTATCCGCACCGGAAGCGATGGACCTAGCTTCGCAACCCATTGGCGAGCGGGTTACTACCGCCTTTGGCAATACCACGGGAAAGATAGGGGTACTCATCCTCTTTGCCTCCATCATTGGGATGAGCCTGATGAAAAGTGGTGGCGCCGAACGGATTGTCCGCAGTTTATTCCGATTGTTCGGCCAGAAGAACACGTCCTTTGCCTTCCTGACGGGCAGTTTCACCTTGGCCATTCCGGTGTTTTTCGACACGGTCTTCTACCTGATGATCCCACTGGTCAAATCCATCAGTGTGCGAAATCCCAAAAAATTCAGCCTGTACCTGATGACGATCATTGCCGGAGGGGTGATGGCACACTCTCTCATTCCACCCACCCCAGGCCCATTGTTCGTCGCCAAAGAGATGGGTATTGACTTAGGGGCGATGATGATCGGCGGGTTGGCGATTGGAAGCATTACGGCCCTCAGCGGCTATTTGTATGCCCTTTGGGCCAATAAAAAATGGGATCTGCCTATGCGGGATACCCCGGATATCAGTATTGATGAATTAAAGCAGTTTTCAGAAAGAGAAGAACGCGACCTACCTGCTTTATGGATATCTTCGTTGTCCATTATTCTTCCTATCCTTCTGATTACCGGCAATACCATCATGAACATGGTTTTTAATCAGGAAATGGCGGGAGATTCGTGGGAAGGCGCACTGTTACCGCTATTTTCGGTGCTGGGTAATAGTACCACCGCCCTGGCCATCGCTTCGGTGATTGCCCTATATGTACTATGGTCGAGACTCAAAGACCAGAAACTGTTTCAAAAGTACCTCTACGAGTCACTGATGAGCGCCGGAATGATTATCCTGATTACGGCAGCCGGAGGGGCCTTCGGCCAGATGTTGCAGCAAACAGGGATTGGGGTGAGTGTGCAAAAGCTTGCTTCCGGATATCAGGTGGCTATACTACCCCTGGCTTTCGTGCTGACCGCCATCGTCCGAACGGCCCAGGGTTCAGCCACGGTGGCCATGGTAACGACCATCGGAATCATGAGCGGTTTTACCACTGGCAATGCCTTGGCTTTTCACCCGGTGTATCTGGCGCTGGCCATCGGATGTGGCTCCAAGATTTTTCCCTGGATGAATGATAGCGCCTTCTGGATTATCACCAAAATGAGTGGGATGGAAGAACAGGAAACCATCCGATATTTTTCTTTCCTGCTTACGGTCATGGGAATTTCCGGCTTAGTTGCTATTATTATACTATCAACCATCTTCCCTTTTGTGCCATGATGCAGGAAACGAAGCGAAGTATTGTCATTAGGATCACCGACCAGGACAACGTGGGTATTGTCAGCAGCCCGGAAGGCCTGAGTAAAGACTCCCTGCTGGAGGCAAGAGGCGTATCACGGGAGTATGTGCCCATGGGTCACAAAGTGGCGTTGACTGATTTTGCCGAAGGCGATCCTATCCTTAGATATGGAGTAATCATCGGGCATGCCCGGCAGGCTATTCGACTGGGAGAATGGATTCATGAAGAGAAGATGGATCTACCCCAGCCACCGGAACTAAACCAAATACCGCTTCCAAAAGCACACAACCCATCCATTGAGCCCTTGGAGGGCTATACATTTGAAGGGTACAGAAACCCGGATGGCAGTGTAGGTACGCGGAACGTACTGGGCATCATCACCAGTGTGCAATGTGTCGCCGGACTGGCCCAACACGTGGCCGAAAAGGTATCAGCGGAATTGTTACCCCGGTATCCGAATGTTGATGCAGTAGTTCCCATCAACCATGCCTACGGTTGCGGTATCGCTATCAACTCACCGCTGGCGGAGATCCCGATAAGAACCATCCAAAACATTGTGAGAAACCCCAACTTTGGGGGCGAAGTACTGGTATTAGGTCTGGGCTGTGAGAAGTTACGCCCGGAAAGATTATTCGGTGATACAGACCCAGACAGTGCGAAAGACCGGATTTTATACATGCAGGACGAACGTTTTACCGGATTTGCGGAGATGGTGTCAGGGGCTATGCAGATGGCGGAAGTGCATCTGAAAAAGTTAAACGAGCGGCAGCGAGAAACCTGTCCGGTTTCAGATCTGGTGGTGGGTATGCAATGCGGAGGAAGCGACAGCTTTTCCGGCATTACCGGAAATCCGGTCGCAGGATTTGCCACCGACCTGATTGTACGGGCCGGCGGGAGTGTGATGTTCTCCGAAGTAACAGAAGTACGGGACGCCATTCACCTGTTAGTGCCTCGAGCTACCGAACCGGAGGTGGGCAAGGCGCTCATTCACGAAATGGCATGGTACGATGCTTATTTGTCTCGCGGACAAGCCGACCGAAGCGCGAACCCCTCTCCCGGCAACAAACGAGGCGGGCTGAGCAATGTCGTGGAGAAAGCCCTGGGTTCCATTGCAAAGTCCGGCTCAAGCCCCATTGTGGATGTGATTCCACCCGGCGCACGAATAAAAAAGAAAGGGCTGTCTTTTGCCGCTACTCCTGCCAGCGATTTCATCTGTGGCACTTTACAGCTGGCCGCTGGCATGAATTTGCATGTATTCATCACCGGAAGAGGCACTCCCTACGGGCTGTCGATGGTGCCAGTGGTGAAAATCGGCACCAACTCAAAACTTAGTCAACGGTGGCATGATTTAATTGATCTGGATGCCGGACCGATTGCCACCGGAGAGAAAACCATAGAAGCCTTAGGCTGGGAGCTTTTCCATTTTATGCTGGAGGTAGCCAGTGGCCGAAAACAAGTGGCCTGCGACAAACTAGGGCTGCACAATGACCTGGTACTGTTTAATCCTGGCCCTATTACCTAACAAAAGATAAAACCATTCATTAAACAACAACACGATGAGCTTATCCCTTGAAAAAATCACAAACGCATTGGCGGACGGTCTGCTATCCTTTCCGGTCACGGATATGGATGAAAACGGACAGCTTAATATGGATACTTTTGGACAGCGAGTAGCCTGGTTTTTAGAACACCAGGTATCGGCCGTATTTGTGGCCGGTGGCACCGGAGAGTTCTTTTCTCTGTCCAAAGAAGAATACCGCCAAATTGTAGAGAAATCCACCGAAATAGTGCAAGGGTCAGTTCCGGTACTTTCCAGCATTGGAAGAAGCATTCCCGAGGCGATTGAATTTGCCAAAATCGCTGAATCTTCCGGAATAGACGCACTCTTGCTCATGCCACCCTACCTGACCGAAGCGCCGATGGAGGGAGTTTACCGCTATGCCAAAACCATCCTGACTAATACCAACCTGCCTATCATCTATTACAATCGGGCCAATGGGGTTTTGAACAGCCACTATGTGCAGAAACTGGCCGACGAATGCCCAAACCTGATTGGTTTGAAGGATGGTACGGGTAATATGCAGGAGTTGAACGACACCATTAAAACAGTGGGCGATCGACTGGTCTACATTGGGGGAGTGCCCACCGCAGAAATTATTGCCGAAGCGTATATGGCCATAGGCGTGAATACTTATTCTTCAGCAGTTTTCAACTTTGTGCCGGAACTGGCCAACCTTTTCTACAAAAGCCTGCGGGACGGAAACAAAGAGGTAGTCAGCCAGATCATCAATGAATTCTTCGTACCGTTCGTACGACTGAGAAGCCGGAACAAAGGATATGCCGTGAGCCTGATCAAAGCGGGCGTTAAGCTGATAGACCGAAGTGCCGGTGAGGTAAGAAGTCCATTGGTTATGCCAACGGCTGAAGAAGTTGAACAACTGACACAAATACTGCATCGGAGCAATGCCTTCGTGGAAAACAGCCCTGTAGCATAATAAACCTGCCCCTTCAGGGAAGGGGTATCTCACGTTACGCTGGCTGGAATTTAAGCGATCACTTCTTTCACCACTTTACCTGCCACGTCGGTGAGACGAAAATCTCTTCCCTGGAACTGATAGGTCAACCGCTCGTGATCCAGCCCCAGCTGGTGCAAAATGGTCGCTTGTAAATCATGGATATGCACGCGCCCGCTGATGCCAGAAAAACCGATTTCGTCTGTTTCCCCGTGGGTAAATCCTTTCTTTATGCCTCCTCCGGCCATCCACATCGTAAACGCATCGCCGTGGTGGTCGCGCCCCTTAAAGTCCGCCCCGGAACGGGCTTCCATCATGGGGGTGCGGCCAAATTCTCCGCCCCAAACCACCAGCGTTTCGTCCAGTAAGCCTCTTTGTTTCAAGTCTTTGATCAGGGCACTCATAGGCTGATCCACCGATCGGCAGGCATCTTTCAAGGCTCCATCCACTCCGTTATTCGGCCCGGCACCGTGGGTATCCCAACGGCGGTCGAAGAGCTGCACAAAACGTACTCCGTTTTCTACCAGCCGCCGGGCCAGCAGACAGTTGTTGGCAAATGAATTTTTACCCGGATTGGTACCATACATCTCGTGTACCCAGGCCGGCTCATCATTGATATCCATAACCTCCGGCACCGCTGTTTGCATTCGAAAAGCCAGCTCGTATTGCGAGATACGCGTCAGGATTTCCGGGTCATGCGATTCCCGATACTCCTGCTCATTAATTTTGTTGATAATATCAATAGAGCGCTTTCGCAGGAATGGATCTACCTCCCCGGGATTGGAAAGGTAAAGCACCGGATCACCTTCGGAACGACACTGGACTCCCTGATGCACGGTAGGAAGAAAGCCGCTGCCCCAGATGCTTTTGCCCGCACTGGGCTCACTACCGGAAACCAGTACGACAAAGCCAGGCAGGTTTTGATTCTCCGAGCCTAATCCGTAGGTTACCCAAGAACCCATGCTGGGTCGCCCCAGGCGAGGCCCTCCGGTGTGCATGAGCAGCTGGGCCGGAGCATGGTTAAATTCATCGGTATGCACTGCTTTTAAAAAGGTTACTTCATCCACCATCTGGGAAAAGTGCGGCAGGTAATCGGACACATACGCCCCGGACTGGCCGTGCTGCTTAAAATTGGCCTGGGTCCCCAGCATTTGGGGAACACCCTGGATAAAAGCAAACTTCTTGCCTTCCAGCAATGAAGGCGGACAATCCTGCCCATCCAGTTTATTCAGCGCAGGCTTATAATCAAACAGCTCCAGTTGGGAGGGCGCTCCTGCCATATGCAGAAAGATCACTTTTTTGGCCTTTCCGGGAAAGTGGGTCGTCAGTGCGTCGGCTATTTTTTCGCCCATAGAGGCTCCTACTAGCGGCTCATCTAGTCCGGGACCGCAGCCAGTTAATGCTCCCAGGGCAGTGGCTCCCAAACCAGACACACACTGTTTTAAAAAGTGACGGCGGGTATTATAAGCGGCCAATCGGTGTTGGGCTTCTTCTACAATATTTCTCATGGGAGTTAGTTTTTAGTCACAAATTCGTCAAGATTGAGTAAAGCATTGGCCACAAGCGCAAATGCTTGTACCCGAGCAGAATCACCATCATCACTACCCTCCTCGAGGGCCACAGAATGCACCAACCCCTGGTTCTGATAACGGCTCAGAGCATCCTGATACAGCAGTTCTAATGCCTTGATTCTTTCATGATCAGGAGTGCGAAGCATCACCCGCTCGTATCCTTCCTGTAAACACCGCGCTACATCGGTAGGATGGGTCGCGGCCATCTGAATGGCCAGTTTTTTGGCCGCCGTGTAGAAGGTGGAATCGTTCAGGAGCGTCAACGCCTGCAAAGGAGTATTGGTGCGTATCCGGCGCGAAGTACAGACATTCCGGGTAGTGCCATCAAAGGTGGTCAGCATGGGATACGGACTCGTCCGCTTGGTATAAATATACAGCGAACGCCGATACTGCTCTTTTCCCTGCTCGGCAACCCAACTACCCCAACCATTGGAAGAATAGTCCGGGCGAGGAGGTTTGACACTGGGTCCCAGCATCTCCAGGTTAATCAGCCCACTGACGGCTAATACCTGGTCGCGCACCTGTTCGGCACTAAGCCGTACCCGTGGCCCTCTTGAAATCAGCCGGTTACGCGGGTCTTTTTCAATCTTATCCGAAGTAGCCTTTGAGCTTTGCTGATAAGTCGCCGACATGACCAGTTGCTTCAGCAACTTCTTTACACTCCAGTGGTGCTGATCCATGAACTGCACCGCCAGCCAATCCAAAAGTTCAGCATGGGAGGGCGCATTGCCCTGCGAACCAAATTCCTCCATGGTCTCAATAATGCCCAACCCGAATAGCTGCTCCCAGAACCGGTTGACCGCTACCCGAGCGGTTAATGGATTATCTTCACTGACCAGCCAATGAGCCATTCCCAAACGGTTTGCAGGGTCACCCTGGGGTATTTCTCCCAGGGTTTCAGGGACATCGGCCTGCACCAGTTGTCCTGGAGCCATCCAGTTTCCCCGCTCAAAGACATGTGTTTCCCGGCTTTTCTGAGCGGGCCGATCCCGCATAATGGGAGTAGTGACCGGCTCAAATGATGCCAACTGCGCTAATTTCTGGTTAAAATTTTCGTTGTATTTTGCTTTTAGCGGCGTTCGTTCGTGGTAATAGACCCAGTCCAGGTGAAACAGATGCTGGGTCAGATCCCTGTTTTTTCTGAAGAGATAATAAACATCGTGTGTACCGGTAACTGGTTGCAGGCGGGTATTAAATGCTTTCCACAGCGCAGCCTCAGGTTTGGAGAAAGACCACCCCTTCCATTGTCCCGTCGTGGTGATTTCGGTTTGCCCGATTTGCCTTCCGTTTATTGAATCCAGGCGCACTTCGATGAAGCCCCCGGAAATTGCGGTGGCACAACGAAAGGAGATGGATTCTACCTCACTCAGATCCACATCCTCAAACATAATCCAGGAACTATCCTGCACCTGCCAGACGACATCCTGGTCGGGGGCCATCAGTTCGATAAGCTTGCTCGATGCCTGAAACTCTTCGGCCTCTACCTTGCGATATCCCAGATCGTATAAAAGGGCTTCTTTTTTCTCATGCAGAAACCCTTCCTCAGGCAGCCGCACCGCATCTTCTTCGCGTAAATGGGTGGTCACCCAGTCAACAGTCGTTGCTATTTCCTGAGCATCTTCCGGGGCATACTCAAATAACTTGGGCTGTTCATTGTAGATATCCCGATCCTGGCTATTATTAAAAAATGCCATGAACTCATAAAACTCTTCGTGCCGGATCGGATCATAAGGGTGGCTGTGACACTGAACACACGCCAGGGTGGTTCCCTGCCAGACTTCAAAGGTAGTGCCGACCCGTTCTACCACGGCCGCCACCCTGAATTCTTCATTATCCGTTCCCCCTTCATCATTGGCCATGGTATTCCGGTGGAAAGCCGTAGCAATCAGTTGCTGTTTGGTGGGGTTGGGTAGCAGATCACCCGCCAGTTGTTCCACCGTGAACTCGTCAAATGGCATATCTTTGTTGAAGGCGTTGATGACCCAATCCCGGTATTTCCAGATGTTGCGATCCAGGTCTTTTTCGTACCCTTTGGTATCCGCGTAACGCGCCAGATCCAGCCATAGGGCCGCCCAGCGTTCCCCGAAATGCGGGGAAGCCAACAAACGGTCTACTTCCTCTTCATACGCCTGCGGGCTTTCGTTATCCAGAAAAGCCTGCGCTTCTTCCGGAGTTGGCGGCAACCCGATCAGGTCCAGATACAGGCGTCGTATCAGCACTTCTTTCTCGGCCCGGGGAGCCGGAGTGAGGTCGTTATCCGCTAGTTTTTTGAAAATAAATCCGTCTATTCCATTAGAAGTTTCCTGCTGCCCGCTTACCACTGGCGGTTCAATATCATGGCGGGGGGGAATATACGCCCAATGGTCCTCCCACTCCGCGCCCTGATCAATCCATTCGGCAATCAATGCTATTTCTTCTTTATTCAAGGGAGCTGACTCCAGCGGCATACGGTACTCAGGATCATGGTGAACAATCCGTTTATACATTTCGCTATGTTTGGCATCGCCGGGAATGATGGCCGGGAGCCCCGACTCGGTGGTATCCAATGCATCTTCCCGAAAGAGAAAACTCAATCCACCGGACTGCTTCACCCCCCCATGACAAGTGATGCACTTTGCATTGATGATAGGGCGGATATGCTGGTTATAGCTGATTTGCTGATGGGTCTTCCCTTGCGTCACCCAAAAAATAGCGATTGCTAGAAACACCCCGGCCACCCCGATCAAAAGAATTCTGAAATTCATGAAAACCATTTTTTTCCTACGATTCGACTGTAGAAAGTAAGAAATATTTTAATTATCTAAAACAGGCCTGATACTCGCCTCCGGTCTTCCTTGCCTGAGCTTATCCAAGCAGCTCTGTGGCTTCTACTACCGATGGCAGATGATAGCACAATATCTATCCATTTCAGGATATGAGCATTCATTCGCCCGATGTATATATAACCCACTGACTGTAAAAAACCCGTAATGAGAAAAGACAAAAAAGTTTAAGATAGTGTGTTAATTAACACAACAACATTTTATTAAAAAAATGCTAAAATATAGGCATTATTATCATTGCTTTTGGGTAATTTTTCATTTGTTATTTTGATGCTGGTATGAAATAACCCTGACCTGGATGCCAGAGGTAATGTACAATCCTAATAAAAGAAATCCAGCTTTCTATATTAAAAGAAGGCTTGAAAACCTGAGCAGCGTCCACTGGCGAGCAACCCGCCAAGAATAGCCTGATTGACCGGGCAAGAGCGGCGGGAATATTCAGGGATAAAAAAAGCCCTTTCTGACACAAGTAAGCACTGTGACAAAATCAGCTTATATTTTCAGCGTCATAGCCAGGAAGATTGATGAAGCTATCTCCCCGCGCCACGTCGGCTCATTAGCAGGATATTGCTTCCTCGTGCCTCGTCACAATGACGTTATAATTATTTTCGTCATAGTGCTTATTCAGAGATAAATGCCTGGAATAATGATCAACTACCAGAGCATATCCAAGTATGAGGCTTTACACTTCACTCAATGACTTACTGCCCCACTACCAGTCTTGTCTGAGCGGGTGCGTTTTCAGCCTCTTGGAGTTGGACTTGAAGCGCTTTGTCTCCATACTCCCCCTGTTCAATGGCAATCGTAAATTGGTGGATACCTTCGGGAAGTTCGGCCACAATACCGTGTTCTGACAGACTTACCGGTGTCTGATCTACCCAGGCGGTAATGCCCGCAGTCGTATTTAAGAACAGACTCACATTGCCTTTACTGAGCACCTCAACATCGAATTGAACGAGGCTATAGTGCTGTTTTGAATTGACTTCAATAACCGGCAATTCTTCAAGGGGCAACTCTCCCGAGACTTTGCTATACACCGGTTGCAGGTATTTTTTTGCATCTTCCCCAACAGCATAATCTGGCCCATTTTCACGAATATTGGTTGTCACCTCCTCATTGTTAGTGAGCGCACGCCACCGGCGAACAAACTGAGCGCTGGGTACCCGGAAGTCGCCCGACACGCCAATTTTTGAAAGAAAACCAACCAGGTTAATAAATTCTTCTCTTTCCAGGCTGGCCGTCAATCCGGGAGGCATCAGCGAGCCCGATACATTTTCATGAACATCAATCTGGCTGGCCGGAATCACCACTTCTTCACCAGTTACATTGCGTATTACCACCTCAGAAGACGTTTTACGGGTAAGATACCCCATGACCACACTACCATCATTTTTCACCACCCGTTGAAGCTCATAGCCCTCTTTGATGGATTCATTCGGTGCCAGCAGGGAACGGATAATACCAACCGTAGGCATACTGGTTCCAAGGCTACTCAGATCCGGGCCGATCAGTCCCCCGGCTCCACCAATGGCGTGACAGGTCATACAGTTAAGGGCATTTCTCCGAAAGATCGTTTCTCCAATCTGAGGGTCGGCGGTTGTTTTTACTTCCAGTTCCAGGTTATTGATCTCCAGATCACTCAGTTGTTGAGGCATGCGTTCAGGAGGAAGCGCCCCACCCGAGGCCTCGAGTGCTTGCGCAAGAAGCTTAACATCATCGTCGTTATTTCTGAACCAAGGTAGCCGTTGCTGCATGGTCTGCCGGCCAATCTTAGCCACTTCTTCCGGTATGGTTTGTTCGTTGAGCACTTCGGCAAGCGCCTGTGTTCCCTCTTTGCGAGATACAAATGCGGCAAAAAGGTCAGAAGCATCCTCGGGTTTGGGTAAATTCTTTAATACCGCTAAGGCCAGGTTGGCTGCCTGAGAAGCATCTAATGATACCAGTTCCGCTGTGGCCATAAGCCGTAACGCTGGGGAAGAATTTGCTCCGGTCAGATCAGTCAATAGGTGGCGGCTTGTGCTGTCATCCATAGAAGCTAATGCTCCCAACGCTGCTTTTACCATATTTTTCTTTCCGGTCTGAGCCAGTGTCACCAACTGCTGCTGAAATTCTGCCAGCTTCCAATAGCCAATCAATCGTACAGCACTCAAAGCCACGGCTTCGTCTTCACTCTCAGTAAAATGCGCAATTCTTTCCGGCTCACGATCCGGTTTGGCTTCTCGCTGGCGAACGGCTTCTTCCAGAGCACCAAGGTGCGCCGCCTGGCTATTTCCCTGAATGGATGTGCCATTCACCGCCAGGTCAAGCAGAATATTTAAATCTTCGGTAGTGCCCGAGGCAGCCATTGCATTGAGCACATCTGCATTGTATTCTTCCGGCACCTCACCTTTCTGATAAAGCTGGATGAGGATATTCATGGCTTCCGGGTCACTCACCGACTTTAGGGCAAACGCGGTCTTCTTGGAGTCTCCCAAAAAGCCCGGATCAGCTTTGAGCTTAGGCATCCAGAATGGTTCAAGTTCGCGAATGGTCTGCCAGAGCGCGAAATCAAGAAATTCATCCATGGGGTATTCCAGCACCGCTAAAGCAGATGTTGCCGCCTCCGCCGTCTGTAGTTTTCGGAGCGCAATCACCGCCTCGAGGCGCACCTGCGGATGGGTATCAACCACGGCATTCTTAAGCAGTGCAAAGGCATCGTCTACCTTATTGTACCAGTAATAAAGTGTTCGGGTAGCCGCCGCCCGGGCATGATGATTTTCCGCTTCCAGTAGCTCATGAAGTAATTCTTCATTGACCACCCCCAGTGACTGATGCACCCAAAGGGCTTCCAGCAGATGGTGCTCGTACTCTTCGTCTTCAGTTTCTAAGTTGGCAACCCAGGCTTTCAATGCGGGAAGCACTTCTTCAACTCCCCGGTTCTTCAGCAGTTGCTTGGCCTGGGTACGGGTCCATTCTTCCGGGAGTTTCAGCGCTTCTAAAAGCGCGTTCGTGCTGGCTTCCGTCAGTTGCGGAGGATTAACCAGGGGACGGTCCTTGGCGGTAATGCGCCAGATACGTCCGTGCTGATGGTCTCTTCTTTCATCCTGAAAGTCAACCTCACCGTGTTGGATGATCGGGTTGTACCAATCGGCGACATAAACAGCCCCGTCCGGGCCGACGGTGATATCTACTGGTCGGAAAGCGATATGGTCAGTCCATAACAGATCCTCGGCCTGCTCGGAAACATAACCGCTGCCCTGCTCTTTCAGCACGAACCGGTTAATTCGGTTGGCCCGGAAATCATTGGTGATCAGGTTGCCTTCCCAGGATTCTGGTAAATGTCGCCCGGAGACTACATCCAGCCCACTATGTTTGGGTTGGCCAGGATTTAAGCCCTGAAGAATTCGTTCTGCGCCGGGGGCCAACAGGAAGGTTGCTCCCGGAAAAGCGTAGTTGATGCCCTCATATCCGGCACCATCGGTCAGAAACGACTGGCCCCAGCGATTAAACTGATTTCCCCAGGGGTTTACTAACCCTCGGGCATACACGTCCAGCTCCAGGGTTTCCGGACGAAATTGCCATACCCCTCCGCCTTCCAGCCGTCGAATGCCCCAGGGAGTCTCAATATGGCTGTAGATATAGATCGACTGATTGAAGTACATCATGCCTTCGGGCCCCCAGCGAAAAGTATGAATCAGGTGATGGGTATCTCCGGTACCAAAACCACTCAATACGCTTTTCCGGGAGCAACCTTCCTGTT
>JAVKCN010000164.1:0-125587 GCA_040222715.1 Cyclobacteriaceae bacterium | reverse complement strand
TGAATACGCAAAAAATGTGAAAGCTGCGTCTCAGTCTCTTACAAGCATGAACAAGTCGTATGAAACCACAATTACGGCCATGTCAGAGATGACTACTGCTAGTAAAGACGCTAAGGAGTATCATGCTCAGGTTCAGACGGTAACCAAAAACCTGGCTTCTCTGAATGCAGTATACGAAATGGAACTGCAGGATGCTAACAGCCATCTGAAGTCTATGAATAAGTTTTATGCGAACTTAAGTGGTGCTATGGAAAACGTAGCTCATGCAAGCAAAGATGCCGAGCAATTCCGAAGCAATTTCTCTTCATTGAATGGTAATATTGCTTCACTGAACCGGGTTTACGGTAATATGCTTAACGCAATGAAAGCGTAATTTGACCACAAGTAGTTTTTAAACGCTAAAACAGGACAACATGGCAGGAGGAAAAGAAACCCCCAGACAGAAGATGGTCGGTATGATGTACTTGGTACTCACCGCTCTTCTCGCCCTACAGGTAAGTAATACTATTCTCGATCGATTTGTATTTATCGATCAAAGTTTAGATCAGTCAGCAGCCAGTTATAAGGCTAAGAACAGCAGTACGGTTGACCGAATTCGGGATGCGGTAGATGAAGCTGGAAACCGAAAAGAAGACGTTGCGGTTTTAACAAAAGCTCAGGAAGTTCGGGCGAAAACCAATGAGGTTGTCAATAAAATTGACGAGTACCGTAAGACGTTCGTAGATATTACCGGTGGTACGGAAGAAAACGGTGCCTATAAAGGTAGCAAGAACGAAGATGAGCTGGCGAACCTGATGGTACGGGAAAAAGAAGGCGATAAGCTAAAGCAAATTCTTAATGACTATGCAAAGTTTCTTTCAGATGAAGCTGAGGCTGAGTTTGATCCATTAGCATTGGACGGACGAGAAAACCCGGTTTTTAAAGATGATCCGGATCAAAACAAAAAGAGTTTTGCTGAGCTTAATTTTCAAAATACCCCGATGGTAGCTGGGTTGGCTACACTTAACGATTTGAAAACCAAAGTTCTTGCTCGCGAAACTTCTGCATTAGATAATTTGGCTCGTAAAGTAGGTGCCGCTGACTTGAAATTTGACGACATCAAAGTAATGGTCCGCCCTCAATCTAATGTGGTTGCTGCTGGTACTACTTACGAAGCTGATATGTTTATTGCAGCATCTTCCAGCGCGGTTACCCCTAAGATGATGGTTAATGGAAAGAGTGTTACCGTAGAAAACGGTATGGGTAAAATTAAATTTCCTGCCAGTGCAAGCAGCTACGACAAAGATAATCGGGCAGAACAAAAGTTTAAGGCAACCATCCAGATTGATCAGGGTGGTAAGTCAGAGACTTATGAGGAAACGTTCTCATACTTTGTGACTAAGCCAGTAATTCAAATTCAGTCGCAAGCAATGCAGGCATTGTATCTGAACTGCGCAAACGACTTGCAGGTAAATGTTCCGGCGCTAGGTTCTAGCTATAGCCCTTCATTCACAGCTACTGGTGGAAGTGCGATTGCTGGAGCAAAAACCGGACAGGTAACGGTAATTCCTAAATCTGCGAAGGTAGATTTATCAGTAAGTAGCAATGGTTATAAAATAGGTACAGAATCTTTCCGGGTAAAGCCGATTCCCAAGCCTTCTATCGAAGTATACGGTCCGGGTAATAAGCCAGTTAACCTGAAACAGGGTGAGGCTGCCAACCGTCTGCGTAGTATCTCGGTAAAAGCTAATCCGGACGAAGATTTTGCCAGCGTACTGCCGAAAGAGGCTCGTTACCGTGTTGTGGAAGCCGAAATTATCTTGGCGCGCGGAAGTCGCCCGGTTGGAAAGGCTCCTTTCAGCAACGAAGCAGCCAATCTAAACAGTGTGATTAGCAAAGCAAAACCTGGTGATCGTATTGTAATAGATGTAAAAAAAGTTCAGCGGATGAACTCACGCGGTGAAAAAGAAGATGTGAGTTTAGGTGCTTCATCTTCAACAATCACGATTCCTATTATTTAGGATAAACCAATAAAATCGTAGACTGGCATAGCTTGCCAGTCTACTTCATCAAAAAAACAGGTGTTATGAAGAGTAGTATTAATCAAACCTTAAAACGATTCGTGGGGGCTACGATGGTCGTGCTCGGCGCGTCGTTTACCTTGCATGCGCAAGAAAATGATGGGTACAACGAAGAGGGATATAATGACAATTCCATTCGGCCCATTCATACTTCAGATCAGTTGTACCGTACTCGAGTATGGCGACGTATGGACTTACGAGAAAAGCAGAACAAACCTTTCTTCTCTGAAAATCGCTGGATCACCCGTGTTATCATCGAATCCGTAATGAATGGCACATTATACCCTTACATTAATGATTCCGTAATGACACGCATGTCTAAAGAGCAATTTATTGAAAACCTTACCATTCCGATGGATGGCCCCGCTTTAAGCGAAGAAGAAATTGCCATGGGTTTCGGACAGGAAGAATCTTCTTCTGATGGTGATGATGGCTGGGGCGATAGCGGCGGCTGGGGTGAAGATAGTGGCAGCGATAGTGGTGCTGCCGGACAAGGTGCTGAGGGAACTGATCTGGCTGAGGCTGGCTCATCGCAGGGAGACACCTATCTGTTCTCTCCTAGAGATGTTTCTGTACTTGAGATCATGGAAGATATGATCTTTGACAAAGAACGTGGTCGTCAGTACTATGATATACAGGCAGTCACCATGATTCTTCCTCCTGAAAATTTTCCAAATACCGGCTTATTGAAGGAAGTGGCGTCTTTCCGTTACAAAGATTTAATGAAAGTATTTCAGGATA
Organism: Cyclobacteriaceae bacterium; assembly: GCA_040222715.1. Lineage (GTDB taxonomy): Bacteria > Bacteroidota > Bacteroidia > Cytophagales > Cyclobacteriaceae > Tunicatimonas. The sequence goes on along the minus strand of JAVKCN010000164.1, from coordinate 122,786 downwards.
ACCCGGAAATAGCAGTATGGGTTAATCCTCAAAATAGTGCCATGCACTTGAATTTAGAACATGCCTTTGATTTACGCTTATTCAGTGCCCATGTAGTGAAATACTCTAATCCAGATGATGAGCGGATCGTAGATATGACCGATGGAAACAAGCGTCAGGCTTTACTGAAATCATTAGAGTACGAATACGATTTGCTGGAGCGGGAGCACGAATTGTGGGAATACTAGTCTTTTCATAACACAAATGTTTTTTTGAAAAGGAGCCTACCGGCTCCTTTTTTATTTGTCCAGCGTCTCTTTGATTGCTTTTGCTTTGGATGCCCCAATCAGGCCGGCCAGCTCCTCTTCGGAAACTTCACGGATATTTTTCACTGATTTAAAGTTTTTCAGTAGCGAGAGCACGGTTTTCTTCCCAATTCCTTTGATATCTTCTAATTCACTACGCAAAGCCGCATTAGAGCGCTTCTTCCGATGGAAGGTGATGGCAAATCGGTGGGCTTCATCCCGAATCCGCTGAATCAGCTTCAGCGACTCCGATTTCTTATCAATATGCAGGGGGTAAGGATCCTCCGGAGTATAAATCTCTTCCAGCCGCTTCGCAATACCAAGGATGGGGACATCACCGTAAATACCCAAGTCCTTTAATGCCTGGCAGGCCGCATTTAATTGCCCCTTGCCCCCATCAATTACAATGAGATTGGGTAATTCAATTTCTTCCTCCAGCAAACGCTTATATCGTCGAAATACCACTTCGTACATGGACGCAAAATCATCCGAGCCAACCACAGTTTTGATGTTAAACTTCCGATAGTCTTGCTTAGAGGGTTTTCCGTTTTTAAAGCAAACCATAGAGGCCACCGGGTTAGATCCTTGTAAGTTTGAGTTATCGAAGCACTCAATATGCAGAGGAGGATGCTTAAGCCGTAAGTCTTCTTGGAGCTTAAGAACTACCCGACTAACGCGTTGTTGATATTCCTGCACCCGGTTGACTCGCTCTTGCTTGTAGTAAAGTGCGTTTTTTACCGACATATCTACCAGTTTTCGCTTATCACCAATTTTAGGAATTGTGATGGTTACATCTTCCAAAGAAACTGGTACTGCTATATTGGTTAAAATTTCTTTGGTAGCGCTTAAATACCGCTCGCGAAGTTCTACAATCATGAGCATCAGAATATCCTCATCGCTCTCATCCAGCTTTTTCTTGATCTCAATGGTTTTTGTCAGCACAATAGTACCTTTATTCGCTTTTAGGTAATTGATGTAGGCAATTTGCTCATCTGAAACAATGGTAAAAACATCCGTATCTCCAATATGGGTATTGACGACTACTGATTTGGCCTGGTATTTTACTAACAGGGAGAGCTTTTCTTTGTATTGCTGAGCAACCTCAAACTCCAGTGCCTCAGCAGCCTGCTGCATTTTTTCTTTAAAATAAGTGCGGGCCACTCCCATATTACCCTTCAAAATATTGGTAGCCTGCTCAATGTCCCGATTATAGTCTTCTTCGGACTGCAAGTCTTCACACGGACCTTTGCAGTTGCCAATATGATACTCCAAACATACTTTGTATTTACTTGCCTTAATATTCTCTTCAGACAGGTCGTAGCGGCAAGTGCGCAGCGTGTACAGGTTACGAAAGAGCTCTAAAATGTTATTCATGGCCTTAACACTGGCAAAAGGCCCAAAGTAGATACCGGCATCGGGAATACGCTGGCGCGTAGCAATGATGCGAGGAAACCGTTCGTTGGTTAGCAAAATAAAAGGATAACTTTTATCGTCCTTCAGCAGGATGTTGTATTTCGGCTGATTCTTTTTAATCAAACTGTTTTCCAACAGCAAGGCATCAAACTCAGAATTCACAATCGTAAACTCAATGGTTCGGATCTCCCGCACCATTTTGGCAGTCTTTCGGTTCGTGTTCTTAGATCTGGTGAAATAACTGCTAACCCGTTTTTTCAGATTTTTAGCCTTGCCTACATAAATAAGCGTACGATCAACATCATAGTATTTATAGATTCCTGGCTGATCTGGTAATAAGTGAACTTGATCAGGGGTATAGTATGGTATTTCCATAGTCAGACAAAATGTACGCAGCCTTGCCTTCTTTCACAATGCCGCTTAACTATTTTTGAGAACTTCACTTTCTCAAGGTTTATTTACTTAGAAATGATAAACGAATTTAACACTCGGTGGTGTTGGCAGCACATAGAATAAATCGAAAAGTAAACATCACTCTTCTGGTGCAGCGTCACATACAATATAGTATCATAAGCCAATAAGAAACCACTCTGCAATGGATTGACCGTCTCCTTATAAGCAGCATACAACCCGATATTGAACGACAATAGCTTATTGTTCTTACCCAAGATTCATTAAAGTCCTAAATACATTCATAGGATGAAAGTAGTAATAGCTCGCTGAGGAATTTCCCACAAATCCCCCTTTTTCTGCCATATTTCCTACGGCCCAACCACCTAATGTAAGCATATCCATAAGAGTAATTTGCAATCGTCGTTTGTTATAAGAAGCCAGCTCATTAGATTGCATACGGGATTAATCAACGATCCACAAGAAGATAAAACCCATTTGTTAACATTCGGTCGTGGTAAATTGCATAAACAGAACTCATCTTTATACTGATTGTTACAAAGGTAATTAATAGCTTTGTGTATGGATATTGCAAAAAATATACAGCGTATTGAGAAAGAACTGGCTCCCTCTAACTGTAAACTGGTGGCAGTCAGTAAAACCAAACCCGTCGAAACCATGATGGAGGCTTACGAAGCCGGAGTGCGGGATTTTGGCGAAAACAAGGTACAGGAAATGGTGAGTAAGTATGAACTCATGCCCAAAGACATTCGGTGGCACCTGATTGGCCATTTGCAACGCAATAAGGTGAAATACATCGCGCCCTTCGTTCACCTTATTCATTCAGTAGACAGCATACGGCTGCTGGAAGAAATAAACAAGCAGGCCGCTAAACATCATCGTACAATCTCGTGTCTATTGCAAGCCCACATTGCCGAAGAGGAAAGTAAGTACGGCTTTTCGGACGAAGAGCTTTTTCAACTCATTCGGGACGAAACCATTCAGCATCTGAAATATGTAAAGGTGATTGGATTAATGGGAATGGCCAGCTTTACTCCTACCGAAGCTAAGGTTCGGAAAGAATTTGAGCACCTTAAGCTTTTGTTCGAAGCCCTTAAATACAATGATGATCTGCCTGATCAGGTACATATGGAGGAAATTTCAATGGGGATGAGTGGAGATTATCGTATTGCTATTGAAGAAGGAAGCACCATGGTGCGGGTTGGCACAACCATTTTTGGCGAGCGTAATTACAATAAATAATATGCAAAAGTTTGTGCTTATCACTGCATCTGCTTTGGGAGCCTTGTCGGTTATGATTGGAGCCTTTGGCGCCCATGCTCTTCAGGCTACCTTAGAAGCACAAGGAAGGCTCGATACATTTGAAACTGCCGTGAAGTATCAATTCTACCATACGCTGGCCTTACTACTGATTGGTCTGCTGATGTTCAGGATCCAGGATAAATTGCTCGACTATGCTGCGCTATCCATGATGGGAGGCATACTGATCTTTTCCGGTTCGCTGTATATTTTATGTTTAAGCGGTATGCGTTGGCTGGGAGCTGTGACTCCAATAGGTGGATTGCTGTTTATTGCCGGTTGGATCTTGCTATTGCTGGCGATTACCAGAAGCAGTCTGTAATGCTAACTTTCGTAAGCCTTTCGCCCTACAATACTTCGCCCTAACGTAATTTCATCGGTATACTCTAATTCGCTTCCAATGGGCACGCCCCGGGCAATGGTCGTCATTTTCACATCGAAAGATTTGAGCTTTTTAGTAATGAAAAAAGAGGTAGTATCACCTTCCATGGTAGAACTAAGTGCCAATAGCACCTCATTTACTTCGGAATTCTCTTCACTAATGCGTTGAATCAACCCGTCCAGGGCAAGGTCGGCTGGTGAAATACCTTCCAGCGGAGAGATTACCCCACCCAACACATGATACAGCCCCCGATATTGAGAGGTATTTTCAATAGCAATTAAATCTGTCGCTGTTTCTACCACACAAATAATGCTTCTATCACGACGAGGATTATTACAGATGGAGCAAAGAGGTGCGTCAGCAAAATTATGACATACCTGGCAATACTGAGTTTTCGTGCGCAGGTTTACCAGAGAATCAGCTAAAGACTGCGTGCGGTCTTCGTCTTGCTTCAGAAGGTGCAGTGCCATCCGTAGAGCAGACTTTTTGCCAATACCAGGTAGCCTGGAAATCTCATTAACAGCATCTTCTATTAGCTTAGAGGGGTATTCCATACGGGGTATTCCATACAATGATTAGGTGTGTCTAAAGGCTAAGATAAGCGCTTTTGCACAGAAAAAGTGCAAAGAACATTCTATTGAATTTCAGCCCCAATTCCGACATCGTGAATGGCATCTAACATCGGCTTTAGCTCTTCAAAACTTCCCCGCTTCACCGAACATTTTCCTTTATAGTGAATAATAAGCGTACATTGCTCAGCTTGTTCGGGAGTATGCTTGCAAACCCGAATCAAGGTACTAATAACGTGATCAAAGGTGTTATAATCATCGTTCAAGACCACCAAGTCACTCAAATCCAGCAACTCTTCGTTTACTGCCGTTTCTACTAAAACTTCTTCCTGTATTCCGTAATCCATGTTTTGAACGTTGTATCAACTAGTAAATGTAAAAAAAAACTGTCACTTTTGACACTCTTATAACCAATAACTCATGTCGCCAGGATTAGTTCTAATTGTTATTACGGGATATTTCCTTCTATTGTTAAGTATCTCATATTTTACTTCACGCAACGCTAATGCCCAGACCTTCTTTACTGGCAATCGACAGTCACCTTGGTACCTAGTAGCCTTCGGTATGATCGGCGCTAGTTTATCAGGCATTACGTTTATCTCAGCACCCGGTGAAGTAGGAAACTCTCAGTTTACTTACTTACAGTTTGTGTTAGGGTTTATTCCTGGCTATGCTTTCATTGCATTGGTACTGATGCCCCTTTACTATAAACTAAACCTGGTGAGTATCTACGGATATTTAGACGAGCGATTTGGTTTCTATGCGTACAAAACAGGCGCATTCTTTTTCTTACTATCCCGCTTAATTGGAGCGTCATTACGATTGTTTGTAGTAGCGGGGGTACTACATATTGCATTCTTCAAAGCTTTTGGCTTGCCCTTCTGGCTAACCGTCCTGGTTGCTATCGCACTGATCTGGCTATATACCTTCCGGGGTGGGATTAAAACCATTGTTTGGACCGATACGTTGCAAACGTTCTTTATGCTTTCTTCATTAGTAATTAGCATTCTCTTAATTAAGAATGAGTTGGACCTCTCGCTGGGTGAACTTGTATCAACTATTCAGGAGAGTGAAATGTCGCGGGTATTTGTCTGGGACTGGCATGCCCAAACTAACTTTTTCAAGCTATTTATCTCCGGGGCATTTATCTCAATTGTTATGACAGGACTGGATCAGGACATGATGCAAAAAAACCTGACCATCAAAACGCTGAAAGATGCGCAGAAAAACGTACTGTGGTTTACAGTAATACTGGTATTCGTCAATATCTTATTTCTCTCACTAGGGGCCTTATTGTACATCTATGCGAATCAGATTGGTTTTGCTATTCCTGAGCGATCTGATAACTTATTCCCTGCCCTGGCGGTCAACCAGTTTCAGATGTACGCGGGTATTGTTTTTTTATTAGGAATTATTGCGGCAGCCTACTCCAGTGCCGATTCCGCCCTAACCGCTTTAACCACCTCATTTTGCGTTGATTTTCTTGGAATCGGACGAGACAGAGATGAAACAAGAGATGTAGCTAAAGAGCAAATTGATAAACGTACTCGAACGTGGGTTCACGTAATGTTCTCGGTTTTGCTATTAATAGTAATCCTGATTTTTAGACTGATCAACGATGAAAGCTTGATTATGGCGGTTTACCGAGTAGCGAGCTATACTTATGGCCCGCTGCTTGGGCTATACGCTTTTGGGCTATATACTAATTGGAAAGTAAAAGACCGGCTGATTCCCTGGGTGGCTGTACTATCACCGATTATTTGTTTTATTCTGGATACGAACTCGGCTACCTGGTTCAATGGGTTTCAGTTTGGCTTTTTTATCTTAATTGTAAACGGCGCACTTACCTTTTTAGGATTATTGCTGATCCGAGAAAAATCTGCCGATGCGAATCAGGCCGTAGTTTAAACCGGCTTATGCCACTGTTTTTGGTGAAGTTTGCTCACGGCCAATTCACGGTTTGAGTAAAGAACCTTGTAGGTTTCGTGATCTTTTTGCAGCATGGCATCTTTATTCATATATTGAAAAAGTTGTTCAATAACATCTTTAGCCTGATGCCGAATGCGGTAGTACACAAACTGGTCTACCTGACGGCTATAGACCAGACCTGCGTTGCGCAGGTAACTCAGGTGGCGGGATGTTTTGGTTTGCGTAAAATCCAGCACTTGTTCTAAATCAGTAATGCACATTTCGGTTTCCTCATAAAGTAAATGCAGGATGCGAATGCGGGCTTCTTCAGAAAAGGCTTTGAATAGACGTAATCCAAAGCTCAGGCTAAAATTTTTGACACGCATAGGCTAAACTGTTAGTGAAAAATTGTAATTTTTTGTGTTATATTTAAAGAAAACTCATGAAATGATCTCGCAGATATATAAAGAATGCAGGTGCGAGTGAGAGTTTTGTGACTTTTTTTGCAAAAAGATCGTTAGAAGGTACGAAGAAACGACAATTGGTTTGAAATATATCAGCATTTTCGTTGGAATACTACTGATCATGGTAGTTACAGATACGGTACAGGCACAGGGTAGTAGTCAGGTTATTCAGCTATCGGGTCTGGTTTTGGGGGAGGACAGTACTGCCGCACTGCCGGGAGTAAATGTGTACGTCCCTGTAGCGGGTCGGGGCACATCCACCAATCAATATGGTTATTTTTCCATGCCGGTACTTCCAGGCGATAGTGTGGTATTCAGCACCATAGGCCACAAAAGGCAATACTATCTGGTACCTGATAACCGGGTAGCAAGCATGACCATCATTGTAGAACTGCAAACTGATACTACCTACCTGCCCGCCATTACTGTATTTCCCTACCCTAGCGAAGAAATTTTTAAAGAAGCTCTTTTAGCCCTGAATCTGCCAGATGAAAACCAATATGCCAATATGCGGGATAATCTGTCGGAAGACCTCCTGGCGCGTATGTTTGAAGCCATGCCGATGGACGGCAGTATGAACCATCGATATTTCATGAATCAGCAGTTTGACCGGGTGCAGTACGGTGCCGGGCCTCGTCCGAATCCATTGCTTAACCCATTTGCCTGGAGCGAATTCATCAAATCCATCAAGCGAGGAGATTTTAAGAAGAAGAAGTAACCAGGCACTTACCCCAATCCAGAAAGAGCAATCGCCTTGAAACTATCTTTTCCGGCACCGCAGATTGAGCAGCAGTACGCCTCTGGTAAGTCCGAAAAATTGGTCCCCGGGTTGATATCGGCTGTCAAATCCCCTATTTCATCATCATATATACCCATACAATAGGTACATTGATACACCAGTTTGTCAGAAACTGAGGGTACCACCTGTTTTTGTTTTTCTAATGGCGATGTTCGGGCATTAAGCTGCTCGTAATATTTAATACTTAACTCAATCAGCAATGAAGGAATAATTTCCTTACTTACTCCTTTAGCAAAATAATTAAACTCAAACAGGTTAGGATTGAAATCCTTGGCATACATAATATTATACAAAGCTGGCGATTGTTCTTCTTCGGTCATAACTCGCTCAATCACTACCGAAGTAAAAAGAATTTTATGCGCTTTGGTTTTAATGGAGAAAGTCAATCCGTAGGTACTGATATCACGCTGATCCAGTACTCTTACCAGGTAATTTTTCAGCTCCAATGCCTCGTCGTCTGCAACGGGAATATGCCAGTTTAGCTCAATAGAAGAATGCCGCATATTGATGCCGTATTTCCCCAATAGCTTTTCCCAGGCCAGGCAATCTTTTTCATTAATTCCTTTTACCACCAGCGACTTCCAGGGAGTGAGGCCGATATTCCCAATATTTGTTGCCAGACACTGTTGACAAAGCGTTTGCAAAAATTTTACGTTAAACCGGTTATCCCGCCAGTATAGTCCCATCCAGTATTTGTTACCATCTATCAGGTTGATTCCCTCATAATAAGGAAAAACCATATCAGGGTATTGCAATGGCTGATCTATACGATTTGTATTAAAGTTTACCTGCTTTTTAAGCTGCTGGTAGATTTTTGAGAAAGGAAGCCCACTCTGCTGAGGATTGATTTTCTCAATGGCTTTCGAAACTTTTGCGAGATCGAAACCATAAATAAGTTCGGGACAACACCAGGGTTTCGCATCTATGGCTGTGTAGCGGAGATACAGATACCAGTAATTATCTATGGGAGAGGCAACAAAATTAATATTTCCGGTAAACAGAGGTACCATACCTTGCAACGGATCCGTAATATTGATTTTATGCGTAGGAATATAATCAAAACTGTCCAGCACATAGTGGTAAATATGGGGTGCCAGCCAGCGCGTAGATGAGATAATATCCCGGGTAATATACGAACTGACAATATTCTGGTTCTGCGTTTCCTGGTACTCGTAAGGAAGTGGTAATGAGGCCAGCAAAACCGGTAATAATTCAACTTTGGTACGCTCAACCGGTAACAGAATATCCTGCCGGGAACCCAGGTGTATATGATCCAGCCCCAAAGCCTGCGCAACTTTCAGCACTCCAATCAGGTCGCCGGGAGAAATAATACCTCCTTTTACAAAAATACGAACGAGCATAATAGGCAATATAGGCTTTCCGGAGGAATCTTTCCAGAATAACTGATTATTCATTAGTAACAGGAATTACGAAAGCACATACGAATAGAGATATGCCACAGCATAGCATGCGCCATCTATTGATCAATCTTTAATACAGCAGGAAATTATTTATACCGCTACCGGGGAATGCTCCTGCAACAAGGCTTGCATCTCCGGTTTGCAACTGCCACAGCCCAACCCTGCGCCAGTAGCCTGGCAAACAGCATTTAATTGTGTTGCTCCGCCCTGAATTGCCTGAAGCAGATTCCCTTTCCCCACATTTCCGCAAGAGCATACAATCTTGCCAATCACCTCTCGTCGCTCGCCCCCGCTTCGTAAGAGTTTCTCTCGTTGGTCACCCAACTCGGTCTGGGTCTCTATGAGCCGCTTAAACTCCGCAAACTCTTCTTTATCACCCATTAAAATAGCTCCTACCAAACGGTCCTGATGAATAATGCACTTTTTATAATAAGCTTTTGACTTATCCATAAAAACAACTTCTTCGTATTCGTCTCGCTGGGGATGGGGAATATCGGGAATGCCAATAGAGCAGAGACTAAGATTAGAGAATTTTAAGATATTCATAGGTGCGCTGCCTTCGTACTGGCTTAATAAATCGCCGCAGATAAACCGGGCTGAGATATCCGCCTGCTTTTCGGCGGCCGCCGTAATGCCCAGTATCTTTTCACGATGTTCAGCAATCTCTCCCAAAGCAAAAATGGACGGATCAGAGGTTTGCATATAATCATTTACTTTTACTCCTCGTCCACATGCCAGATTGGCTTCTTTTGCCAGTTCGCTGTTGGGGCGGGTTCCTACGGCATATACTACTGCATGGCAGGTCAGGGCTTTACCACTTTTAAGACGTATCTGAATAGGCTCCTGAGGCTTGTGAGGATCAATCAATTGCACCTTATCATTTGTGTAAATGTTAATGCCCATCAGTTCTACCTGCTCCCGTAGCAGGGTGCTGGCGGTAGTATCCAACTGTCGTTCCATCAACCGAGAAGAAAGTTGCACTATGGATACCTGCACTTCCATTTCCGTCAGAGCCGCCGCCAGCTCTAATCCCAGCAAACCACCTCCGACAATCAATACCTGGCTTTCGGACGGCAAATAGGCCTTCAGATTATCTGCATGCTCACGGTCTCGTAAAGTGAAAATACCAGGATAGTGGAAGGGTACTTCGGGAGGCATAAAGGCGCGACTACCGGTTGCCATGATCAATAAATCATACGCATGCTCCTCTCCTTTGCTATCGGTCACAGTCTTCTGTTCCCGATTGATAGATAGAATGGGGTTGGAAGGGTGCAATTGCACGTTGAGCTGATCAAAAGAATCTGGTGTTTTAAATTTCACCAGATCTGCCCAGCCCAAATGGTTATTCACATATTCAGGTAAAAGTACCCGATTATAGAATGGATGAGGCTCTTTGGAAAATACATGAATTTCATCTTCCTCATTCTGCTCACGGTAGGTATTGATAAATCGATAAGCTGCTGCCCCGGCCCCAACAATCACAATTTTTTGTTTTTCCTTTTGATAACGCTCGACTTCCACTGCGGCAAACTTAAAATCAGGCTCTTTGGAAAGGGGGTCGTATACACCACTGGTCAGGTTATTCGCCCTACTAAAATCTTTTTTCAGCAATTTCCCCCAGTGCATGGGCAGAAACACCACCCCGGCTTTAATGGCCGTGCTGATTTTGGCGTGTACCCGTACGCTACCGCGATCATTGCGTATCACTACGGTATCTCCCTCGCGTATGTCTCGCTGTTGGGCATCGTCAGGGTGAATTTCCAGAAAAGGCTTGGGCAGGTGCTGGTTCAGTTTTCGCACAGTTCCCGTCTTGGTCATGGTGTGCCATTGGTCGCGAATCCGGCCGGTAGTGAGGATGAGCGGATAGTCGGGCGTGGTGGTATCCACCGGATTGGACGGCCCACTGGTCATAATCTGCGCCCGACCATTGGGAGTATAAAACTTGTGGTCGGTAAACAGGCGGTCGGTGCCGGGATGATCGGCATGAGGTACCGGCCATTGCACCGTGTTCCGGGCTTTCAGGGTTTCGTAACTGAGACCGGAAATATCAATATTGGTTCCTTTGGTAAGGGCGCAGTGCTCGGCGTAAATGGAGGCGGTATCCGGATAATCAAACCCGGTATACCCCATCTTTTTGGCAAATCGGCATAGAATCTCAGCATCGGGCAGGGCTTCACCCGGCGCATCTACCGCTTGGGTCAGATGGGTGATCCGACGCTCAGAGTTGGTCATCGTTCCTTCCTTCTCCAACCACCCCGCTGCGGGTAAGAGTAAATCAGCGTACTCTACCGTATCAGAGCGATATGAGATGTCCTGTACAATAACAAAAGAGGCTTTCTTCAGCGCCGCTTCCACCCGGCGGGCATTTGGCAAACTCACCAGTGGATTGGTGCAGATGATCCATATGGCTTTCAGTGTTCCCTCTTCCAGGGCACCAATCATCTGGGTAGCTGTAAGTCCCGGTTGTTCCGCAATCTTCTCTACTCCCCAAAAATCAGCTACCGCCTGCCGATGGGCAGGGTCAAGTAAATTGCGGTGGGCAGCCAGCAAACTGGCCATCCCGCCTACCTCCCGGCCACCCATAGCATTGGGTTGTCCGGTAAGCGAGAACGGCCCAGAACCGGGCTTACCGATATGTCCGGTGATCAGATTAAGATTGATAAGTGCCAGGTTTTTATTTACCCCGGAAGTACTCTGATTCAGACCCATGGCCCACATGGTGAGAAACCCTTTGGATTCACCGATCCAGCGAGCTGCCTTTTTAATATCGTCGGCTGGTACATCGCAAATGGATGCGGCTGCTTCCAATGTGGTTTGCATCACCTCCTTGCGATACCTCTGAAAGCCATCAGTATGGTCATTGATAAAAGATAAATCAATGTCTCCCTGCTCAATCAAACAACGCCCTACAGCCTGATACAAGGTGGTGTCGGTACCCGGGCGAATTTGCAGATGAAGATCGGCCAGGGCGCAGGTTTGGGTTTGCCGGGGGTCTACCACAATAATTTTCGTGTTCGGGTTCTTCTCTTTGTGCTGCTCAATCCGACGGAACAGGATGGGATGGCACCAGGCAGGGTTGGCTCCGGCAATAAAAAAACAGTCCGACAGTTCAATGTCTTCGTAGCTGATGGGCACGGCATCTTCCCCCAATGCTTTTGCGTAGCCTACCACTGCCGAACTCATACAAAGACGAGAATTCGTATCAATATTATTGGTTCCCAAAAACCCTTTGGTTAGCTTATTGGCCAGATAATACTCTTCGGTCAGGCATTGCCCCGATACGTAGAGTCCGACTGCATCGGGACCGTAGCGGCCAATGATAGACTTGAAAACAGCGGCGGCCCGGTCGATGGCCGTATCCCAATTTACCTGTTGCAATGGATGGTTGCGGCTCCAGCGCATATGCGGATAGAGGATCCTATCCGTATGGTCTTTCACCACATGGTGCAGGTTCATTCCCTTGGAGCAAAGCATGCCCCGGTTCACCGGGTGGTCTGGGTCCCCTTTCACTCGGATGTTACCCCGAGCATCTTTATTTACCAGAATCCCGCATCCTACGCCGCAGTAGGAACAGGTGGAACGAGAGGTTGTGGATGAATTCATAGCCGCCGTGATTGTGTACTGGAAAGTTTAGAAAAAAATCAGAAGGGAGGACTGAGGCTCAGGTCAGCATCAATCCTCCCGGTTTGGGAACAACCTGTTTAATTATGCATTGACTGGTACGGATTCTAAGGCAGCCTCCCGCTTGCTGGCCAGGGCATAATCCATTTCTACCTTGGCTTCGGTTTCGGCAGCAGTAGAGAAACGCACCAGCAGAGATAATGATGATACTACAGCCACCACAATACCAATAATGGTTAAGGCTTCGGGATACGAGATGTTTTCAGCTTTGAACAAAAAGCCAGCAGCGACTGCCCCGGCATTACCCCCGGCTCCCACAATACCAGACACCGCACCAATGGCTTTCTTGTTGATAAAAGGCACAACTGAATAAGTAGCTCCTTCAGACATCTGCACAAACAGACTGAAAACAATCATGCTGATGATCGCCAGCGGCAGCACTGCCATTTTTGAGAAGATGATCAGGGCAATACCTTCGCACAACAACACTATGCCCAGAAAACCTACCCGGCCTTTCAATCCCCACTTAATACCGGCCCGGTCGCCGAAAATACCGCCTAGTGAACGGGCGAAGATGTTCATCAACCCGAATAGTCCGGCGATGAGCCCGGCCATTTTCAGATCCAGACTGAAATAATCGTGGTAGTAAATGGCCGCAATATTGTTGATGGTAAGCTCCACACCAAAGCAGGCGCCATAAATAACAAACAATGCCCATACCCGATAGTCTTTGATAGCATCCAGAAAAGAACCTCTGGCTCCTTTACTCTTGGCTGCAAAATCAGGGTCAGTTTTTTTGAGATCTTTCAGGTTACCTTCCGGGTAATCCGTAGTAAAACGGTAGTATAAGAACCCACAGATAATCAAGGCAATGCCCGGTACGACCATAGCATAACGCCAGGCAGCGCTATTTAAAAACCCTAACCCTACGAAACCTGCGAAGATCAAAGGCATGACCATCTGGGTCACCCCCCCTCCCAGGTTTCCCCAGCCCGCGGTGGTAGCATTTGCCGTGCCAACCACATTGGGCGCGAACATCATGGAAGTATGGTATTGGGTGATAACGAAAGAGGCTCCGATAACTCCAATGGCTAAGCGGAAAAGCAGAAAGCTCTCGTAGCTGTTGCTGAGTCCAATCAGAATGACCGGAATGGAACCAAGGATCAACAGATAGGTATACGTAATTCGCGGACCGATTTTATCGCATAACCAGCCAATGGCTAGCCGGGCAAATACGGTAATGGCTACCGAAGAGATAATGATATTACCGATCTGCCCTTTGGTAAGATCGAGTTCTTCGCGAACGATGGCCATGAGCGGGGCAATGCCAAACCAGCCGAAGAAGCAAAGAAAAAAGGCAAACCAACTCAAGTGAAAAGTGCGCATCTGAATAGTTTTTAGACTAAACAGGTTAATTGAAGTGGCTTTGTTGGATAAGGATTTCATGACGTTTTTCGGTTTAAGTAAAGAGAAAGCTGATCTTCCCGAAAGAAGGAATGAAAAGGATTAATTTTTGCGTACTATTACTTAGAAATAAAGGTTGGAGTGAAAGTAAGCATTGCCCAGGCCCATTGATTTTGTCCCTGACGCCGATTACCGCCCTTTACTGCTTCCAGCGACTCACTGGAAAACAAATGAGAATACCCTAGTTTAAAGTTGACTTCTGGGCTAAGATTGACATTGTAAACCAAATCTAATTCTTCGCCCAGCACCGTGGAGAGCTCTTCTCCAGTACCTTCTACCGAGTAGATGGTTGTCGGAGACTGGAAGTGATGAAAATGTGCAATTAAGGCTGATTTCTCGCCTAGTTTAAATTTAGACTGTAAGTAGAAGTCCAGTAAACCCGCCGTTTGGCCACCCTGCCCATGATTGTTGCCTACGTAGAAGTAATCCATGAAACCATAAAACTTATGGTTGGTACCATAGAGCGGGTTAAACGCTTTACTCACCGTTTCACTGGCCTCAGAGCCGGATAAGTAATCTACGCCGATGGTAAGCGGAGTTACCGGAGTGCTCAATGTGGCATTAACGGCAATTAGCCAGGCACTCACGTCCCGGTCGGCAGGGTCTTTTCCCCCTTGATAATAGAGTTCACCATTCAGCTGGAGGCGCTTCAGGTGCTTGGTTCCGATAAAACCGTATGTTTGCCGAAAGGCGATGCTGGAGTCGGCAAGCTGGCGACCATCATTCAGAATAAGTAAGGAAGCATTGGCGGTGGTCCAGTCTTTATGCAACCAGGCAAATTGCATGGTTTTGTAATTATTCACTCCGGAATAAAAGGTGCCGGAAAGCTGTCCGGGCTCAAAAGGAACATTTTGGTTATAAGCAGCCCCTACGTGAAATTTCCATCCACTGGAATCGCTTAACATGAGTAAAGCAGCATCATGGCTACGGCCCTGCTGGGCCCAGTCCAGATCTCCCAGAAAACGGGCGTTATCGTAGTCCAGCGCCTGCCGACCTACCCGAATGGCAACCTCAGGCGAAAAATAATATTCTCCGTAAGCTTCATATACATTGGTAAGACCAGGATCAGTCTTGTAGATCTGAGAAGCATTTCCCCAGATACGAACATCCTGTAAAGACAATCGAAAACCAAGTTTTTCATTTTTGTAGTTAAAGTTGATACGGGAGCGTTGCTCTACAAAGAATGCCGGGTCAGTTGCTTCAGTGTTAATGGTTTTAAACCCATTACGGAACTCCGCTCGGGGGCGAATCTGGCCACTCAGGGTAAACTGCCCGTAGGATAGGTGGACAGTCCCTGCGACCAAGTTCAGGGCTAATAAGAAAATTTTGGTAAATGATTTAAACATGGTTGATACGGTTTAGGTAATACACATGAATCATCCGGATTGACTTTTCAAAGATATGAAATAAATTTTATTTTTACGTAATATTACGTAAAAATAAAATTGTTAAAATTAAGTAATTCAGAATAATTACTTAGAAATATGGGCTAATGGGGCTAAAAATGCACTTTTACGTAAAAAAATAAATCATGGCCCGACGAGGCAATTTTCTAAGTACTAAGTACACCGTCTATTGTGCTGGCACGTTAAATACACCTATACCCAAACCAAACAGGTTATGAACCTTACTCCAGCAAAGCAGCCGGAACACATCCCTCAGCAATTTGTGGAAGCCTGGAACCAGCGAGATGCTAAAAAAATCGCATCATTATTCGACCCGGAAGCGGAATTTATTAATGTAACCGGATTGTGGTGGCATCAGCGAAAAGCCATCGAGCGGGCCCACGACTACGGTCTGCGCACGATTTTTAATCAGTCTACTTTGACGATAGTAAAAACAAAAGTCCGATTACTGACCGATACCGTAGCGACTGTTCATGCTAAAATGAAGCTTACCGGACAAACACCCACTAAAGAAGTGCCTCATCCTGGTATACGCCAAACCATTTTTACATTTGTAGTACATTGGCAGGGGCAACGCTGGAGTTGTGCTGCGGCACACAATACTGATATTGTCTCCGCAATGGAAACGCATATTCGGAATGAAGATGGAAAATTGATTCCTGTAGATTACCGAAAATCCGGTAACCCATCATAATAAGACGGCTAGTCTTCGTCGTGCGGGGTGTTGAAGTTTTTGTATTGCCCGGTCATTTCGGACGGAACTTCCATGATATAACTACTGAGGTGATCTTCAACAATGGAATGCATACTCTGATTGGCTAACCGGCCTTGCTGATAAAGCGTATTTAGGGTATCCAGCCCTTCCTGAGCATAAATACCGCAAACTGGTTGTAAACGCCCGGCTGTCTGGCTGATGACCGCCGCGTATTGCGGGTGTTGCTGCTGAAAAGTATTAATCCAGTACGTAAAAACCTCATTACCCAGCCGAGGCACATCGCAGGGGGTAAGCAACAGATGTTGCTGAGGAAGAAAACGGTGAGCAGAAAGGATACCCCGCAGCGGGCCATTAATCTCGGTAAGTATTTCGTCTACAATCAGGGGAATATCCGGCATTCGGCGGGCATAAGAGTCCTGCTGGTCGGGGCGAACGGAAAGATAGGTCTGAATGCCTAATTCCGATAAGCGATTATATAATTGTTGGGCCCAGGGAGTACCTTTGTCTTCTTTAAGGCCTTTATCTGTACCCATGCGAGAGCTAAGCCCTCCACACAAAACAAGGGCAGTCAACGTAGGGGTGGCAATATCCATAGCGAGCGTTCTTCAGGTGGTAAAAGACGTTTGTTCTATTCCATAAAGTGCTAAAAAAGAGTTTTAGGCGTACAGTTCTTCTTTGAGCGCCCGCTCTTCCTCTATTTTTTTGATCAGTTCTACCACATTATTCACGCCTAGTTTCTTCATGATGTTGAATCGATGCGTCTCTACTGTACGAATACTTTTATTGAGTTGTTCGGCAATTTCCTTATTACCCACTCCTTCAAACAAAAAGCGAAGAATCTGCTTTTCCCGTTTGGTAAGTTCATAAGTGTTTTGCGCATCTGTGGAAGGAGTTGCAACCTCGGCCGGCTTCCGGTTCAGGTAGTTATTCACAAACACCCGGGAGACATCAGCACTGAAGTATCGCTCTCCCGTATACACTGTACGCACGGCTTTCAGGAACTCTTCCTTGCTGGACCCTTTCAGCAGATAACCGGCCGCTCCACACTCTACCGACTGCAAGATATACTCCTCATCATCGTGCATGGATAAGATCAGCACTTTAACATGCTGATCAGCCTCCCTGATTTTCTGGGTGGCTTCCAGCCCGTTCATCACAGGCATGCGGATGTCGAGAATGGCAATGTCCGGGTGGTGCATGGTTACCTGCTGAAGGGCTTCCTGCCCGTTATCCGCTTCGGCTACCACCTGAATGTCGCCTTCGCTTTCCAATAAGGACTTGATACCGCTGCGGACCACTCCGTGGTCATCAGCCAGTATGGTTCTGATATGATCCATTGATTCGCTCATTAATGGGTAAATGTATGTTAATCTGCGTTCCTTCTCCTACTGCAGATTGTATATCCAGGGTTGCATTGATAAAACTGGCTCGCTCACGAATATTAAAAATACCGAGCCCTGATCCATTTTTGCTGGTGGGAGCTTCTCGCTGGGCGTATTGCTGATAGGCAAAGCCTATACCATTATCACTAATCGCCACATTGAGGTAGTGAATATTATGGCTGAATATCACCTTAATTTCGCTGGCTTCAGAGTATTTAATCGCGTTATTAACCGATTCCTGAATAATCCGGTATAAGTTTGTCTCCACGTTTTTCTCCAATCGGTTAATGAAGCTTGTCTGATTATCAAAGATAATCTGTTTGTCTGACAAGCGGCTGGCTTCCGCACAAAAACGTTTGGTAGCCGGAATCAGGCCATAATCGTTGAGGGCACTTGGATTCAAATTAAAAGATACCCGCCGTACTTCGCGGATAATATGATTGAGTAATGACTGCGCTTCGTGCACCTCCGTTTCGCGTTCGGGCACATTGGGGGCCAGGTTGATGGCTTCTACCTTAAACTTAAGAGCGGTAAGTAACTGCCCAATACCATCGTGTATATCCCGGGAAATACGCCTTCTTTCTTCTTCCTGCCCTTCCAGAATAAGACTGGAACGAAAACGTTGCTCCTTCACTTTTTTGTCAATTTTCTCCCGGGTAATTTCGTGCGATCGGGCCTGAGCTTCTTTCAGTTCAGTTTTATTACTACAGATCATATTCAGCGTTTCGGGTTGCTGTTGCGCATTGAGGGTAGGGACAATATGCACAAACAGCCAGATAAAATCGCCCGACTCTGATGTCGCTTTAATTTCTCCAATCCACATATTACCGTGCGTAACCCGGTGTTTGATATTCTCTACCTGTTCGGGGCTGTACCCTTCCTGTACCAGCCAGTAAAACAGATTATTATTCCGATCAAAGACATTATATTCCAGATCATTGCTAAAAACATCGCTCACAAAGGTAAACTGTCCCTCAGGGTCAGTTTTGGCATATAAAGTAGGAGGTTCTTCCACCGGATCCACTTCGGCCAGCTCCTGATACGAAGCTTCCAGAGAATTATATAATATCCCCAGTTCCTGAGCCATGCCTTTGGCCAGCTTTTCAGATTGAGTAAGCTCACTGACAGTGCGGCGAATCTGACGGGCGGTAGGGCGAAAAATAAATAATAACTCAAACAGAATGATCAACAAAGAAACCCCCAGAAGTAATAATTCTATTTCTTCAAGATAAAATACCCGCTCCCTTGCTTCCTTATCATACTGAAATACAATATCATCCATTTCAGCCAAGAAAAGAGATTCATTTGCCAGAATTTTATCTATCGATGTTTGCAGGGTATCACTATCCGCAGTAGCCGGAGACTGAAGTTGCTGAACAATTTTCTGGGCATTTTGGGCAATGATCTCATATTTTGGGCTAAGAACCTCAAACATAGAGTCAATGATAACACTATTGTCTACTTGGATTTGTAATTCCGCATCTCCGTACCGAAGTCCGCGATAAGACTGCTGCCAGAGTGAGAGGGCTTCATTCAGAGGACGAGCGTAGACCTGCTGCTGGTTCGGGGTTGTAGCTACTCCGATTTGTAGCGCAAGCTTGCTGATTTTCTGGCTGAGCATCCGCTGCCGACCGGCAATGTTAATGATCCGTGAGTCATTTTCCTGTTTTGCCAGATAACGCTGTATATACAACTGACTGATGATGATGGATATGGCAATGCCAAACAATGCCAGAGCATACAAAATGCCTAGTTTTTCAAAACCATGCTTTCTTTCGTTAGACTTCATCCCTGAAAAAATGATGGACAAAGTACGTTAAAATACGGAGAAAAGGGTATACCTCTTTCCATATTTATGTAGTATCCTGAAAGCAGTTAAGGTAACTTTGACTGTCTTACCAGGTCTTTATGCCTCGAAACCAATATATACGTAGCCCTCCTCTACCTTTACCGGATAGGTTGCAATATCACACTCATCGGCATTCAGGCATTCTCCAGATTGGAGAGAAAATGTTCTTTTATGAAACGGACAAGCCACTTTGGGAGCGCCTAGTTCGGAGCCAACCATGCCTCGTGAGAGAATCATTTGCTGCTTATGAGGGCACAGGTTCTGGCAGGCGTACCACTCATCTCTGCGTGTAAAGTTGAATACCGCAATTTGTTTTCCCTGGTACAGCACACAGGCGCCGCCATTGCTTGGAAAGGAAGTAACCGGAGCCGCCTTAAACCAATGGGTTACACTATCGGGAGAAACGGTTTTATAGTCTATAGTATCTGGCATGGATATTTAGGTTTTAGGGATTGGAACAATAGAAAATGGGAGAAGAGAAGCTGGATTCCGGCGCATTACTTTCCCCACGCAACTGGCACTTTTTGCCCGCGCATGGTATCAAACTGCACCGTAGGGTCTTCGACTTCAGCATTGATGAAGTGCGTAAACTTTGCCCGAAGCTCAGGGTTATTCACAACTTCTTTCCATTCGCACTTATACACTGCCAGGATTTGCTGCATTTCTTTCTCCAGTTGCTCACCAATGCCCAGGCTGTCATTCACCACTACCTCGCGCAGGTAGTCAATGCCTCCTTCCAGTTTGTTGAGCCAGGGAGCTGTTCGGGTAAGCGGTTCGGCCGTTTTGATATAGAACATCAGGAAACGGTCAATGAACTTGATGCAGGTTTCTTTATCCACATCCTGCGCGAGCAACAATGCGTGCTGGGGTTTTACTCCGCCATTACCGCATACGTATAAATTCCAGCCTTTGTCCGTGGCAATAATGCCGAAATCTTTGCTTTGGGCCTCGGCACATTCCCGGGCACAGCCGGATACAGCACTTTTTAGTTTATGGGGCGACCGCAGTCCTTTGTAGCGATTCTCAATTTCTACTGCGAAGGATACCGAATCGTGCAGGCCGTAGCGACACCAGGCCGAGCCAACGCAGCTTTTTACCGTTCTCAGGGCTTTTCCGTAAGCATGACCACTTTCAAAGCCCGCCTCAATCAGCTCTTCCCAGATGTCTGGTAGCTGGTGCAGGTGCGCGCCGAGCATATCAATACGCTGCCCACCCGTAATTTTGGTGTACAGGTTATACTTCCTGGCCACTTGCCCAATAGTAATCAGTTGCTCAGGAGTAATCTCCCCACCAGGAACACGCGGAATAACAGAGTATGTACCTCCTCGCTGAATATTCGCCAGAAAACGGTCGTTGGTATCCTGAATGGTATCCTGCTCGGTAATCAGTTCGTTCCAGAAGCTGGCCAGAATGGATGCCACCGCCGGTTTACAAATCTCGCAGCCGTCGCCTTTTCCAACTTCGCTCAACAAGGTATCGTACGATCTAATTTCCTTTACCCGTACAATATCCACCAACTCCTGCCGGGTGTATTCAAAGTGCTCACAAAGTGTTTTCCGCACTTCCTTACCCATCTTGGCAAGCGTCTGGTCAAACAAATCCGACACCATGGGAAGACACCCCCCGCAGCCGGTACCAGCTTTTGTACATTTCTTAATATCCTTGATGCTCTGAGCTTCACCATCCTGTACAACCTGGCAGATCATGCCTTTGGTAATGCCTTCGCAGGAACAGATCTGGGCTTCATCTGGCAAACTGTCCAGTCCCATACCCGCTTGTTCCCCTCCACGGGAACCCAGAATAAGGTCTTCGGGATTAGGTGGGAGGGTAATACCGTTTTGCATGATCTGCAGCAACATGTTGTAGGCCTCAGCATCACCCACCAGCATGCCGCCCAGCAATTTCTTACCGTCAGTAGAAAGGTTAATTCGCTTATAAATTCCTTTCACCTTATCTTCAAAAATGATTGGATGGTGATCTGCCATACCAAAAACATCTCCAAAACTGGCCACGTCTACTCCCATCAGTTTGAGCTTGGTGGACATATCGTTGCCAGGGAAAGCTTTCTCGGCATTTCCCATCAGGTGCTGAGCGGCAACTTCGGCCATATCATAGCCGGGTGCTACCAGTCCGTAAATCATATCTTTATGCAAGGCTACCTCACCCACAGCATAAATATTCGGATCAGAGGTTTGCATGTGGTCGTTCACAATGACACCGCCCCGAGGACCCACTTCTAATTCGCTGAGTCGCCCCAGTTCATCGCGAGGACGAATACCGGCGGAAATAACCAGCATATCTACGGGTAAGGCAGACTCATCAGCAAAATACAGCGCATCCAGTTTGCCATTACCAGCAATGGTTCGGGTGTTCTTATTCAAATGCACCTGAATGCCCAAGGCTTCTATTCTGGCCTGCAATACACGAGACCCGGCCTCATCCAGTTGGCGAGGCATCAGGCGGGAGGCAAATTCTACTACGTGGGTTTGTAATCCCATATCGACCATCGCCTTTCCGGCTTCCAGACCAAGCAAACCTCCTCCTAAAATAGCAGCTGATTTTACTTTTTTTCCATAATCAATAATAGCATCCAGGTCCTCAATAGTCCGGTAAACAAATACTCCTTTCTTATCTGTACCAGGAACCGGCGGCACAAAAGCACTGGAGCCAGTAGCCAGTACCAATTGATCATACTCCAGGGTTGTGCCCCGGTGCGTTTCTACAGTTTTGTGTTTCCGATCTATATGCGCCACCATTTCTCCTGTATGCAACTGAATCCCGTTTTCCTGATACCAGTCGGTGGGAGCCAGCGTAAGCTTATCAACATTCTGATCGCTGAAGTACTCACTAAGGTGTACGCGGTCGTAAGCGGGGCGACATTCTTCGCCAAATACGGTAATAGATATCTGGTCAGGAGTAGCTACCTTACGAAGCTTTTCGCAGAATTTGTAGCCAACCATGCCGTTTCCGATGACAATAATCTTACGCATAGGATACTGGTTTTGAGTATAATTTCGTATATTAGTCCTGAATACGGGAGCTAATTACGGAAAAATAAATCAAAATTACGTAATTTTACGTAAAAAATTTTAAATTTGTTCAGTAACCTTTCTGAACACTACGATGAAACAATCCATGAATCCTCGATTAACTTTGGTAGGAGCCGGCCCCGGTGATGAAGAGCTTATTACCTTAAAAGGACTGCGCGCACTTGAAACAGCGGATGTAGTCTTATATGATGCGCTGGCCAACCCCGCACTACTCAAGTTTGCCCGACCTGAGGCTGAAAAGATTTTTGTGGGAAAGCGGGCAGGACTGCATCAGGTACAGCAGCGCAGCATCAACCAGTTGATCGTTCAATACGCCTATTCCCACGGACACGTAGTGCGGCTGAAAGGAGGCGACCCTTTTGTGTTTGGACGAGGACAGGAAGAAAAAGAATATGCTCTGAAACACGGTCTGGCTGTCTCATTGGTGCCCGGCATCAGCAGCGCACTGGCCGTTCCCGCTACAAATGACATCCCCCTCACTTCCCGGGGAGTAAGCGATAGCTTTTGGGTAGTGACCGGAACAACCCGCTCGGGAACACTTTCTAAGGATATGGCCCTGGCGGCTCAGTCATCAGCCACGGTGATCATCTTAATGGGAATGAAGCAATTACCCATGATTGCGGATTTATTTACCAAATACCGGGGACCGGAAGAACCTATCGCCATTATCCAGAACGGAACTTGCGAGAATCAGCAAATGGGCCTGGGGAGTTTACGTACTATTCAGCAAATTGCCCGCAAAAAGGAACTAAGTGCCCCGGCAATCATTGTTATCGGAGCGGTAGTAACCAAGCACTGGGCATCGGTACAGGAGAAAGTGGCGAGCTTATCCAAACCACGCCCCTAGGCTGGCTACTATTTTTTATGCTAAAAATGAGGATTACGCTTAATTCATTATTTTTAGCCTGTTGCTTTACGCTACTTTTTATTTACTTACTATTCTATGGATCAGGGTAATCAACTTTTTCCGGTTTTTTTTAAGATGCACGAACTGGATGTGCTGGTGGTAGGCGGAGGATACGTAGGATTGGAGAAACTGGAAGCCATTCTGAAAAATAGCCCCGACACCCGGGTCACCCTGGTAGGACGTGAAATTTTGCAACCGGATATTTTTCGTCTGGCTGGGAAACACCCCAACATTCAGGTGGTTGAACGGCCGTTTCGCTGGCGCGACCTGCGGGGTAAGGACCTGGTTTTTCTGGCTACCAACGACCGCAGCCTGCACGAGCGCATTAAAAAGCGTACCCGCCAAAGGCGCATCATGACCAACGTGGCCGATACTCCTGATTTATGCGATTTTTACCTGAGCTCGGTGGTTAAAAAAGGAGATCTGAAGATTGCGATCTCAAGCAACGGAAAATCACCCACCCTGACCAAGCGCATCCGGCAATACCTGGAAGAAGCCATTCCCGATGACGTACAAGGCCTGCTGGACAACCTGCTGGAGGTGCGAAACCAACTGCGGGGTGACTTTGAATATAAGGTGAAAAAACTCAATGAAGTAACGGCTGACTGGCTGTCTAAAGAACATGACAAACACCCCTGATACTGACCAACTTGCTCGTACACTAGCTGCTTTTGACGAAGCAAATCGCCATGACCCGCGCATTGACCATGATGAAGAAGGGCATCATGTGCCCTCGGAGTTACTCTATGCGCAACGCATGAGCCGCACACTGGAAGCTTTTCGTCCGGATGCTTCGGAAGCCCTGCAACTAGCCACCCGCTGCCAGCATATTGAGCGATGGAAAATACCCCGTGCAGATTATCCCATGGACCGAAAAGGATATTTGCTATGGCGTAGCAACCTTAAAAAGTTTCACGGAGAACGGGCCGCCGAAATTATGCAGCAACAGGGCTACGACGAAGAAACCATTACCCGGGTGGTGATGCTGGTGAATAAACGGCAACTAAAACGAGATGCCGAAGTGCAAACCCTGGAAGATGTGATCTGCCTGGTTTTTCTACACTACTATTTCGAGGACTTTCGTCTGAAACACTCCGAAGAAAAGTTGATTGATATTGTTGCCAAAACCTGGCGCAAGATGTCAGAAGAGGGGCAGGAGGCCGCCTTGCAATTACCCCTGTCTCCCGACTCACTGACTCTTGTTCAGAAGGCATTGGCATAACGTAATCACAGCTCCACCTGCTAAAATACGCGAGAACCAGTTATCAGACAGAACCAGATGCTGCTGCCGGATTGGGAAACTGATCAGGCTCTTCCTCTTCCTCCCGATGCAGACATTGGAAGTCTTTTTCAATCAATACATGCAGCGACTGCCCGTCTTCAGCGGGAAGATCCAGTTCAATACCTACCTGGTCAGTACCTGCCCACTGCTGTGCTACTGTAGCAGGAAGGCTGACGATGATTTCATGGTTTTGGTATGCAACTACCAAAGGAGTATTTTCAAGATGGGTGGTGAGGGTATAAACAAAAGAGGGGCTGTTCCTACCAATATACATCGTTTCCCGTACTGCCTCCAACCGACCCAGGCACTGTACTTCAGGTTGGGTAAGCCGTAGTCGTAAACTATTCCCTTGAATCCGTAATTTCATATCGCTAAAAATACGAAAATGCCCTGGCTTTGGAAACAGAGCAGAACCATTGATTACATGCGTTTATTACGTTATTTCCGAGGAATTCATTCTATCCGAACCTAACCGCAAACAATCAGGTTAGGAAGGAAGGCTTATTTTAGCAGCAGTATGCTACACAAAACCCGGGGCATTGTCCTGAATTTTATCAAGTATCGGGAGACGTCCATTGTTACGCGAATTTATACCGAAGAATTCGGGCTGCAATCTTATATTGTCAATGGCGTGCGAGGCAGTAACAAGAAGAGTAAAAGCAAAATTTCTTTTTTCCAGCCACTAACACTACTCGATCTTGTGGTGTACTATAAAAAAACGGCCGGGCTCAATCGTATTTCTGAAATCAAATGCCTGGAACCTTACCAAAGTATTCCCTACAATTTCCGTAAGTCCAGCATCGCCCTGTTTATCACCGAGGTGCTTAATAAGTGCCTGAAAGAAGAAGAAGGCAATACTCCCCAGTTTGAATTTTTGCGCTATTCGTTGCAAATGTTTGATCACCTGGAAGAACATTACGAAAACTTTCACCTGCAACTCATGCTCAAGTTCAGCCGATACCTGGGATTTGCCCCCGCCAGCGCTGACGATGTATTTGACGAAGTGTACGAGTTTGTGGGAAAACCCACTATCAGTGAACAAGAGCAACAGGTGCTGAATCTATTATTGCAGAACCCCTATACCAGTCCGGTAAAAACCACCAATGCCACCCGACGCTTTCTGCTTGATGACCTCATCAAATACTACCAGATGCATGTGGGCGGTTTCGGTGAGCTAAAATCGCTGGTAGTGCTGCGCGAAGTGCTGGAGTAATTGCCTTTAAAGAATTTCCATGCTGAATTTCTGGTAAGGCACCAGGCTTTCCTCCGCCATTCCGTCTTCCACAATAAGCGTATCGATCGCATCGCATCCGCAAATCAGGTAATGGTCAGCAGTATTTAACTTATCCTGCGTGGCCGCCACAATCACCTGCCCGCTTCGCTCCACCATCAGGCGTTTGATATAAGCTTCTTCATAATCCAGGGTAGTGGCCCCTGCTTCGGCATGGATGCTACGGATGCCAATAAAGCCAAGATCAGCCCGTAAGGTTTTTACTCCATCGGCCACCTCTGGGCCATAAGTGATTTTTGAACCTTTGAATACTCTGCCGCCCAGCATAAATAATGTGATCAATGGGTGCTCAGAAAGTTCATTGGCAATCGGAATACTGTTGGTGAATACCGTAAGTTCCAGGTTTTCAGGAATTTGCCGGGCAATATGCCAGTTGGTAGTACCCCCATCAATCAATATGGTTTGCCCGTTTTTAATGAAGCGCACTGCCTTTTGCGCCAGCTGCTCTTTCCCCTGAGATGCATATTGTACACGATTTTCAAAGTAGGGTGGTGCCTCTGGCTTGGGAACCGCTCCTCCATATACTTTCCTTAGCAAACCTTTCTCTTCCAGTTCATTCAGATCTCTCCGGATTGTTCCTTCAGATACATTCAGTAATTCCATCAATTCTCCGGAAGAGACTTTCTGATGAGTACTAAGTTTTTCCAGAATAAACTGAAGCCGTTCTTCTCTCAACATGACGATTTATTACGTTTTACTTGACTATTATTTACGAATTATTTATGTTTGGTTAAATAATCGTCGATAATAGCTTAAAATTAAGACGATTATTTACGCTTTCAAAACTCTTTAAATTTATATCCTAATGATGACAATCAAAGAACAACCTGGTAATACCAGCGTAGCTGAGACTTCGGCCTTTCAGCTAAATCAACGAAATCACAATGAACCTCTGCGCCTAATGACTGAGGAACAATGGCAATTTTGGAAAAATAACGGATATGTGATCATTCCTGAGGCAGTACCCGAAGAAAATATTGATGCTGCCGTTGATCTGCTCTGGAAATTTGAGGAAAAAGATCCCGATAACCCGGCTACCTGGTATGCTCCCAGCCGCCGGGAAATAAAAATGAAAGAACTCAGCAACAGTGGCATGGTAGAAGTCTATAACCATGAGGCTTTATGGGATAATCGTCAGTATCCGAAGGTATATGATGCCTTTGTGGATATCTGGGGCATCGAAAAGCTTTGGGTCACCATTGACCGGGCCAACCTTAATTTCCCGGTTCGTCCCGGCCACGAGTTTAAGGGGTTTATCCACTGGGATATTGATACGTCCCTGAATCCGCTGCCAGTGAATGTGCAGGGAGTACTTTCACTAAATGATACGACCGAAGAAACCGGAGGATTTCAGTGTATACCCGAACTCTATCGCCATTTTCACGAGTGGGCGAAGACCCAACCCGCAGATCGCGATCCCTTTAAACCAGATATCAGTGGTTTTGACATTAAAAAAGTGGTGACCAAAAAAGGTGATTTACTCATTTTCAATAGCCTGCTGGCCCATGGTATTCGTCCCAACCGCTCAGTTCGCCCCCGAATGGCCCAGTATATCTCTATGACTCCCGCCCAGGAAGAAAATGAAACCCTGCGGCAATGGCGTATCTCCTCCTGGCGTGACCGCCGAGCGCCCGAAGGTTTCGCTTTTCCCGGTGATCCCCGCCAGTGGGAGCAGGGAAATGCACAAACTGCACAGTTGACTGAACTTGGCGAAAAACTGTTAGGGTTGACGTCCTGGTAAACGATACACCGCAGTTTCTGTGAAGAATGGCTGACTTTGAGAAGCATGTGCGGGATAAGTCGTATTTTTGGTTATTACCATCATTCATTTTAGTGACGACTCCTCATTATGCTATCCTTACAGAAAATTCATCACGTTGCGATTATTGTATCCGATTACGAGCGGTCAAAATATTTCTACACGCAGGTTTTAGGCTTAGAGGTCATTCAGGAAACCTACCGGGCGGCGCGCAATTCTTATAAATTAGACCTTAGCGTAAACGGACAGGATCAGATAGAACTCTTTTCCTTTCCCGAACCTCCGCCCCGCCCCTCCTACCCAGAAGCAGCCGGGCTACGACATCTGGCATTTGCAGTAGAGGATGTAGACCAGGCAAAAACCCGATTGGAAGAACAAGGCATTACCATAGAACCCGTACGAACCGATGCCATAACTAAAAAGCGGTTTACGTTTTTTGCTGACCCGGATGGTTTACCCATTGAATTGTACGAAGCCTGAAGCAAAGCGCACCAATTTCACACTGCTGCATAAAAAAAGCCCGGCAATACTGTCGGGCTTTTATTTTTTCAAACTGAAATAATTTACATACTGGGTCCTTCTTCTAGAGTAAAGGTGCGTTCTACACTGTTCATCGGGCTATCTACCAGATTTCCGCTGCTATCCACCAATTCAATCTTAATGGTATTCTCACCCATGGGAAGTCCCTGAATAACATAGGGTTGCCATTGGTCTACCATGAAAGTAGTATCACTGTTAATACTCACCTGTACCTGGTTACCTCCCTGACTGATCTCGGTATTCACCGGATAAAAATCGAACAGCACACTTTGAGCATCAGCTCCGGTATACGTTCCTTTAGGGCGACTGTAAAACAGCATGGGTTGGGTCAGGTCAACCTCTTCTGACTCTCCTTCTCCAACGCTGAATTGAGAGACTTTGTAAGCTTCAGGATTTTTCACACTCTCGTGATATGAGCGAGACAGAAAAGACAAAGCCACGTAATTTCCGTCATCCAGGCTTAGTTTAAACCCTTCTGGCTCATAAATCGCGTAATAAGGCTCATTATTCAAAATTAAATGAATATGCTGTCCTTTTGCCGAAGCCGCCAGCGGTTTCTGGCCGGCATCAGGAGTAGGTATCCCCAACTCATAGTTAGTAACACCATATGTAAACTCAACTGAGTCTCCACTGGTTAAGGTGGCACCATCCGAAGGCCCCGTCATTTCTAACATAGCATCGGCATATTCAGGAGAAGCCGGTGCTGGAGCAATACTCAGTGGAGGAACCGTTTCTTCCTGCGTTTCAGTGGCAGTTTCTCCGGCAGAATCGCCTGAAGGCCCACAGGCATATAGTACACAAGCCGTAAATAAAGCGGTAATCATCAAAAATTCTCTTTTCATAGGTTAGCAGGTTTGTTTAATGTTTGATATAACGCGAAGTTATCGCAAAATTTGTGTTAATTAAATTTATAACACCATTCATATAAATAAGTTAACCATGGCTGATTTGTTTGATCATATTCCTAGCCTGGACCTTCATGAGTTTACCCAGGGTACTGCCGCGCAACGGAAACAGTTTGTAGCTGACTTAGGTGACGCCTTCCACCGGATAGGATTTGTGGCTATTAAAAACCACGGACTGACCGATGAACTCACTGAAAACCTATACTCCACTGTAAAAGAATTTTTCGCGCTGCCGGAAGAGGTGAAGCGAAAGTACGATCGTCCCGAGTTGCACGGGCAGCGTGGCTATACCAGCAAGGGAAAAGAACATGCCAAGGGGCGTACTACTGCTGACCTGAAAGAATTCTACCAGGTAGGCCAGTTTGTAGAAGATGATGACCCGATAAAAGAGGTATATCCTGATAATATCTGGCCTCAGGAAGTTCCGCAACTTCACCCTGTTGCTAAAGAGACCTATCAGACGCTGGAAAATGCCGGCCAACAGTTATTACAAGCCATTGCATTATATCTTGGATTAGAGGAAGATTATTTTGAATCGCAGGTCCATAATGGCAACAGTATTCTGAGAGCCATTTATTATTACCCCATAGAAAATCCGGAAACAGTACCCGATGATGCTGTACGGGCTGCCGAGCATGGTGATATTAACCTGATCACTTTACTGATGGGAGCCAGTGCCGAGGGATTACAGGTGCTGCGCCGGGACGGCGCCTGGATTCCTATTACTGCTCTGCCGAATCAGATTATTGTGAATGTGGGTGATATGCTGGCCCGCCTGACGAACGATGTGCTAACATCCACCATACACCGGGTGGTGAATCCTCCCCGGGAGCTGCTGGGCACCCCTCGCTACTCGATTCCCTTTTTCATGCACCCTCGTGCCGAGATGGATTTAACCTGCCTGTCGGCTTGTGTAAGCGACCAACAGCCCAAAAAGTATACTGATATGACCGCAGGTGAGTTCCTTGACGAGCGGCTGCGTGAGATAGGTCTTAAGCAATAACCGACACTCTAACCCTCGTCGCAGTTGGAAAACCGCCGCCACCGCCATCACCATCGGCCCTGGTACTCGCAAGGTATTGTCACGTCTATCCGGCGTGTTCGCTATTTTATTTTCCTGAGGGATGTGTTGATACTAACCGTAAGTGCTTTTGGCGGGCCGCAGGCTCATATGACCCTATTGCTGAAAATGATGGTCGAAAAGCGCCGTTATCTCAGTGAAAAAGATCTGATGGAGTTGTACGCGCTCTGCCAGATTCTGCCCGGCCCTTCTTCTACCCAAACCATTACGGCCATTGGTTATCGGATTGGTGGCCCGAAGTTGGCGTTTCTGACGCTGCTCGTGTGGATGTTGCCTGCCGTAACACTGATGACAGCCGCAGCCGTCACCCTGTCAAACCTACAGGAGCAGGAGCTCTCTCTGCATTTCACTCGGTTTATTCAACCCATGGCGGTTGGCTTTGTGTTTTATGCGGCGTATACCATTAGTGTAAAAGTGGTCAATACCAAATCGGGGGTCGCGATTATGGTCGTAGCCACGATTATCTCTTTCCTGATCCGTAAACCTTATATTTTCCCTCTATTGTTGCTGATCGCCGGGGTGATCACGTCTATTAAATACCGGAAGCACCCTCGACAAAAAAAAGAGAAGCTACAGATCAAATGGGGAAATTTAGTGATCTGGATTACGATTCTGGTGATAGCAGCCATTACCGCAGGGATTACCAAGTCGGTACCAGTGCGGATTTTTGAGAATTTTTACCGGAACGGAAGTTTGATCTTTGGGGGCGGACAAGTACTCATTCCTTTGCTTTATACCGAATTTGTAGACTTCAAGGAGTATTTAACCTCAGAAGAGTTTCTAACCGGATACGCTTTGGTTCAGGCCATTCCCGGACCGGTATTTTCTTTTAGCGCCTTCATTGGTTCCCTGGCCATGCGTAACTATGGAATAGGTGGGGAAATAGTCGGCGCATTGATGGCGTCTCTGGGGATATTTTTACCCGGCACTTTTCTCATATTCTTCATGGTCCGTTTCTGGGACGGGCTGAAAAAGCATCGGGTGATTAAAGCTTCTTTAGAGGGGATTGTAGCGGCCAGCTCCGGGATGGTCATTGCTGCGGCATTGCTGTTGCTTGAGCCGCTCTCATTATCAGTATGGAATGTGGGTATTGTGGTTGGAACGATCTTATTACTACAGTTCACCAGAATTCCTCCTCCAGTAATTATCCTGGGCGGGCTGCTGGCGGGTATTTTCCTGTAGAATAGCGATTATTTTCCTTCTGCCCGGAAAACCACAACAATTGTCAGCAGAATAATTTTAAGATCAACGAGCAGCGACACATTTCTCAGATATACCAAATCATAGCGTAAACGCTTCACCATCTCGTCAATGTTGGAAGCATAGCCAAATTTGATCTGACCGATGGACGTAATGCCGGGCTTCACATAATGCAGATTGCGATACTGAGGGGCCTTCTCCACAATCTGATCAATATAATATTGCCGTTCAGGTCGAGGGCCTACGATAGACATATCGCCCTGAAAAACATTGATAAACTGAGGTATTTCGTCTAAACGAGACTTTCGCATGAATTTCCCCCACGGGGTAACCCTCGGATCATCATCACAAGCTAATTGAGGCCCACACTGTTCAGAATCTGTGAACATGCTGCGGAATTTATACATTTCGAAAGGTTTTCCTCCTTTACCAACGCGCTCCTGAATAAAAAAGACCGGACCTTTTGACGAAAGTTTGGTGATTGCCGCAGTGATCAGAAAAACGGGAGCCCCTACCACCAAAACAAATAGAGAGAATAAAATATCGAAAGCTCTTTTAAAGGCAATTGCTTTACTATCTTCAATAGGTGATGAAGAAATGTTTAATACCGGAATATTGTCATATCGCTCTAGTGAAACTCCTTTAGAGTAAAAGCTTCGGTAGTCTGTAACAACCTTAATTTTCCGCCCGCTTCTTTCACAAAAGTCAATAATATCACGAATCGTATCATATTCTACATACGGCAAACAGCAGTAGATTTCGTCTACTTCGTTACGGATTGCGTAATTTTTGATTTGATCGGGGGTTCCAATAACCTCAGGATTGTTTTGCGATTCGGAAGCAAAATAACCCAAAAACTTGTATCCATATTCCTTATGACGCTGGAAGAACCCTTTCAGCTCTTCCGAAATTTCGCCATAGCCTACAACAACTACTTTACGGTTATTATAACCTTGTAAGCGATACTGCTGCAAAAAGTATGTGAAAGCGCCCTTCCAGAAAGAGGCTCCGATAAAGAGAATAAGATAAGAGACCAGTAATTGCTCCCGTGAATAATAATAAACGCGAAATATGATAAAGAACACCGCTACCAGACAGGCATGGAGCAGGATCGACGTAAAATGTTTGCTTAGGATGTGTGGAATGGTGGAAGATGCCCGAGAGATGGTGTAAGGTTTAATAGCCAAAATGGATAAAAACCACGCCATATTAATAAAAAATAGCAAGCCGGAGTAGGGTACGGAGAATAAACTCCCCACTTCTTCGAACTTGAAATAGTACGATCCTATAAAGGATAGGTTTAAGAGTAAAAAATCAACGATAAGGTGAATTATCTTGATGTTCTGTGAAAAACGATGTTGCATTATTTTTCCTTAGCGTTTGTACGGTCAATCAACATAGTTGTGTTTCTCCAAGATTGAACAGGAATCATGCCAAACCCCGGAACCCTTTTGATATAATTGTAAGACAGATTTGAGAGGAAAAACGTTGTATTGGTTCAACTTGATGATACAAATTTGGTAATTACAGAACAAAAAAAAAATTTATGCTTACTAAGTAATCGTATTCATGTAACTTTCTTGAAATGACTACACAAAAAAATTAGAAACAAAACAGCAATTTAACCCTAAGCATGATTATTTGTTGCTAATAATAAGTTTCAACACGCTTTTGTATGTACACCTGATTTCTCAGCTTTTTAATGAAAAGATGTGAATATCAGCAGTTCATCTGCGCCCAATTATTACTAATCCTCAGCAGGAAGGTTGATCATTCTCCACCGTATTCCTCCCAACATTCCAACACTCTGGTAAATCTCACCAGTGTCAACTCCTATTGACAGATGAAAAGTTAAATTTGATAAAAATTTTCGCTCTACTTCAGTCAGAAAGTAATATTGCCTTTTAGGAGGCCTGAATGCGTAGGGTGCCTCCGGGTTTTCTATACTTCCCCATCGGTTAATCCCCCCATTAATGCCGCCGTATGTTCCTAAATTTTTTGTAAAAGTCGCCAATACTTTATACTTCCATTGATTTTGATAATGTCCTAAAATACCAAAATGATGCGCTACTACCCGATTATTAACAATATTGAAATTAAATCCTTTTTCATCAGGATCTACAAAAGAGGGATCGTATAGCTTCATTCGACTTTTGGTATAAAACAGGGGCGTCCCAATAATATGGCCCTGATATGCCCAGCCTGTTTTGTACAGATAATTATTGTAGTAATTATCCCTCCCGCCAAAATCGTTACCATACTTATCTTTTGCCCCCGGCTGGTCGTTAGGCCCTCCAGGCAGGGTTGGGCCGCTTTGGTATTTAGTAGACACAAATTCGTATACAATGCTTTCTAACCAGTGATTTTGCCGTTTACTCTTTAAGTTAATACCTAACAAACGATCTTTATTTCTGGCCAATCGACTGCCTGTCCAGTCCTCAAAAGGGGTTTGATGGTAAACAGACAGGTCGTGGTCTTTTAACTTCAGATGAAGTCCAAAGTCGTAAACTCCAATATTATCGCCTACCGCATTGGCGGCTTCACCTATCTGAAACTGATCACTACTATCGATATTGACGGCTGATTGCGCAAGTATTACATTGAGGTAGTTATCAATGCCCATTGGCAACTTATTGCCATTAGGAAGTTCTCCTCCCCAGGTTACCAGATGCACCATTCCGGCTGATACATTTACCTTAAATCGTCCACCAGCTTTTAAATAGAAAGATTTTTCGTGCAATAAGGCATTTTTGATGTAGCGCTCTTTGCCAAGCCACCCATGGGCAAAAGTACCTTTAAACTCGAGATATCCTTTCGTAAAAGGCACTTTCGCGTAGTCGGGTACACTTAAGGTGAATTGCGGAATTGGCCGGGCATTGCCGCTAATAGCCAGCGAGCCACTGGAAATATGCTCCGCATGAGTACCCAGCGTTCTTTCTACCCGCCCCCCGCTAAGCTCAAAAATGCCATATTTTGCTTTAACATAACCTTGCTGTATAAATATATCTGAACCAGCCCTTGTAAAAGAAGTCCGTGCAATACCCTCTAATCCGGCCTCAATGGTAATCTGCTTATTTATTCGAAAAAATGAGGTGCCGCCCGCTTTTAGCAGCCCTACCTGACTGTGATCATCATCAATAACCCCATAACGGTTAGCGACCAGCCAGTGGGGCATATAAGGCTGATTAGCCCCTCCACCCCACATATCAACATAATACGTAAGCGAATCTACCTGAGCTATCCCCAAAAACGGTAGTATCATACTTACTGTGAAGAGTAAAAAAATTTTATAAATGCTCGACATGTTCACCCATCTTCTCATCATATAACGCTTCCACAAACGATTTAAAATTTGCTCTAAAAACATTAGCACCAAACATTTCAGCATGCTCTCGGATAGATTCCGAATTAAAAGTGTGGTATAATGCCTCATATTGTTGCACGGCCTGTTTAAGAGATTCCACACTTTGTTCCTTAAAAAGCAATCCGGTCTTACCGGGGATAACCGTTTCCAGGGCTCCGCCCCTTCCATAAGCAATAACCGGAGTGCCACAAGCCTGTGCTTCTACGGGCATAATTCCAAAATCTTCATCAGCGGCAAATATAAACGCTTTTGCCCGTTGCATGTGATCTTTTAGTACCTCAATAGGTTGAAAACCCATCATCTGTATGTTTTCTTTTGCTTTCGCTCCCACTTTTTCGGCATCCGGACCATCGCCGATTACAATCAGTTTTTTATCGGGCATTTCGGAAAAAGCCTCCACGATCATATCCATCTTCTTATAAGGCACAAAACGAGAAGCGGCCAGAAAAAATTCTTCTTTCTGTGTATGCAGGGTAAATTCATGGACATTCACCGGAGGATAAATGACCGTAGCGCTGCGATTGTATACTTTACGGATACGTGCGGCAATGTACTTAGAGTTTGCTACAAAAGCATCAATTCGGTTTATCGTACTTAAATCCCATAGTCGGAAATAGTGTAAAAACAGCTTGGCAAAAGCACCTTTAATCCCTTTTTGTAATCCGGCCTCGCGCAGATACTGGTGGTACAAATCCCAGGCGTAGCGGGTAGGCGAATGGCAATAACAGAGGTGCAACTGGTTGCTATGCGTGATCACCCCTTTGGCGACAGCATGACTATTTGAAATAACGATATCATATGCTGATACATCCAACTGCTCAATAGCCAGGGGCATTAAGGGCAGGTAGCTCCGATAATTTTTTCGGGCAAAGGGCAGCTTCTGGATAAAGGTAGTATGAACAGTTTTGTGCTGAATAAACGGTTTCAGCTGGTCAGGTAAAAACTCTACCACGCTAAATAAGTCAGCCTCAGGAAAGATGGTTAACATTTGCTCCAGCACTTTTTCAGAACCGGAATGGTCTACTAACCATTCATGAACAAGGGCGATTCTAGGTGATGGCATGCAAAAAAATTTCAATACAAAAAATGGGTTTCTTATCAGTATTCATTCGGTTAGCAAATATCAGGATGGAGCAATGAAACTACAAACATTGTTCTAGTTAGATAAGCAAAGCTGCTTCATAACTTCTACATGTTGCTGTGCGGCTGCTTTCCAGGTATACTCAACAGCTTTTTTAACTCCGGCAGTGATTATCTCCTGACGTGTATGAGTTGGTATAGTAAGAAGCTCTTTTATTTTTGCAGCGAGATCCGGTGTATCTTCCGGATGAAAATAGGTCGTGGCGTCTCCGCAAATCTCCGGCATGCTGGCCCGTTGAGATGTAAGGGTAAGACAACCACTGGCCATTGCCTCTAATGGAGGAAGGCCAAACCCTTCGTATAAGGAAGGAAAAACGAATAAACTGGCCATCGCATAAATTTTAGGAAGATCTTCATCGGCAACAAACCCAGTAAATATAATCTTATCCTGCAAAACGCTATTCTGTTGTATTCTATCATGCAGACTGGTATCCCCGGTAATAAACCCCTCTTTCTTGCCGACAATCACCAACTTATGCGGTAGATGTTCAGCAATCAATGCGTAGGCTTCCACCAAACGGCTGAGATTTTTATGCGGTTTAACATTACCTACATACAAGATGTACTTATCAGGAAGATGGTATTTTTCACTTACCTGCTCCGTTTCTGCCAGAGTATAATCCGTATGAAACTGCTGATGATTTACACCGTTGGGGATGACTGATATTTTTGAAGTTGATGCCCCGGTATAAGCCTGGATTTCTGATTTAGAGAACTCGGATACGGTAATAATACCATCACTTAACCTAATGGCAGCCTGCATGATCAATTTAGCATATAGTTTCTGTTTCAGACTAAGGGTATGAACATAGGCTAAGTGAAAAACATCATGAATCGTCACAAGCCGCTTCTTTGCCCGGATCGGAAGAACCGGCACATTATAATGGGGTGACCAGAAAATATCACATGATGGAATCAGCGAAGGGAACCGAAGTAGTTCGGCAACTGAGTAAATGGGGATATCCGTGGGAATGCGAGGCAATTCCGTAGCCGCTATTTCACCAGGATCGCCAATGAGGGTTAGATCGAATGATTGACTAAGCGGAAGCAAGAGATTTTGCAGGTACGTTCCGATACCGGAAGCGCAGTACATACGGGCGTCAACGCACAGGTGCATAAGGTATGAAGATAGAAACTTCGCTATTATTATCTGAGATTTTTACCAGACTATGATTACAAACAGTGTATCGGACAACCAATCATTTATATTGATTTCTGATGAGGAGAGGCTTCAGGACGATTTGTATGCCACAAATTCAATGTTTGTGGCTAGATACTGTAAGGGAGTATATTCACAAAACCATTGGTCTATCCGCTCTACTTTACGATAAGCAGGATAATCAAAGGAGTTTTTGGGCAATAATTGTCGGTGCCACATATCAATCACATCAAAATCAGCTTCCCTTAACATACCTTTCACCTGCCGCTTGGCATATAACCTGTCGTGGTAATAATTGCCTCGCAGGTGTGCCAGTTGCTGGGTCCAGGACCATTGATAAGGCAGGAAGAAGCAGAAGAAAAGGCCATTGGGTCGCAAAACACGATTGATTTCCTGTAGCGATGCCTGGTCATGTGGCACATGTTCCAGCACCCCCATGCTGATGACGATATCAAATGCATTATCGGAAAAAGGAAGCTGGGAGGCATGCTCCAAAGGAACCACCTGTATATTTTTAGCCTTAATAATAGGAGTGTTCTGCAGAAAAGTTGAGTCGTCTCGGGCAAATTCACTACTCGCAATGTCACAACTCACAATCTCTGTCTGGCTATTGCGGTAAGCTTCTTGCAAAAGAAACGTAATATGCCCTTTGCCACTTCCCCAATCCAAGATTTTTAGAGAATCATGTTGCTTAAACCAGGCCTCAGCCACTTCTTTTATATACTCCACCAAATAAGTATAAATCAGCAGTATGGGAGGGTTGGTAAGAAAAGCATGGTTCTTTTCCTGTTGCGCCAGCGTAATCAGTTCTTTATTAAGAGTATACTTTTTTCTGAAAGCTTTTTTTCTAATACTTTTTTCCTTAACCATCTATATGATTTGAATATGCCCTGTATTTCTCATGGCTGTTTTCACCGAGATCTTACTCCACTAAATTACATTGTCCAGTATGGATTAGATTCTATCAGATTATTAATTACTTGATAAAACTAAAATTATTTTTTAAGGCGATTTCATGCCTAGCCTTATAATATCTGGTTTACCTCCTATCCATAACGTTAGGTGTTTTGTGCTATAGTCTTTCGTCGCTTTTTAGGCAGCAGAAAAGCAGCAATGGTATACAATAAGGGTAATCCTACAGAAACTGCCAGCAACGTATAAAATATCCCCTTACCAAATAAATCGATCCGCCATAACTCTGCAAATGCGTAAAGGATAATAGGATAACCGGTGTATAAGTAGTTTTCTTTATTTTTAGACAGCCATCCGCTTAAAAAGCCAAAAACCAAAGCCCAGGCATTCACTTTAAACAGTGCGGGTATGCCTTCCCTAGTGATCATTTCAGAAAAAGCAGCGTTTGCTGTAAGGGTTTTATCCACATCGGTATAGATTTGATAATCCACTCCACGAAAGGCTGCAATGATATGGTTACCAACTCCAAGAGATACCTGAAATGGCGCAGCAAGATAGGATATGATATTGGTAAGTACAGCAGCTAACGGATTACTATACCCCATATTAGCGTATGAGCCATAGTTCCTCAACAGTGTGGCTGTAGAAAGCATAATAAACCCAAACAGCAGTAGCCAGTAGAAACGCGCTAGTTTGAAATAAGAAAAAAGATTATTGTGCCGGTTAGCCAGGGCCATAAATACTATTACGCTGCAAACAAGCTGTAGTCTTCTACCAAAAAATGCGATATAAAATATAAAGCAGATAATATTTAGTACATCAATCAAATTTCGTTTCTTTAAAAGAAGCACTCTATATAAAGCCCACCCGAAAGAAATAATGATGACATACCGAAAGGAAAATAATCCGGCAGAGTAATCTTCATAAATAGCGAGGGCAATTTTATTGGTCGTAAACGAAACTATTGAATAGATGAATCCCGCTACTCCTAATACCTGAAAGGTGACATAAACTGTATAAAAGAAGCCAAACAGTGCCAGAAATGAGTAGCCATAATAAACAGTATTTTTGTGTATGTTGGCTACTCCATCTACCTCTTTAATCTTAGGAAATTTAAGACCAATTGAGAACCCTACATAGGTTAAGAAAATAAACAAAAAGTACCACGAGAAAATGAAGATAATGCCTATATCGTCAATCACTTCATACTCTATAAATCCCTTATAAAAACCCAGAAAATCGGGAAGGAACCAGCAAAAAGCACTGACCAGCACTGTAAAAAGCACAATCCAGTGGGGTTTTAAAAAGGCATTCAGCGTTTTTTGCGCTGCGAATTGCTGTAAGGCTGTAATATTGTATGCTCCTAACCTCATATAAGCCGCAAAATCATTTTTGATATAAAGTTAATAGCTCATTACCAGCTAGTAAGAAAGCGCCAGTACCATATTCCTGATGCCCATCTTTATAAACCGGGCCAGGCCTGTCCCAAGGTTGCTGTACACTACCAAGCTTTCCATACTGACTCACATTTTGTACCAATCCGTTCCAGGCTTTCTCCACAATTGGCATAAAAATATCTTTCTCCAAAAAACCGTTGTTGATACCCCAAGCAAACGCATATGTAAAGAAGGCAGTTCCGCTGGTTTCAGGTTCCGGAAATTCTTCTGTATCTAACAGGCCGGAAGACCATAACCCATCCGCGCGTTGCCTGGCCGCAATCACCTGAGCCATTTCTCGAAATACCCGAATGTACTCTGAATAGCCAGGGGCTGTCGGTGGCAAATAGGTTAGCATTCTGGCAATTCCGGCCAGTACCCAACCATTGCCTCGTGACCAGAAAATCTTTTGCCCGTTGATATTCAGCGTATCTTTAAAGCGAGAGTCGCGATAAAACAGATGTTCTTCCGTATCATACAAAAGATCATAGGCATCCCACCACAAAGAATCCATATAGTTAATATACTTATCGTTTTGCGTGATCTGGGCTAAGTGCGCCAGCGCTGGCGGTGCCATAAACAAGCCGTCGCACCAATTCCAGATTTTTTTGCCCTGCCAGTTGTGCACCATAGAACTATCAAAACTGACCTGAATGTCTCGAATCATTTCCAGTTGTTTTAGTTCATCAAATAGCGCAAGATATACCTGCCCCAAAACCTGATCATCTCCATGTAATTTCCTGGGGCCAATTAAAAACTGCTGGTTTTGTGACCATTCCCAGATAGCATTCAGGTATCGTTTATCATTTGTTGACTGATAAGTAGACATCACTCCCAGGTAAAATACGGCACGTTCCCACATTTTCTTTGGGCCATCAACCCGGGCTACAGGGTGAGCCAGTTGATAATCACAAACTTTTCGCAAAACAGATACTATTTCACGAAAATCACTCTGGTTGGCTTCCGGCGCATCATCAGTACAGCCAAGAGTAGCTCCGATAAGGATAAATCTTAAAGACAACCGTCGTAGTTTACGGATGCAATGCACAGTTGTAGGTATTAGTTAGTTAAATATTTAGCTTGATAAGGATTTAAAAGGTAGTGTTTCCAGGACTTATTTTTTTTCAGGGTATTATACGCTAAATGAATTGATATATTCTGAGGAGCAAACTCGCCTGACTGTAATATGATATCGGGCTTACCGCCATCATTTTTGTATACTCCGCTAATGACGGAAATATCTTCGGATTTTGATGTGGCACTTCCGCCACCAATCTCAATAGAAGTATAACGGCTGCTGGCAGACTCAATAAATACCGAGGCAATGGAAAGTTGCTGGCAGTTGATGATTTGAATGCCCATACGCTTAGCGTTTTTACTCAGCACCGAATCAATCTGCATATTTCTGATGTTGGCCAATACCACTCCGGCATTATTAGGACTATCGTAAGCGTGCAGGTAACCGCACATTGCATGGCTTATATTTTCAATCTGAAGGTTTCCTCCGTATACCAGTATACCATCCAAGGCTAGTTTATCTTCCTGCGGAGTTCCACCATTATCTTTAGGTTTTCCCACTCCATGAACAATCACAGAGCCTCCTCTATTTTGCAGATTGGCAACCGTTAGCTTACTGAGTTGGATCATGCGAACCCTTTGCCCCTCACTCGTTACATTGGACAATGACACTCCCCCGCATTTTTCAATCAAAATATTATCATGAATACAGTCTTTGATGATAACATTACTGATAGATACATCAAAATTCCAGAAAATATCGTCTGAGAGGCGAATATTATAGCTCATGATATGAATGCCTACATGGCACTGGGTAGCCATAATATTCGCTATAGAAATCTTACGGGAAGCCTGGTATTCCCATCCAAAAGAGCCTCCCTGTTTCCCGGCATCTACAATAATACCGGCTTTTCTTCCCTGAGCCTTAACATTATTAATAATTACCTGGAAGGCACCGGCAATGCGGATACCGTTAGCTCCAATATCGCTGGCAGATTCCAGATTGGAAATAGCACCCTGATAATTAGACCACTCGCCCAGAGAAGGTTGAGTATAGGGGCCATGTTGGTTCTTTTGCAACGAACGATTGCCAGAAGAAGCATTGTAATATGTAACCAACGCTACATTATCATCTCCCAGATCCTGACCATTGATACTATCAATGGTGTAGTGGCGACAGGCATTTAAATGAATACCATCGGCATGGGTGGCCAACAGGTCGATGTTTTCAATGTGAATATCAGAACAGCCCATGAGCACCATCCCGGTTTGCGGGCTATTCTCAATGTCACAGTTTTTTATCTCAATATTTTTAAAAGTTTGGTCTTCCGAAGGGCCTGCGCTGCTATAGGGGCCATCAATGCGAATGCCATCCCCTTTACTTCGGGCACTGGACCGGGTTTTCCATTTTATCGATACCCCTTCCAGTATCAGATTGCTGGCGGGCCCCTTAAAATAAAAAGCATGTCCGGTACCTAGCTGATTGGCGTCCAAATTGTCCATCAACAGTATTGCATCCGGTTCAAAGATTACAGATATACCTGATAGCCTTTCAACTTCTACCGCATTGCCTGGTGTCTGAATACGGTAAGTACCGGAAGGAAAATAAAGAGTAGATTGGTGCTGAAGGGCACGGGTTGCCTGCCTGATGGCCGACGTATCGTCTTGTGCACCGTCGCCTGCCGCTCCAAACTTCTTAACATTGATTGTATCTTGCATTACTACTGTAACGAACGGTACAACATTGTATACATTGCTGCTTCGTCTTTCACATTATTTTGTAAGAATAGTCGTATGTCTTCCTGCATCTGCTGTATTGTTTGATCAGACATATCCATGAAGTGCCGTATGGCATTTTCCAGTTGACCTGCCTGCTGCGTATCCACAATATAACCCGTTTTTTCGGTAATCATTTCAGGAGTACCTCCGGTATTTGCCGCAATTACTGGCCTTCCGTAGGCATAAGCTTCTATCAAAACCCGGGGAAAAGGCTCATGCCACAATGAGTTGATGATGACTACGTCTACAGCAGGGTAAAACTGGTCAATATCCATTTTACCCAGAAACACGATATCGCTTCTTCCCTGAGCCAGGGAGTGGCAGTATTGCATATAATCATCAGGACCAGTGCCGGCAATTTGCAATTGATGTATATTATCATCATTGGCCGCTATAAAGGATTGTATGACGGTATCTACTCCTTTGGAGGGGTGGATACGCCCAATATAACCGAAGGTTTTATTCTTGTTTTTGATTACCGGTAGGGGAGCAGGTTTTGATTCCATTGAGGTGTATATCACCTGCTGGCGGGCTTGGGGGAAATACCCGTACTGCACATGCCGGTCTATCATAAACTGACTGACCCCGACTACCGCACTAACATATTGGCTGGCTATTTTTTTAGGATAAGTAATCACTTTGCAATCCAGGCACTGGGGTTGGCAGTTTTTTCCGTTACGGAACATGGTGGCTCGGGGACACAGCCAGGTATAACTATTCAGCGTGACCACCACCGGAATATTCAGATCATGCGCTACTTTGCAGGCGTAGGGCGAAAAATCCTCTACATTCCGAATATGCACCACCTCTGGCTTTAGCTCTTTCAGTAATTGCTGCAATGGTTTTTTTACGCTGATATTGTACCCTTCCCGGATGTGCCAGGCCAGGCGACGATACGCTGGTTGCTGATCGGAAGTATAAGACCAGTAAAAGTTGGGATGTTTTATCCGGTACACCGGAATGTTCTCTACCGTGTCTCGCTGATCGGTATGAAAAGCCGTAATAATAGCAACATCATGCCCAAAAGCCTCTAATTTCTCTGCCAGGGCCTTTACCGAATATTCTCCTCCGCCACGATAATAAGGGTGGTAAGAAGAAGAAATGATTGCGATATTCATACACTGATTATTCGCTTTTTACCAATTTACGGATCGTATATTCCCATTGAGCCATCACCTCTTCAGAACCACAAACCTTCAGTATATCTTTTGCCTGATTTCCAAGTTGCTCACCAAGTATGGCATCATTGGCTAGTTCTTTAAGTGCTGTATTGATAGCATGCTCATCATCTACAGGGACCAAAATTCCGTTTTTACGTTGTTCCACGATCTCTTCAGGTCCGAACTTACAACGGGTAGCCACAACTGGTAGTCCTATGGACATTGCCTCTAAAAGCACATTGGGCAATCCTTCAAACCGGGAAGATAAAACAAAGATAGAAGCCTCCTGAAGTGTATCGTGTGGATTTCTTACATTCCCTGGTAACGCTACCTTATCAGTAATTCCCAATTGTTTGCAAAGCTCTTCCAGCTTACTGCGTTCATTTCCCTCACCCAAAATTGTAAGACTCCAGCTTGGATTGTCTTCTAAAAAAAGATGAAATGCCCTAATAAGCACATCGTACCCCTTCTGAAACTCTAGTCTTCCAACACTAACA
This sequence comes from Cyclobacteriaceae bacterium, assembly GCA_040222715.1. Classification (GTDB taxonomy): domain Bacteria; phylum Bacteroidota; class Bacteroidia; order Cytophagales; family Cyclobacteriaceae; genus Tunicatimonas. The sequence continues at coordinate 78,920 of JAVKCN010000164.1, read as the reverse complement.
ATTCTTTTTCTCTGAAAATTCTCTATATAATCTTCGTGATTAAGCTGGACACCCGGAGGGGTAACCGGGTTGTATATAATGGATATTTTTTTTCGAAGGTGCACCGGGAAAGTTTGGGCAATCTGCTTGGTTTGAAGCACCAGATGGTCTGTAAAACGATACAAGAAATCATTAAATTTTTGAAGATACTTGTTGGTTGTGTTCAAGTAAGGATTATTACCTTCATACACGATTGCCTTATTTTTTGAAAAAATAGTAGACGTCATCGCCAGGAAAATAGCAATGTCTAATTGAGCAATTACGACATCAGGGCAGAGCTTATTTACTCGTCTCCTGGTAGTAATTATTTGGGACAAAGTACGTTTCACTTTACCTAGATAGCCTTTTCTTTCTTCTAAGAGGTTCAAGGGTTGATATTTTACATTCTTATGTAAAGTGAAGAATGGCTCATGATCAGGGCTATCCAGCGAAAGAATTGTAATGTCATGTTCTCTCTCTGACCAAAAGTTGGCCATGAGAGAAAAAACACGTTCGGCACCGCCTGCGGTAAGTGTAGGGATAATAAAAACTACCTTCATAAAGGAAGCAATCGTTATTGACGGGCAAGCACGGTTTTAACACTGTGTGATTTTTTTCCCGCTACTATGTTAATATGGTACACCCCAGGTTCTACACCATTTGTATTCCATATAATTTTGTATTTCCCTTCGTACATAAAGCTTTCTACCAGCCTACTAATTTCCCTACCTTGCCCATCAGAAACATTAATAACTACCTTAGAAGGTCGATCTACTGAAAACTCAAGGTTGACCATCTCATCGTAAGGATTTGGGTAAACCTTTTCCAGAGCAAGAGGAAGAGGAGGAAAATCGATATTAGAACCTGGGCTTGCTAAGGGTGGACTTTGCCCTAAAGTTAAAAAATCTTCAACCCCGGAAGGGTTTGTATGATTGAGATATTCTTCAATGTTAGTGTACTCATCACCATCAGCATCAAGTGCGCTATCATCGAGCATGATATCAAACCCGTATCGCTCTTCCCAAAAATCGGGCATTCCATCTTTATCCTGATCTAACAATGGTATTCCTTGTGAATAAGGCGGCCATTCTAAAACGTTACCTTTTCTATTCACCAACCCTCCCTTTCGGTTGATAATATCTCTGATTACTTTTTTATCTACCGGATCTCGTGTGGGTAATGTAGCACCTACTTCTGAAGGAAGATAATCCAACAAACGATCAGTAGGCAACATGGTGATCTCAGGAGAGGGATAAGGCTGTTCTAACAGGATATTGGCTAGAACAGACGTTTCATTACTATGCAAGCGTGAGTTTATATCATTTTGCTCATAATATCCGATTTTAAATCTATTAGCGGCACCAATATTATCGCTTTGATAAATCCTAGGTGTTTGATTAAGCACATTTCTGATAATTAAATCATCGTGTATTCCTGTATGTGGCCCTTTAATAATATAGTTTCCTACATAGTTAATTCGCTGATGATTATTAGCACCAATATCCGAGGCAACTCCTCCTGGATCATAAATAATATTATTCCGAAAATCTACAATAGAACGACCATTGATATGAGGATTACGGTCGTTATTGTGAGCAAGAATGTTGTGATGGACTGATACTCTGGTCCCTTTACTGCCAATAATCATACCCATCCCATGAGCTCCTTTTGGATGTTTGCTATGATTAAGCGCCTCGCTAATCAGGCAATGTTGAATCGTAATATCATGAGCGTATTGCCAGACCTCGATATTTTCGTCAACCGCCCAACTCAAAGAACAATGATCGATAATTACATTATAAGATCTCCCATTGATTGATATGGCGTCTACGAGTGGCCATTTATTCTCAGGACCAAAATCAATATCACCAGGGCGAGACTTCAGATAACGAATCACTACATCGTGAGTACTAATTCGAATCCGCTCACCCCGGATACAAATGCCATCACCCGGGGCCGATTGCCCGGCAACTGTAACATACGGGCTCTCGATGACTAGTTCAGTTTCTAAATTAATAATGCCTCCGGTAGTGAAAACAATAACGCGCGAAAATTCCGCCTCTAATGCTTCACGTAGGCTACCCGGGCCGTGATCATTTAGGTTCGTCACCAATAATACTTTACCTCCTCGGCCACCAGCGGTGTTGGAACCGTACCCTTCGGCCCCAGGGAAGGCGGGTAATTGAGCGTAGCAAGCACGATAAATGATAAAAAAAGCAACTAGTAGATATACCCCTTTTCTCATGAAGATTCTAGGTTATTTAAGTATTTCGGGCGCTTAAGATATAAATTATTTTGGCATTAGCCGGATTGTCAGGCGAAGATGCCTTTGATATGATGTGCTTTCTTTGTAATGTTTTCCTCAAAATAATATGGGCAGATAAATTTCTTATCAAACAGGTATGCCTATTTAGTCAATTCCGTCCTGCCACAGGATATATATATTTCAATCTTTCTATAAAACATCAACACATTACTATAGATCACTTAAAAACTGCATATACTCATCAGAGTAAATAACGTAATAGTTTCTGATCTTTTACGGTAAAAAAACTAAGAAAATATCCCCCTTTGACCGCTTACAGAAAAACAATTGTAATCGGTCAGTTTTCTTTAGTGAAGCGGATAATATCGTCATTAACTTCCATTTGGTAACTGGGGTTTTTGGCAGAAACATAATCATTCAATTCTTGGAGCGTAGGATAATCGTTTTTCCCTATGAAATGTCTGGCATCATCAATAAGTACTATATGATCCATGTCTTTGTTGGATAGAATAGCATCAAACTCTTCATAAATAGGACAGTTTTTTTCACCTTTAGCTGTAATGCCAGCAGAATAGTGCCCGTCAAGCCAGAAGATGGCAGAAGATTGTATTTTGGGAACCAGGTCATACAATACTTTACCGCTATCGCCCTGTAGAATTTCAATGTGTGAATAACTGGCAAATTTTTTTACAGCACTTTGCCAAAGTTCAGGGCTTATTTCAATACTGTAAATCTTTGGAAAGTTATCCTTTTGCATCAGGACCATTTTTCCAGTATAAGTTCCCGTTTCCACCAGTGTATTGCAATGATATCTTTGTTGATATGATTCAATAGTAATTTGCTTAATTTCATGGGGTGGAGGCACCGGTTTTCCTGCCTTCTCCCATGCGTTTATCATTTTGTACCGGTTAAACCGATTTTTTTTCAGTTGTAGTTGGTTCTGCACATTAGTTGGAAGAAGCTTGCCTGCCTTTTTTAACAAATCTATTATCATGGTTGTGTAGTTTTAAATAAGGATACCTTGCATTGAAGCAAAATAAAGATAAAAAGTTTATTCTTGTACACATTCGAACCAAACATATAGGCAAGTGCTAAACGAAAAAGTTAATCGCAATTTTTGCGCATGTAAAATTACGTAAGCACTCTCTCAATGACAAATCTATCTCTCTCGCGAAGAATAATCAGTTGCTTGGTAGTTTCAGGGGTGAGTTGTGGATCATACTTTTATAAAAGGTTGCAAAGCTTATCTGCGAGAAAGTATTAGCCTTTTGAACTCTTGCCTTAAACTGTACATTTACAACACAACCTTCTCAATATACATTGTAGTATTTTATTGCTGAAGGCCTACAAATCCAGATATGATGAAAAAAATAGTAATTGTTGGCTATCCTAAAAGCGGCAATACATGGTTAACCAGACTAGTGGCTGAACTGATAGGCTGCCCAGCCAAAGGGTTCTGGAATTCGGAGCAGGAAGAAATGGCAGCCGAAGGGCTTTCCAGGGTAAGTGAATATGCCTGTTATAAAAGTCATCATCAATTAAAAGAACTCAAGGCGATTGAAAAAAAAGCCTATAAGATTATCTATGTAATTAGAGACCCTCGTGATATTACTATTAGCGGTAAGAATTTCTTTAGAAGCGTCAATTTAGTAGATCACAAAAAGGGGTGGCCAAAATTTCTGGCCAGTATTATTAATAAGCTGTTTTACTGGTTTTTCGGAAACTCGATTATGAAAAAGAAAATGATTAATACTGTGCTACATGGAGATGCTACAGTTAGTCGGTGGTGTAAAGTATCATGGATAGTCCACCTGAAACCTTATCTGGAATCAGAAGAAATATGTAAAGTTACGTATGAGTCTATGCTGGATAATCCACAGAAGGAATGTGAAAAGATATTAAGCTTTTTGGGTATCCAGCGGAGCACATCTGAGATAGAGACTGCCATAGAGAACCAATCTTTTGCTACAGCCAAAAAGAAATTCAAGGAAAACAAGGATGCTTATAAAGCTTCTTTTCTTAGAAAGGGGGAGCAAGGTTACTGGGTGAAAAATTTCTCTAAAAAAGAGAAACATATATTTGCCGCCGAAATAGGACAAGAACTACAGTATCTGGGTTATCCTGTAGATCTATAACATAAGAGCAAGAAATAGAGCTCACAGCCCGTATATTAAAGGGAGCCGTTCTTTTCGCACTATAATCTCCTGAATACCAGACAAATGACTAGCTGTATGAGAGAATGAACTCCAGTAAGACCCGAGTAATTTTTTTGTTTTCGATAAAGCATATAGGTCTACCACTGCCTGTTTCATGCCCTCTTTGGTATTTCTGTCGCCCTTCTTTTGATTTGAAAACATCAGCTTGTCTCCAAATATACCAATTAGCGTTTTCTTAGTGCTTTCTGAATCCGATGCTACAAAGAAAGTAGTTCGAGGATCAAAAGAAATTTCCTTTTGCATTACCTGTATAAATAGCTCCAATGGACTGTGGTTAATCGCCTTTTCATTATCTGACCTTCTGATATGCACGCCAATGGTATGAGCAGAAAATGGCTGAGTAACTTCTTGTATAGCTGCCTCAATCTCGTAAATAGGTTTAAAATACTGATACATGGGAGTTGTTTTTCCACCAAAAAACCGAGATTCAGCTTCAATTAAAATATTTTTGTGAGCTGCTAATGTTTTAAAGTCAAAACAGTCACGGTGCAAACGGCTTACCTCCTGAGAGAGTAAGCGTTTGTTTATATAGGTTTTTTGAAAATTCTCGAACATAAACCGAAGAGGAGCCTGCCGAATGTTTTCTACGTTCCTGAAAAAAACAGGAACCTTTTGCACTTCTATTATATTCGCCAGAGCTTCTGGAATAGGCTCAAATAAATCATGGAAACGGCAGTTTAATACATCATTTTGTTTCCAATATATTCTTAAGGGGGCGCCAATCTCCTGACTTAGCGCAATAGTAGAATCTATAGCCCTCATCCTGTTGCAAAGACCGGCATTGGGTATCAATATAATCATAGTTAGGTAATTTGAGTCAAATGCAAAAGATTTATTAAAAAAACCTGTTAGAGGTATAACAAAAACTTAGGTAAAAAGAGTTGATGCACTCTTTTGATAACTCCCGCTAAAATGCGCGAATACCTAATTATAGGCCAACTTCTGATCGAAGTAAAAGATATGCCTAACAAATAAGAAATATTACTGATCATGCCCGCTTGGTGAGTAGTTTTCCATAGCTGCCTTGCTTTTTCTTTCTCGCCAATGAGTTGGTAATTCCAACTAATATTAAGATAATTTGCAGCAATCATTCTTTGCCGGAGAGGGGTAAGCATTTTTTTTTTCTGTAGAAGCTTATACAGCTTTTGGTTGGCTCTCACTTTAGAGTCCAACTTGGTAACGGAAATATTATTGCTGATTCTGGCATGGCTATCCGAAACCCTGAGATATCCATCTGTCAGATTTTTTTCTTGGAATACCCGATAGGTTTGCCCCGCAATCATGGCTCTCATGTGTAGATCACTATCCTGCATACAGGCTAACTGCTCATCAAACCCGCCCAACTTATCTACTGATTTTTTTTTCCATATGGTACTCATGGTAATCCAATAGGATTTGAGCAGGAAACTGGTAAGATAATCATTATCAAACTTTCTGAAAAATATATCTTGTCGGTCGCCTACGTAGTTTTCAAAGTATTGAATAGGGAAAACCAAAAAATCATAACCACTATTTTGCGCAAACATTATTGTTCTTTGCTCCAAGCAATGAGGAGCTAACAAGTCGTCAGAATCCAGAAAAATAATATAACTTCCCGAAGCTTGCTTCAGGGCAATATTGCGGCAGGTAGAAGCCCCCTTAGGTTCTCGATCGCGTGGGAATAGAAGAATACGGGAATCCTGTTCGGCTCGAGATTGAACATATTCATACGACCCATCGGTCGATTCATCATCTACGATAATCAACTCCCAGTTTTCATAGGTTTGTTGGATTACCGAATCAATCATTTCGCTGATCAGATCTATTCGGTTATATAGTGGCGTAATTACTGAAACAAGGGGTGATTCTTTCATGCAAACTCTCCTTTAATTCGGCTAAGAAAGCCGAGCATAGCAGTATCCGATAATTCTGCCCCATCCAGCCAAAAAATCTCCTATCCCTAAGGTTGCCTTCTGTTTTGAAAAAGAAAGTAATCGGACAGGCAGTAGCAGGTTGTACTTCGCAAAATATCGGATTAGTTGAATAGGAAATTTATTCTTCCCTTGCTGCTCTAAATACGATATTCCTGTTCCGAACCCGCCCTGAAAGCGACGTTTCATCAGCCAGGAAAAAGTACTCCTCTCTTGGGGTACAAAGTGGCGTACTATTGCTTGCTCCACATAAACGGCCTGAAAATCAGCGTTTAGCATCTTGTGTTGCATATCCCACTCCTGACCGGTTCGTTTAGGCTTAGTTCCGGGACCCAGATTTTCGTTAAACCCACCTAGTTTTTTAATATCGGCTGAGAATGCCGCCCAATTAAATCCCAGAAAACGAGGCGTAATCAGGTAGTCGTCGTCTCCATTAGGGGACCATCCCTGAGCAGAAGCCGGTAATAGTTGCCGAAACCAATCAGGAGGAGTGACTTTATAGCTTGCCTGCGTAGGGCCACCAAAGTAATAACCAGTATGCTTTCCATGGCAAGCCTGCTCATACGCAAGTAGGGTACCTTTCTCAACATGTACATCGTCATCCAGAAAGAAAATCAATCCATCTGTATCATTCATCTGTGCTAGGCCAAAATTTAGTGCGGCGCTTTTATTTCCTCTTGGGAAATAATAATATCGGGTGCGAAGTTGAGTTCCATATTTCTTTGTGATGGCTTCAGCTGCGTATTTTGTGCCATTTTCGATGACAATGGTATACTGATAATTAGTAGGCTGAGTACATTTGGCCAAAGAAGCTAATGTTTCGGAAAGTTCGGTGTCTTTGCCGGCGGTAGCAATCATGACAAAAAAGGGAGAATCCGTCATAGTTCTTCAACTAGATAAGCCGTATTAACTGTTTTACTAACTTTGCGGCTGCGGCGCAACGTAGGATAGTTTGCAATCAGTTTGCGGATTAGTTTGACTTTGATAGAAAACATCTCCCAGTCAGCGTCCAGCAGTGAAGAAATAGCAAAATAGATGTCGTCTTTCAGTAAAAACACGAAAGTCCTGAGTAAGGAGTTGTGTATATTCTTTAATTGAATAAGTCGTTCTATGTACTGCTTCGGGAATGAACGGGGGATATCTGGCTGCTTGACGTATCCTGCCCTATCGTGTACAATAAAAGCTGTAGGAATAAACCCAACCTGATACCCATGATACTTAGCTCGCTGCACATAATCGTTATCTTCACCATAATGTGGAAATAGTGGATCAAATCCGCCTACCTTTTCCAGACAGTCTCGGGAAATAAGCCAAGCAGCAGCATTAACAAAATCTATAGGATAAATTGGTTTAAGAGCATTCGCGCGCAACATTACGTCTGAAAGAAACTGAGTGTTCTGGTTACGACCAATAAAACCAGCAAACTTCGTATCCAGATCAGTCTTTTCTTTATTCAGGTGAATGGGACTAAGGATTCCATAAGCGGGGTGCTGTTGATGAACCTTTATTATATTTTCTAAGGTGTCGGGGTCAACCCAAGCGTCTTGGTTAAGTAAGAAAACATAATCACACCCCTCTTTCAGCGCCTTCTTTATTCCAATATTATTGGCTTTGCCAAACCCTAGATTGTTTTTACTGGCGATAAGATCGGCTTGAGGCAAAGACTTCCTTATATAATCAACAGTTTCATCATCTGAAGCATTATCTATTATAATGATATTAGGTGACAATGTACTTTCTTTTAAACTACCCAGGCATTGGTCCATCCATCGCATGCCATTATAAGTCACAATAATTACAGAAACCTTCATTTGTTTAGTTAAAGTGACACAAGTAAATCGTATACCTGTTGGACGTACTGCTCCCGGTTCAGATGATCCTTAGCATACATCCACGCATTGCTCCCTAACTGCTGCCCCATTGCTGGGTCCATCAGCAGCCTTCTCATTTCTGCTGCCAGTTCCACTTCGTTTCCCTCATATAAAAGCCCGGTTTGATTTTCCTGAATTAGTTCTACCGTGCCTGTATACTTATTTTTCTTTCCGATCACTGGCAAACCACTAGCCATAGCTTCTACAGTTACTCTGCCGAAGGCTTCGTGAGAAGAACACATAAGACAAACATCCGAAAGAAAATAAACGGATTGATAAGGAGAATCAACATGTCCAATTAAATGAACATATTCCTCTAATTGTAACCGACGCACTAAGGTACTAATAGCCTTCTGGTTACCCTTACCGGCGATGAGTAGCCGGGGTTTCCAACCTTCTTTCACCAGGATGTTCAATGCTTGTACCGCCTCAAGCTGGCCTTTGGCAGGACTTATTCTGCCTACAATGCAAAAGGTAAATGGTTGGTCTTTTCTTTGATACTCCTGCTTATTTTTTTTAATACGATCGAAATCATCTTTCGTAGCAACCCCGTTATAAATCACTTGAGTCCTTACCCCCTTCACCCAAGGCTGATAATACTGATGAAGTGTTTTTGAAATATAGATAATTGCATTGGTCTTAGCTACTACAGTTGCAAATACTTTTTTACCCCAGTCTAAGGTAAGTCCCTGATCAATCTCCTGAAATTCTCTGATATGCCAAACGTGTTTCTTTTTAGCCAAATAGGAGGCCAGTGCTCCCACTACAATGACGGAGGTATTGGTATACACAATATCGACATTCCAGTGTTTAAGATGTTTTTGTATTTGAAAAGCTGCTCGTAAAGACATTCCTGCCCTAAATAGTCGGTTATCTCGCAGACTGTGAATAACTTTACGAGCTGATATCCGCCAAGGCTCCTGTATTTTATGTACCCATCGGCGATAACTTACAACCTGGTAAGGTATTTTCCGACGCTTGATCTCCTGCAACAACGGGCCCTCATGAGGTAGAATAGCAAAACAGGTAATATCAGCATTCAGTTTTTCCAGCCCATCTATCAAATCCAGCAATGACTTCGGAGCACCGTAAATACTGGCATCATGAAATATAAAAGCAATTCTCACTAAGTATCGGTTATGGTTTGACTAAGTACAGTAGCTAACTTTGAAATCTGATCGGATAAATTATAATGGATATTAATATGCCTTCTCCCTGCTTCGCCCATGCTTTGAGCAAGTACAGAATCCTGTGCTAATTTTATTATATAGTCTGCCATTCCTTCTATGTCATATTCATTTACCAGAAATCCACTCTCCTTATGGATAACTGCTTCAGGAATACCAGCATGGAAAGTACTTACCACTGGCAACCCCGTTGCGCATGCTTCCAGAATACTCAGGGGCGTGCCTTCTTTTTCGCCGGTATCGGGAGTTAGCGAATGCATGACAAAAGCCCGCGAGGTCTTCATCAATTGAGCTACTTCGGCCGAATCGCAAACTCCTTTGAAGTGAATGGCATGGTCTATTTGCAAGGCCTTGGCTAAAGATTGACATACCCCTAACAGAGGGCCTTTACCCACCATCACTAGCTTAGCTTTAGGCACCACCTTTACAACTTTCTGAAACGCCAGTATAGTCAGATGAGGCGCTTTCTTATTCACAAACCTTCCTACCGCCAGAAATACAGGTTCGGATTTAACGGGACTTCCATTACCAAAAAACTGAATATCAATCCCATAGGGAATGAGATGCAGTTGCTGATCCTGGAATCCAAGTTCACGTAATTGCTCCTTCATAGGTTGAGACACACACACTACCGCTTGGGCATAATTTATTAGTTTTTGGTATCCGTCATACTTATGAATCATATCTGTTCGATGAGCATCATCACCATGAAAGTGAACAACCAAGGGTATGCGAGCCTGCTGGCAGGCGTCTACTACCCTTTCACCGACTGGGCCAAACTCGGCTAATACCGCATGTATCTTCTTTTTCTTCAGGAAACTCAGTAGATATTTAGTCTGAAGATGCTGCGTTTGTTGGGTAGTAATTTTACTGACTAGTTTTATAAGATACGGACTGACTAAAGAGCGATCCGTTTTCCAATCGCTGATCGCGGACAATCCTCCATACAGAACGCTTTTTGTAAAGGGCAGTTCTCTGATATGATTTCTAATAAAAGTTTCTGAGTAAGCCCCTTTGTTGGTAGTAATAATACAGATACGAAAATCACTGCTCATGCTGAACTATTTTCTCTAATACGTGCTGCTATGATTTTGTGGACAAACCGCTAATTCCCGTGATCATTTTTGCATCAAATGAGCCAACTTTATCAGATTTGATTAAATATTTATAAAAAGGGAAAAAGATAACCGATAGAAATCGACGTTGGTAACGATGCATAGGGCTACGCCGTAACCATAGACCCAGCATCTGTGCTAAACTGGCATTCCACCCACCTAAAGCCTGAATATCACTATTGGTAAAGCCTACTTCTTTGAGTAATCTGTCCATAGCGAAAGGAGTAAAGCGATACTCGTCATAGGGAATTTCGTGTAAGGGCCATAAGAAGGGAGTCGTAAAAAAAAACACCCCATTGGTCTTTAAAACACGATAAACCTCATTTAGATAATTCATAGTATCAGGTACATGCTCCAGTACTTCGGTAGCAATTGCACAATCAAACGAATCATTTTCAAATGGCATGGTTTTGCCATCCCATGTAATATCAGGCCCTACTTCATCACTATAATCTCGAGCGTTCTCAATATCCAGGCCAATGTATTCAGTAACGTTAGATTGATCAAGTATATAAGACCGGTAAGGCATTTTACCACATCCTGCGTCCAATAAAGTGCCTGACAAATGAGGTATACTTTTTTCAATAGCATTCCGAATAGAAAGCCGATGATAATATCGATCAAGGTTACCTCTATTGAAAGGAATATGAACAAAACCGTCACTATTTTTCATCATAACTCAGAAGTGCGAATTATACAATTTGATAATGTTTAGCACCATTATATTGGATGTGATGGCACTTATCTTATGATACCTTGCCGGGAAAGTATTTAATATTCTCAACCTACATAACTTAAATAAGTTACTATTTTTCATGACCGCCCTGCAATTTTGTTTGACTAGGTATTACTATAGCTTTTTACCCAACTTTATTAATCAAACTTAGAGATTAGGCGGCATTAATAAAACCCACATGTACATCAATATTTGATACGCCCTGCCTTTAAGAAAATGGCAATCACCATTCAGAGAAAAAGTTTTGTATTTAGTCCGTATCAAACCATTTGTTTAGAATATTTTGTCCTACTAACTCATCTATGCCCGACAATTCTTTTATAAAAAAATTATCTAAAAATTTCTTAGTAGCCTCTTTCATTGCGGGAGGGAGCTCTTCTGAACGAGAGTTTATAGCACTGTGTATACGATCTATAATTTTTATAGATAAGGGCGTACGGGAATTAGTGCGTTGTAAAACATTAGGTAGTGATTTACTATAATGCAAATTACCGAGAGTTCTCAGAAAGCTATTTCGCACTGCTTGCAATTCAATATTTTTTGGCGTTATTGCCTTATTTGAATGAGTTTTCAGCGCATTTTCGTCTATTTCAGAAAAATCAATATGTAAATAATCGCATAAATCCCGGATTGTTTTCTCCGTATCTTTCACCAGATCCTCAAACAAAATAACTTTGATTCTACTCTCTGGAATAAGCTGATAATAATATTCAAGCTGGGTTTTATAAAGGCTTCTTTCCAGTATGCTAGTCGGATTATATTTCAGCGTGTCTTCAAAATTATACGTAGCTCTGCCAGTCCGAAGAAAATGATAGTATTGCGAATGAGCGCGTTTGGTAGGATGCCGTAGTAGGAAGATCAGTTTTATTTCTTTAGACTGAATTGCTATTCGCTCTGCCGCTACCCTCGAAGCCAAATAGGTAGTTGAATCTTCTCCTTTAATTAGTTTTTCTTTCCCTTCAAATTTTGATAAATACCACTGCCACATTTTATCGGGCTCGTCTTCCATAGACTGAGACAGCCATATATCATTTGCCTTATCATAAAAATTAAAGTCACTGTGCTGAAGGATATTGTCAATATCAAAAAAGTGGATTTCCCCAGCGGGTATGTAAACCCTGGAGTGAGCATTCAAAATAGAATGTAAAGTAGTAGTGCCTGACTTCATGGCGCCGCCTATAATAAAGTCCGGAAGATTAGTTTTGTTAGGAGCTATCCAGTTGGCTATTCGTATGCTCTTCCTATTCATAATTGGTTTCGGTAATAAATCAAAAGATTATATTACAGCCATATATTATTAGGCTGTGTCTAATAAATAAGCGGTTCACCGATTATCAGCCTGCACGCGCGTGGAGACATAACCATCTGGTTTTTTACCCTATGCAGGTTTCCCTTTCCGTCTGCTTTATTTTTATGGATGTTACTGGTGTCTCAGGAGTTGGTTTCAATCATTTTTAAAGTATTTTATTTACACGCGATCTGAGCCGAAGCCTGGAAAAAAATTTTGAAAAGGGCAGAATCCACTCAGGCGTTCCGATTGCTGCTTTTTTCTTGTGGGCGGCTTTCATCTTCTCAATAGAATTGATACCCAGGGATCTTAATCTTTTCTCAAATTCCAACAGATACGGCAACAGCTCTTCATCGCTGCCATTGAATATCCCCCGAATGGTACTCGCAGTAAAGTGAATGAAAATGATCGGATATTTCCCGTTGATAAGCACCGAGCCATCGGCTTGAACCACTCTTTCGCATTCCACTTGATTCCAGTTCGCAACATTACACCCCCGGTGCTTTAACACTTCTACATTGTCGAAATAGACAGGCAATAGGTTAAGGTAAGTCTGATCATCGAACAGCCCGTTGCTGGGGTCTTTTATACAGGTATGAGTGCAGGCCCTAGCCCACCAGTCCATAGCTGTTGTACCAGATTTATTTACTCCGATAAAGCCAGCATTATATATTCCCCTATTGAAAAGAATCTGAAAATTAGAGAAATCCTGATAGGGGTCCGAACTCCTCCAATGGGGAGTTAGTAGTATATCCTGAGTTGTAAGTTTTTCAAATAAAAACGATGGATCATTGAAAAAAGAAATATCACAATCGACATAGATCACCTTATCACAGCCCTTTTCCTGAATTAAGTAGTTGATAAACACTGGCTTCATAGACCACCGGAAGGCATCATGAGCGTTGCTCCTATATTTAGCAGCAACTTGAGTGGCAATTTCCGTTTGGTTAACATCCTCGAATAGATAAGGATAGAACCCTTCATTGCTCGCAAAAGTAGCGAGAGTAGAAGAGCTATCTATGTCAGAGACTAAGACGTGCAGGGTGCCTTGGGTAGTAAATTTTTTAATGGAATCGAGAAGAGCTTCCGCATATCTCACATGACTCTGAGTTACTACCGTGCAAAAAACTTCTTTATACTGAATAGCCACCTAAATTTTCTGATTAACTTTAGTAAATTATTTTTAACGATCACCAGAATAAACCTTACATTTTTTGCTTCAATCAGGAATTCATTTCTTGTCTTTTTAAGAGATTTTTTCCCTCTATCTACGTCAGCAGATTTGCTACTCTCGGTAACATGAAATGTTCCCAATACTTCATCAATCTTATAAACCCTATAGCTATGATACGCTCTTAATAAAAACCAATAATCCATAGAATAATGGTTATTTAACGGAAAATCCCCAATCTTTTCTTGGAGGCTTCTTTTATAGAAATAGCTTACCGGGTTTCCGGGGAAGCGACATGGCCAGTAATTAATAATTTCATCTATTCGAACACTTGGTTTTTTAATTTTAGAGAACCCATTGCTGAAAGTCATCTCTAATTGCCCAACGACCATATCAACATTAACCTGGTTAAACGCATCTATAACCTCTTCAAACGCATGGTCTTTAAATTCATCATCTGCGTTTAGATAAACAATGATATCTCCACTACTCATCCGAAAGGCTTTGTTCATAGCATCGGATTGTCCACGATCAGGTTCAGAAAGCCATTTCAGATGCGGGTGCTTTCTAAATATATCAGTAGTATTATCTTTACTTTGCCCGTCTACAATAATATGCTCCCAATTAAAGTAGCCTTGTTTAAGCACACTATTAATTGCTCTTTCAATATATTTACCAGAGTTATACGAGGGAGTTAGAACCGAGATTTTCATATATTAATTCATGCAACAAGTACCAGTACAACAATCGATAATGCCTCAACTTATAGTAAACTCTTTTGATATACCTGCTGATATAGTTTAGCTTGTTGAGTTATATTAAACTGCTGATGTGCGAGCTTTATAATATTCGTTCTATCAAAATCAAACCTCCCTGCCAGAGCTTCCTTCATGGCCAGCACAAGACTGTCAGCTGTTACTTGTTCGGCTACCACCCCATTAGATCCGTTTTCCAGCACTTCGCCCAACCCCCCAATAGGGAATGAGATAACAGGAGTTCCGCAGGCCAATGCTTCTATCATTACATTGGGTAGATTATCTTCCCGCGACGGAATCACCACAAAATCAGCAGATGCATATAAAAGGCTTATCAACCGCTCGTCCTGAAGGCTATCAAGAAGGATGAGGTTAATATTTTTTCGACTTGACAAAGGCACGCCATCCCCCACAGCACATACGATTATCTCTTCTTCATCCATTTTATCTAACGCTTCCAGCAACATATCCATTCCCTTACGATGATTGTTAAGGAGATCACTTACAAACAAAAACATTTTTGGGCCTTCTGGTATATTAAATACAGAACGAGCAAACGCTTGATCATAGAATTTAAATATATTGGTATCCAGACCGTTGTAGATATGATGGTGAGAATATTTATTAAATAACATGCTTTGCTTCGATGCTTCCATCAGCCAGCGAGAGGGAGTGACAATCGTCAGACGACCAAAGTCCTGCAAGGCTTTATAGCGTAAATAAAGCGTTTCTTCGCTCAATTTCATCAGCATCATATTATCTTTGTTCCTCACCACATCGCCTTGATAATGAAAGCCCCCTAGAAATGCATTCATGTCATGTAGAGTCCATATCACCGGCTTGGTACATTGTCGGAAAAAGCTAGGATAATCTAAGATTCCACCTATCCAATGTAAATGAACGATATCCGCCTGTTGGTATGCCTTGGTCTTGGTAATATCTACGCTGGATGTAGAGAAGCTAAAACATTCAAACTGGCTGTTGTTTGCAGCCTGCTCGAGTAGATCTCTATTATGTAGCTCAATCGGTTTTTTGATATTAAATTTTATCTGAGCCCTCAAAAGCCTGGAGTTGTGTGCACCCCGCTGAACATACGTGCTATTAGGAATAGATTTGGTGGAAGGTTTTATAAAAAGAAATGAAGAATCAACACCTTGTTCAAGGAGTGCTTTATGTAACCTAATGCCTGCCTGGGCTGCCCCTCCTCTATCTCTTGTACTTATGTGCAGAACTTTCAAACTATATTGGTCAAAATGGTGTAGGTTGCTTGATATCCGATGCAAGGTCATACAGCGATATCATTCTGTCGGTTGCATTATGATCAGTGAGATACCCTTTAATTTTTCCACCATTCGTATAATCAATCGCTATAAAATTAGTATTCAGGGTATGTGCAAAGAGTACGGAATGAAAGCGCATACAAAGATTGAGTGATGACGCCTTCATTGCTTCCACAGTAGAGCGGACAGAAGCGTTATAACGATGTATTTTACAATCCAAATCACTCAGGTATTTTTTCACAAAATTTCTGTTAAATTCTCGATCATCATTGCCTACCACAAATGTATGCATAGGGTAAAAAACCGGAGTAAGTTGTTGTTGGCTACACAGATCTCGAATATAGCTGGCTAGGTGTTTTTCGAACTTATCTCTTATAAGAAGAAACTCCTGAGTGCTGTTATCACCCTTATATTCGGTAGTCCATTCTCGCAGAAAGCAAGCTAAGACATTCCCTTCTTTTTGTACCGTGATCTCGGAATCTAATTTCTGAACATAGCTCCTGGCCGGGTCGCCAATATTAACAATATCCTTTCTTCCAGAGAGTTGCTCCCCAAACTCCTGCGAGTGATTATCCCGCACTTTAATTTCACTACTGAGCGATAGTATTTCTTTGGTAGCCTCTATGTGCTCTTTCTTCTTCAGAGGACCGATACCACACCCAAAAACGACTGTTTTTTTCTTGAACATGCTGGCCACTTTAAAGGCCCATAACGGAGTACTTAGAGCATCAATACCCATGAGCGGCCCACCTCCCATCACCGTTTCGTCACAGTAGGCACAGGCAAGAGAAAACTCAATATCATCAGTCGCTAAGATATTAGCTTCTACCCGAAGTTCTTTAACAGTTTTCTCTGTGACAAATGGATGCATGCTGCTTATATAAAACTCAACATCCGGATGAATGTGCTTGTAATGATCTACGATTTGCCCCAGAATGGCTTTGTCGCCCACGGTTTCAGTACCGTACCATCCGGTGATCAGTACTTTGTAGGTATTATTTCTTCTAGGAAATTTACTCTTTAAAAATTTTAGGGGCCACTTAAAATAAGAAGCTCTGTGTATATTTTCCAGAGAGATTGTTTTTTGCCAGAATTTCTTTTTCTCCTCGAGCCAGGCTTCCCGGTAAGTAATGGAAGCATGATAGTCATGAATACAATTCTGACATTCTTCATCTAGAATACGTTGGCGTTCATCAAGATTATTCTGATAGATATTTAAGGAAGATGTCTCGAGGCCATTACCTATCTTATTGGATTTAGGCGCACAGTAGTGAAGTTCGCCCCGTGAATTTAAAACAATACCACTGTCCTGGTAGGGGCATCCTATCATTCGCTCTCCCCCTCCCAAGATGTTGATAATGCTCCGATAGGTACGCCGATAGGTATTGTTTTTTTCGAAGGTTAATTCCAGTTTCTTAAAGAAGCACATTAGATGATATCGCTCCTCCTCATTAAAGATCCTAATTACCTCGCCTCGATCATCGTTATACAACCTTTTAATAAACTCGGCGACTCGAAACCTCCCATAGATATTTTCTTCTCTCAAAAAATCCAGCAACTCGTCTACATCCCATACATTCACTTTCGATATAGTGCACCCTATCGCCACCCCAATATCAGTAGTGTTTCTAAAATGATTGATTACTTTAAGGGCTGATTCAAAATTCCCTTCTCTCCCTCTAACGCTATCGTGAACCTTTCCGTAGCCATCCAAAGAAACCATTATGCTGAACTTCTTTTGGTAGCGTTTGCACACTTCAATAACTTGATGAATGCGATCAATAACATCCTTTTCGCGAATAGCGTTGGTGATGATACTCAGGCCAACTAAACTGGGTAGTTTTTTACAACATGCCTCATACAAAGCAGGTAAATCTTCTCGAAGAGTTGGCTCACCCCCGGTAATGCCTACCCCTGTCACATCTGAGTAAAGTTCATCATTGAGAATTTCTTCAAGTTGCTCAGGGGTTACCTCAAAATCTTGCTTCTGTTGCCAAATGTTGCACATTGTGCATTTTGAGTTGCAAATGTCATTGGCATTCAAATTGATTACCGTAGGCTTGTGGAGGTTTTTCAGAGAGTTCCTCAACCTGAAGTTATCCTGGTGCTTCAGGCCCTTCAAATATTTATACTTACGCCCTAATACAAGCGGTTTTCGTAAATATTTTTTAAAAGGAATGTATTTTTTACCAGGTATATTCATATTAAAAAGTTTTGATACTTATAGCTGGTAACCAAAACGATTTGCTAGATCTGACGTGTTTTGAGCAAGATACTCTAAGTCTTCTGAAGAAAAATAGTTGACCCAATCACCATTTTTTCCTTTCCTAACAAAGCTTGTAGCCGTTGCTTTATCTGATTCGTTTCTAAATGGGCGGCCATTTTCTTGTTCAATTTGTTTCATCTTAGAAAAAGAAGAAGCCTTAACTGCTTGTTCAATCTTTTCCTTATCCACTATAATTCCCAAGACATGAGCAAGCCTACTAACTTCTTCAAAAGTATTCGCTAACATCTCTTCGTACTTGAAGGTTGCAATTACGTTGGATTTATCTTTCCATGAATCGACATGGGCTTTCCAGCTATCTGGCGAAGTAATTTTATCCCTTAAAAACTGAGAGAAATTAGTGCTTTCAGGAAGCCTTTTTTTTAAGTAATGATAATAGGATACATATACATCTCTGGGGTCTCTAACTAAATAGACCACTTTAGGAAAAGCAGAGTTGTACAATTGATGACTTTTGAGAATTCTGGGACGCTCTAAATTTTCCGCAATTTCATTATGAATACCAATTTCCGGTACATAATTCACTGCAGTATGAAAATTGATGTGATCGCTATCTTTTTTTAATAGGTTGGCAATAATAAATCTAACCCATGTATTCCCTGACTTAGGATATGACACTAAAAATGTATCATCATTGTATATTACAGGTTTGGGGGAAGCATTAGGGGATTTTTTAAATACCTTAGATAGAATATTCATGATATAAGCTGGTCTAAAAAAAAATGTTATTCATAAAAAATACCGGCGTTATCTGTCTTAAAAAATAATTCCTTACTTATTAAGGGGGTGAAGAGTTTGTTCCGTTACTTCTAGTGTAGCCCATTCCGTAGGGATAGCAACAATCCCTGGCCATTTTTCAGGGTAATAAGACCCAGTACTGCTATATATATTTTCTACTTCAAAATCAAACAGCTTTACTGAAGGAATCAAAACTTTCATTCCGGGAATACCAAACTGTACTTCAATAAAGTACGATATTTTGTTCAACACATACGATGGAATTTTACAGGTTGTCCGATAAAACCCTTCTTGAGTATGTGTTTCTCGAGTTTGGTGGTCTGTCGATGCAAAAGCCAGTATACCTTCATGAGTACTTACCTTCAGAACAATTCGCATATTTCTGACGGGCATTTTCACCTGGTAATCCACTTCTATGGTAATCTCTTCTGAGGTATCAAACTGAGTTTTTACCTTTTCTTCATTGTTTCTTATTCTGGCTGCAATAAGCTTCACTTCGGAAGACTGCGGTGCTGCAGTTACATTCCAAGCAATTTCACCCATAGATTCTATATAGGTATCATTGGTATCTAGGTAGTTGCTGATGGCTTCCTCTACGTCACCTGTATAAACTACCTGCCCATCGTCCAGATGGATAGCTTTTGAACATAACCTGCGAACAGCACTCATATTATGGCTCACAAACAAGATTGTCCGCCCCTGACCAGTGATATCTGCCATCTTGCCTAGGCATTTTTTCTGAAACTCTACATCACCAACAGCTAACACCTCATCAATAATTAGAATTTCGGGTTCAAGGTGCGCTGCAACGGCAAAAGCTAGCCGAACTTTCATTCCCGAAGAGTATCGTTTAACTGGGGTTTCTATGAACCTTTTTACTCCACTAAATTCAATAATTTCATCAAGTTTGGATTTAATCTCATCACGAGACATTCCCAGAATAGTTCCGTTAAGAAAAATATTCTCTCGACCAGTCAATTCAGGATGAAATCCAGTCCCTACCTCGAGTAAAGAAGAGACTCGCCCGTCAATAACGATACGCCCTGTGCTAGGTTCGGTAATTCTAGATAAAATCTTGAGCAAGGTGCTTTTTCCAGCACCATTTTTACCGATGATTCCAACAGCTTCACCTTTTTTCACCTCAAATGATATATCCTTAAGCGCCAAAAAATTCTCTTTCTTGCTTGAAGCATTTTCTGAAAAAAAGCTGGTAATAGCTTCTCTTACACTGCCTTTTGATGTATCACCGATTAAATAACGTTTAGAGATATTTTCAACCGATATTGCTATGTCGCTCATAATTACACAATGTCAGCTATAATCCGCTCTACCTTTTTGAAATAAAATAGCGAACTGATAAATAATAAGACTACTACTCCAAATGAAATATATGCTAGTACATTGGGAGGGTCAGAACCCAAAATACTCCAACGAAAACCATCAATAATACCAGCAATCGGATTTAAATAATAAATAATCAGCGCCCATTCCGGAATACGATCAGTTAGTAAACTTGATGGATATGCCACTGGTGTGAAAAACATACCAAACCGTATGAGAAAGGGGACTGCATTTTGAAAATCGCGAAATCGGATAGTGAGGGCACTGAGAAAAATCCCGACACCTAAAGCCGCTAAAATTGCTAAAATCAAGAAAAGTGGCAAAAAAACGATGTTTGGTGAGGGAGAAAACCGATAGAAAACCATCAGCACAAAGATAAGTAAAAGAGCAATAGCGAAGTCAATCAAACCTACCAATGCCTTAGAAAGAGGAATAATAATACGAGGAAAATAAATTTTCTGCACCATACCCTGAGCATTGATGATAGAGTTTCCCGCCTGACTCATAACCGAGGAAAAATACGTCCAACCTGCCAGTCCGCAGGCAGCAAATAAGATATATGGAATATTACCAGTACCAAGTTGCAATCCCCGACTAAATACCAAAGCAAATACCACTAGAGTCATAAGTGGTTGAATAAAAGCCCAGGTAAATCCCAGAAAGGTCTGAGCATACTTTACCTTAAAGTCTCGATAGGAGAGAGTGTAAAACAGATCCTTATAGTGAAATAATTCTTTTAAATCCAACGAAAGCACGCTTTTGTTGGCATCTATAATGGTTTTGGGCATAGGTTATACCTTATAGTACGATCGGTACCAGTCTATAAAATTTTGAATCCCTTGTGAAAGTGGGGTGTTGGGGCGAAAGTCCACATTCTGCATCAAATCATCCACATCAGCGTACGTAGCCAGCACATCTCCATCCTGCAAGGGCATCATGTTTTTTTGCGCTTTTTTCCCCAAACACGTCTCTATGGTCTCAATAAAGTCTAAAAGTTTCACTGGCTGATTATTACCAATATTGTATATCCGATATGGTGCATAACTCGTACCAGCATCGGGTTGTTCTCCGCTCCAGGCAGAATTAGGTTGTGCTGCTTTCGGAACCAGCCTTACTATTCCTTCCACGATATCGTCAATGTACGTGAAATCCCGCTGCATTTCACCATTATTGTATACATCAATCGGCCGACCTTCTAAAATGGCTTTGGTAAACAGAAAGAGCGCCATATCCGGCCGCCCATAAGGACCATATACAGTAAAAAAGCGCAGCCCTGTGGTCGGGATATCATAAAGATGAGAGTAGGCGTGGGCCATCAACTCATTAGACTTTTTCGTGGCTGCATACAACGAAACCGGATGATCCACATTGTCGTGTACAGAAAAAGGCATTTTCGTATTAGCCCCATATACTGAACTGGAAGAAGCGTATACTAAATGTTTTACTTTAGTATGCCGACATCCCTCTAATATATTCAGAAACCCAATCACATTGGAAGTAGTGTAGGCATGCGGATTCTCTAATGAGTAGCGAACTCCTGCCTGAGCAGCCAGATTAACCACATACGTAAATGAATGCTCCCCAAAAAGCTGATCAATCGCAGTAGTATCTTGTAAATCAGCCTGATAAAAGCTGAAATTATCTTTCTGCTGTAAGATAGACAGTCGGTCTTTTTTCAGGCTTACTGAATAATAATCGTTCAGGTTATCAACTCCTACTACGTGATAACCGGCCTGACATAGCTTTGCTGATAGATGAAATCCGATGAACCCGGCGGCGCCAGTAACTAATATTTTGTGTTGCATAAGATAATAGCTTACAATCTGGTATCTACTAAATCTTTGTCTAAAAACCCTTTTACATCGTAAATAACTGCTCCCGAGCTTTTCATGGCTGGCCAGTTCAACGCATGAAAGGCTTCATGACCCACTGCCAATATAATACCATCATATTCACCCTCAGGTTTTTCTACGAGTTGTATCTGATATTCGTGTTCAACCTCAGACTGGTCAGCTAAAGGATCATATACATCTACCTGAATACCAAAACTGAATAACTCTCTAATGATATCGATAACTCGACTGTTGCGAATATCCGGGCAATTCTCTTTAAAAGTAATACCTAAAACTAGCACCTTCGCACCATGAATAGACCGGGCTTTTTGCGATAAGAGTTTCACCACTTTATTAGCGATAAAAATGCCCATGTTATCGTTGATGCGCCGCCCCGATAGTATGACTTCCGGGTGGTGCCCCACACTTTCGGCCTTGTGCGTGAGATAGTAGGGGTCTACTCCTATACAGTGACCACCCACCAGGCCGGGGCGAAAAGGGAGAAAATTCCATTTGGTGCCTGCGGCTTCCAATACTTCCTGCGTATCAATGCCCAGCCGATCAAAAATCAAAGCGAGCTCATTGACAAAAGCAATATTAATATCTCTCTGGGCATTTTCAATTACTTTAGCGGCTTCTGCTACCCGAATAGAAGAGGCCTGGTGCGTGCCTGCCGTAACAATGGCTTGGTACAACTGATTAACGAAGTTAGCAGCCTCGGGAGTGCTCCCGCTAGTCACTTTCTTAATGGTATCTACCCGATGCTGTTTGTCCCCGGGGTTAATCCGCTCAGGAGAATACCCACAAAAGAAATCCTCGTTATACACCAATCCACTAAACTTCTCTAATAACGGAACGCAATCTTCTTCCGTGCAGCCCGGATACACGGTGGACTCATAAATTACAACATCCCCTTTTTTTAAAATTTTACCAACCACCTCACTGGCTTTATAAAGCGGACGCAAATCAGGCTTTTTATATGAGTCAATCGGAGTGGGCACCGTGATAATATATACATCACAATCGCCTAGTTCAGCAGGCTCAGTGGTAAAAGTAATGTTGTTGGCTGATGCAAGTTCTTCTACCGAAACCTCACGAGTAGTATCCAACCCTTCGCTCAGTGCAGCAATACGCGCGGAATTAATATCAAACCCAATCACCTTGAATTTGGCGTTAAAAGCTACAGCCAGCGGGAGACCAACGTAGCCCAGGCCAATTACTCCTAGTTTATGATCAGTAAAGTGTGCTTTTTTTTTCAACGAAAACTAGGTTTAACGTTACTGTATACTATTTGGAAAACCACAATGGCCAGACCAATCGCCACCCCGGCAAAAAGCGACAAGATCATGATTAGCTCCTGATTAGGTTCGCTTTTTTTAAGAGGTACCTGAATGGGTTCCAATACCTTAAATATCGGAGTTTCCTCCTGCACTTTTATACGCGCCTGCTCCAGTTGTTGGGCAACACTCTGGTATAAACTAAATGCCAGATTGTATTCAGTCTCTGCCCGGCTAAGTTCTATCCGTGCCCGTTCGGTAACAATATTAGCATTTTGGTCTCGTATGGCTGCCAGCTTTTGTTGAGCAACATTATACCGCTCTTTCTTCTCTTCGTACTGTTTTTCGATAAACCCCAGGTCTTCCTGCACCTTCTCTACTCGATAATCGGTGATATACTGGGTTAAGTAATTTACGGCTAATTCCGTTGTTTTGGCTGCAATGAGCGGGTCAGGCATGTCTGCGCTCACCTTCACCATCCCATTATCTTCAATATTGGTGATGATCCGGTCTTTCAACTTAGCCATCACTGACAATTGCTTACCCGTAAGCGTAATCGGCTGATATAGGGTATCTGCTCTATTCAAGGAAGCTCGAGTATCAATATCCTCTTCAATAGTAGTCGCAGCATTGGGTCCTGACGCATTCTTTATTGGCTGCTTGGGCTCATCAAATAATTTGAGCAGGTTTAATGGCAACCTGATTATCATGCGGGGCAACCCTAAGGTGTATTGTTTTACATAATCAGTGAGAGGTGGAGTATCTATTTTCGTAAAATAATGATACAGACTCATTGTAGTATCCAGCGTTGGAAAATACATCTCTTCATTCATAATCGCAAGATAAAAAGAGGTGCTTTTCGTAATATCCGGATAAAGATTTTTATCTAATGTGCCAGTACTGCCTCCCAAACTAACGCCGGTAAACCCACCCAGTTGTTTGAGTAAATTAGAAGACCCTACTGAATTACCAGGAGTAGCCTGTGGCATCAAAACAATATTAGCGCTATATTCTTCTGGACTAACCAGTGCAATAAAAAGCCCCAGTACAAGAGCGCTTACTGTAATAATCATCACTGTTTTTCGTCTTAGCCAGATTTGCTTCAATAAATCTGCCAGATCTATCTCATCTTCTTCCACACTCCCTTTTTTGACGGCCTCCTGAGTAGCGACATAAGAAGACCCACCGTTACTTGCTTTCGGCTTTATTTCCGTATATTCTTCGCTTGTCTCCAAAACAGAAAGTATTTAATTAATTTGACTAAGCATATCTGACTACCTAATTCCCTGCAATATCTATAACTCTGATAAGCACCAAACTTAAAGTGGCCAAAGCAGAGCTAATCACCGCTATTTGCTGAAAAGACTGATTGTTTTTTGGTGGTTTCTCAGGCACAATAATTTCCGCACCAGGGGCCACTTCCGGATAATTCTTTAAAAATAAGAAACTACGCGTGCGATCTACCGCCCCATTCGCATAAATAATGTAGGACCTTTTCTTGTCGGCTTCCCGTGAAAACCCACCCGACTCCGCAATATAACTTCTAAACCCTTTAGAACGGTCGTAACGGGAAGAGACAGGGTATAATACCTCTCCACTCATTCTCACGGTTTGTAGTTCCTTCGGAATCTCTAAAGTATCTCCCGATAGCAATCGTATGTCATATTTAGAGTAGGGTTGCACCAAAATCTTTTCCAGATTAATGCCTATGTTCTGCGTTTCTGTCTCAATGAGCCGATAACGGGGAATATCTATATCCTCTTCATCAAACTCGCTGAGTTGCTGATACGCCGGTTCCTTTCTATTAGCCTGATTTCTTGTAGTTTGTGATTGATTTTCGTTTAGAAAATATTGCTGGTATCGTAAATACCGCAGAGAATCCCGTAATAATTCTTCTTTCAGTATTTTTTCTTCATAAAACGCCGGATTGAGCCGAATCAAATGAGCCCCTTCCCGATAAGCATACTGGGTCAACCCCCCGGCCCGCTCCACCAGATCTGAGATACGCTCATCTTTGCTGGTAATGGCGTACTCTCCCGGATAAGCCACCTCTCCCATTACATACACTGTTTGCTGAGGTTCATAGTTGAGCGACCTTCGTACAAACACCTGATCTGAAGGTAATAGTTCAAAATCAGCGGCCTCATCGATAAGCTCCAAGGAGGCGTTGATCTTGAAGTGATACGTTTTCGCAGTGGCGGTTACTGTTGCCTCAGCGCTATTGGTTCCATTTGTGCCGTTCGTGGTATGTTTCAGCAATCGGGCTACATCCACTTTGGCTTCATAAGCCGACTCTTTCATTCCCCCGGCCATGGCAATCAGGTCGCCCAGCGTCATTCCCTTCATATACGGGTACTGATCGGGATCCTGCACTTCGCCGTCAACACGCACCATGTATTCTTCTTCCAGATCAGATACCGCATATACCCGCAATACATCTTCTCGTTTTAATACTAGGTCTCCTCCCTGATCATTCAGTACTTTTCGAAGATCCAGGGATACGACCTGCGAAGAAAGGTCCTCTCCTTTCCGATATAGCAATGCCCGACCTACGTAGGCATCTTCCCGCAAACCTTCCGCTTTAGCCAGCAGGCCTTTTACGGTGAGCCCTTCTGTAAGGGCGTAATCTCCGGGACGAAAAACAGCTCCCAACACCTCCACCCGGTTTTCGTAGCGATTTAGAATAGAGTCCACCGTAACAACATCCCCATTTTTACTCGAGAAGCTATCAATCTCACTTTGGGGCACATCAATAATTTCTTTGGCTCGTGGAGTTTTTCGCGTTACTTTCAAACGATGAGTATAGGCTTTATCCGTAAATCCTCCGCCAAACTGAAGTGCTTGGTCTAGCGTTTCTTCGGGCTTTACTTCATAGTAACCGGGGCGTTTTACCTGACCTTTCAGTTCGATACGGGTTTCGTAAGGTATCACCCGGATAATATCCTGATCCTGCAACTGCGTATTTGTACTACTTAGCTCACTCCCCACCAGGAAATCATATACATCCAATGTGCTGACAACTTTTCCTTCGCGAACAATTTCAATATTCCGGAAAGAGCCAATGAAGGAAGGGCCTCCCGATTGGTATAAAGCATTAAATGCGGTAGCCAGCGACGGAAGGGTATACGTGCCCGGCTTTCTTACCTCTCCGACAATGGTTATTTTGATACTACGCACCTGCCCGAGTGTAACCTCAGCATAGGTATTGGCCGGACGCTCCCGGGTACCTCGCAAACCAGCGTAGATTTCAGCCAGACGGTTGATAATACGTTTTTCGGCATCTTCAATAGTAAGCCCGTTTACATAAATAGGACCTAAGTTATCGATGCGAATGGTACCATCACGGCCTACTTCCAGCACATAACTCTGCTGTGAGGCTCCCCATACGTTCACAAGTAACTCATCTCCCGAACCTAACTGGTAGTTTTTAGGAGTGGCAATATCCATATTAGGTTCAAACGTGAGGTCTTCACTGTTGAATAAGTTAAAGCCAAACACTTTGCGTTCCTCCTCCGTAATCATATCCAACGATGAATCTCGTTGTGAACTTTGGGAAAGGCTGTCCGCATTAGAAGCAGATGAAACAGTACCTGAAGCACGCTGCCCAGACCGGGTTTGGCCGTTATTACTTTGTGCCCTCTGTATTCGTTGTATCAACTTGCTTACTTCCGTGCGGGGCATCCCTCGAATCAGGGCCTGCTCCTGAATATCCTGCACTCCAATATTTCGCTCTTCTGCAGCCTGCACCAGTCGGCGGATCTGCGCATCAGAGAAGTTGTCTACTTTCACTTTACTCCAGTCTTGTTGTTGTAACAAGCTGGCATCTTGACCGAAAACCGGGGATAAGTAGTGTAGAAAGAATGTAAGAACTATGAAAAAAAGTCGTTTCTTCGACATACCGTACTTTGTGGTAAAAGCGCCTTGTCAGTAGTAATCCTATTCTGCTAAAGCATCTGTGAGTGTGGCGCAAAACTACATATACTCAGACTATCTGACAAACAAGTAATAAGATAACCTACGTCCGTAAACGTCACCTGCTTGCAGCGTTATTGTGTATATTGATTACAATTTCTCAAAAAATGCGCCAATTATGCATATTCTTACATAACTTCTTCACCGTTGACTACAAAAAGAGTAATCATCAATAGTATTTTTTTATACTATGATAAAAGTTTAATGAGCACGCTGGTATCTTTTCAAGATTAAGCCGTACGAAGACGATACGAACTCAGCAATTTACCAAGACGTACTAAAAGTAGTCATTTAACATTCCATGGGGCAAGGCCGAAAATTACAGGCGCTATCCTCTTTTTTACCCGGTTGAAAACCAAGATTTGTTGCGGCCCGAAGCTTGCAATTCCCACCCCTTGTTCTCAACTTTGGCCACATGAGTCAATCCGATAAAAAGTTGTTCCTGCTGGATGCTATGGCACTGATCTATCGTGCCCATTTTGCGTTTAGTAAAAACCCTCGCATCAATTCCAAGGGTATGAATACCGGGGCCGCCCTGGGTTTTACCAATGCCCTGGTAGAAGTCCTGAATAAAGAGCAGCCTTCGCACATTGCCGTGGCCTTCGATACCAAAGCTCCTACTTTCCGCCACCTGCAATACGAAGCTTACAAGGCCAATCGTGAGGCGCAACCGGAGGATATTCGGGTGGCCATACCCATTGTCAAGGATATTGTGCGGGCTTTTCATATCCCGGTACTGGAAAAAGATGGGTTCGAGGCAGATGATATTATCGGAACGATCGCCAAGCACGCTGCCCGCCAGGGATATACCGTGTATATGATGACCCCGGATAAAGATTATGCGCAACTGGTAGAGGAATCTGTCTTCTTGTATAAACCAGCGTACATGGGCAACAGTGTGGAGGTATTGGGTATTCCTGAAGTATTGAAAAAATTTGATATCCAGCAGGTAGACCAGGTGCGCGATATACTGGGCTTGCAGGGCGATGCTTCCGACAATATTCCCGGTATTCCCGGCATTGGTGCTAAAACAGCATCCAAGCTACTGAAGGAGTTCGGCTCAGTTGAGGGCGTAGTGGCCAATACCGACCAGCTCAAAGGAAAACAACGAGAACGGGTGATGGAATTTAGCGCGCAGGGAATTTTATCGAAAGAACTGGCAACCATCAAAGTCGATGTACCCATTCCTATTGATGAAGAAGCGCTGCGCCTAATCAGCCCTGATGAAAATGCCCTGCGGAAAATATTTGATGATCTGGAGTTCCGGACCCTCGCCCGCCGGGTATTGGACAGCCACCCTTCTACTCCCCAGCCTCAGCCTTCGTCTCAACCCGGACTGTTTGATACGGTGAAAGAACAGGGTCAGCAACAAACCGAATTGCCTTTAACGGCGTACGACGCTATTGATAACACCGAGCACGATTATCAACTGGCTGCCACTCCCCAGCAACGGGCTGACCTGGTAAGTCTCCTGTCTAAGCAGCCTTCTTTTTGTTTTGATACGGAAACGGATAGCCTGGAAGCCATGGAAACAAAGCTGGTCGGCCTGGCATTTTCCTGCGAAATCGCTAAGGCATTCTACGTGCCGGTGCCAGATGATGCCGCCGAAGCCCAAAAGATTGTCGATGAATTTAAACCTTTGTTGGAGAACGAAGCCATTCTGAAGATCGGGCAAAACCTGAAGTTTGATATACTGGTACTCAGGAAGTACGGAGTGGCCGTAGCCGGGGCAATGTTCGATACCATGATCGCCCATTACCTGATTGACCCCGAGACAAGCCATTCCATGGACGTAATGTCTGAGAATTACCTCAACTACAAACCGGTATCAATCGAAAGTCTGATCGGAAAGAAAGGCAAGGGGCAGGGCACCATGCGCGATGTGCCCCCCGAAGAGGTATGCGAATACGCCGGAGAGGATGCGGACATTACCCTCCGCCTCAAAGAAACCTTCGAAGCCATGTTGAAGGAGGATGAGAAAGTGGCGGGAATCTTCCACCGCATGGAGATGCCGCTGGTCCCGGTGTTAACGTCTATGGAATACGAAGGGGTGAGGGTGGATACCGGGGTTTTGCAGGAGCTTTCGGGCGAACTCGCTCAGGATATTATCAAGCTGGAGCAGGAAATTTATCAGATTGCCGGAGCAGAATTTAACATTGGCTCGCCCAAACAGCTGGGGGAGGTCTTGTTCGACCACATGAAATTGCTCGAGAAGCCCAAGCGTACCAAGTCGGGGCAATATGCGACCGGCGAAGCCATTCTCTCAGATTTGGCTACCGAGCATGAGGTGGCCCGCCGCATTCTGGATTACCGGGAGTTGGTAAAGCTTAAGAATACGTATA
This sequence comes from Cyclobacteriaceae bacterium, assembly GCA_040222715.1. Lineage (GTDB taxonomy): Bacteria > Bacteroidota > Bacteroidia > Cytophagales > Cyclobacteriaceae > Tunicatimonas. The sequence continues at coordinate 49,321 of JAVKCN010000164.1, read as the reverse complement.
TCGATGCGTTGCCTAAGTTAATCAGCCCGGTGGATGGACGTATCCACACTTCGTATAACCAGGCGGTGACGGCTACCGGGCGGTTGAGCTCTACCAACCCCAATTTGCAGAATATTCCCATTCGTACCGAGAAAGGGCAGCTCATTCGGAAAGCGTTTGTGCCGCGTAGTGAAGGGTTTGTGCTTATGTCAGCGGATTATTCGCAGGTGGAGCTGCGCATCATGGCTTCCTTCGCCAAAGATGAAACCATGATGGAAGCCTTCCGCAAAGGGCAGGACATCCACGCGGCCACTGCCAGTAAGATTTTTAATGTGTCGTTAGACGAGGTTACCCCCGATATGCGGCGGAAAGCCAAGACCGCCAACTTCGGCATCATCTACGGAGTATCGGCTTTTGGGCTGGCCCAGCGACTGAGCATCCCCCGATCCGAGGCTTCTGAGATTATCAAAGCGTACTTTGAGCAGTTCTCCAGCGTGCGACAGTACATGGACCGGGTCATTCAGCAGGCCCGTGAGGCAGAGTATGTGGAAACCATCATGGGACGTAAGCGTTACCTGCGGGATATTAACTCTCGTAACCCTACGCTGCGCGGATACAGCGAGCGCAACGCCATCAATGCCCCGATTCAGGGCACCGCTGCTGACATGATCAAGATGGCGATGGTCAATATCTACGACTGGATGCAACAAGAAAAGCTCAACTCCCGCATGATATTGCAGGTGCACGATGAACTGGTCTTTGATGTACACCCGGATGAACAGGAAATCGTAAAACAGAAAGTATGTGAGCTCATGATCAGCGCCCTGCCGCTGGATGTACCCATGGAAGTAGGCACCGGTATCGGCCAAAACTGGCTGGAAGCCCATTAAACAAAAGTCAGAAAACGGAGGCCGGAGGCAAATCCCTCCACTGCCTCCCGTTTCCGGCCTCCAGCCTCCTGCTTCCAACCCTTAATCTCCAACCCCCAACTCCTAACACCTATGCCCTATACCATCACCCTATCCGGTATTCGCCAGGCCGCCGAACGGATTCATCCCCTCATCCATCACACTCCAGTGCTGACCAGCCAGACGCTGAACCGTCGCTCGGGTGCACAACTGTTTTTTAAGTGTGAGAACTTCCAGCGCGGTGGCGCTTTCAAGATGCGGGGGGCTGCCAATGCGGTACTTTCCCTGCCGGAAGCACAACGCCAGCACGGAGTAGCCACGCACTCGTCGGGAAACCACGGGCAGGCACTGGCCAAAGCGGCGCAGTCGGTGGGTATTCCCGCTTATATTGTGATGCCGCGGACCGCCCCCGAGGTGAAGAAGAACGCCGTGGCCGAATACGGGGCGGAGATCCACTTCTGCGAACCTACCTTGCAGGCCCGGGAGGATACACTGGCGCAGGTGGTGCGGGATACCCAGGCTGCTTTTATCCATCCGTACAACAATGAGCAGGTAATTACTGGACAGGCAACGGCTGCCCTGGAGTTGATTGAAGCGGTCAATGACCTGGACATCGTGATGGCCCCGGTCGGCGGCGGAGGATTACTCAGTGGAACGGCCCTAAGCACCCATTACCTGTTACCCCATGCCGAAATAATAGCCGGAGAACCCAGCGGAGCCGACGATGCTTTTCGCTCCTTGCAGGCCGATCGCATCATTCCCTCCGAAAAACCCGATACCATTGCCGACGGACTGCTCACTTCACTGGGTGACCAAACTTTCCCCATCATTCGTGAGTTGGTAAAAGAGATCATCACCGTTAGCGATGAAGAGATTGTGGCGGCCATGCGACTAATTTGGGAGCGGATGAAAATCATTATTGAACCTTCCAGTGCCGTTCCCCTGGCTGCGCTGCTGCAACAACCTGATTATTTTACCAACAAACGGGTAGGCATTATCCTGACCGGCGGGAATGTGGATGTGACGAAGCTTCCTTTTTAGTGGCCAGATCATGATGGCATCCATTGAAGGCCAGTGGCAGGCATCGTATCGATCGTCATCAGTGATTAATCGGCCATAAGCATGGGCAATAGTGCTAAAAAAGGCAATATTATTGGGCTATCGGCTCCCTTTACTGCTTACTACTGATGTGGCACAGCCAGACATCCCCTTCATATTGTCAACGGAGGGCCAAAACCATTTGCCACTTTTTTAAGAAAATTTGTGTTTCCTTAGACAATTCTTTAGAAAAAGCGATTTCTATTAGTAAGAATCATGAATTTATCCGAATTTAGCAGGTATGTCTCTATGAACAATTTGTTTCTCATATTAAGGGTAGGCTTGTATGTCAGCACGAAAAATTGAAATCATTCCTTCAATATCTATTCTTAACAATAAGATTACCCGTCTTAAGCAAGGTGATTTTGATCAGGAGCAGGTTTATGACGGAAGTCCGATAGATTTGGCCAGGAAATTTGAGGATCATGGCATCCGAAAGTTACAATTAGTCGATTTGGACGGGTCGCGGAAGGGTAAACCGGTGAATTACCATATCCTGGAAGCCATTGCCGGGCATACCGGCCTGGAGATTGACTTCGCCGGTGGCATCAATACGGATGGCGATGTGAATAAAGCCTTTGAATACGGAGCCAAAAAGATCACCGCAGCCACAGTAGCTGTCAATAACCCCTCGGAGTTTGCTTCCTGGGTAGTTTCTTATGGTCGTGAGAAGATCGTTCTGGGGGCTGATGCCCTCAGCGATACCCCCGAAGGCCGTAAGGTAGCCATTCAGAGCTGGCAGAAAGGCACCCAGGTTCACCTGTTTGAACACGTGGAGTACTTCTACAGCCGCAGTCTCAAGTTTCTTAAGACCAGTGATATCTCCAAAGAAGGGCAGGTAGAGGGGCCCGCCTTTAACCTATACGGTGATCTGATGGATAAATTTCCGGGGATCAAGCTGATTGCCAGTGGAGGGGTACATCGGCTGGAAGATATTGAACGCCTGCAGGAGCTTGGCCTGTACGGAGTCGTGTTCGGTAAAGCCTACTACGAAGGAATGATCAGCCTGAAAGAGATCGAACAGTTCATTAGTAAATAAAATCTCCGCAACTCCCGGAAAGACGAGCCTGATGACTGAGGATTAAATGACTGATCGCTATTGCCAAAGCCCTGTTTCTTCAATATCCAATCCCCAATATCAGCCTCCGACTTCTTACATTCTCCCGTTCTCTCACCCAATCTCGCCCTCATTTACTTCTTTCTTCTACGTTCACTCCGTTCGTCAACCCTGATGCAGTTTCCTAAGACGGAACAATCACACCCATCGACTCCAGTAATTGAGGATCATGCTCGCAGGCGATCTTGGCTACCCGCATAAATCGGCAGTACCATTCCCGCAACTCCATGAAAGCGCACTGCTTTACCTGACTGGCCTGCTGGGCCTGCCGTCGGGCATCATTCCGCAGCACCTCCAACTCTAATAGCCGCTTGATCAGACGCCGGGCCTCCTTGATCTCATGGGTCGGCACATCGTATTTGGCCATCATTTCAGCATCAATATGCTGGTAAAATTGCTTCACCTGCCCCAGCCAGGCCGTATATTGCCGCTTTCGACTTCCCGACAGCAGCAGTTTCTTTTGCATTTCCTTGTCTCGCCGGTATACAAACCGGGCCGTTTCCAGGTGATCTACGTACAGCGACTGCATAGCTTCTTTGGCCTGTTGTAAAGTCCGTTGGGCTTTCTGGGCATTTCGCTGAGAAAGTTCTTGTTTATTCTGCAATTCTTTCACCCGGGCTCGCAATTGCTGCCCCTCCTGTACCTTTTTTTCCTGATACGTATGTTGGGAGAACACTTCTTGTAGTTCAGGAACTGAAAGCACCGCTTCGGTGGTCACCTGTACCCGGTACAATAAATACGTCTGAGACTTAGAAACTTTCTTCATAACACTCCTTACTTAATAATTATCCAAGATAGGATAGCGCCAGTTCAGAAAATGCACAAAGAAATCTGATAAGGTACGAATGTATGAAAAGCCTAAGTTTGTAATATTTCTAACAGAAACATGGTCAGAAACCTATTCAGTACCCAAAATTGGGTATGATTATCAGATATGCAACCGATGTAAACTGTTAAATTCCGATGGATTGGTACATGGGAGTCTGATACAATGGGTATTATCCGGCCGGATATTGCGGAGTGTACCTGCTCCCGCCCCACCATCCACTGGCAAATAACGGACACTCCCCGGTCTCATGCTGCTTTTTCTGCGATCTCAGCCCTATTGCTCCTACCTCAATCGGAGGTCAACCCCGGATGCAGCCGTAAAAAAGCCGGACAAAGGTGCCCGGCTTTTCAGATTGAGTAGTTATAATATATGGTAGAAGAAAGGTAGCATTACTCTTTGACGATCCGTTGCAGGTAGCTGCCCCGGTCGGTTACTACCTTAATCAGGTAGATGCCAGGTTGGTACCCCCTCAGGTTCACATCCAGGTGGCTGGCCGGAGCGGTGTTGCCGCTTTGCCGGGGCATTCCCTGTTTATCCATCAGCACAAAGGAGTGAATAGACTCCTGCTTGTCGGTCAGCTCCAGCCGTACCTGCTGGAATGCCGGTACGGGCGAAGCCTGCATGGCCACCGCTTCATCGGTCACCATGAATGAAATACTCAATGGCATGCCAGGCAACCCACTGGCACTGCGACGGGTGTAGGGAGTAGCGGTTAAAACATGGCTGCCGACCGGAAGCATGCCCTCTTTATAGTCTCCGTCCCGGTCGCTGAACAAGGCAAAGGGCGCAGCATTCTGGGTTTGGAAGGTGCGGTCATTCAGCTTGAACACCACGCTGGTCACCAGCCCCATCACCTCGGCCCGTACATTGAGCTTCGTGCCGGGCAGGTCGGTCAGCTCGATGGCGGCCCCCTCCTCCAGCATCATAATATCCTGATCGGTTTCCGCATCCACCAGCACCAACTGGGTCACCATGCTTTTCGGCAGCAGTACCTGATCAATCAGATGTACCACTCCATTGGACGCCATCTGGTCAATTTCCCCCACCGTAGCCTCATTTACCTTGATCATGCCATTGACGGAGAATGTGACCGGGCCCCCCAGCAGGGTCTCCGCCATCATCCCGTCCGACAGATCGGTGGAAAGCACCTTCCCGGCCACTACATGGTAGCGTAGCAGGTCGCCCAGCAGCTCCGCATCGAGCTGACTAATATCACTGACGCCCAAGGTGGTGAGTAAAGCCTCGAACGCAGCATTCGTCGGGGCAAACACCGTGAACGGCCCCTCCGACGACAGGGTTTCTACCAGTTGGGCCTGGGCTACCGCCTCCGACAACGTGCTTAATGCCTCGGTGCGGGTCGCCAACTCCACAATGGTATTGCGCTCAACAATCTCAAAATGAATGCTCAGCGGTGTGCCCATCATCCCCTGGGCAGTGCTTCCGGTGTAGGGAGTCGCCATGAGAGAGAAAGAACCCGGCAGGAATACCGTACCATCATCGTCATAATCTCCGTTCTCGTCGCCAAACAAGGCATAGGGCGCGGTATTTTGGGGTTGGTAAGCAGCTCCGTTCAGGGAAAAAGCCACACTTTGGGTAGTGCCGATCACTTCCGCCCGCACATTGAGCTGACGGGAAGGCAGTTCGGATAGCGCAATCGTTGCCCCCTCGGTGATTTCCATAATATCCTGATCCGTTTTTGCATCCACCAGCACCAACTTAGTAACCGCCGGAGGCGCTTCCACGGCATATACTGAGGTAGAACCGCTCACTTCGTTGGCGACCACCAGCAGGGGCGATCCGCTAGGGCTGTCTTCCGCAGCGATGAACAGCAACCCCTCAGGAGCAATGTCTCCCGCTTCCGGTGTTTCCTGGTCCACCTCAAAATTCCGTTCGTTCACATAGGCGGCAAACTTCGGATACTGCGGATTACTGATGTCATACATCATAATACCACCAATCCGCTCCAGTCCGATGAAGGCGTACAGCTTCCGATTGACCATTCCTACCGCCACACCTTCCGGTTCAGGGCCTTTGGCATCGCTGCGGCTATCGAATTCGGCCTCGTCATTACTACTATTGAAATAATCGGGCAGGGCCTGGGCGGTGATTTGCTCAAATGCATCCCCACTGTCGAATACCTGGTTGCCGTACGCATCCCAAATAGAGAAAGATCGGCTGCCGAATGTAAAGATACGGTCGTAATCCCCGTCACCGTCAATGTCGCCGTTCTCCAAAGTAGCGGTTAAGCGCCCGATCTGTTCGTCCATCTTCAGCATCTCCGCATTGGGGAAGGCTGCGGCATCCAGCGGAAAGTCTTCGTCACCTATGCGCTCCTCTTCCTCGAAGAAATCATACTCCCGGGCATCGCCTTCGTTGGCGGTCATATAGTATACTTTGCCCTCTACCGTAAAGGAGACGATCCCATCTGGCATATACATGCCCAGCACCGGCCAGGGGGCAATATTAATGGCATCGTCCCGGTCGCTGGCATCCAGGGCATTCGGCATTTTATCAAAGGAGATGATACCCAGACCAACGGTCGACAGGTCTGGTCCTTCCAGTCCGAAGTCATTATCATTCAGTACCGCCAGTTTCCCCTCGGGCATCAGGGCCAATCCCTCAGGTTTATCACTGGGCAGATAGCCGATAGAGGGCAGGTTCAGCACTTTACGCTTAAATACCGGACGGATACCCTCCATTTTCAGCTCCTCCGCCGTCAACGACTCCAGCGTAACTCCCGCCATCGCGTCAGATAAGGGGGAACCCAGCACGTTGGTGGCCCCACTCAGATCAATTTCATAGATAAATTTCTTGTTGGCAGGGTCCGCTCCGGAGTCTCGCTCAATCACATAAAACCTTTTGGTCGCGGGATCATATACGGCATCGCCCATTTTATCCACATTACTGGGACGGAACGCTGGTTTTTCCAGCAGATATACGTATTCCGCTACCGGCTCACCCGTAGTCGGGTCTACTCCGATGATGCGGATGACCGTAGAAGCATTGCCCGTAGCCAGGTCAGGATTGGATAAAGGGGTTTGAATGAAGGCGTAGAGGATGTCCTCATCGGTATCCAGGGCAACTGCCTCAAATCCCCGGTTGGCACGCCGGTTATTATAGACCGCTGGCAGCATCTCACTGCCAAAAGTACCTTCGGTTTCTCCTGCCAGCGCTGCCGTTCCCTGGGGTACCAGGCGGTCCATCAACACTCCGTCGGTGCCAAAGTGGTAGATCGCCGGACGATATTCGTCCACCATCCAGTAGGTTCCATCCACCGGATTCACGACAATGCCCTCCAGGTCGGCCCCAAAGGCATCGTAAGGCAGTGCTTTAAAGTAATGACCGTCGGCATCCATGAAGTCAGCGGGAGCATCCACTGGCTGAGCCGGTATCTCATCCACCTCCGGCAGGTTCGGCAGCCCACTAATTGGCGTGCCATCGGGGCGGGTGAGGTCGATTTTCTCCATGATATGCACCTTACCCGAGTGGGTGTCTACCTCAAAGCGAATGATTTGTGCCTGATACTCAGGAATGAGGAAAGGACGGACGGTCAGGGTGTTACCCGCTGCATCCGTCACCTCGGTAGGATTCCCATTCGGCCCCCGGTCGGGTACCGTAATAAACTGATAACGGCCATTACCCTTGTCAGCCTCAAAGAATAACCCGGACAAACCCCCAAACAGGATGTTCTGCGCCTCGTCCAGCGGCGGCTCATCAAACACATACAGGCTTAACTCCGGCTGTCCGGACAGATGATCTTTGTATCCGGCAGGAATAATGTCCAGTACTTCCAGGCTTTCAATATCAATCACGGCGAAAGCATTGTTTTCCTGCAAGGCAACAAACGCCTGTCTGCCGTCGGGAGAGATGGCAATCCCTTCCGGCTCCAGATCCTGGGCCACACTCTCGGCATACGCGAAGATCCGCACCCCTTTGGCCAGCAGTGCTTCCCGCTGATCATTGAATTTTTTGAAGTCTACCGTGGTCACACTGAAGTCGCTGACCTGAATTACACTGACCGAACCCTCCGGGTCAGTGCCATCATCCTCCGGTTCACCTTCATTAGCCACCAGCACCTTGGCACCATCAGGAGTAAAGATGAGCATGTCCGGTAAACTTCCTACCGGAACAATGGCTTTGGCTTCGGTGGGATTGCCGGATAAGGCTGCATCAAAAAAGACGACGTTGCCGTTTCCCGCCTCATCTTCGGCGGTTACCGCAACCAAACCACCCTGAGAGGCCACACTGGTAATGTCGGCCCCGGGTAACACTCCGGCTACGTCAAAAGAGAATAAGAGGGTCGGGGTGGTAGGATCGCTGAGGTCTACTACCTCAATCCGTCCTTCAGAGCCATTGGTGACAAACAGGCGTTGGGTGGCCGGATCGTAGGTAGGTATTTCGGCTCCACCATCGTCGAAGATGCCGGTCTGGTAGGTACCTAACCGTTGTAAGCCCTGCCCGAGGGCAGCATACTGAAGTAGTAAGAAAAGAAAAAGTGACAGGATAGGTCGTTTCATAAGAAGAGGTTGGATAGCGTTGGTAATACAGTAATCAATAAACTGTTCCAAGCTAGCCATTACCCTATGACCTGGCAATCGACTGGGGTTACCAAATTGTTAATCCTTCTGCGCAAAAGGCTACACAAAATTAACAAGAACCTATCACACTATATTTTTGTGCTTAAAATTTGACGCCAATGTCCAGACTGAACAGATCGTTCTTGATCACCAGGTCGCCAGCCCCGTTATCGGTCTGGCGCACGGCATTCACCAAGCCCCGCCGGTAGCTGAACCCGCCGTACAAGGTGGTACTGTACCCATATTGGTATTCTACCCCGGTGCCCAGCAATAAAGAAGTGTCCACCGGACGGAAACTGTCTACGTATTGAGTGGTTTCGCTCAGGTTATCCTCCAGAATTTTAAGATCCAGGGTAAATCCCGCCTGGAAATAAACGCGTGTATCCAGGGCCACCTCATTGGTAAACAGCTTAATGGAAGCTGGTACTTGCAGATAATGGAGGCGGTAGGCTTCTTCCACCGGATTGGTGCTGGTTTCTAAGCCCACGCGCTTGGGAGTAAAAAAGATTCCCGTAGAAAAGTAGTAATTTTCCTGAAACATATAGTCGGCAATAACCCCTGCGACCAGACGTCCTCCGATACCATTGCTATTAAAACCCATGGAGGCATCATCATCGTCAATGCGATTGAAAGAGAGAGTAGGCGATACCTGTACCCCCAGTTTCAGCTGCGCATAGGTGTCAACGTAAGATAAAGCAAAAAATAGCAGGAGAATATATCGTATCATGATCAAATTATTTTAAAAAAGATTCCGTTTTCCAACAAAGAAATACCTATGCGTTCTATTATATCTATACTAATATCACTGGCATCGCTCCTTTTGTTTTCATGTGAGCAAGATAAATGCGCCGGAGGGGCGGAAATATCGAGTATTTCGGTAGATATTGCTATTGAACGGCTGGATCAGGCGCTGTTTACCGCCCAATCGCCGGAAGAAATGCGGGCGTTGCTCAATCAACACCCACTCTACCTGTCTCAATATGCAAACCTGACCGGCACGGAGAAAGATTCACTGTATTATCAGGAATACTTCCGGGTAATGCACGACCCGCATATTGATACCTTATACCAGCAGACTCAGGCAGTTTTTGAGAATGTAGCCACGCTGGAAACCGATTTTGCCCAGGCATTCCGCCATATTAAGTACTATTACCCTGATTTTACTCCCCCCAAAATCTACACCACCTTCACCGGTCTGGGTAGCATGGGCCCGGACTTACTGGTGAGTGACAGCCTCATTGTCATCAGCCTGGACTTTTTCGCTGGACCTGATGCCCGCTATCGCCCTCAGGTTTACGATTACCTGATGGATCGATACAGTCCCGGGTATATTGTGCCCAGTTGTATCATGATTTTGTCGAACCGGTTCAATAATACCAAGCCATCCGATAACAGTTTACTGGCTGAGATGGTCTACTACGGAAAGAGCTATTATTTTGTACAGCAGGTCATGCCCTGTTTGCCGGACACCATCCTGGCCGGTTACGATGAAGAGCAAATTACTACGATACAAGACAATACCGAGATGATCTGGTCGCACTTCATCGATAATGAATTACTCTACGAAACCAGCCACATTGTGAAACCCCGGTATGTAGGAGAACGCCCCAGCACCGTTGAGATCAATACCAAGATTCCCGGACGGGTAGGTCGGTGGATAGGATGGCAGATTGTGCAGAACTTCGCTGATAAAACAGAAAAGCAACTTCCTCAGGTGATGCAGGAAGCCGACGCTCAACAGATTTTCACACAAGCAAAGTATAGGCCTTAGCCGCTTCCGGCCGGGCTGAGGCAGGCTGATTGGCTTCTTCCATCGCACTTCTCAGTATCTCAATTTGCTTTTCTTTGGAAAATTCCCGCTCGGCCAGGCTTCGGGCATTGCTTTGGCAGGTGTCCAACAGAGAGCGGTCAGTCACAAACGGAGCGATCTGGGCTACAAATTGCTCGGGACGTTTGGGCGGAGTATAAAATCCACAATGATTTTCTTCTACCAGTTGGGCTATCCAGCCAGGGGTATTGGTAATACACATTTTTCCGGCAGCCAGCGCATCAAAGAATTTATTAGGGCTGTTGCTTTGCAGTACCGGGTGATCGTCAAAAGAAATATAGACGGCATCGGTTGCGTTGAGCACTGAGAGTAACCCATATTTGTTCTGGTGGTCAACGAATGAGATGTTGTCAATATTCCGCTTCGCTACCTGCTCTTTTAAATCGGATAGCTCACTACCCTGCCCCACCAGCAGGAACTGCACACCGCTCAGGCCTTTGTCCTGGCAAGCTTCGGCAGCCGCCAGAATATACTCAAGATGATTGACCTTGCCCATGGCCCCGAAGTAGGTCACCACAAACTTATCCTCAACCCCAAATTGTACTTCGTGATAGATATTACGCTCTGATTTTCGGAAAAACTGGCAATCAGACATGTTGGGAATCTGGTAAATGGGCTTCTGAGGCACGATACGGCGGATGTGCCGCTCAATCTCGGGCGACAATGCTACCAGCGCCTGGGCATGACGATAAATACGCTTTTCCCAGCTTTGTAAATAGCGCCGCAACCAGCGGTTTCGGAAGAGTCCCATCTGGATAGGAGCCTCCGGCCACAGGTCGCGCACCTCAAACAAATAAGGTAAGCGATGTCTCCATCGGAAATACAGAGCCACCACTCCGACTGTTAGCGGAGTAGAAGTAGCATAGACCCGATCTACGGATTTAAACAGGGGAGCTTTATTGCAGGCATGCCAGATAAACCATAGAAACGAGCGAATGCGCTGCCATTTGCTAAGATTTTGAGAATAAGGCACTGGAAGATAATGCACATAGATGCCATCCACCAGCATTTTTTTATAAGTAAGCTCATTGTGAGCCGTCAGCATGGTCACCTTATGACCTGCTTCTACCAGTCCCTTCGCCAAATAATAAGAACGTATGGCACCACCTTCTTCAGGGGTTTTAAAGTACTGGTGGATATAAAGAATATGCATAAACCAAACCGGTAAAAAAGGTGGTACTCAAAACTGGAAAAAGAACTACAAAATACGACGATTTTTTTTTAGTTGCCTAATGAATTCATCATTCGAAGATGATGCTCCGTCAAGTTTATGATCAGATCATAAAAACAGCTATTTCCCTGGCTATTCAATAACGAGCGAATAGTTTATTTGTTGAATAAATTTTGCTGAGATAACCAAGTGGATAATAATAATAATGACCAAAGCTCAGCACTATAGTCGTGTTGCCCCCCCCGATGCTTACTGAGCAGGCGAAGTACCAGGTCGTGAGCGACAATCTGATAGACTGGCTGCTGCGGATCTTCCAGATAGTGGCTGATGAGCGGAGAAGACCGGTCTCGCAACCAATGCCCGAAAGGCAGACCAAAGCCTTCCTTGCTTCTTCGCGTAAAAGGCTGACCACCATGTTGATTTAGCAGTTGCCGCAGTATCCACTTTTTACCCTGGCCAAGCCGGAAGGTAGCCGGAAGCGATTGGGCATAGCGTACCAGCGGGGCATCCAGATAAGGAACGCGCAATTCCAGACTATGGGCCATGCTGGCCGTATCGCTTAGCTGAAGCACATCTTCTATTAAATAATGGTGCTGGTCGTGTTGTAGTGCCAGCGACAAGTAATGTTCTACAAAGTCAGGGGTTGATGGAGATAGTAATTGATGTGGCGATTCACCCTTAGGATTGCCCAGTGCAGCAAGTCCAGTAAAGTGTAGAAAAGTGGCTTCCGGATCTTCGGATAATGACTGCGCAAACTTTTTGGTCAGGCGAAATGACTTACGCAGGGGGTGCGGAAACCCGGTAGGTAAGTAAGTTGCCAGTTTTTTGCCTAAACGACTCACGCTACTGATCGCTTTATAATGGCGCAGGTATTGGTAATACGCTCCATGCCGATTGTACCCACCAAACAACTCATCCGCTCCGGCTCCGGACAAAACCACCTTTACGCGCTTACGTGCTTCCTGCGATAATAAGTAGGTCATCATCGCTCCACTATCTCCGACGGGTTGGTCCATTCGCTGGACAAATGCTTCAAAGTGCTCTTCAAACAACCCCAGGCTCAGCGGTACTTCTGTATGGTAACTTCCGTACTGCCGGGCGGCCATGCGGGAATAGTGATAATCCTGGGTACCAAAATTCTTTTCTTCCGGGTCATTCACAAGCGAGAAGGTCGGTACGGGGTGGGCACTTTCGGCTTTGATCAGCGCCAGCAGCAATGTAGAATCCACGCCCCCGCTTAAGAAAAGCCCGGTGGGCACATCCGTGGCAATATGCCGAAGAACGGCGTCCTTTAGCAGCGTTTCCGTTTCTTTCAGGAGTGCAGTAGTATCGCATACAGGAAAAGCAGTCCCCGAAGGCGCCGGTATGAACGGCTCTATTCTGGCCGGCTGGGCTGGAGTATACAATAGACAGGAACCCTCAGTCAATGCCTGAATGTTTCGGTACAGCGTGTGGCTTTTCTGAGGATAGCGAAAGTATAAATAGTGGTCAATTTGCTGCGGATCAATCTCTGTGTGCACCAAACCCGAGGCAATCAGGCTTTTGGACGAGGAGGAAACCATGAAATGCTGGTCGTTTTCTGCATAATATAATGGTTTAATGCCGCATGAATCGCGTGCCAACAGCAGGCTTTCTTCCACCCGATCGTAAAAAGCCAGCGCAAACATGCCCTCGAACCGGGGCAAAGCAGCCTGACCCTGCCGGATGAGCATTTTCAAGATCACTTCCGTATCCGATTGGGTGGTGAATACTTCCCCCTTAGTCAGCAACTGATTACGTAGTTCGTAAAAATTATACAATTCCCCGTTGTAGAGCAGCCCATATCGCCCATCTGGAGACACCATTGGCTGGTCAGCCCGGTCATTCAGGTCGGTAATTTTCAACCGTTGCCCGCCCAGCCAGAGTTGCTGATGTGGGTCCTGCCAATAGAGGGTATGGGCAGCATCGGGCCCGCGATGTCCGCTGACCTGCATCATCCGGTGCAATGCCGATGCAGGATCAGCAGAAGGTGATTTTTTAGCGATGATAAGATGAATGCCACACATGCCCAAATATGCTGAAACTGCTACAAGCTTACAAAATGCCTCAAAGTATCCCGCACGTTTGAATAAATTCGAGAAAGGAAAGCTTTATTTACCTCTTTGCTGACCCAAGCAATCTACCCTTATTTAAGGATATTGTACAATAATACATAAGCTTGTAATATATTTTACAAAATTTTATTTTATGATAAACTTGATTTACTTATAAAAACTATTATACCTTTACACCATTAATGAGCAATATTCGGCTCAGGGTCTAACTTCCAACCATCTAACCATTTATTCGTTTGACAGCACCGATGAACCGCCGAAACTGGTTAAAATCCAGTGCCTTGTTAGCCGGAGGACTTAGCCTTGGAAGCACATTCAAGACCAATTTTGCTCAGGCCTCCAACCATGTAGCCGCCCGCTTATATACTCCTTTTGATGATGAGGAAGCTTTCATGCTGGCCCGCCCTGAGGTGAAAGCCCGATTGTCATCCAACGAGAATCCGTTTGGCCCCTGCCAAAAAGCCAAGGAAGCATTGATGGGCGAGATTGATACGAGCTTCCGCTACGGCTTCGGCAATAGCATGGAGTTTGCCCAAATGCTGGCCGATCATTACAAACTTACCGAAATAGAAGAAACCCGTTGGGGCATGAAACGCCCCAAGCAGGTGATGCTGGGAGCCGGTTCTACAGAGTTGCTATTGGCCGCATCCGTGGTCTACGGGCAAAATGGCGGGAAAATTTTATCCGCCGATCCGACTTATATGTCGCTGGTACGTACCGCTCAGGATGTAGGAGCGGAGTGGGAAACCGTGCCCCTGACCAAAGATTTTGTGCATGATTTAGACCGACTGGCTGATGCCGTTTCTGATGAGCACAGCCTGGTGTATCTCTGCAATCCGAATAATCCTACGGCAACCACCTGCGACCCGGACGCGTTGCGGGCATTCTGCAAAGAAGTGTCTAAGAAAAAGCCGATCTTCATCGATGAGGCTTACATTGATTATACCCCCGATCCGGTAAAATATTCTATGGCGGATCTGGTGGCCGAGGGCTATAACGTCATTGTGACCCGTACTTTCTCCAAGCTCCACGGCTTCGCCGGACTGCGCATGGGTTATTCACTTGCCCAACCAGATGTGATTGCCGAAATGAGCAAATACAGCAACGGTGCGGGTAATATCTCCAGCCCTTCTATGGCTGCAGCCATCGCCTCTTTTCAGGATACTGAGTACCATCAGTACGCCAGAGAGATGAACCAGAAATCGAAAGACTTTTTATACCAGACTTTGGAAGGCGCCGGTTACGAATACATTCCTTCACAAACGAATTTTGTGCTGTTTCCGCTACGTATGGATAGTAAACGGTTCCAGCAAGAAATGATGAAACGCGGAGTGAGTTTACGCTCATGGAGCTTCTCTGATCAGGAGTGGTGTCGCGTAAGCATTGGGACCATGCAGGATATGGAATACTTTGCCGAGGCATTCAGCGAACTTTCATAAATCAGAAAATACATATTTCTTCATATCAGTCTACCTACTGACTAGGAAACCCTGGGGCAATTGTCATCAGGGTTTTTTTTTACAAGTTTCCCATGTAGCTTTGGCATTTGCTAACAAAGTAAGCTCTTGGATTACGCTTCCTTATACCAACCAAACCCTCTGACGATCGGCGCCCTGCTGGCACTGGTGGTGCTCTTCACTCCCCTGCTGAATTTTGGGTGGCTGATTTTTTTACGTGGCAAATCGAGCGAATTGGTAGCCTGGGTAGCTTCCGGGTTTCTGTTAGGAACTGTGCTCGCCGCAGCCCTTATTTTTCGCAACGTGTGGTGGGGTGAGGACATTCATAGCCGGGTAATATGGTTTGAAATTGCTACGCAAACATTTACCTATCCATTCACCCTCGGAATTCATATTAATAAGACTGCTTCGCTGATGCTGGTGGTGGTTACCCTCATATCGTGGCTGGTGCATGTATACTCTATCCGCTACATGGAGCACGACGAAGGGTACCCTCGCTACTTTGCCTTGCTGGGGTTATTTACCTTTTCTATGCTGGGGATTGTCATGATGGACAATCTACTCTCCATTTTCATCTTTTGGGAATTGGTCGGAGTATCCTCCTATGCCCTGATAGGATTCTGGCACCATCGTCCGGCTGCCGTACGGGCAAGCACCAAGGCATTTCTAATGAACCGGATCGGGGACGCTGGCTTTATCGTGGGTATGCTGGTGCTATGGTCGCAGTTTGGCACATTGGATTTGCAGGTGCTGGAAGACCTGATGCAACAATCCGTATTTACTGAGCAAGGGGTTTGGCTGAGTTATTTTCGAGCCAACAATCTACTGGTTGAAAATGCAGCTCCCGTAATCTGGCTTACCATTGCCGGTCTGGGGTTGGTATTGGGAGCCATTGGAAAATCAGCCCAGTTTCCGTTAATGACCTGGTTGCCAGATGCCATGGAAGGGCCAACACCCGTTTCAGCCCTGCTGCACGCGGCCACAATGGTGGCGGCTGGAGTATATTTATTACTTCGTGTATTTGTATTGCTGAACCCTGCCACTCTCACCGTGGTTGCGGTAATCGGTAGTGTGACCGCCCTCATGGCCGCCATTACGGCCCTCTTTCAGAACGACATTAAAAAAGTGCTGGCCTACTCTACCATTTCTCAACTCGGGTACATGATGGTGGGCGTCGGAGTCGGAGCTTACAATGCGGCATTCTTCCATTTAGTAACCCACGCCAGTTTTAAGGCGGGTTTGTTTCTGGCCGCCGGAGCAATCATTCACAGCATGCACCACCTAAGCGAAGAGGTTTCTCAGGAAACCGGCTTTAATGCGCAGGATATGCGATGGATGGGCGGGTTACGCACCCGTATGCCCGTCACTTTCGTTACGTATCTGGTAGCGGCTTTGGCGCTGGCAGGCATTCCTTTGTTCTCCGGATTTTTATCCAAAGACGCTATCCTCACCGGAGCCATAGCCTGGGCCGCCTTTTTGGGCTCCGAAGCAGCCTGGTGGTATTGGATGGTGCCCGTACTGACCTTCGCTACCACCTTATTAACTGCTCTGTATATGGGCCGGCAGATTTTGCTGGTATTTTTCGGAAAACTGCATGCGAAGGAAAAATCAGACAGTACTTTCACCTGGCAGCCTTCCTGGTTAATGCGTTTTCCTTTGGTATTGCTGGCCGTGCTATCGCTGGGGATTGTCTATGCCGTGAATCCGCTGGTCAGTAGCGAAAGCTGGATTTTACAGCATATCCCTCACCCATTACTGGCAGTTCCTGGTAAAACCCTGAATTATGCCAGTATTGTTGCTACCTACCCAATATGGCATAGCGTGGCTACCTGGATAGCACTTGGCATGGCTTTCAGCGGTATTGCACTGGCTTACGGTTTATACCGCCCGGAAGGTCAATGGCGGAAAGCCTATGCAAACCAACCGGACCACCAAGGCTTGCTGGGAGCTATGATGGAAGACAACTGGTATCTGGACAGATTATATCGCTTCATTGTCATTCGCCCCGTATTATTCATCAGCCGCTTCTTCTATGGCTGGGATACCCGGGTGATTGATGGGTTGCTGCATGGAACCATTACCCTGGGAGTAATTTTTGCCCACATTGTGGCCTGGCTCGATCGGGTGCTGGTTGATGGGCTCGTCCGGGGTGGGGCCGGATTGATTCAAGGATTGGGACAACTAACCCGCTCGATACAAACCGGGCGTATTCAGACCTATCTGATCGCTTCTCTTTTGCTATTCATTACATTGCTATACTGGCTGGCCTGGGGATGATGAAGAGCACCATTTATATAGAAGATCGTTATTGTATTAGCAGCGAGGAACTTTCTCAAATAGATCGGGCAGCATCTATCCCTTATTTTGCTGAGTTAAAAGAAAATGAGCAACTGGCCATCCGATTTGCCTGGCAGTGGCTCCGAGGAGATGCATCGTTTGAGCAAGCTACCTCCGGATCGACGGGAGAACCCAAAACAATCACTCTTGGTCGAGACCAAATGATGGCCAGCGCCCGGATGACCTTAGCAGCACTACAACTCACTGACGGCCATACTTCTTTACTTTGCCTTCATCCGCAGTATATTGGAGGAAAAATGATGATCGTCCGCAGCTTGCTGGCGGGCATGAACCTGGTGATCACAGATCCTTCCTCCACCCCTCTTCAGCATCTGCCATTCCTGCCTGATTTTGCCGCGATGGTTCCATTACAAATTCAAACGCTATTGGAACAGGAACAAGCCGATCGACTGAACCAGATGCAAGCCATCATTATTGGAGGGGCTCCTGTCAGCCGCGCTTTGGAGAATATGATTGCCCAACTGCTAACATTACCCGTGTACAGCACCTATGGCATGACCGAAACGGTATCTCACATCGCATTACGCAAGCTAACCCAACCCCAGGCCAGTGCGTTTTTCCATACGCTGGGTGATACACAAATTACTACTGATGCCCGCGGATGCCTGCAAGTGAAGGGGAGCATCACGCAACAGCAGTGGATTACCACCAATGACCTGATTGAATTACACGATCAGCAGCAGTTTCGCTGGCTGGGCCGCCACGATTTTGTGATCAACAGCGGTGGAGTAAAGATCTCTCCGGAAGCCGTAGAAGCGGCACTGGAGCCCTTACTGGCATCCGCTGGGTTTGAAGGGCGTTTCCTGGTGACTTCATTGCCTGATGAGCGCTTGGGGGAACGGGTGATACTGCTTATTGAAGGAGCACGGCCGACGACAGCACTCGAGAAGAATGTGCTCCGGCAGGCTGCTTTGGCACTGCCTTTATACCAGGTTCCCAAAGCAATCTACTCGATACCCGCTTTTGCCGAAACCCCTACCGGAAAAATCCAGCGCCAGGCCACTCGGCAGTTCATCTTAAAACAGCGTTGACCCAAGAAAAAAAATGGGATACTTAGAGATCGTCAAATGCCAGATTACCGTAGAATCTTCGCAAAATCATAAGTATTACCACTTATCACTACTCAAAAACAGGCTCATTTGGCTCAGAAACATTGTTAGGTAACAAAATTCCTTTAATTTGATTGTAAGACATCTGTATTAGAGCCAGTTAACAACTATTACCTTGAAAGCCCAACCAAATGATACGTTGCAGCAGCGTATGCAATTCCTGGAACAGCAACTTGCTGATTATCAAAAACGGGAAGAGGATTTAGTGTTGCTGTTAGAAAATTCTCCGGGGAAAATGGCATCCCTCGATGCATCCCTTCATCTGGTAGTCGCAGGCCAGACATTTATCAATTGCTTTCATTCAATTTTTGGCAGACAGTTGTACCCTGAAGCTCCCTTTTTATCGCTACTGGATGAGAAAGGAGTTGAATTCTGGGAACCCCATTTACAACAAGCGCTTCAGGGAGAGCGGCAGATAGCCCAGATCAGTCAGCAGATAAAAGGCCAGAGCTTCGTCTTTGAGATCATCCTTCAACCTGTATGGCAGGCACGGCAAGTACATCGCATTCTGGTATTCTGTCAGGATATTTCTGCCCAGCATCAGGCCGAAGCTGAAGTGCAGGAGCACTCGGTTAACCTATCCTCGGCGCTTAGAATTGCCAGTGCGGGCAGTTGGGAGTTTGACATTACCAACCAGACCATTCGAATAAGCGAAGAAGCCCTGTGTATTTTAGGAATTTACGATCAACCAGAACTGTTATTGCCGCTGGAAGAGTTTACCCAACGGTTTTTATATCCTGACGATATTGCCTTGTTGCAGGACCGAATAGCCTACGCGTTTACCTTTCTGGATGATCCCACTTTCCGGGATATCTTTGAGTATCGGTTGATAGATGTACAGGGAAAGGTGCTCCACCTGATTCTGCGTTCCCGGTATAAGTCCAATGCCAAAGGAGTCATCTATGGCGTTACCCAGGATATCACCGAGCAAAAAGCCATGCTCTCTCAATTGAAAATGCAAAACGCCCAACTAAAAAAGGTCAATGCGGAACTGGACAATTTTGTCTACAGTGTTTCTCACGATTTACGGGCTCCACTAACCTCCGTATTAGGCTTGGTCAACGTAATGCGGCTGGAAGATGACCCAACCCGCTTACTGGACTATCTGGACCTCCAGGAAAAGAGTGTGCAAAAGCTGGATTATTTTATCCGCGAAATCATTGACCTTTCCCGGAATGCCCGACTCGCCCCTCGCTACGAAACGATAGACCCGGAAACCATAGTGCAGGAATCTTTTTCCCAGCAATCGTATGATGAGCGGGCAAAACAGGTGACCCAGCACCACGATTTGCAGACAACCCAAACCGTGGTATCTGATAAAAGTAGAGTGATGATTGTGCTCAACAATCTGGTTTCAAATGCCATCCGTTACGCTGATCTCCGCAAGCCTGACCCTTACGTTACAGTTCAGATGGTGGCCGATGTCCACCACCTCAATATTCAGGTATATGACAATGGGATCGGCATTGAAGCCAAGTATATTGCAAACATCTACGAAATGTTTTTCCGGGCCAGCGAGACCCATTCGGGTAGTGGATTAGGCTTGTATATTGTGAAAGAAACGGTTGATAAACTGGGCGGAACCATTCAGGTAGAGAGCGAGTTGGGTAAAGGTACGCGTTTTACCGTATCTTTACCGAATCATGCCACAAACTAACCTATCCCTCCCACAGCGCATTGATATTGCGTTTGAGACGCTGTCGGTGCCCCCGCCTTACAGTTATGAATATACCTTTCAGCTACAGTTTCAGGCCAGCCAGCTCACACTTATGTACGCCCTGCATTATACTGACCGGGACGAATTGAGTGAGGAAGAGATATGGGAAGAAGGTTTTACCCAGGATGATGATTACCAATGGCAGGGCTCCTTACCTGAGGTATGGAAAACCACACTACTGGAACAGTGGAAAAAAACGCAGTGGCTACCTCCTGAAGACCTCCGGGATGCCTCAGAGAATGCGTTAATGCTGACCACCACGCTGGCCGAGGGAAGTCAACATAAAGGCGTACCTCAACCTCAGACGGAGTGGGAATACCTGTTGCAGGAACTCACCCAGGCCGTGTACGAAGCCGCAGAGCGGGAATACCCCTTACATATTCGTTACCTGGATCAGCAGCATCTGGGTGAAAAAACCATTCTTAGCCTTACTGCCAGTTTTCTGCAACGTTCAGTAGATATTGAGATTAGTCAGGGAACCCGGCAGCACCGGAGAAATCACCCATGGTCAACGCTGGCACCTTTGCTCACCACCATGTACCTGCTCGATTATCAACCGGAGCACGCCAACCCCAAGTCCCCCACCCAACCGGGAATTTACCTGGACCCCGGTGATGGGTTGTGGTATGCTTTCGGTACGCAAGTGACCAACCCCGGTAATAGCGATTCACTGGCAAAACTCTCCCGTATTTTTTCCCAGCTCTTGATGTAGTAAACTGAATTTTGATTTCGTAAGATTAATCGCAGAACTATCTGACGAAATCTATAAGATACACACAATGAAGCCCGCCTTAACATCTCCCGTACGAGGTTGTTCCTATAAGCAAAAACACGAAGTTATTTGTGCATAACGCTGTCATAAAGTTTCACAAAATATTCAGTAACCAGTCCTTCAGCCGGCATTATACTTATGTACCTTTTACTTTTTATAATACCAATGAACAGGCAGAATGTCAGTTACGTATTGCTAGCACATTTTGTGCGAATTATTATGAATAATTTCAAAAAAGGATAATTATTTTTTTTGGATTTCATAGAAATGTAATATATATTATGAGAATTAAAATTCCTTGCTTACATTTGTAAGGGTGATATTTTAAGCATAATTAGGAATTTGATATTTTCAGTTTGCAATATTATTAAGCTAATCCGGTAAAGATTATAATAAATTAGCCTAACTGTTGTATTTGATTTCCTAAAAGCCTTATTGTTTTATGTTTAGCAACGGTTGGCGTACCTTTTGGCTGAAAAAAGTTATTTTTTTTGTTCTATCCTAAAAGAATAGAACGCCAAGTATTAGAGACTTAACTACCTCCTATTTACTTATGGAAAACTTATATAGGCGTGTGCGGAATTATCAGTACACTACTTTTATTCCTTTATCCTTGTTGATTCTGGATGGAATGGTAATCTTGGGTATCTCAGATGTCTTATATACCCATACAAATCTATTTAATTATTTTCCTCAAGAGTCATTCACCTTCTTAAGTGTGATCATGGCAATCTGCTGGACGCTGTCGGCTTTGTTTGCCCGGGCTTATCAGGTAGAGAACCTGGGGCGCCCCAGTAAAATACTTATGCGCTCGCTAATGGCTGCTGCGCTATACTGCATACTGTTACTGGTGCTGGTAGGCTACCGAATGCCTATGGCTAAGTTGGGCGAAGGGTTTTTACTGTCTTTAGCTACTCTGGTTAGTGCTACAGCACTCAAACTCCTCCTCCTCCAGGTATATCGATTCTATCGTCATTTGGGTATTAACCGCCGCAATGTAGTCGTCATTGGCGGCACCTCCCGTGGGGTGGAGCTAATGCGCTTTTTCAAACAAAACTCCTCACTTTCACAGCAATTGCTGGGCTTTTTTGATACTCATACTTCCGAACCAGCCTTACAGTTTGCGCCTTATCTGGGCGAGTTAGATCGGGTAAAACATTTTTGCCAAACGCATCAGGTACAAGAAATCTATTATACTTTAGATAACCACTACCAGTACCTGGAAGACCTGCGGACATTTGCCGATGAGCACTTTATCTTTCTTGGTATTGTGCCTCATATTGATGGCATTGATTACCGCAAACCCATTGATACCCACCTGTTGGATGATAACCGAATCCCGGTGATCACCAGCCGACGGGTACCCCTCTCCCGCATGATGAATGTGCAAATCAAGCGAATCTTTGATATTGCTTTTTCATCCCTGGTACTTGCGGTATTGTTCGTTACGGTTTTTCCGGTCATTGCCATAGCCATTCGGATTGACTCCCCCGGTCCCATTCTCTTTAAACAGCTGCGCCCGGGGCGAAATAATCGATTGTTCTGGTGCTATAAATTTCGTTCTATGCGCACCAATACCAATAGCGAAATGCAGGCTACTAAAAATGACCTTCGCATTACCCGCATTGGTGCTTTTCTGCGCAAAACCAGTCTTGACGAGCTACCACAGTTCTATAATGTATTGCGTGGCGACATGTCCGTCGTAGGGCCTCGTCCTAATTTAATTGTGCACCTGGAAGAGTATTCAAAAATAATTAAAGAATATCCTTTGCGCCATTGGGTAACCCCCGGCATTACCGGGTACGCTCAGGTAAATGGTTACCGGGGAGAAACCCGGGAGACCCAGCAGATGGTCAAGCGGGTAGAATATGACCTGTTGTATATGGAAAATTGGAGTTTGAAGCTGGACATGCAAATTATCTGGCAAACCGTAGCCAATATCGTGAAAGGTGAAGAGAATGCGTATTGATCATATCATCCCGATATTGGTTATCAACCGTGTGCCATAAGTAATTTGTAAAGCCAATGAAGGTGTTGAATAGCTCGTTATCTACCGAAGCCCCTCTAAATCAGACTGAATTATTACCAAAAGTCTCTCTTCTTGAAACCCTGGTAAGTACGGCTCCTTATTCGGAGTTTCTCCAAAATATCATCAGTTTAGCCCAGAAGAAAATTTCATCGTATGTATGTTTCGCCAATGTGCATATGCTGATGGAATCCCGGCAGGATCAGGCTTTTAAGCAGGTGGTCAACCAGGCCAACATGGTGACTCCCGATGGGCGTCCACTCTCTGTGCTGATGCGCCTGCAATACGGCATCCGGCAGGATCGGGTCTGCGGCATGGACCTACTGCCCGATCTATTGCGCGAGGCGGAAACACAGGAGTTATCGGTGTATTTTTATGGATCTACCCCCGAAGTACTGGAAGCCATACGCCAGCGAATAGCGCAGGAATATCCAAATCTGCGTATAGCCGGTTTGGAATCCCCACCCTTTCGTCAGCTGACTCCGGAAGAAGATCAGGAGGCCGTAGCCCGGATCAACGCATCGGGTGCTCATCTGGTATTGGTATCATTAGGATGCCCCAAGCAGGAGAAATGGATGGCCGCCCACCGAGGGCAGGTAGAGTCCTGTATGTTAGGATTAGGGCAGGCGTTCTTAACCTACACCGGTATGGAAAAAAGACTGCCAGCATGGGCCCGTAACTTATCCCTGGAATGGGCCTACCGCTTTTACCTGGAACCCAGACGCCTGTGGAAGCGGTACCTGGTTGGCAATAGCTGGTTTTTATATAGCGCTATTAAAAGCGTTCTGTTCAAATCTAAGTATAAAACTTCAGAGCAATATATAGTCAAATAAGCATCTGATATTAGATAAAAAACTTTATTTCTTCAGAAAAACACAATAAGATGTCACTGAATTTCACTAGTTAGGTTTTACGGTAATTTTTTAGAACTTGGTGTTATGAATACAGACTAAAAGAAGTTTTTGATAAATTGCCACGTTATCATTCATAGAATGATGCATTGGTTTAAAATATATTCAGAAACTTACAACCTAGCCTACTGACAGTTTACGATTGATGCGAATATTATTATCTGCCTATGCCTGTACTCCCAATAAAGGTAGCGAGCCTGGAATCGGGTGGAACTGGGCGGTTACATTAGCGGAGCAGGGGCATCAGGTACATTGTCTCACCAGCAAAAAACATCAGGAAAGCATTATACAGGCCATTCATGCCCATGAGCAATCAACTCCTAATCTGAAGTTTCATATCATAAAAGTTTGGGCATGGTTAGAATTTCTTAAAAACCTGTTTCCCTACCCTTTAATATACCTGCATTACCTGGTATGGCAGTACGAAGCGTATCAGTATGCCCTAAGATTACAGCAGGACATCGCCTTTGACTTAACACATCATGTAACCTATGGTTCTATTCAAATGGGCTCCCGGTTGTGGAAGTTGGATATACCCTTCGTTTTTGGCCCTATTGGCGGTGGAGAAAATATACCTGCTCCACTCAAGAAATACCTAAGCTTCGGATGGTTTAAAGAAACATGCAGAAATTTGGCTGCGTACCTACTGCTACATGTATTTAAAAACGCCCGACTGTGTTTAAAACATGCCTCTGCGGTGCTGGTCACCAATAGCGATACCTACGCATTGGCAGCAAGTTTAGGGGCCACAAACATTCGTTATTTTCTGGATATGGGGATCAAGGATGTCACCCCTCCTTTAGAAAGGAAATCATTGGCTGATGGTCAATTAAAGCTTTTATGGGTAGGCAAACTGGTGACTACCAAAGGGTTGGACATGGTGTTGGAGAGCCTTTACATAGCAGATAACCCGAATATCTCGTTGACAATCGTGGGCAATGGCCCTTTACGTTATTATTATCAAATAAAGGCCTATCGCCTGGGCTTATCCAGGCAAGTACATTTTAAAGGATTCCTATCCTATCCAAATCTCAAAAAACTTTATGCATCGCATGATGCGTTAGTCTTTTCCCCATTACGAAGCGCCTTTGGCGGCCAACTACTAGAGGCCATGAGTTTCGGGTTACCCATTATAACGCTTGACCTTCATGGGGCGGGCTTTTTTGTGCCCGAAGGAGCTGGAATAAAGCTAAAACTAACAAGTAGCAAAGAAATAAAGCAAGCCATGGGGGGCGCTATCAATAGCATGAGTAGTAATCCTGGCCTTTGTGAAATGATGTCTATAAACGCTTACGAATTTGCCAAAGCGCATGAATGGAGGTGGAAGGCAGATGAAATGGCAGGTATTTATGATGAAGTATTGTCTCATCAGCTTACTTCTTCT
This sequence comes from Cyclobacteriaceae bacterium, assembly GCA_040222715.1. GTDB lineage: Bacteria > Bacteroidota > Bacteroidia > Cytophagales > Cyclobacteriaceae > Tunicatimonas. Next base: position 23,987 of record JAVKCN010000164.1, on the reverse strand, counting down.
GCAATAAATGCTAAAATTTAGCGATGAGTATTTTTTTTATTGACGAGTATTGTAATTCAACAAAGCAAAAAAAATGAGACTTCTGATCACGGGTGCATCTGGGTTTATTGGGACGAATGTAGTAGAAGACTGTTTGCAAAAGGGTATTGACCTGATCAACGTAGACTGGAACCCACCCCTCGATGCCAAGCACAATGCCTATTGGCATGAATGCGATATCATGGATTATGATAGACTTTCGGGTATTTTCAAAACGTTTCAGCCTACCCACCTACTACACCTGGCCTCGCGTACTGATACCGATATTTACGAACTGGATGGTGACCTCAATGAGTACATTCAGAATGTAAAAGGGACAAAACATATATTAGCGTGCATTAAGGAAACTCCGACCATAGAACGCGTCATTATCACTTCCAGCATGTTTGTCTGCGAAAGTGGTTACATGCCTCAGCATGACCAGGATTTCAAACCTTTCACGCTATACGGTGTCAGCAAAAAACTTACCGAAGAATATACCCGAGCGGCAAACCTGGATTGTACCTGGACCATCATCCGTCCCCAAACCATTTGGGGACCATGGAGCCTGCGCTACCGCGATGTGATGTTCAAAGTAATAAAAAAAGGCTTATATTTTCATCCCAGCAAGAAGAACGTGCGCCGTGCTTATGGTTATGTAGGCAACGTAGTGTGGCAGATACAGCAAATCTTACAGGCGTCCCCGGAGAAAGTGCATCAGCAGGTATTTTATGTGGGCGACAAACCCATTGATTTGCGGCAGTGGGTAGAGCATATTTCTCACGAACTTACCGGGAAATCTGTGCGGATACTGCCGACCCCTTTGGTGAAAGGGATTGCGCTGACTGGCGATATATTACAGAAAGGAAAAATACCCTTCCCCATCACCAGCACACGTTTTAACAGCATGACGCAGGACTATCTGACGCCTATTGATAAAACGTATGCGGCCCTGGGCACTCCCCCATTCACGATGGAAGAAGGAGTAAAGGAAATGATTGCCTGGCACGACACCGATGCATCGAAAGTGCCGCAGCTTGCCGGAAGAAAATTACTGGCCCGCCCCTCCGGAGATACCCTAGCAGCTGTATGAAAAAAATCCTTGTAGTGGGTATAACACCTCCGCCTTACGGTGGACAGGCCATGATGACTGAACGTTTAATCCAGGCTCGATTCGAGGGGCTAAAATTATACCTTGTTCGGATGGCCTTCTCCAAGTCAATGTCATCCGTTGGTAACTTTGAGTTGGGAAAAGTATTTCATATGGTGGAGATTGTTATCAAGGCGGCATACTTTCGCTTTCGCTATAATATACCAACCTTGTATTATATGCCGGGTGGGTCTAGTTTTACGCCAGTTGCTCGGGATATTTTTATCCTTTTTTTCCTTCGCATGCTATTCAGCAAAACCATCTTTCACTTTAGAGCCGCCGGAGTATCCGAGATCGTAGACCAACAGCCAGCATTACTCAGGCAGTTGGCTAAGTATGTATATCGGCGGCCGGATTTGTCCATTCATCTGTCTGACCTGAATCCTGATGATGGAGGATATTTCAATGCTAAAAAAATAGCCATTGTGCCGAATGGGCTGGAAGATGGGGCTCAGGAGCACCTACCCATTCAACGGACTCAGAAAGCGTCAGTAACCATCCTGTATGTTGGTGTAATACAGGAAACAAAGGGGGTCATGGTTTTGCTGGAAGCTGCTCGTATGCTAAAAGAACAAGCCATTAAAGTAACCCTGGTAGGAGATTTTGCCTCTCAGTCTTTTAAAGATACGGTAACAACCTACTGCCATGATCACGGTCTGGAAAACACAGTGCACTTTCCAGGAGTAAAAAAGGGGAATGAAAAGTGGCAGTATTTTCTGGAGGCTGATATCTTCTGCTTTCCTTCTTTTTTTGAAGCAGAATCTTTTGGAAATGTGGTAGTGGAAGCAATGATGTTTGAATTACCCGTGGTCGCTACCCGCTGGAGGGGTATTCCAAGTATTGTTGATGATCAGGAAACGGGTTTGTTAGTTCCGGTACAAGACGCAGCCCTTACTGCTAATGCTCTGAATCAGCTTATTAATGATGCTTCGCTGCGCATGCAGCTTGGAAAAGCAGGAAGAAAAAAGTACGACGCCAAATACCAGGTAGATGCATTTATCTGTAGAATGGAGCAGGCACTAAGCTTTGAACCATCACTCTCACAGGAAAGCTAAGCGCTTTGTAAAATTGTTATGATGCAGGAAAAGAACATGCCCCGTGAATTAAAGTATCGCTTAGCGCTGTTTGGACAAAAAGTAGTGAGTAAGTTGTATCAGACAAAATAATATTAATTTCGTGAACCGATTTGCTGATAAACATTTTTACGAAACCTTCCTTCTTGCTTTAGTCATTGTGCTATTGCCGTCGAAGTCATTAGGATATATTGTCCCCTTTATCTGTTTGGGGTGGTACATGGTAAGGTCTCAATCAGGAAAGCTCTTTAAGAAAATAATTTTTACAACCATTATTTTTTTTCTGGTGGTGATCTTCTACTTACTGCTTTACAGCTCCATTGGAGTGGACTATTTAGTCAGCAACTCGGTAGTTTCGCTCATTACCTACGGCTCATTCATCTTTATACTGCTAATTAATGGCCCGTTTATATCCACCGAATACGCCTATGAGAAATATGCGCGCATACTCAGCTATACCGTACTGATACAGGGTACCGTCGGCATTTTTCAATTTCTGATGGTAACACTGACCAACAGGTTCAATATTATTGCTGGCGACGCAGTACAAGGTACCATTGGCCTTTTTGCCTTTGTTAGCGAAGAAGCTGGTTTTGGTAACCAGATGTTCGCCATCAATATGGTGTTTTTTCTAGTATTCTTAATTCCTAATATTCTTATCCATCGTCGGGGCATTGTTTCGTTTCTAATCGGGCTTATTGCGCTTATGATGGCCGGCGTACTGCATGTATTCATAGGGCTGATCTTTAGCATGCTGGTCACCTTATTTTTCTTCCGCAGGAATCTTTTATTCAGTAATATTGGCCGACTGCTTTCGGCACTTGTACTAGCCGGGCTGCTCATTTTGCCTTTGGGCATCATCTTTCCCGGAGTGTTTGATACGGCTAATGTTTTTATTAAGATATACCAGAATCAGGACTCCCCCAAGTTCGAGATCATCGGTCAAACGGTGAAAGAGATGCCTGAGAAATACCCCCATGTTTATCTGGTTGGCTTAGGGCCGGGCCAATACGTGAGCCGGGCGGGATTAATGAGTTCGGGCAAATACTTTGAACGAGACGTTCCATTCTTTTCAAACACAGTAGCTGAGCCATTAAAAGAATACGCCTACAAGATTTGGGACTTTTATTCATCTAACAACAGTAGATTTGGAAACTCCACAATGCACCGTCCTTACTTTTCCCTGTTGTCTATATTTGCTGAATTTGGTTTAATATGCTTCTTTGCTCTATTGATATATCTTATTACCCTTCTTGCGAAGATGCGGAAAGCCTATCTCTTCTACCGACGTGAAGGGCAGTATCAATCAGCTTATTTATCCTTTGGTGTAGGTCTGTTACTGATTTTTATCCTCTCGATCTCTTTTTTTGATAATTACCTGGAAACTACGCAAGCCATTTTTCCCGGACTGTTGCTGGTCAGCGCCTTTTACAAAACACTACTACTCAATACATCTGAGCCACTTCCTGATAAAGTTGGGCATAAGCATCTGCAATTGTCTCGGGCATAAACCGCTGTCGGTTTAGCTTTCCTTTTTCTATTAGCTGTGCCCGATAAGGTTCATCCTGTATTACCTTCATAACTCCGGCACGAATCCCAGCAATGCTGTACGGATCTACCAGATGAGCAGCCTCTCCTGCAATCTCAGGCATAGACGAAAGGTTGCTGGTGATCACCGGACGTTCAATGGCATTAGCTTCTACAATAGGTAATCCAAACCCTTCCAGGGTAGAGACAAATACCAACATATCGCAGTCAATATATTTTTGTACGACCTGTTCATCTGTCAGATTAACCTCCCACCCATAATTGATCGTGTGCTTTTCCAGCAATCTCAGGTCATCATCAGTCGGTTTTCCAATTATTTCCAGTCGGCAAGGAATGCCCTCTAATGCCTGAATGACCCGGCTAAGGTTTTTGTTCGGTTTGGTCCCCACCTGCAGGATCACGGGCTCTTTCTTATTAAAATCTTTAGGATGTGGTTTAAAAGCAGATGATATACAGTTGTAGATTACCCTGATTTTGTCAGGTGAGCAACCGCTATGTTTCAACACCTCTGCTTTCGTCGTCTGTGAGATAACCGTCACCACCTGTGATCGTCCAACAGGTATTTTAAGCCAGAACCAGCGATGAATAGCTCTTTTGATTGCCGAAGGAGATGATAGCAGATTGAGGTCGTGTATGGTCAGAATGGTTCTCTTCTTTCTCATAAAAAAGGCGATATAATGAATATCTCCAGTGATATGATTTACATCACCCTGCTCTTTAAATAGAATTTCAAGAATATTATAAAGCTTCTTCAGCCCGCCACTATTGACATACCGAGAGATAATAATACGATACTGCAAAGTGGATGGTAAATGCGCTCTAATGCTATTGAATAGCACCTCTATGCTATAGTTTTTATTTGGAAACGGTTTTCTTTGAAAAAAAAATACAGTCATTTCAAAAACTAGGCTTTGGCAGAAGAGTGATGTAGTTGTTTCGTCTTAGTAAAAAAAAGGGCATAATTATATCTAATAAGAAATGGGAAAGTAAGTAATGTAACGATGAGCTTCTTTTTGAAACTAAATTCTTGCACCCATTTTTCATCCGGCCTCACTTTAATACCTCCCTGAGATTTTCTCACCTCAGGGTTCCCCCAAATCGAAATATCCTGGGCATTATGCCGATCTATAAAGCCCTCTTCCGTAAAATAATATTTTGGGCAATCTTTTACCAGGTCCAATAAATCAGTAATTTTTTCTAAAACCTGAACTGGGTCCTGAGCAAAATCTTCGTACCGAACGCGCAAATATTTGACATTTTTTTTCCGCTTGATCAGTTCACAGCCTATATTCCAGTTAATCCATCGCAATGTACTTTCTATCAAGCCAAATGAGGTCATAGGTACTTCAGTGCCCTTTTGCACATCTTTTCTTTTAAATTTTTTACTCCAAGAGTAGGCTACTCCCCGAGGATCTCTCACCAAGTGGATAAAGTAAATATTCATACCGTCCAGACCGCTTAAAAAATGGGCATAATCCGGAGTTTTTGAAGAGTCTACAATGAATTGTGCTTCTGACACCTCCAAAATAGCAGTATACAGATTTTTCAGATTTTTGGCATAACTGCTAATATCCGGATCGGCCGGCCTTTTTTGGAATGAGCTTTTTAACAGATTTTTCAGACCGAGCAAGCTCGCATAAGAAAAAAAGTCAATTTGTTTTTTAGCAATCATTTTGCCCGGAAATACACGCAATAACACTTCTTTCCAAAAACCAGATTCGCTGAATAACTCTCCATTAGATATAGGATAGTTTCGATGTATACCATTTCGCCACAAGTAACAGGCTTCATTCAACCCTATGAAGCCTTCCCAGAAATTAAGAAGCTTAGTAAGGACGGTACTACCACTTCTACCTGACCCTCCGATATATATCACATTAATTTTTTTCATTCTCTAAGCTGGCTTAATCAATTGAAACTTGTCATTACCCCCATCATCTACTTTGACCCAGATAGTTTTTGGCTAAACAGTTGATAAAACCGTTTTTTATTCCATAAATATTTAGACGTTATTTTAAACATCGTGAAAAAATCTTTTCTTCTACTACAGGCCACAAAAGCGTCTATTGCATGATAAGTAAGTAAATATTGTCTGAAAGCCTTGTACTGCTTTTTACCTCTTTCCTGAACTACTTTATGCTCCCACCCCGCCAGTGCTTTTTCAACCCTTTTAAATCGCTCCTCATAGGCAATATACGACAAGCGATTTTCCTCATTAATGCAGTAATACATGAGAAATTCATCGACATACTGTACGTTTGGTTCAAGAAGTGAAAACCGTAACCACCAATCTAGATCTTCCAGATTGCGCATAGTCTCATTAAAGGGAATGTTTTCCAAAAAATTTCGCTTCATCAGTAGGGTTGATGGATTGGGAGCGTGCCAGTCTGTAATTAAATGATCAAACAGGTTCTTCCGGTATAGCTTTTTCTCGTGCTCTTTCTGCTCACTGCCTCGCACAATCCATTGCCGACAGAAGACGAGATCAACGGTAGGGTCTTTCTTAAAAACAGCGAGTTGCTTTTCAATTTTTTCCGGATGCCAGCGATCGTCAGAATCCAACAAGGCAATTAAGTCTCCTGAGCTATTACGCAAAGCTAAATTACGAGCCCCTGACACGCCTTTGTTCTCTTTTCCTCTTACTACCTTAATCTGCTCACTAATGTGGGGGTATTCTTTTTGAAGGTATGTTTTTACATCAAAGTCAGAAGCATCATCGGCAACAATAATCTCTTCGGGCATGTAAGTTTGCTCTAAAACTGACTCAATAGCCCGCACTAAAGACTCTCGTCGGTTATATACGGGTATCAAAACTGAGATGGTATACATCAATTTTTAGCTTTCGTAGTGATTAATCATGCCAGCTACATACAGCATGAATTTATTAAATAAAGAAGCTTTAAGATGTGTTTTAAGTCAAGCATCGGCATAGATGTCTATTTTCAGGCTGGAGTTAAAGTATGCTATATCCTCTTCAGTGAATATTTCTCTCCAGGCTTCTCTTTCTGCTTTATTTGGTAATAGACCAACCGGATCTTCTACATAGTCGACTTCGCTTTCTTTTAAAAGCACGCTTTGTTCCTGAAAAAACTTAAGGAAAATGTTTCGATAAACTTGATAAGGGTTTAGTTTAATTTCCTCAAAATTGACTATTACAATATTTTCGTTGCTTTCTGCAATTCTTTTCCAACCTAAAACGTGGTTTTCCCAATGTTGGGCAATGTTCATGCTACTTTCCCAACGGACACTTGGCGCACCTAACCAATCAATCTTTAATCGTAAAAATTCGGAAAAAGAAATTCCCTGATATCTCGGATGAATAAAGTTTCTTGTTTTCCAAAGAGAGGCAGCTACGGCCCTTCCATCGCGGTAAATATAGATACTTGGATAAGTAATTTTCCTCAAAAACCTACCGGGATATATGTGTGAACCGAACAATTTTCCGTAAGGATTCCCTTTTGCATTATCTTCTCTGTTTGCCCAATGCCCCCATTGATGTGACTGCACAGATAAATCTATATCCTTATAGAAATTTCGCCCAATAAATGCTTCTAAAAAATGTGTGCCGCTACGGGGATGTGAAAAGACTTTCAGGTACTGCAAATGATCAGGCTGAATTATCGCTTGCACACATACGTGTTTAATTTTATGGTATGAGTTTAAAAGCATAAAGAGAGTTTAGGATGAACATTGGATACAAATAACTTATTGTGCTTTAACTCCTTTCTTACTCCGGGGTGCTCTCAGTTCTGCCAGCAAATCAGGTTTAAACATTATCAAGTATCCCAGATAGATGGCTACACTCACAAATGCCTGCGCTATCAGGATCGGCAGGGTAACTTCTTTCACTGCCTTAGAAGAAATGTAAACTAGTACAGCTATAAGAAGGCTAACCGGAAGTGGTTTAATAATGCTTGCCAGATACTGATAGACATTCAGGTTAATAAATTTTCTCGTAAAAGTAATCATGATAATTAATGTGATCAACATGGCCAGAATGTGCGTGGCTGCTACCAGTTCTACCGAAAATTGTACGGCAATGTATATTAAGATTAAGCTTACAGCGAGATAAAATATTTTAATCCTCAGGTTTAATCCCACTTTACCAATACCAGGAAAGAGGTTATTGAAGCAGGAATAAAAACACATCAGTATTCCTGCTACCGAGAAAACCTGAATGATCGGAGTACTTGCTGCCCATTTTTCACCGAAGAACAGAGGAACAGCGTGAGGAGTGAATACAAAAGCCATGGTAAACAGCGGAAATGCTACGGTTGCCATCAGATCAGCGAATTTGTAAAACTCCTTAACGAGTTTCTCTCGCTCGTTTTGTAGCATTGAGAATACAGAAAAAATAACTTTATTGAATGTTAAGTTCACAAGGTCGGTGAGGGTAATGAATATTTTTTGGGCGAAGGAGTAATAACCCAGCGGGCCGGTTCCTAAAAAATAGCCAATCAACAATGTATCAGTGTACCGGATTAAATAAGAAGTAGATTGGTTCAACATTACTTTTGATCCAAATGAAAATATCTCCCTAAAATGATGCCAAGAAAACTCAAGGTTCGGCTTCCATTTATCTAAAATCCAAAGCAGGATTGTCTGTAGGAAATTAAAGATGATCTGCTGAAAAACCAGGCTCCAGGCTCCATACCCCAGGTAAGCCAGGATAATACTGACAATACAACTTACAACAATAGCGGTCGTACGCGCTATCGCTATTTTTTTAAACAATAATTCTCTTTGCAACATCGCTAAATGCACTTTAGCGAAAGAAGAGATGATATAAGTAATTGCATGTACCCTTAAGATATCCGCGAGTACCGGTTCATCATAGATGGAAGCGATCCAGGGAGCACATAGGTAAGTAATACAAAAAAGCAAGACTCCTAAGACCAGATTACCCCAAAAGGCCGATGAGAGGTGGTATGACACCAGATCTTTTTTTTGCACCAATGCTGCAACAAAACCTTGTTCCACAAAGATTTCGCTAAAAAAAATAAACGTATTGGTCAGTGCAACCAGCCCAAAAGCCGCCGGATCAAGCAGCTTGGCTAGAATAAAATAGGTGGAAACAGAAAATAACCGAACTCCTATTGTCTCAAAAAATGACCATTTCAGCCCGTCAATAGACTTCTTCTTTAGGCTCACACTTTTCTCTGCTTAAAAGTCTTCTTATAATATCCGGTATACATGTCGGCCGCTTGTGTTCCGTTATAGACGATACCCGCTTTAATTTGATTTTGGCGAATTAACTTATCCAGACGCTGAATATCGTCTTTCTGAGAATACTCGTGACGGACGACCCAAAGGGTATAGTCGATATTTTTATTGATCAACAAATAATCGGCAATAGTTCCTAGGGGCGGGGTATCTAACACAATAAGCTCATACTGCTCTTTTAAACTGGCTAATAAAGAAGTAAATGATTGGCCGGCCAGCAGATCCGATGGGTTGAATTGTTCAGTTCCTGGCCCTATGATATCCAGGTTCTCAACCATTGTCTGTTGAATGGCTTTAGCCTCCCCCTGTCGTAGTATATCACTCAAACCCGGTGCATTCCTGGCTTTCATCTGTTTTGCCAATGTGGGGTGATGAAGATCGGCATCAATCAGCAGTGTTTTGCGGCCTGACCGGGCAAAAGATTCTGCCAGGTGTTCGGCAATAAAAGTTTTGCCTTCACCACTCTTGGCCGAAGTAACGCCAATAACTTGTACCTCCTGGCTAAGGCGCATAAATTCTACATGGTGGCGAACATAGCGAAATGCATGGGCCAGATAACTTTCCCCAATGTAGGCCTGTCGTTTTTCTTTCTCCTTTACCTGTGCAATGCGTTCAATCACCGAAATGCTCGTCCATTGCGCTAACTGATCGTCGGTTTCTACTTTTACCTTAAAAAAGTCGCTGATAAAAATGAACCCGGCCGGAGCAATAAACCCAATCATCGTGGCTAATAATATTATAAACAATTTGTTGGGACTTACTGGCTTTTTATCCGTCTGCCGGGGAGCGTCAATAACGGATTTGTTGGGTACGTTTGAAGCAATGGCAATACCCGCTTCGGCTCGCTTTTGAAGTAAATAGTTATAAATATTATCGTTAAAGGCAAACCGACGTTCAATGTCTGTAAGATTACGCTCATTTTGAGGTAAGCGGCTCATGGTCTGCTCAATGTTGGCTACACGGCGATTGTTTTCCCGTAGCGCCATGTTGTTAGAACTAATCAGGTTATCAATATTGTCAATGAGCGCTTGCTTGGTATTCTGAATCTTTCGTTCTAATACCTTAAGTACCGGGTTGTTAGGGTTTGAGCTGTAATCCTTCGATATTTTTTCGTCATTCAAGCTGGAAAGCTGAATCAAAAGGCTATTCAGTAGTTCATCCTGAATACCTACCGAAGAAGGTGCGACAACATCAGTAATATCACTATTCGAGGCCAGATACTCCGCCATATACTTATAGTACTCGTTCTGCACGCTCAATTGCGCCTGTTTTTCTTCCAGCGTAAACATTTGCTCGGTCAGGTTCTGAGAAGTAACCCCCACATCAATTACCTGATTTTGCGTTCGAAATGATTCCAGATTGCCTTCAGTACTTCGGAGCGAGTCAGCTACCGTGGCCAATTGATAGTCAATAAATTCAATAGTTCTTTCTCCCAGGCGGTTTTTCTTAGCCAGGTCATTGTTAATATATACCTCAGCTAGGCGACTGAGAAAGGCTTTTTCTTTCTGCGGCACCGGACTGGTCAGGCTGAGTTTAACAATATTAGAATTTTCTGAGATCGTCTCTATTCTTAATGCCTTCTGGTAATAATCCGTTAGGTCTCCATGGCTTTGAATAGTGATAAAATAACCTGTATCCTCACCTTCCTCCAGCAACTGAGACGGATTCGCTATCCTGGGCGACAGACTTAAATAAGGTAATTGCAATGACTGGTTTATCTGAAGGGTAGTATCCAGACCAATCTCCTCATCCCAACTTTCTACCTGCTGAGTAGCACCGTTCAGCACCCATAGGGGGTTCTCATCCGTTTGTAAGGTTACGTGATAATGCTGAACATCAGGGAAAGAGATATGGATGGGAGTATATAATAACTGCCTGTCCGTGCTATCCAACTGAACTCGAAACGGCGCCGGATATATTTCATCACACACCGTGGTTGCTATCCAATCCAATGCGGTTGGATACGCATGGTAGCTTACTTCAAAGCCCAGATTTTCCAGGCTCTGCTGAATGGTGGAATAAGAAGTTAGAATACCGATCTCATCTTCCAGTTCTGAATCTGAATCCAGCAACTCAAAACCACTTAAAAATTTTTCCTCCGAAGTCCCCTTATCCCCCAGGCTCTGATCTTTCAACTGGATGGTGGTGGCTACATCATAGGTTTCTTCAGTAACCCATAAATATAAAATGGCCAGGCTGAGTGTAATACCTATTGATAATGCAAACCAATACCATTTACGTAACAACTTGCGAATGACCACACGTACATCGATATCCTCCATAGTCTATTCTACATAGTTTAATATAAGAATCGCGGTAGATACTGCCCCAAACAATACACTAAGTATACTTAATGTATTAATATTACCCCGGGTGGTTTTGGCTTTTAAGGGCTGCACATACAGTGCGTCGTTTGGTTGTAAATAAAAATAAGGTGATGTTAGTAAAGCCGGGTCTTTCAGGTTTAACAGGATGGTCTCACTACCAGTATTGGTCTGCCGAATCAGCGTAATGTTTTCCCGATTACCAAAGTCTGTAAGGTCACCCGCCAACCCCAACACTTCCAGTACATTGGCCTGTTCATTATACACATAATAATAACCCGGCGCATTTACTTCGCCCAGTACGGTAATTTTAAAACTTACCAGTTTTACCAAAATTGTAGCGTTATTGACATATGTGCTAATGGCATCCTTTATTTTAGCTTCTGCTTCCTCCACTGTCAACCCACCTACTTTCACCGCTCCCACTTCGGGTAAGGAAATAGTACCTTTTGAGTTGATAGAATATCCGTTCACATACAACCCTGCCGGATTTAGTTGCTGAAACCCATTCTCCGACTGAATATTGAAGTAGTTTTCCGTATCTACATCCAGCGTTTTAATTCTAACGGACAAAACGTCTCGGGGCTGCAAATGGTAAGTTTTAGGGGTGTTGTACACCGGTGTTGGTGCTTGGGTATTAAACTCCGGGTTAGGGAAATACACCAGTTTTTTATTTGGAATGCAGGCACTTGCGCAAAGCAATATGCTGCCAATAAGTAGGTTAAGTAGGCGCACGTCTTTTTATACTAAAAAATACCAGCCTGCCAGATCCTCTACAGGCCACAATTATGAATAATCCAAGCCCAAAGTAACGAAGAGTCTTTTACAAAAGAAAGAGTCCCTCACTAAATAAATTTTAATAAAGGCTAATTTTCAATTAAAGATAAGCAATAAGGCCACTGCTTTATTGCACTATTGTTACCAATGCCACCTTTTTGATACATAACTCATTTAATCTTCTCACTTTCTCCAAATTATCCTGATAAGGTAAAAAGCACCCTTTATAGGATGCTCATACTCAGGATTGAGAAGTAAGGTGTGCAGCTAAGAACTCTGTGCATATCGCTCAGTCTTTTTCAAATAAAGAATTACTGATACTGCGAAGATGTTTAAACAACGTGGCAAGCGGAAACGCGGTCTGGGAAAATTTTGCTATGCCCCGGACAAATATAAATACCCGGCGATTATTGTCTGTCTATTTGCAAAAAGTACGCGCATTTCATATAAAAACGGCAAGGGTGGATATCTGCCGGTTTCAGCACCTATGCAATTTGACATCTTTACGAGTGTAAACCCCTCGGCAATGTGACCACCCATCCACGGACGATAGAATAAGTAAGAGCCTCGACCTAGATGCTATAGTATTCCTTTACTCTGCGCCAAACGAAGTAGTTTGGGAGTATTACTAACTCCGGCTTTCTTCAGCATATTTTTACGGTGGGTAGCAATGGTATTGATGCTCAGGTCCAGGCGGTCGGCAATTTCCTGTGTACTCATGGCTTTATCCAGTAATTGCAGTACACGCATCTCAGACCGGGTAAAGAAACTGCTGTCGGTTGTAGTATCATGATGGGGCCGATAAATGAGACAGCCATCAGCATTGGGGCCATATATACTTAGCATAGGGCTGCTCTCGGGTGGTCGATGGCTGATATCGGTTACCTTTTCCAGAGAAAACACCAAATTCCCCTGTAGGTCATACGCTAATTCTATAGACTGTTGTAGTATATGTATATACTTACCATTGGCATGCCTGATCTGGTAATCAAAACTGACTGAATACTGAGCTCGTTCCCGATCAGCAATATCGTAACGAAGATGATGCAATGCCCGCAGCACCATTTGGGCAAATGCTTCGGCATCCTGAGGGCGCATGCGCTGCGTCACAAACCGGACCCCACCCTGCCGCAGGGCCTCCGGTGGATATCCTAGTACACGCTCAACCTCCTTGCCCACATAGGCATATTGTTGCGCATGATAATCGTAAATAAACAAAAATGCCGGTCCTAAACTCAGAGCGTGCTGCCCCCGAGGCATCGGTCGCAGGCTCCTTTTATACTCAGACAGATTGGGGTCAAAGTTTTGATGATGCAGCATATGTGCCCTTTTAAACTTCCTCTCAAAGTCAGTGGTAAATGTGTCCTCTGGCATAGTAACTATCATTTCTTTAATCTGAAGGCACTAACCTTGTTGCACACCGTTCCTATCAAACAATGAACGATTCAGGTTTCCGTACTTATTTTCCGAAGGCCGAATCAATGATATTACAATTGCGGGAAGATCAGTAGTACGAATCGGGCAAATTCTATTACTTATCGAGCATTATGGCTGGCAGAGGCGTGTTTCTGGTGTTGAGAGGGCAGGTGTCCGTAATGTTCCCGGAACCGGCGGGTAAAATAGGAAGGATTGGAAAAACCAACCGTATACGCTATCTCAGCCACAGTATCACCGGATGAGAGAAGCATTTCCGCTGCTTTCCGTAAGCGGTAAGACCGGATAAAATCATTGGAGGACTGATGGATAAGTGCTTTGAGCTTCCGGTTGAGTTGCGAGGAACTGAGGCACATCTCTTCGCTTAAGCTTTCTACATCAAAATTATTATCCGTATAGTGCGCTTCCACCGCTGCAATCAGTTTCTCGAGAAACGGGTCTGGTTTGATGTTTTTTCTCTTTTCAGCACCGTTCTCAGTAGAGCGTGGCTTACTTTCCGTTTTCTCATTTAACTGACGAAGGTAATGATCCCTCAGTCGGGCTCGTTCATCCAGTAAATTTTGAATACGTATTTTTAGCAGCGACACATCAAACGGCTTCGTAATATACGCATCAGCACCGTGCTGCCATCCTCTGGCCTGGTGCTCCTGATCCGCCCAGGCGGTGAGCATGATGATGGGAATATGGCTGGTGAGCACATTTCCTTTGAGGGCCTGGGTCAGTTGTATGCCATCCTGCTGAGGCATGGCCAGGTCAGTCACAACCAGATCTGGCAATTGTTTTTCGGCTATTGCCTGACCTTCTTTACCGTGAGAGGCCAGGAATAGTTGATAACGGTCCTGCAAGCAGTCTCGCAGGTGCTGTTGCATGTGAGCATTGTCTTCTACTATCAATACCTTAGGTGCTTGCAAAGAAGTTGTCGGCGGGTCTTCTTCATCAGAAACCTGCCTAACGGTATGGCTACCTATCAGCGGTGCAGACACGGTTGTTTCTACCTCCTGAACAATGGGAAGGGATACCGTGAAAGTAGCCCCTTCTCCCAACTGGCTTGCCAATTCAATAGTGCCGTCGTGCAGTTTTACAATCTCCTGGGTGAGCGAAAGCCCGATGCCGGTGCCCGTTACGTTATGCTGCTGCCCAACCTCCGATTGATAAAAGCGATCAAAGATGCTGCTGTGCTCCTGCGGATCTATCCCGATGCCATCATCCTGTACAATCAGCAACAGGGTAGTCTGTTGTACCTGAAGGCTAATCGCGATTTTCCCATCTTTCCCGGTAAATTTAAACGCGTTGGACAATAGGTTATTAACAACCATGGTGATTTTCTGAATATCAGCATGGACGATCACTGATTGAGGGGGCAAATGTATTTCATAGTGAATTTGCTGCCGCTCGGCCAGTTCGTAGAAAGAAATGAGCACGGGGTGGAGATGATCAATAATATTCACTGACTCACGTTGCAGATCGAAGGTGGCCGTCTCAATGCGCGAGAGCATCAACAACTGATCAACAAACTGCAACAGGCTCTGGGCCTGGAATTTCATCCGCCGAAAGAGCGCATTTTTCTTATAAGCATCCTTTGGTTCATCCGATTGAAGCAGTTTTTCCAGAGGATTGATAATCAGGGTAAGCGGCGTGCGAAATTCGTGGGAGATATTGGCCAGCAGACGCGAACGGAAGTGATTAAGGTTTTGAAGCTCTGTAGCCTGGGTACGGAGCAATTGATGCTGCTCATCGATTTGCCGGGTACGGACCTTTACTTTTTCTTCCAGTTGCTCGTTCATCCTGGTCTTAAGCTCTAGCGCCTCCTTCTGGCTGATTCTCTGGCGAATCCCTAAGGCTACTGAGAAGCAAAGCACCTGGCTGGTGAGGCCAATATTGTAAATGTAGGGAATCCAACGCTGGTGTAATCCGGGTATCTGAAACGTCAGTAATACCATCCCAACACATCCTATAAATAAGCTCACCCCGATCAGCATGTAGCGGTCTGCTTTTGCCGGACGCTGATAAACGAGATACATAATGACTCCTATCCAAAGAAGCACTTCAGCATCATTGAGAGAAGTAGCATATATTCTGTCTACCAAGTCGAGATTGTAATTGTAAAGCAAAATGCCCAGGCACACGATCAGAAGAAAGAGGCGAATGCCGATCATCAGCTTAAATATCCAGTCCAATACCGGGAACCGCTCAGGGATCTTAAGAAAAGACCGGGCAAACAGGATCAGAAACACAAAAAACACACTGGCTAACAGCCACAGATAAAGTTTGAGATAAATGTATTCTCCCAAAAAGGCATCTACGTAAAACTGCTCGTAATCAAATAAATAATATAGCGCGGTAGAAAGGAGAAAGAGGGTATAGTAAAAGTATGTTTTATCCTTAGAGGTAACATAGTAGAACAGGAAGAACAGTGCCATAATACACAAAGCCCCCTCGATAACCCCCGTAGTAAAATCATTAAAAGTAATATCCTGATGAATCAAATGCTGGGGTGCAAGGAGTAATAACCCAAAACGAGGACGAAAACCGGTAATGCGCTTGATCTTGATGTAAATCTCTTTCTCCTGTCCGGCTTGCAGCGATAACCAAACGCTATTACCCACATTTGCTTTGATTGCCCGCTCAGGAACTGGTAAATAATAACCCGTATGCTGCACCGTAAAGGTGCTGTCTGCTTGCCGGATGTATACATCCACAAATGAATTCTTGTTGCTCAGCTCCAACAGCCATTCCGTATCACGGGAAAGGCCATTTTTAATTCGGATTTTCCCCCAGTAGCTTAGTTGAGGCTGTAGAGCCCCATGTTTCCGCTGGTTATCTTCATAGCTTTCGTATTGCTGCTGTATGCTTAGTGCACTTGCGTCTTCAATAGACCATATATCAGTGGTGTCTGCCGCAATCCAGAGATTATGCTGTAACTGATTGCTTTCAATATATGGTTGGAATTGCTCAATCACGAAAGGTTCAGGGTCAGATGGTATGGCTCCCCAAACTACCTGACTAATGACAACCCCGAATATCCACCCCAAATAATGCTGCATACTTAATACAAGTAGTTAAACTTATGTTGAAATTAGTGAAAATGCTACCAGTAAGAAGAAATAATTTGACATAATCCAAAGCCTCAACCAATTTTATTCGTATTTAAGATTTTTAAACAGCGCCAAAGCAGAAAAAGCTTATATTTCTTTTTTTTGAGATTAAATAATAGACATTCTATCCGCAATCTTGTTTTATTAGCGAGTTTACTATGAAACGTCCCAAATGCTTTGCTCGCTTTCTTCTACTGTTACTGGGCTGCCTGCCCGGCATTGTATTATGCCAGGAGCAAAAAGCTGACAAAGACAGTATGGCAATTAAGATAGTACTTGACACCATTAAAATTGATAAAAACAGCTATGTATTTACCCGGGATAGCGCATTTTTCGCCGAACGGGACACGGTGATCTACGTAACCGATACGATTCGTACCAGAATTGAAGAAGTGCTGAAGCAAGATGAAGGCGAAGATCAGAAGGTTTTTTATCAGAAACTGAAAGAAGCCATGGAGAAACGAAAGCTGGGCGGGCAACTCTTTGACTGGCTTTTTGAGATTAGCGACGATAGTCAGACAGAAGATGACACTACCCAGGTGGAACCCTCCCTTGAGTCCTTAGATTACACCGGGAAATATGTTGGGAATATTTACTTAAAACAGATTGACGTTTTCGGACCCAGTGTGACCGATACCGCCCGGCAGGCAGCCTCCAAATTATCCCAGTTCTATAATCGGCTGCATATTCACACCAACGACCGGGTGTTGTACCATAACCTCTTACTGGAAAAGGGAGATGTGCTTACTCCCACCCGCATGGCTGACAATGAGCGGGTCATTCGCTCTCTGAGCTTTATTCAGGATGCCCGGCTGGTAGCACAACCAAGAACCGATGATTCCGACACAGTAGATTTGCTATTGATTACCGAAGACATAATTCCTTATACGGCTGAGGGCTCAGCCGACGGATTTATTGAAGGTGATTTAGAAGTAACCAACCGAAATGTGTTAGGAACTGGGCATGAGCTGAGCAACCAGATTATCGTTGAGCCCGATGAAGTGCCCAAAGTAGGATACGAAGGCCGATATGTTATTCCCAACATCCGAGGTTCATTTATTGAAGGTCAGTTCCGCTACCGACATACAGAGCGGGATGATATCCGCAGCATTGAGTTTGACCGTCGGTTTGTCGTGCCCAGCATCCGCTACGCCGGCGGACTGGAAGTAAGCTATAACCGACTCACGACCTACGCTCCCTGGATCAATTCTTATGAGATCGTGGATACCTTTACAGTGGGCGAAAATATTCCCTACATCCGCTACGGTCTCTTCAACCAGGATTACTGGCTGGGACGCAGTTTCGGTGGACAAAGCCTGGATAATCGCACTCGCTTCGTTTTCGCCACCCGCTACAATCGGCAGTATTTCTACGAGCGGCCTGAGGTATCCCGAAACGAAAACCCGGCGTTTCATCACCGGCAGTTGGTGCTGGGAAGTTTTGGTTTCTCCAAGCGATATTACACCACCGAAAAACTGGTTTATACCTATGGCCGCACAGAGGATATACCCATTGGCCAGCTAGCCGAGCTCATTGCCGGCCCTGAGTACGGTGAATTTTACGATCGGGTGTTTACTGGTATTTATTATTCACGCGGGGGTTATCTTCGACCTCTGGGATACGTATCTGCCGGAATAAACTGGGGAGGGTTCTGGCGAAATAAAAATATGGAAGACGGCGTATTCAGAGTACGGTTAAATAGCTTCAGTTATCTTATTCACCGCAGACGAACCCAGTTTCGTTTTTTTCTTAAAGCAGACTACACCAGGGGTATCAACCGCACCCAAGCCATTGATTTTCAGTACCGATACATCAATTTACGAGACGAGAATGGCATCCGGGGTTTGAGCAGTGCGGTGTTGGAAGGGAATGAGCGCTTCGCCCTGAGTTTGGAAACGGTGGCTTATCCACCCATTAATTTTTACAGCTTCAAACTGGCGGGTTTTGTTTTTGCTGATGCCGGTTTGGTTGCCCAACCGGGCGAAGAGCTCTTGAAAACCCGTGCCTACCGGGGATATGGCCTGGGTTTCCGTATACGAAATGAGAACCTGGCATTTAAAACCTTTCAGGTACGATTCACTTTTTACCCGCGCACTCCGGAAGATAAAAGCTGGTTTGGCTTCCGGATCGGTAGCATTCCGGTACCCGAGTTTATGAATTTTGAACAGCGCAAACCAGAGGCTTTTCAATTCAGATAAATGAACTCACGCTCTCGCTACGACGGTATTTTTACATTACTGTATCGAGTGCGGTCCTGATCGGGGATCAGCCGCACAAATTTGGCAGATAAGGGCTCAGGAACCGCTTTTTCATCCCGAGCCACCTCAAAGGTTACCCGCACCAACTCCGGATTTGCTACGCACTGTTCCACCACCTCGGCCACCTCTTCCCGACTGATAAGTTGGTTATGCACCTTATCGTCCTGATACAGCACACACTTGTCTATCGCAAACCCTTCATCGACCAGTCTTCCAGGACGGATAATAGCGTAGTTTAGCTGTGTATCCCGTAAGGCATCTTCCCCTTTTAACTTCCAGCTTAACACGCGCCCGTACAGGTTGATAAAGAAAAAAGGATGGGTAACCCCCATCGAAGAAATGAGAATAAATTGCTTTACCTGATGGTTATCAGCCGCCATTGCCATTTGTCGTACACTTTGATAATCAATATCTTTAGGTTTGCTTTTGCCGAACCAGGAGGAAGTTGCTCCGGCTGCGTATACGACTATATCTATGTTCTGTACGATGCTATCGTATTCAGAGTATTTTAGTAAATCGTGCTCAATCAGGTGAATATCGGGTGAAAGAAGTTGCCGGGCTTTTTCCCGATTGCGAACCAGCGCGTGTACCGTGTGGCCGGTGTTGTAAAGCTTGCTGACAATTTTCATTCCCGTGCGCCCAGTGGCTCCCACGACTAATACATGTAAAGATGCCGACATTGATCTAAGGTTGTTTTTACCTTAACCCGTATTTGTAAAGATTGTTAATATCAAAAGGTAGTCAATAGAAAACGGTGAAGGGTATATGGTAACAGGTTTAAAGTGAAGGGATATTACCGTTTACCCTTCACCGTTTACCTTTCTAAACTAATTTCGCGAGCTAATATCCGCTGCCGTGCTTTCTTCTTTTCTAAGGGTTTTAGGGTTACCCCGATATTCGATGTCGCTGCTACCACTGGCTTTAGCGTCGAGCGAATCAGTGGCATGAACCTGAGCATCCGAGGCTCCGGAAGCTTCTACCTGACAGGTTTGACTGATGAGGTTAGCCGCTTCCAGGTCAGACGAGCCGGAAACCCGGGCAATCATGGCTTTGGCTTCTCCTGAAAGATACGCATCGGCCGCACCATCTACCCGACAGATCAGTTCATCCGTGTAAATTTCCAGCGTCACGTCACTGGCTCCGCTGATTCCTAACTCCAGCGTTTTACTGCGAAGAGGGGTTCGGCCGTAAATATCGGTAGCGCCTTTGGCAATCAAACTATTAATCTCCCGGAAGGTGATGTATACCTTGCGCGCTTCGGCTTTGCGGATATTCTTTTTCTCATAAATATGCAGCGTGCTTCCCTCCACCTCGGTACGGATAATTTCCAGTAAATTCTCATCCGCTTCTACCGAGACCTTTTCCTCTTCACCCTGGCTGAGATACACATCCACACTGCCTGTAACCACAATGGCGTTGAAAGATGAAACATTTCGGGTTTCCGTAGTAACATCACCATTACCACGTACTCCCTGAGCGTGGACAGCAGGCAACAGGAAAAAGCTAAGCAGGATAACTGGTGTATAGAATCGCTTTGGAAGAAGGAAATACATAGAAGCAGCTCGTTTAAGCATAAGATGCAAATCAGAAAGCAAACGTTGCGTGATGATACGGAAGAATGAATAAATTCCCAATGGTTAGTAATTCTATCATTTAAGCTAGAGAACTGATAGAGCAATAATTATTAGCCGACAATCAACTACTTTTTAGGATTAAATTGCAAATAAGTAATATTATTTCTTTATTTAATAATGAAAAAATTAGGCAGTCCTGAGATTGTGCTCATCGTTGTAATATTCGCGTCATTTTTTGGGTTCAGTATTCAGGCTCAAGCCCAGTCAAGTCCTCTTCCTACTATAGCAGACAGTCTTTACCAACAAGGAAATTTTGCCGGAGCAGCCCAGGCCTACCATAGGTTGGTGCAACAATGGGGATCACTTAATAATACGGATAGTGCTTACTATTACCAGTTGCGGGAAGCAAAAAGCTACATTCAGCAGTACGAATATCAGAAGGCAAGAACCTTATTGCAAGCCATTTTACCTCCTCAATCCTCTCTGCCAAATGCGGCATTACTCAGTCAGGTTTACCATGAGATAGGATATACCTACCTGGGAGAAGATGATTTTCAGCAGGCCCTGGAATTTTCTGAGAAAAGTATTGCTACCGAGGAAGGACGGGCGCAGCCTGATACCTTTCAGTTAGCCAAGTATTACGAGATCAAAGGGTTTATGCTGATGCAGGTGGGGAACTATGCCGCTGCCGAGCAGTGGGCCACCACTGCCCACCAGCTACGAAAAGCGGTGCTGGACCCTATGGACAAAGAACTGGGCTATAGTGCCAACACCTTGTACATCATCCTGGATGCACTGGGAAAAATGTACGAGGCCGATACGGTACTTTCCGAAGCCTGGACGATATTGAATCATAACCTCCCGGAAGATCATCCTCATATTGCCATTGTTGCTAATAATTACAGCACTCACTTACTGGCTATGGGCGAACCCCAGCGAGCCAAAGACTATCTGCTGCGGGCCATTGCTTCTAATAAAAAAGGGGCACGCTATTATCCGCTGGCGGGTAATTACGTCAACCTGGGGATGCTGTATATGAACCTGAGCGAAAACAAAACGGCCGAGTCATACTACCAGCAAGCCTGGAGCATTATTGATACCCTGGTGGATTATCCCGACTATGACCGGGCTAATATCAAAGATGCTCTGGGAGCAGTCTATTACAATGAAAGTAGGCTGGAAGAAGCCGATTCAATGTTCAGAGAAGCCTTTAAGGAGAAGCAGGATTTGTATGAGACCAAAAGTGCCGAGATTGCCCAAAGTCTGTATAATATGGGGCTGATCGCCCGCGAGCGGAAAGACTGGTCAGCGGCTGAAATGTATTTCTCCCAGGCAGGAGATATCCGTGCTCAGGTATTTGGTATTAACCATCCTAAGCGTGCGGATGCCCTGGCCGAGTTAGCCGAGATTGCCTGGGATACTGACCAGCCTGCCGAAGCCCTGAAGCTATTTAAGCACTCGTTAGACATCTACCGTCAGAGCTTTGGACTATCGCACCCGCATAGCCTGGAGGATCTGTTTCGGTTGGTGGAAGTTTATACCGAATTGGATCAGTTAGACAGTGCTCAGCACTACCTTAGGCTGGCCTGGGGCGGAATGAGCGGGCAGGATCAGCCCATTACAGACCTAACAGCATTGGACACTCTGACTATTCGTCGGTACACTCCCTTCGTGCTTAGCCTGGCGAATGCGCATCTGAAACTATTGGTGAATCAGGGCGATGCTTTATCAGCCGGAGAACGTAAAACGGCTCATCAGGCTTTCCGGACCGTACATGCCTGGTTACCCACTTTTCTATCATTGTTTAATGATGCTTCCCTGTGGGAGTCGGTAGCCGATCAGGTACAGGATTTTTACCGGCAGAGCGCGGTACTGGCTCATCGGGCGCTCAATACTCCCGACAGTGAGCCGGAAGTGTGGCAGGAACAACTACTCAAGTGCATTCAGGCCAGCCGGGGAGCTACTATTCAGGCGGCTTTTAAAGACCGACAAGCCATACAGTTTGCCGGGGTGCCCGATTCGCTGGTACAACAGGGGCAGGTACTCAAGCAGCAGCTTCAGTTTGCCCTGGCCCGCCAGCAAAGTGCCGAGGAGGAAGAAGACCCGCTCCAGAATAGCCAGCAGCAATTGAGCATTCTGCAATCCTGGCAGGAGCTGCAACAACTGTTACAGCAAAAGTATCCTCAGTACTATCAATCCCGCTTCGAGACCCCTACCGTGGATATAGAAAAAGTGCTTCAAACCCTGAAGGACGAAGACTATACCGTGCTGGCTTATTTTAACCTGGATACGGCATTGTTGGCCGTGCGCATACAACCGGAGGCCCTTACTTCATCCTGGCTAGCGATGCCGGTCGGCTGGCAGGATTCACTACAGGTCTATCAGCAGCTATTACAAAGGCAACGCGATCTGCCTCGTCAGAGCCGGTTGGGTTATTCTCTTTACCAGCAATTGTGGAGACCTATAGGTTTGTCCCCAGATTCACCGATTAAAATTCTGGCGGATGGCCCGTTGTTCTACCTGAATTTTGAAACGTTACTCACCCAGGAGCCAGCCGAGAAAGCTTCTGCGACTACCTGGCCCTGGCTTATCAAAGATTTTTGCGTGTATTATGGGCATACCCTGCCCGGGACCACCTCGCAACCATCCGGCTCGAAGGGAGAACTGTTGGGAGTGGCACCCGGCTTTTCGCAGTCGCTGAAAGAAACCTACCTGAATAGTCTTCCGCCGGGGCAGGCCCCGGATTCCGTGTTCCTGCGATGGCTGCGGACACCCTGGTCTACCTCCTTTGTACAGCAATTTCAGGAGAAGGGTTGGGGTGAAGCCATTACTGAGCAAACGGCTACCGAGAAGATTTTCCAACAGGAAGCCCCCCGGGCAACCATCTTACACTTTGGCACCCATGCCCGCCTGGAAAACGACAAACCCTTATACAGCTTTCTGGCATTAACGCCCGATCCAAATACCCAGCAGGACGGATATCTGTATACCTATGAACTGTACAATGAACCTCTGAAGGCCCAACTGGCCGTACTAACGGCCTGTGAAACCGGTTTGGGAAATTATCGACGGGGAGAGGGTGTATTGTCGCTGGCGCACGCATTCCGGTACGCTGGTTGCCCGAGCGTCATTTACAGCCTGTGGAGCATTGATGATCAGCAGTCTAACCAGATTGCAGCTTTATTTTACGAAAATCTTCAGGAGGACATGAGCGTGGCCGAAGCCTTACGAGCAGCAAAGCTGAAGTATCTCGAAACCGCCGAAGGTAGTTTGCAGTCGCCTTATTACTGGGGTGGCCTAGTACTGACCGGCGATGATCAATCCGTACGTTTATCCTCATCACCCCTAAACCCGTGGATGATCGGGGGCGCTTCGGTGGTGCTACTGCTTGCCCTGCTGATTATTGCCACCCGGCTTATACGTCGTAGTACAGTGTCATAATAGAAAGTCTTTTAATCGCTATAGGAAGCGGTCAGCGGGAGGCAGGGGCTACCCATACTGCCTCCCGCTGAC
>JAVKCN010000163.1:0-201293 GCA_040222715.1 Cyclobacteriaceae bacterium | reverse complement strand
TATCCAGAATGGAAGGCGAAATTTGAAAATCTTTGTGGAGAAGAACCATGAATAAGCAACGCTACGATATAGACGAAGCCTGGGTACAACGCTACCGCGAAGGCGCACTCTCGGAGGAGGAGCAGGCGTGGCTGCAAGATCATCCTTTCGAGGCCGAAGCTTTGGAAGGGCTGGCCGAAACGCTACAGTGGTCGCGGGATGTATCCGAATTACAATTAAAACTACAGGAGCGGACAACGAAGCAACGCAACCTTTGGGGAGTATACAGCCGCTATGCTGCCGGATTGGCCCTGCTAATCACGGTAGGGTGGTTTGCGTACCGCTTTGCCCTTCAGGGTGATACACCCATATCCCCAGCTTCTGACGCCCGGTTTGAAGAGCCTCTGGCCAGCGAAAACTTTATGCAGGTACCAGAGACCCTCAAGAAAGTGGCGGGCGAAGGAGCGGCTTCTATTGCTGACCAATCTTATATTGCTCAGGCGCAACAATTGGTAAAGCCGGTGCCAATTCCCGAGCAGGAGGATATAACTACGCCTGCTGCTGCCTCTTCCCCCATGTTGGAGGAAAATCTGGCCTTGGCTGACGGAGCTGAAATGGAAGAGGAACGTGGCGAGGAAAACAGTTACTCCCGGGATATTCCAGTCCTCTCTCAAAAGATGAGCGGTGCTCAGGTGAAATCTCGCACCGCTGTGCCACCGGAGCAGTTCGGGCACCACATCGCTGGTTCAGTATTTTCGGCCGATGATCGTAGCCCCCTACCCGGTGTGAATGTGATCGTGAAGGGAACTTTGGTAGGAACCGTCACGGATATGGATGGCTATTTCTCAGTGCCGGTTCCCGATAGCAGTGATGCCACGTTATTGTTTAGCTTCATTGGGTTTGTCCCGGAAGAGGTAGCGATAGATCAGCGGGATTCGCTCGCTATTGTGTTAGAACCCGATTTACAATCTCTGAGTGAAGTGGTAGAAGTGGGTTATGGAAAATCAGATGATGCAGTATCGCAGTCAGCTTACCCGGTACCTTCCAAAAAAGCATTTCGTGAGTATCTGGAAACACAGCTTCGCTATCCGGAGGAAGCCCGGCAAAATAATATTGAAGGAACCGTCAAAGTCCGCTTTACCGTACGGGCAGATGGGCAGCTAACGGATTTTGATGTTAAAAAGAGCCTGGGGTATGGCTGCGACGAAGAAGCCATTCGGCTGATCCAGAAAGGCCCGGAGTGGCAACCCGCCCTGCGCGAAGGGCAGTCTCAGGCACAGGAGGTGACGGTAAAAGTGCGATTTAAAAGCAAATAGTTCTTATGGCATTACTTCCTACTTTAGCATTGAAAAAATGAGATGTACGCATCGTTCGGGCTGGTCAAGCCAGGGTCCGTGCCCGGCATTTTCCACTACCTCAAACTGGTAATCCGGAATTGCCGATGCTTTAGGCAAACCACTTTCGGGCTTTTCGAAAGCATCCTGATCGCCCCAAATAAACCGTACAGGTACCTGCAATTGATGCAGTTGACCTCCTATGTAAAGATCTTTTTTCCACCCGCTGATCGTCAGTACATTTTCCAGAAGGGACAGGAAGGAAGCCGCATTTCCCGGCAACAACTGGCTGTAATAACCATGCAGGAGATAGTCATCGGATATATTGGTCATATCAGCTACCAATATCTGCTGGTGCAGATTTTTCAGGTTCTTCACACTGGGTTTGGCAACTGTTTTTATCAGCAACTTATTAAGCCCGCTGGCACCCAGCAGCCTAAGTGGAAGTGGAATCCACCGGTTCATACCGGCGGGAGCACCAATAAGCAAGAGCCTTTCCACCCGTTCGGGGTATTGCAGGGCAAAGCAGATACTGAAATAACCTCCCATTGACTGCCCCAGGAACGATGCCTGCTGCAAGCCTACTGCATCCATAAAAGAGCGAACAAAGTCTACCGCACTTTCCTGCATAACTACGCCCCGGTAATCGAAGGCATCACTCAGTCCACAGCCCGGTCGATCTACCACATACAACTGAAATTGCTCAGCCAGGGGTTTTAGAATATTGATCCATTCGCTGGAATGGCTACCTCCCCCATGAATCAGGATTAGCGGCTTGCCTTGGCCAATTTTGAGGTAATGCACATTCTTTGCCAGCCCCTTTGTAGTTACCATAATAGATTCGGGCTGAACACCGGCTGAATCAAATAGTTTTTGTCGAGTATCTTTATATGCTTTAATAGCATCCATGCTTTAACTTGTTTAAGGTTATCAAAATGAGCCCTTTATACTGATAAGAATGCTGTCTATAACCTGATACCGCCTTTCCAGATTACAGCAAAACATACCCGAAAATTTTAGTCAGACGATATATTTTAATGATATCATTATAAACAAAGTAATTATTGGCGAGCGTGAGCGGGGTTAGAAAAGCAGAAAAACCCATGGAAAAGGAATATTTGCTCATAACTCAACCACTTATATTTCTTAGTGGCCTGTTCAGCAGTATTTGTAATAAGGATGCACTATAAAAATAATAAATAGCGAGCAAACATGCCGGAACGAATCTTACCCGATAACTTATGTTTTCTTCACTTTCTCAAGCAAATCTGAACTACTGATATGAGTAAAGTTCCAGCTTTTGGATGCCATACGTTCCTTCCGGGATTCGCAAATGCCGCCCCTGGTGAATCTGGTCGCCATTCAGTCTACGTCCGGGCTTCCATGACCCGTTCTCGAAAATGCCTTCATCTACTTGTAAAATCCCGGCATTCATGGAATCATCACCGGTTACTTTAAAGGTTACCACCACTCCGGTGCCCGCAACCAGGTATTCTTCTTCTCCGGTCTGAATAATGATGGCTCCAGTAGTGGGAGTGGGCCATACGTCATCCGAAGCCTGAGCAAAAGGAAAATATAGCACATTAGATAATACTTAACTGCAACTCGCTCACTTTATGCATGGTGGCTGAAGCTAAAAATTCAAACAACGCATTTCGCTTAAAAATTATCAGGGTCAAAATAAAAAAGGTTGCCTCAACTCATAGGTATGGCAACCTTTTTATTCATTCAGTTACAAAATTTCAGGAGGCATATATCTGCTTCAGGTAATCGGATAAGGAGGTCGGCTGATGGCCGAGAATGGTTTCCGTGTCATGAGAGGTTTTCCCAAACTCGCCTTGCTTAATGGCTTCGGCAAATCCAACGGACATGCCAATAGCCTCCGCGGGCACTCCCTGCTCCGACAAAGTTTTAGAGAATGCTTCCTGCGATGGCGAAACGTACTGAATGGGTTTCCCCGTCAGCTCAGAGAGAATGGCGGCAATATCACCGTAGGAATAAGCCTGCCCCGCTGTAATATCGTATTCCTTATTTTCGTGGCCCTCCGAAGTAAGGATTGCCGCTGCCACTTCGGCCATATCGTGCCGGGTCAGCATGGCAGCTTTGCCATCTCCGGCGGGTTGGTAAATCACGCCGCTTTCTAGTACCTGTTCGCCCATAAACATGGGCAGCATATCCAGGTAGAGTGTGTGCTTTAGAATGGTATAGGCCAACCCTGATGCTTTGAGCCAGGCCTCGGTTTTCAGATGAGCTTCCGCTACGGGGGCAATGGGCGATGATGCGGTTTCGTTCTTTCGCTGAAAGCTGGTATACACCACATGATGCACCCCGGCCTCCTTTGCTGCATTTACCACATTTTCGTGTTGCCTGGTACGGTGGGCAATATCACTGCCAGACACGAAGTACAGTTTATCAATGCCTTTGAAAGCTCGTAGCAATGAATCATAGTTGTCATAATCCCCTTCTCGGATTTCTACGCCTTTTGCCTTCAGCGGTTCGGCTTTGTCCGGGTTTCTTACCAAAGCTGCAATCGTGGATTCAGCAGACTGTTCTGCAAGTAACTCAACGACTTCTTTTCCTAAATAGCCCGTGGCACCGGTGATCAGTATTTTATTCATTTTAAAAAAATTTAACAGTTACTAATATATCTTTACTTACTTTTAGTAACTTAAAGTTAGAAAGTAAGTTTAACTATATCAATAGGTTACCTCCGGGTAAGTGTCTTACCTAGCCGAAACGAATGTTGATAGTCAATGAATTAGCATGAAAAATAATCCTGAAATCTTTACTAATACCAATCAGTGCCCGGTGCGGCAGGTGCTGGACCGATTGGGAGATAAATGGTCTATTCTGGTGATTTTGATCCTGAGCGATGAAGAAGTAATGCGCTTCAACGCATTGCACAAAACCATCAGTGACATCTCACAGAAGATGCTGACTGTGACACTACGAACTCTTGAAGCTGATGGACTGGTGTCGAGAAAGGTGTATCCTGAAATTCCTCCCCGGGTGGAGTATCAACTCACTACCACCGGACAAAGCCTGGTACCCCACATCAAAAATCTGACCCAATGGGCCGAAGAAAATTTCTTGTCTATCCTAAGCTCAAGAAAGCAATATAGTAGCAATTAGACTTGCGATGATTCTTCTTAAGAAACTTCGAAACCGGAAATAAAAAAAGACCACAAAAGCACGATAGCCCTGGTGGTCTTTTTATGAAACCAATAAACGAATTTAGGCGATTGCCCAGCCGTCGCGGTACTCACGGTGGAGATACTTGTTGGCTTCTTTTTTATTGGTAAACTCCATTTTCTTACCGTCGTAGCGGAGCGTTTCGCCGGGTGCGTGTAGGGCGACTACTCCCAACAGCATGGTTTCCGTAAGCGGAGCCGCGTATTCAAACGGGCTACTGGCTTTTTCTTCGCCCTGGATGGCCCGAATCCAGTTCATCTCGTGCTGATCCCGTCCGCCTTGTATGCGCTCGTAGGTCTCGGGCACATCGGCGTACTGTTCCATGAGTGATTGAGGATACATCTGCGGATTGGCTCCGTAAGTTTCGTGCATCAGAATGCCTTTTTCTCCTACGAAGATAACCCCTCCACCCGGATCTAATTTCACATTATCGGGTAAGACTGAGGGACGGGCGGGCATCAGGCCACCATCGTACCAGTGCATCGTTACCTCGGGCAGCATGCCGCGCGCCGGGAAGGTATAATGTACGGTAGTAGAAAGTGGATAGGTTGCCAGATCTTCTTCATTTCCACCCCAGGGAGTGGAAGCCCCTTGTACAGTATCGGGGTATTCAAGCCCTAATGCCCAGTAGGGATGGTCGATGAGGTGGGCACCCATATCTCCCAGCGCTCCTACGCCCCAGTCAGCCCAGCCCCGCCAGTTAAACGGATGATAGATTGGGTGATACTCGCGGTAGGGAGCTGGCCCGAGGAACAAATCCCAGTCCAAATCTTTAGGTGCCTTAAACTTACCGCTCATGGATCTGACCAGAAGGTCTTTCACTACATTCCGGTTCCACTCCACATCGCCAGACCCTCCTGCACTGGTAGGGCGGGGAATTCCCTGAGGCCAGATGGGGCGGTTGGTCCAGACGTGTACTTCCCGCACCGGGCCGATGGCTCCGGCTTGTACCCATTCGTTAATTCGGCGGGCATCATCGCTGGAGTGGCCCTGGTTTCCCATCTGGGTCACCACCCCGGTTTCCTGGGCGAGGCGTTTCAGTTCACGAGCTTCTTTTACCGAGTAGGTCAGAGGCTTCTGCACGTATACGTGCTTTCCCATCTGCATGGCCGCACTGGCCGCTACCGTATGAAAGTGATCGGGAGTGGCTACGACAACCGCATCAATATCTTTCTGCTCTTCGAGCATTCTGCGGAAGTCTTTGTACCATTTGGCTTTATCGTAGGCCTGTCGTAAATCAGCCCGATTGTCGCTTTTGACCGCGTTTCTTACCCAATCGTGATCCACATCGGCCAGTGCCACAATATTCTGGCTGGTCAGGCGACTCATGTTAGAGGCACCCATGCCGCCGGCCCCAATGGCGGCCACGTTCACAGTGTCGCTGGGAGCCTGATAACCCGGCCCGCCCAGCACGGAGCGAGGTACGATCATGAAAGAAGCGGCGGAGGTTGCTGCACCTTTCAGAAAGTCACGACGAGGCAGGTTGTTGCTTTTGTTAGGTCGTTTTTTCATTATTTGGTATCTTAAGTGTTAGAAGTAAACAATAAGCGTAGTGGGCGTTCAATTTAACACAAAACCCACGTTTAAAGAAACCTCTACCGGCAAATTGTAGAAAATAGCATGTATTCTCAGCTTAGGCAATATGTTTCTCAGTGGGCTCCTTTTTCCGCAGCCGAATTGAGTTTTCTGGAAGATCTTTTTGTCTATCGGGAGGTGCCCCGAAAGTTTTCGCTGATCCGGGAGGGGGAAGTAGCTCGAGAAGTATATTTCGTTAATAAAGGCTGTCTGCGCCTATTTTACCCTAAAGAGGGGGAGGAAGTTACGGCATTTATCTTCCTGGAAAACCTGTTTGCTACGGCTTTGGATAGCCTGTTACAACAAATCCCCAGCCAGCAGAGCCTGGAAACGCTGGAAGACAGCGAATTGTTGGTGATTGATCATGAGAACTTTCGGAAGATGTACGCGTACTCTGTCAATTTCCAGATCATGGGGCGCAGGGTGGCTGAGCAGCGTTTCATCAATGCCCAGCGAATCCTATCTTCTTATATCTTAGACTCTCCCGAAGAACGTTACCAGAAATTGTTGCAAACGCAGCCCGAATGGTTTCAGCGAGTGCCCCAGCACTACCTTGCTTCCTTTCTGGGCATCACTCCGGTTTCCCTGAGCCGAATCCGAAAACGGATTACATCAATGTAAGGCTGCTTTTTTTCATAACGAGGGTGCTTCTTAACAAAAGATAACGTCATCTGCTGCTTACCCTATCTACCTTTGTTGGAAACAACAAAATATCATTGCCATGAAAGAATTAACCACTGAAATCATTATCAATGCTTCAGCCGAGCAGGTGTGGAGCGTGCTCACGGATTTTGCGCAGTATGCTGAATGGAACCCTTTCATTGTTGGCTCATCCGGCAACGCCGTAACAGGCACCCGCCTGACCAACCAGATGAAGCAGGGTGAGAAAGTCATGACCTTTACTCCCAAACTGGTATGCGTAGAAACAAATCGCCGTTTAGAGTGGCTCGGCCATCTGTGGATTTCCGGGTTATTTGACGGTCGTCATATATTCGTAATTGAGGAATTATCGCCTAATCAGGTAAAGCTGACCCAACAGGAAAAGTTTAGCGGCATCTTGCGAAGTATGATTATGAAACAGATTGCCGAAACCACTCGCCAGGGTTTTGTGGCGATGAACCGGGCATTGAAACAAAGAGCGGAGAGCCTGAACATCAGCGTGGCTTCCTCGTAGAATAGGTCAGACGAATGTCGAACCTAAGCTATTTTTTTCATGAACTTTGAACAAGAGGTAATCGCCCGAAGTGAACAGGTACCTGTGGTAGTAGATTTCTGGGCTCCCTGGTGTGGCCCCTGCCAGTTTCTGGGCCCCGTCATTGAAGCATTAGCTGAGGAAGCGCAGGGACAGTGGGAGTTGGTCAAAGTAAATACCGATGAAGACCAGGAAGTCTCGATGACCTACGGTATCCGAGGCATTCCGGCCGTGAAAATGTTCTATCGGGGCAAAATCATCGCTGAGTTTACCGGAGCATTGTCCAAACCTCAGCTCCAGAAGTGGCTGAAAGATCATTTGCCTGATGAAGGAAAGGAACAGTTAAAGGCATTTATCCCGCAATTGTTCACCAACCAGCATGCTGAAACCACCCAACAGCTTGAGCAGTTTGTGGAGGCTCATCCGGATATGGAAGAAGGACAACTTTTACTAGCTGCTGCGAGCGTGGGCCAACATCCCGAGCGAGCTCGGGAAGCTGTGCAGGATGCTCACAAAAACTTTGAACTGGGCGAAGACATCCGTAGCCTGGCGGATCTGATGACTTGCTCAGAAGAAGGCTCCCCTAAAGTAATGGAGCAGATTCAACAGGCCCAATTAGCCCTGAAAGAGAACCGTTTTGAAACGGCGCTGCAAGCCCTGATACAAGCCACCATGCTGGATAAAACGTTCTGCCAGGAACTACCCCGTCGGGCAACTGTCGCGCTTTTCCGACTCATGGATGTTGATCATCCTCTAACGAAAAAATATCGTAAGCAGTTTGATATGGCATTGTATTAGGAAAGTTGGAGGTTAGTAGGATGCAGTAAGCGGTCATCGTTTATACTGTAATTGCCTCTGCTTACAATTTATGCCATTTTGTTAAACCACTGACTTCCGCTGGCGCAGCAGTTTTCGGCTAATGCGTTGGAAGCGGATGAACAATAACACCGCTGCCAGCGTCAGGCTTAGAAGTAATCCGATCCAGACACCTTGCGGCCCCCAGCCCAAACCGAAAGCAAAGCCGTAACCAATGGGCAGGCCGACTACCCAATAGGCAATCAGCGTAATGAAAGTAGGGACTTTAACGTCGGCCATGCCTCGTAGAATACCGAGCCCTACTGCCTGGCAACCGTCGGATAACTGGAAGAAAGCTGCGATGATTAGCAATGAAGCAGCCAGCTCTATCACTGGTGTTTCATCAATATAAAGTGAGGGCAGCCAGTGATTAAGGGTAATAAAAGCGATCGCTGATGCACTCATGAGTACCACTCCCATCATCAGGGCACTGAAACCAACCCGCCGCAGGTTGAGGATGTCTTTTTGCCCCAGTTGGTTTCCTATACGCACCGTTGCCGCCGCCGCCAGTCCGGTAGCCACCATGTAGCTGACGGCGGCCAGATTAAGGGCAATCTGGTGAGCGGCCAGTGCAGTCGCACCCAGCCATCCCATCATGATGGAGGCAAAGCTGAATGCTCCTACTTCAAAGATATATTGTAATCCCGTCGGCACTCCTATTTTCAGCATGCGAACCACCAATCCCTTACGTATCTGGAACAGTGTTCGGGCCGTGGCAGGAAACCAGCGCGCCCGCAGCACATAAGCAACCATCACGATGGCCATGATCACCCGGGAGATCAGCGTGGCTACCCCTGCTCCATTCAAGCCTAAGGTGGGAAACCCGGCATAACCGTGGATCAGCAGGTAATTAAGGCCAATATTAATACCGTTAGCACTCAGGGTGATCAGCATAGCCGTGCGGGTAAATGAAAGCCCTTCGGCAAACTGCCGGAACGTCTGAAAAAGCATGAAAGGAATCAGCGAATACGCCAGGAGGTTCAAATAGGGAATGGTCAGTTGCACAACCGTTTCCGGCTGATGCATGAAGGGCAGTAACTGGGCTCCGGCGATCACCAAAGCGCAAAAAATAAACCCGGCCACCGTATTAATTACGAGCCCGTGCTGAAATACCCGCGTAATCTGCCGGGTGTTGCCTTCGCCGTCGGCGGTAGCCACCAATGGAGTGATGGCAATAGACAAACCAATGCCAAACATCAGTACGAGCGCAAACAGGCTATTGGCCAGAGAAACCGCAGCCAGGGGTTCAGTACCCAGCTCCCCGACCATGATACTGTCCGCGACCCCTACCAAAATGTGCCCCAGCTGGCTAAGCATGACGGGGTAGGCAATGAGAAAAGTTTTTCGAATATGGGTGCGGTACGACTGCAAAGACATTGCTCAACAAAATACGAGTTTAAGACAAAAGGCATTTGCCGAGGCAAAGCTAGTCATTTGCACCCTATATGTTGAACATCCGGGCGACTTTTAGCAGTCCGGCAATGCTGATGGCATCGGTGATCTGGTTCTCCATCACCAATTCAAAGGCTTCTTTCAGCGGTAAGTGTTTGATCTGCAGATCTTCGGTTTCATCAAATTCTGTTTCCCCTGGTGTCAGATCCTGGGCCAGAAAGATGAAGCCCTCTTCGTCGGTGACCGAGTTAGAGGTATGAATACGCATGATGTTGTCCCAGTGGGCAGCCGTCAGACCAGTTTCCTCTTTGAGCTCTCGCTTGGCTGATTCCAGTGCGCCATCTTCTTTACTTCCACCTCCCATCGGAATCTCCCAGGAATATTCATCCAGCGTATAACGATACTGTCCTACCAGCCAGGTATGCAATTCCTCGTCTACCGGCACAATGCCAATTGCGAGATTTTTAAAGGATACTTTCCCATAAATTCCTTTTCCTCCCCGGGGATTGACCACCTGGTCTTCGTAGACATTGATCCAGGGATTGTCATATACCTGTTTGCGATGGAGGGTTTGCCAGGGATTGAGGATTACTGTAGATTCTTCCATAATATGTTAGTACAAGTCACCCGGGTTTACGTAATCCAATGGCAAAAGATAGGCCGTATGTAATAAAATCGGGGGTTATGTTACGTAATATGTGCGGAAAAACTTGCACGGCAGGGCGAAATTATAGTACCTTGTGGCCCGCTGACCTACTAGACTAACCAAACACCCTCCTTCTTTTCTTAATCCTCCAGCTTCTTAAAAAAGTCCCACATCACCACTCCAATGCTCACCGAGACATTCAGCGAGTGCTTGGTACCGAACTGAGGAATTTCGAGGCAGGTATCGGCTGAGGCCACCACCTCATCCTCCACTCCAAATACCTCATTGCCAAAAATAATGCAGTACTTACAGTCGTGGTAGGGCATAAAATCCTGCAAGGGGACGCTTTCGTCGGCTTGTTCTACACAAATAATTTTATAGCCCTCTTCTTTAAGTTGTTCCACCACCTCCATGGTCTTCTCCCGATGGGCCCAGGCTACTGATTCGGTCGCTCCCAGTGCTGTTTTGTTAATTTCGCGGTGGGGTGGTTTGGCGGTGATACCACATAGGAAGACTTTCTCAACCAAAAATGCATCGGCCGTTCGAAACGCCGAACCTACATTATGCATGCTGCGTACATTATCCAGTACAATGACAATCGGGCGTTTCTTCTCCGCTTTATAGTCCTCCACACTCAATCGGCCCAGTTCCTCATTCTTTAGTTTTCTCATGGTGGTATATCGTTTAGAATCTTCTGTAAAGGAGAGCGAAATTTTGTAACTTATCAAGCCAACTCCGTACGGAATTGTTTTTCGTGTCTGATCAACGTCTGATATTGATCAGGCATGAGTGAAATTCTTTTGCCTAACCCTGCACGAAACAGTACATTTGTAGCATCTGCCAAGTGAAAAAGCCACACAACCATGCCCATAACCAGGAAGAAGACTGATAAAAAAGAGACCCCTCTCATGCGACAGTATAACCGGGTGAAAACGCAGTACCCGGGGGCAATATTGCTGTTTCGAGTAGGAGATTTTTATGAAACATTTGGCGAAGATGCCATTACGGCCAGTAAGGTACTGGACATTGTGCTGACCAAGCGGTCCAACGGTTCAGCCTCTGAGGTAGAACTGGCTGGTTTCCCACATCATGCACTGGATAATTACCTGACCAAGCTGGTGCGAGCGGGTTACCGGGTGGCCATTTGTGATCAGCTGGAAGATCCTCGCTTTGCCCGCGGAGTGGTGAAGCGGGGTGTTACCGAATTGGTCACTCCCGGCCTGTCCTTCAACGATCAGGTATTGAACCAAAAGCACAATAACTACCTGGCTTCGGTACATTTTGGCAAACAGCAGCTGGGACTGGCATTGCTGGATGTATCCACGGGTGAGTTTCTGACGGCCTGCGGGTCGCAGGAATATGTGGAAAAACTAATCCAGAGCTTTACACCTTCTGAGATATTGTACTGTAAGAACTGCCGCAGTCAGTTTCAGGAGATGCTGGGCGACGAACATCCGACATACCGTCTGGATGAATGGCTCTACAATTACGATCATGCGTATGAAAAACTCACTCATCACTTTCAAACCCCTACGCTGAAGGGTTTCGGGATTGATAAGCTGACCGAGGGTATCATTGCCGCCGGAGCGATTTTACATTATTTGGAGGCAACTGAGCATCACAAGATTCAGCATATTTCTTCTATTTCCCGCCTGGAGGCTGATCGTTACGTTTGGCTGGATAAGTTTACCATTCGGAACCTGGAATTGCTGCATGCCCAACACGAAGGCGGAGTTCCGCTGGTTGAGGTCATGGATCGTACGGCTACTCCGATGGGCGCTCGTCTGCTTCGTAAATGGATGGCGCTGCCGCTCAAATCGTCTAAGGCGATAGAGGATCGCTTGCAGACTGTGGAAGCCCTGCTCAATGATCAGGCATTACACCAAACCTTGATTGGCCACCTGAAGGCGATGGGAGATGTGGAACGACTGATCTCGAAAGTAGCCGCCGGGCGGATCAATCCCCGGGAAATGATTCAGCTAAAGAAAGCCCTGCAGCACACCATTCCCATTCAAAAACAGTTATTACAATCGGAGCCGGTTACCCTGCAAAAAATTGCCCAGCACCTGCATCCCTGTCAGGATTTACTGGAAAAAATTGAGCGGGAATTAAAAGATGAACCACCCGTGGTCAGCAACCAGGGAAACCTGATGAAGGAAGGTATTGATGCCCAGTTAGACGAATTGCGGGGTATTGCCTATTCGGGAAAAGATTACCTGGCAAAGATCCGAAAGCGGGAGATTGAGAATACCGGAATTTCTTCGCTCAAAATAGCTTACAATAAAGTCTTTGGCTATTACCTGGAAGTCTCCAATGCCCATAAAAACAAAGTGCCCTCGGAATGGATTCGTAAGCAAACCCTGGTAAACGCCGAGCGATATATTACCGAAGAGCTCAAAACCTACGAAGAGAAAATCCTGACGGCGGAAGAGCAACTGGTGCAGATTGAGCAACGCTTGTTTCAGCAACTGCTGCTGGCAGCAAACCAGTACGTCAAGCAGATTCAGCAGAATGCCCGCACCCTGGCCCGGCTGGATAGTCTTTCTTCCTTTGCCCAGGTAGCGCAGCAGTACCACTACGTTAAACCGCAACTGCTGGATTCGGATCGTATTGAGATTAAACAGGGACGTCACCCGGTGATTGAGCAGCAATTGCCCCCGGGCGAGCCTTATGTGCCGAACGATATACGGCTGGATAGCGAGGAACAGCAAATTATGATCATCACCGGCCCTAATATGGCCGGGAAATCGGCCCTGCTTCGTCAGACGGCATTAATTGTGCTAATGGCCCAGATGGGCTCTTTTGTGCCTGCCAAAGCCGCTCAGATTGGGCTGGTAGATAAAGTGTTCACTCGTGTAGGTGCTTCTGATAATCTGGCCAAAGGCGAATCTACCTTCATGGTAGAGATGAATGAGACCGCCAGCATTATGAATAATCTAAGTGCACGCAGCCTGGTGCTGATGGACGAGATTGGGCGGGGCACCAGCACTTACGATGGTATTTCTATTGCCTGGTCGCTGGTAGAATATCTGCACAACCATGCCCGTTGTCGCGCCAAAACCCTGTTTGCCACCCACTACCACGAGCTGAACCAGCTAGCCAATGATTTTCCCCGGGTAAAAAATTATAACGTTGCTGTAAAAGAAGTGGGCAACAAGATCCTGTTCATTCGCCAGCTACAGGAGGGAGGCAGCCAGCACAGCTTTGGTATCCATGTGGCACAAATGGCCGGCATGCCCACCCAGGTGGTCAAGCGGGCCAACGAGATCATGCACCACCTGGAACAAGACAAGATCAACAGTTCCGCCCAGGAAACCATCAGCAGTATTCCCAAGAGTCAGACACAGCTTCAGTTGTTTGAGTTAGACCCGCGATGGGCGCAGGTGCAGGATATCCTGCAACATACGGACATCAATACTCTCTCGCCGATTGAAGCCTTGCTGAAGCTCAACGAAATTCAGACCCTCCTTCAGGCTCAGACCTGCGAATAGCTGGTAGGTTTCAGAAAGAGGCGATTGACCCGGGAAACGCTGTTGGCATACTCAGGCAGGCCCGACATTTTCTTCCATTCCGGATGGTTGCTAAATTTCTGCCAGTTGGCATCTCGTTCGGCTATGTCGCGGAAGGTGATCATGTAGGTGAGCTGGGGTAATTTTCGGCCGATCAGGGTCTCGCCAAAAAACACGGGATGTAGTCCGGTTTCGTAAAATAGCGGCAGCTCTCCTTTGTTGAACATCGCAATTTTTCGCCGGACGGCATCGTCATTATACCCTTCGTAGGTACGAAACTCAAAAATACGCTCCGTGGACTCCGGTATTTTCATCTGAGGAATGGTCTCGAAGGCCCGCATAAGCGAACTTTCATAGCGAGTAAAATTGGGATTATCCGGAGTATCGCTGTCGTTGAAGGATTGGGTGTTTTGTTGATACACGCCCTGCTTTAATATATTCTGGGTACTTTGAGCAAAGGCTTCCAGGCTACTGAAGGGTAATAGCAGATGTAATTTGGGAGGATCGGACATGCCCATTTCCGTAAATACTCCTACATGTTCTACTCCCGTAGCATTCAGGGCCGGTATTAAAGCTGATTGCAGATAATCGTCAAACACGCTCCTTTTAGAGCCGGATTTCAGCTCGTAGGTGCGCCACTCGTAAAATTGCTGATCGGCGACGATGGATGAGGTGGAAAAGGCGCCTACGCTGGCGGCGGCTAAGGTAGATTGTTGTAAAAAATTTCTTCGGTTCATAGTATTTAGTTAGGGGATGTGTGGTTGGTAATTTCGTTGACAATATGTTGCTCCAGGTTATCAAAGTGGCGGGTAAGCTCCTGTATCAGCCTATCGGCAGAGGCAACGGCTGGTTGGCCACTTACATATTTTTTAGCCTGATGGAGCAGCACTTCCAGGGTATTTAAATGCAGCAGCCGTACGTATGACATGATTTTATGGCAGTTAAACCGCAACGTCTCTTCGTCCATGCGCCGGATGGCATTGTTAATGACCGGAAAGCTTTCCAGGGTGAGGCGCTGAATCTGCTCCAGTATTTCCACATACCCCTGTCGATCATCCAGGTAAAGTTCATTCAACTGGCTAAAATCAGGCACTGATATTTCGGATGAAGCTACCTCAACCCTGGTAGGGAGAGATACTTCGGGCATGGGTGTCTCCGAGGTAGCGGAGTCAGCGGTAGCTCGTTTTTTGGCTAACTCAGCCAGTTTCTGGTGCAGGTTCTTGGGGTCGATCGGTTTGGAAATATAATCAGTCATGCCCATTTCCCGGATGCGATGCCGGGTGCGGTCTGACACGGAAGCGGTTAGAGCAATGATGGGGATATTTTCGTAGTGAGGATCTTTCAGGTTACGGATCTCCATAGCAGCCTCATAGCCATCCATTTTGGGCATTTGAATGTCCATCAGAATCAGGTCGTATTGCTGCTTCTTTACTTTTTGCAGGGCCTCTAAGCCGTTCAGAGCCGTATCCAGTTGCACGTCCCATTTATCGGAAAGGCCCTCCATCAGCAGTTGATTGGGAATTACATCTTCTACATACAACACTTTCAGGCCTTCCAGCGACTGGAATTCGGAGATGAGGTTTTGCACCGTGCTTTCCTTAACCGTTCCCTGCCGCTCGGATTTACCGAAGGGTAAGGTTACTTTGAAAGTAGTGCCTTCTCCTTCCGAGCTTCGCACTGCTATTTTTCCGCCTTGCAATTCTATCAGATTTTTTACAATAGACAATCCGAGTCCGGTTCCTCCGTATTTGCTGGGGCCGGCCTGCTGGTAAGGGTCAAAAATGATGGAGAGCTTATTTTTGGGAATACCGATGCCGGTATCAGAGACTTCAAGTAGCAAAATGTACTGTTCATCCGTTTCTTTTTCTACATATACACTGAGTACAATTTGCCCCTCCTCGGTAAACTTAACGGCATTATTCAAAAGGTTATTAAGTATTTGCCCCAGACGGTTGACATCACCCAATACGAAATTGGGCACTTCATCTTCCAACAGGAGGCGGAACATAACGCCCCGGTCATTGGCCAGATTTTTATATGTGAGTTTAATGCCCTGAATGAATTCCATCAGCCCAAATTCCTGGTTTTCCAACCGGAGCTGTCCGGCTTCCATTTTTGAAAAATCCAGAATATCGTTGATGAGGGCTGTCAGGCTATCTCCGGAAAACTTCAACGTTTGCAACAGTTTTACCTGATCTTCCCGAGGGTTATTTTGCAACATCAGATGGGTCATGCCCAGCACCGCATTCAGGGGAGTTCGAATTTCATGGCTCATTTGCGACAGGAAGTTCTCGTGGGAACGCACTGTTTCCTGAGAGGCATCCTGGGTTCTTTTAAGCTCCAGTTCGCGTTTTTTCCGTTCGGTAATATCAACAATTCTCAGTACGATGATATCCTGCTGTTGTCCCGAACCGGGCATCATTTTCAGCGTAGTATTTCCCCAGAAGGAGTGCCCGCCCGAGGTGGTATAATGAATATCCTTCGTGGCAAAATCGGCCTCCTGCGTGAGAAAAGACCGCAGGCGCTCGGCGATGGTCGGCATCCAGGGGGATAAAAACGAGGCTTCTATCAGCTTTGATCGCTCTTTTTGCAAAAGTGCACAAGCGTAAGGGTTGGCCTCCATCATCGCCAGATCGCTCGCCCGTAAGACAAATACAGCATCAGGTAAATGATCAAGTACAGATTGAAACAAAGTAGGATCAGTAGAATTCATCACATGCATAATAGTGCACAGCACCCGGTTTTCGCCATCTTTCTCAATGGTTTTAAAAGATAATCGAAAGGGCTGATACGTCTCATCTTTTTTCTTTATCTGACACACTAAGGTAGGAACTGATTGGGAAATAGCCTCCCGTAACTGAATTTTCACTCCCTCTACAGTATCAGAATCTATAATGTCAGCCATGTCCTGACCCAGCAGTTCCTGCGATGTATATCCCAGCATCGGTTCTACTGCCGGGCTAATGTACTGAATCGTCAGGTTATTACGATCACAAATAATCACTGGATTCTGCATAATTCTTTCGTACTCCTCAATTTCTTTCTGCTCTGCTAATTGTTCGGTGAATGGGTCTTTATCCTGCTTTTCAGGCTCAGTCCAGCGGATGGCCGTATAGACTAATTGACCAGAAGTATTAAAAAAACGGTCAATGGTGGCATTAACCGTTCGATACGTATGCGAAGGCTGGAGCAGGCGTAGTGGAGTGAATGTACTAAATGTCCCGCTTCCCTGCCATTGATGGTTCAGCAGTTTGGGGTGATCTGCCGGATGCACCATGGAGAGCAATGATTGCTGGTCAGCGGCAGTTGACGTTTGCGCTGATACCCACTTTGCGTTGGGATTAATATAGCTTACTAAATGGGCTGGGTCCGAGAGCATGAATGCTTCCCGGGGTTTAGGATAGGTGTGAGTGCGGTCATCCACCGTAGAAAGGCGCTCGTTGGCAACTAGCCGATACAACTGCTTATCTTCCGTAAAAATTCTTGTAATATTGTTGGTTATTTCTACTAATTCGCCACTTTTTTTACGAGTAATATAGCGATACTCAGACGATATTACACCCTTTTGAGTGTCTTTCTCTATCCGCTGAAGTAATTCATCGTGGTAGGCCATTTCCACAAACTGTAAGAATCCACGACCGGTATAATAATCGGCTAGCAGATAGCCCAATTGCTGGTTGGCCTGGACATTCACATAATAGCAGTTAAAGTCGGTATCGTATACCGAGATGATGTCCTGGGCCTGATCGGCTATTTTTTTGTATAAGCTGATTTCCGACGTATCATGGGCTATTGTCATTATTCTTTCGAGCACCATCATAAAGACATTGCCCTGAGATACAGCCGCACGGCTAACCCAAAGTCGAATTGGAATTTGTGTGAAGCTTGGGGTCACCACAACTGCGGTTGTTTCCAGTACCAGCTCATGTAATTGTGATTCTCCGTATAAGAAGCTTCGCAACTGGGTATGAATGTCGGATTCTAAAAAAGAAAATATGGAACCAGAATCAAAGGAAGGAAAAAAATGAGAAGCCAAAGAATTGAGAAAGAGAAAGTCGCCTTGCTGATCTAACAGCACTATAGCTTCCTGTTCACTTTCAAACAACTCCCGTAACCTCTCTTTTCTCATATATATACTTATCAGAATGCAAATATATAAAAAATCTTACATATGTAATATTTCTATTTTTATTTTAATTTTACTTATGGTAGTCTAATTGGAT
This sequence comes from Cyclobacteriaceae bacterium, assembly GCA_040222715.1. Taxonomy (GTDB): domain Bacteria; phylum Bacteroidota; class Bacteroidia; order Cytophagales; family Cyclobacteriaceae; genus Tunicatimonas. The sequence continues at coordinate 183,396 of JAVKCN010000163.1, read as the reverse complement.
ATGAGTTTATATCAATCCTGTTGGAGCGCAATCTATTCAGGAAGCCTGGATCTTCCTTACCCGATAAAAATTTTGTGGTAGATTCTCCTCCTCAGAAATATATTAGCTAATTTGCAGCCATGAGTTGGTCTGATCAGAAAGATTTATCAGTTGCCGAGCGAATTGCCCGGATGTATCTGAACATTGGTGTAATAAAACTGAGCATCGAACAGCCCTATGAGTGGAGTTCGGGCTGGAAATCTCCCATTTATTGCGACGGGCGAATTGCCCTGTCGTACCCGCAGGTAAGAACCTATATTAAGCATGAGTTGACAGAAGTCATCCGCAAAAGGTTTTCAGAAGCAGAAGCCATTGCCGGGGTAGCAACAGCGGGCATTCCGCAGGGAGCTTTGGTGGCTGATGCGCTGGATTTACCTTTTATTTATGTGCGTCCCAAACCCAAAACCCACGGTATGACCAACCTGATTGAAGGAGAAGCCGTGGATGGGCAGAAAGTGGTACTGATTGAAGATCTGGTATCTACCGGAGGAAGTTCAGCCAAAGCCGCCGCTGCTTTAGATCTCTCCGGGTTAAATGTATTGGGACTTATCTCAATTTTTACGTATGGGTTCGATCAGGCTCGGGAGCTGTTTGCCAATGCCGAAATTCCTTTTATCTCGCTTTGCAATTACGATGTGCTGATCAAAGAAGCCGTAGAGCAGAATCTGATCTCTACCGCTAACCTGTCCTCTCTTCAGAGCTGGCGCAGATCTCCCGATACCTGGGGGGCATAAACCTTTCCCTTACAGCTTAAATGTCCACACCGGGCGTTTGGCATGATTGACGATATCTTCGGCAATACTGCCGCTCAATAATCGGCCAATGCCGGTACGGCCGTGGGTGCCCAGCGCGATCATGTCTGCATCAATGTCTTCAGCAAAATAGATGATTCCATCTTCTTCCGGATCATCATTATAGACATTCATGGTGTAGTTTTCTAGTTGGTACTTTTGCACAAACTCCTGCATGGCCTGCTTATAATAGCGGTCAGTCTCAAAATTACTGGGAGTGTTGACACTCACCATGTGGATGGTAGCATCAAACAGCTTTTGTAGTTTGATCAACTGCTTTATCAAAGGATCATAATCATCCCGGAAGTTGGTAGCAAAAGCAATATTTTTTATACCGCTTACATCCACCGGAGTTTTTACAGTCAATACCGGACACTTCGCCCGTCGGACTACCTTTTCGGTATTGGAGCCCACAAAGATTTCTTCCATGCCGGACGTACCCTGGGTTCCCATCACCACCAGGTCTACCTGATGTTCGGCAATGGTGCGAGAGATATGCTCAAAGGGGTGTCCCACTTCAACCAGTCCTTCCAGCTTAATATCAGCATACTTACCACCTTCGGCCAGGGCATCAAACTTTTTCTTGGAAGCGTCTACCATTTGCACAAAATACATATTGTCCGAAGCATCTGGCATGGTCACTTCACCCATCGCGCTAAAGGAAGAACCGTGGGGGGCTTCTACTACATTTAGCAGTTGGACATTTGCGCCACTCTTTCTTGCAATGGCCGCCGCCATATCCAGTGCATAGGTCGCCTGATCAGAAAAATCGGTAGGAACTAAGATACTTTTCATAAGTAGGATATTTCAAAATTATACATACTTCTTACTAGATTATACGAAAGAAACAGGCTCTCATCTAAAAAAAACGAACTTTCTTTAGAGCAGGTGGCCAATACCAAACGTAATAACATACACCAATGTGGACAATGCCAGTTGGCGCAGGTAAGGATCTAACTCCACCGCATTCACTTTAGTTTGCACAGCTTTGCCATTCCGGATTAGCAGTGGTACGCTTAGTAGAAAGATCCACTGATATATATTGTTATAAGACAAAAGCACGAAAATGATTGAGCAAACCACGCCCAGTGCTAATAAACTCCAGTGGTAGACAATGGCGCGAGCGCGTCCCAGACGTACTGGAATAGATCTTTTTCCAGCCAGTTGATCCGTCTTAATGTCGCGGATGTTATTGACGTTGAGCACTCCGACTGAGAAAAAACCACAGCTTAAGGCCGGGAGCAAATAAAGCGGAGAGACGAAGCCGGTATGTAGATAAAATGAACCTAACACGCCTATCAGGCCAAAAAAGATGAGTACCGAAATATCTCCCAAACCGGCGTAGCCATAGGGCTTTCGTCCGGCAGTGTAGGTAACCGATGCGGTAATGGCCAGTAACCCCAGTACAAGAAAAATAATAAGCACCTGAATGTTCCAGCGAATGCTAACCAGAAGTAGGGTGATGCCTGCGAGGAAAGATAAGGTGGCCAGCAATACCATGGCCCGCCGCATGGCAGCCGGAGAAATAGCTCCGGATTGTACTGCCCTCGCTGGACCTTCGCGTTCTGCCCGGTCGGCCCCGTGGATGGAGTCCCCGTAGTCATTGGCGAAATTAGAAAGCACTTGCAGAAAGATTGTTGTTAGCGCAGTAAGGACAAATACCTCCCAACGGAAGTGACCTGCGGAGGCAGCCAGAAAGGCTCCCATTCCGATAGAGGACAGTGCGAGCGGCAAGGTACGCGGGCGGGCCGCAGTCATCCAATCACGAAAAGAGGGCATATTGATGTTTACGATGATTGATTGTGGTATAGCTAAAGGGCCGATTGTTCATGGCAACACCTGTTCCAGGCTCCTGGTTTTCGCTCTCCTCTCCTATCACATCTGCTCCGGTGCCTGAATACCTAATAACCCTAATCCGCTCTGAATGGTTTTAGCCACTGCTAAAGACAGGGCTATCCGAAATGATAGTATCTGAGGATTCTCTTCGGAGAAGATCGGCACTTCTGAATAAAAACGATTATAAGCTTTCGCCAGATCAAATACGTACTGGGCAATGCCGGACGGCGCATAGTCTTCACCCGCCTGCTTAATTTTTTGAGGGAAAGCTGTGAGCAATTCAATTACTTCCTGTTCCTCCGGCTGTATCTTCTCTAAGGTTGAAAAAGCATTCGTCTTTGTAAAATCAATATTTTCCTGGCGAGCTTTCTGCAAAATAGCCGATATACGAGCATGTGTGTACTGAATGAAGGGGGCCGTATCTCCCTGCAACTGCACTGATTCTTCCGGATTGAACAACATACGCTTTTTAGGGTCTACTTTCAGCAAAAAGTACTTAATAGCGCCCAGGCCCAGCATTTGGTACAGTGTTTCGGCCTGAGTCTGGGTAAGGCCCTCAATTTTTCCCAGTGCCTCAGTTTTCTTGCGGGCTTCTCCGATCACTTCATCAATCAGATCATCGGCATCTACCACGGTGCCTTCCCGGGATTTCATTTTACCAGAAGGCAGATCTACCATACCGTACGAAAGGTGGTACAACCCATCCGCGTATGTTCGCCCCAGCTTCTTCAGAATAGAAAACAATACCTTGAAGTGGTAATTCTGCTCGTTTCCAACAACATATACCAGTTTATTGAAAGGCCAGTCCTGATGCCGCAATTCGGCCGTGCCCAGGTCCTGGGTCATGTACACGGAAGTGCCATCGCCCCGCAGCAGCAGTTTCTCATCTAACCCTTCTTCACTCAGATCAATCCATACCGAGCCATCATCTTTCCGGTAGAAAACTCCTTGAGCCACTCCTTGTTCCACAATATCTTTGCCCAGCAGATAGGTATTGGATTCGTGGTAGATTTGGTCGAAGGACACTCCTATTTTCTCGTAGGTGGCATCAAATCCGGTGTATACCCAGTCATTCATCTGATTCCAGAGCGCGACAACTTCGGCATCGCCCTGCTCCCAATCTTGGAGCATCTCCTGCGCTTCTTTCATCAACGGAGCTTCTTTTTTGGCGTTTTCTTCTTCGTTGCCCTGCGCTATTAACTCCTGCACCTGGGCTTTGTAATGCTTGTCAAATTCTACGTAATACTTTCCTACCAGGTGATCACCTTTCAGGCCAGAAGACTCGGGAGTTTCTCCTTCACCAAATTTCTGATAAGCCAGCATGGATTTACAGATGTGAATACCCCGGTCGTTTACAATATTGACTTTACGTACTTCATATCCATTGGCCTGCAAAATTTGCGACATGGAGAATCCCAGAAAGTTATTGCGCAGGTGCCCCAGGTGCAACGGTTTGTTGGTATTAGGAGAAGAGAACTCAATCATTACTTTTTGGCCGTTGGACGGCTGAAAACCATAGGGGAGCTCGCCCGCCTGGTAGGTTTGTACCATGCTTTGCAGCCCCTGAACCCATACCGAGTCAGCCAGTTCCAAATTCAGAAAACCCTTCACCACATTGAAATCCTTTACGACCTCCGTATATGTTTTCAGGTAGTTTCCAATGAGCTCGGCAGTTTGTTGCGGACTCTGCCGGGTAAGGCGGGCATACGGAAACGTAACGAAGGTATGCGATCCGGCAAAATCTTTCCGGGTAGGTTGCAGACTGATCTCTCCTTCCGAAAGCGCATGCTGGAAATGTTGCTGAAATGCTTCCCGAATACCTGTAACAAGCTGTTTCTCTATAGTCATACGTAAGATCCTCAAAAGTGCATGGCCGAAGGTTGAAGTATCAGTAGATAAGGTTATTTACCTCCAGCAAATAGCCGGTACAGTTCAATCCTTCGCAAATAATCGTTGCAAAGATGTTAAAATTATGAGAATATTGCACCCTCATTCACTCCACCTATTTTTTATATCGCCCTATGCGAAAGTATATTGATCTGATTCAAAAGACATTTGATTTTCCTACTGCCGATTTTGATGTTTCCCAGGAAGGCTTGCGTTTCCACGAAGTGCCCTTGATGGAGTTGATTGCTAAATTTGGTACTCCGCTCAAACTAACCTACTTACCCAAAATCAGCCACAATATTCAGCGAGCAAAGCGCATGTTTCGGGAGTCGATGCAAAAATATCAGTACGAAGGCGAGTATCGTTACTGTTACTGCACCAAATCTTCGCATTTTGAGTTCGTTCTGACTGAGGCGCTTAAAAACGATATTCATCTGGAGACATCTTCTTCTTACGACATTCCCATCATTCGCCGGTTGTATGAGCAAAAGAAAATAAATCAGGATATTCTGATTGTCTGCAATGGCTACAAACGCGATCTGTACAAACAATATATATCGGAGCTTTTGAATGACGGCTTTCGTAATTGTATTCCAGTATTGGATAATCTGGACGAACTGCCTTATTACCAGCAGCACGTAGATGTTCCTTTCAATGTAGGTATTCGCGTGGCTTCTGATGAAACACCTCGCTTTGAGCTATATACTTCACGCTTAGGCATTCGCTACGGGGAAGTACTGGAGTACTACAAAGCCCATATTCAGGAAAATCCGCAGGTGCGGCTTAAAATGCTGCACCTCTTTGTAAACCAGGGTATTGATGATTCAGCCTACTATTGGAGTGAACTGAATCGCTTCGTGGAAAAGTACTGCGAACTCAAAAAGATTTGCCCCGATCTGGATACCATCGATATCGGTGGCGGATTTCCGGTCAAAAATTCGCTCTGGTTTACCTACGATTACGCATATATCGTGGATCAGATTATTGAGAATATTCAGAGCGTTTGTCGCGATAATAACACGCCTACACCCAATATCCTCACGGAATTTGGTATTTACACGGTAGGGGAAAGCGGAGCTACTATTTACTCCGTACTGGGTCAGAAGCAACAGAATGATAAGGAGCTTTGGTATATGATCGATGGATCATTCATTACCCAACTCCCCGACATCTGGGGATTAAATCGGAAATTCATTATGCTTCCGGTCAACCATTGGGACCGGCCTTATCAAAAAATTAACCTGGGAGGGTTAACCTGCGACAGCATGGATTATTACAATGCTGAGGCTCATCATAACGAAGTTTTTCTTCCCCAAATATCCCCTAACGAGCCCTTATACATTGGTTTTTTCAATACTGGAGCCTATCAGGAGGCCATTGGCGGATACGGGGGGATTCAGCACTGTTTGATTCCGGCACCCAAGCATATTGTGATAGATCGGCAGGAAGACGGAAAATTTACTTATCGGCTGTTCGCTACTGAGCAGGACAGTGAGTCTATGCTGCGCGTATTAGGCTATACCAGTTAAGTATATCAATGCTGATGTTTACGCATCTTTTGATTTGATTTTTTCCAGCTCCAGTCCTTTTTCCTGAAGAGAAAGCGAGATTTGCTTCAATTCTTCTTCAGTTTGCTGGAGTTGTTGTTTCGTTTCCTCTAATTCATTTAATTGCTCCTTCTGTGAAGTAATGTCTTCAAACATGCCCAAGACGCCTAACACATCCCCATCTTCATCTATTAAAGGCACTTTGCTCACGCGCATCCAGGTTTTATTTCCCTGCTCATCGGTTTGAGGCTCTTCAAAATCAAGCTTCGCCTCTTTACTGTTGATCACCTCCTGATCACCCGCCCGGAAAGTTTCCGCGTCGTTTGCCCAGAAATCATAATCCGTTTTTCCGACAATTTCTTCGGGTGATGCAATACCGGCCAGTTTGGCGAAAGACTCATTGCACCCTAAAAACTCCAGCTCCTTATTTTTCCAGAAGATAAATTTAGGAATGTTATTAATGATGGAGTTTAGCCGGTTTTCAGATTCCTCGAATCCTTCTTCTCGTTGTTTTGCTTCTCCCAACGTATTTTCCAGCTCCCGTTGCTTGCGGTGCATCTCTTCCTGCGTTGCCTGCAACTCTTCCATATTCTGGCGCATTTCTTCTTCCTGGGCCTGCATTTGCTCGGTCATTTGCTGTGACTCTTCCAGTAATACCTGCGTGCGTGCATTAATCTTGGCCGAAGATATAGTGGAAGCTATGCTTTCCGCAATCTTCTGCATAAACTCAACTTCATGAGGTTTAAATTCTTCAAAAGAGGCTAATTCAATAACCCCGTATACTTCCTCGTTTACCAGCAAAGGAATAATCAGAATGCTGGTTGGACTGGCATCACCCAATCCCGAGGTAATCGTAATATAATCTTCCGGTACATCGGTCAGGTAAATGGTGTCTTTTTCCTGCCATGACTGTCCGGCCAGGCCTTCACCCTCGTATATTTTCTGCTCCAGGTATTTTTCCCGATCCCAGGCATAGCAGGCTTCCAGTGTCATATAAGGCTCTTCTCCCTCTATATCATTTTGTACAATGTATAACCCCCCCTGGTTGGCATGCATGTATGTAATCAGATTGGAGAGAATCGTTTTGGTCAATTCCTGTACATTCTCGCCATTCTGACGTAACAACTCCCCAAACTTGGCAGAACCTTCGGTAGCCCAGTTTCGGATTTTATCTTCTTCTGCTACCTGCTGCAGGTTATCGCGCATACCAAGTAATGAATTGCCAAGAACATCTTCTTCGCTCAATGGCTTAAATTCCGACTGGTACTCTCCTTTTCCGATACTTTCAGCAAAGAAAGATGTATCTCGCAATCCCTTTACCAGTCCTTCAACGGCATCAGCCATCTCTCCCACTTCGTCCCGACTAAATTTCCGAGAGTTATTGGCATCGTTATCAGGCAATCGACCTTTACCAAGTTCTACAATGACCTCTTTTAAATAGCTAATGGGTCGGGTAATCATCCGACTTAAGAATAGCGCACCAATAATACCCAGGGCAATCGTAACCAGCCCTAAAATAAGGATGATTTTACGTAGTTGTAAATAGGAAGAAATATTCTCGCTTTGTGCCATTTCTGCTTCTTCCTGCTTAATATCATTCACCTCAGTCAATCGTTGACGGATCTCCTTAGTGCGAGGCAATACCTCATCTTCAATCATATTCTCTGCCAGCAGTTTTGCCATCGGGTCCTCGTAGTCTTCAAATGATACCAAGCTGGCCATAATCTCCTGCTCGGTTTCTAAAAGAGACTCAAATTCGGTAAAGATAGAATCAAGCTGCTGGGCCTGGGCCTCATCATTCCAGGAAGTGCTCAAACGAATTAAAGATTCTTTCTTCTGCGGATATGCAAGCTGCAAATCTTTCAACGCCTGCTTGTTCTCTTCATTATTTTGCAGATATACCCAACTGGTAATCAGTTTCTCCGACTCGTTTACCATCGAAATAAAATCTACGATAGCATCTGCCGAGGGGTCGGTAATTTCAGACGTACGTTCGGTTAAGCTTATTCCAGTGTTGAGCGTCAAAATACTGATGATGGCATTTATTGCAAAAATGGTAATCAACACTAAAAATCCGCCTAGAATCTTACCGCTGATTGAAAAACGCACTTTTTTCATAATTTTTTCTTGGATATAATGCTTGAAAGTTTAGCTTTCATACTTGCAGTTTGTTACGCCAGTATAAAACCCCAACCAATTTCTTGTGAGCACATAATACATACCTATACAAATAGGTCATGCAATAATGGCGGGATTAGTAAAATAAAAAAAAGCAATCCAGGGCGTTTGATTACAAAGTAATATCTTGAGAAGATGCGTACGCGAAACAGTAGGTGAAAATACCTGCCGCCGTTGGTCTTGTGTGCCTTTGCTCCAAACTATAAAAGAAAAAATGTAGTTTTGCCTTTGCATAAGCATTACCTGTAAGAAGATACTACACGGCTCAATGCACCAAGAAGGTTCGGATTTCGTTTAAGTATACAGATTGAAAGAAGTGTAAGTCTTTTTTGGTTTATGTGACTTTTCCTGATGACCAATTTTTATCACTATGATTGATAAGCTAGAAGCTATTAAGGCTCGATTTGAAGAAGTAGGGCAGTTGATGATACAGCCAGATGCCATGGCTGATATGCGCAACTATACGAAATTGAACAAAGAATACAGCGACCTTGAAAAGATTGTAAACAAGTACGATGAATACCGACTGGTGCTGGATAATATTAAGAGCGCCAAAACAGTGCTGGAAACAGAGAAGGATCCGGACTTTCGTGAGCTGGCCAAAGCTGAGCTGGATGAACTGGAGCCTAAGCAGGTAAGTATGGACGAGGAGCTGAAGATGATGCTTATTCCGAAAGACCCGAACGATAGCAAAAATGTTATTTTGGAAATTCGTGCTGGTACCGGAGGAGATGAGGCGGCCATTTTTGCGGGGGATTTGTTCCGTATGTACAGCCTTTTTGCCGAAAGCCTGGGTTGGAGCTTTTCGGTTATTAGTATGACCGACGGCACGGCGGGAGGATACAAGGAGATTGTTACTTCGGTGAAAGGGGAAGATGTGTACGCCAAGCTGAAGTTCGAGTCAGGAGTACACCGCGTGCAGCGCGTACCAGCTACCGAATCTCAGGGGCGGGTACATACTTCGGCTGCCACGGTGGCTGTATTGCCCGAGGCCGAAGAAGTAGATGTAGAAGTGAACATGGGAGATGTACGAAAAGATACGTTCCGGGCTTCAGGAGCAGGTGGTCAGCATATCAATAAAACAGAATCAGCCGTGCGACTGACGCATATTCCTACCGGGATTGTGGTAGAGTGCCAGGACGGTCGTTCTCAGCACGCTAATTTTGATAAAGCGCTGACGGTGCTCCGTTCCCGTATTTATGAAAAAGAGTTGGCCAAGCAGAATGCAGAAATTAGCGATCAGCGCCGTTCAATGGTTAAAAGCGGAGATCGATCGGATAAAATACGAACCTATAACTACCCGCAAAGCCGCGTTACCGACCACCGAATTAACTACACGGTGTATAATCTGTCTACGGTTATGGATGGCAGTCTGGATGATTTTGTGGAGCAGCTTCGGATTGCCGAAAATGCCGAAAAGCTACAGGAAGGTTAAAAAATTTTGCGTCATGGGTTATCGGATGTTGGAGGTTGTCGGCCAGACTCACATGGCGGACAGGCAATGGGCCTGTTTGTTGGCTGTGTTAGGCAGCTTATGGCTGGCAGCCTGTACGCCCGAGGAAGAAATTACGACCGATGATGCTTCGGTTCAACTCCTTTTCAGCCAGGATACGATACAGTTTGATACGCTTTTCTCAACGGTGGGAAGTACCTCCCAACCGTTGAAAGTATACAACCCCCACCGAAATGCTGTCACCATCTCTACCATCGAAACCGGACGGGGCACCGAATCTTCATATACCGCTTATGTTAACGGCCAACCGGGTCAGCGATTTCAAAATATCCGCCTTCTGGGAGGTGACAGCCTCTATGTGTTGGTAGAAGTGTTGATTGATCCTCAGGATCAGAACCTGCCCTTTTTAGTCAAAGATTCGCTGGTATTTCAGGTGAACGGTAATCTTCAGGATGTAAAGCTGGAGGCCTGGGGGCAGGATGCGCATTTCCACCCGGGTTGGGTGATTACCCAGGATACTGCCCTGAAGGGCGAACGACCTTTTGTGATTCTGGATTCTCTCTGGATCAACCCCGAAGTCACGGTGACGGTGGATTCTGGCGCGCGTTTTTTCTTTGAGAATGGTGCCTTTGCGCTGATACAAGGCTCTCTGCAAACATCGGGTACGGTGAACGCGCCCGTTATTTTCCGTAATATCCGCACCGACGGGGCTTACGAAAATGCCCTGGGGCAATGGGATGGGCTGACATTTACAGCCAGCAGTCGGGATAATAAGCTTCGGCACACCATCGTACGTAATGCCATCAATGGTATCATCATCAATACTCCTGATGCCGATACAATTCCTGATCTTACGCTGGCCAACAGCATTGTGGAAAATATGGCGGGCTACGGCATTGTCGCTATCGGGTCCGATGTAGAGGCATACAATACATTAGTACACAGTTGTATACTCGGACTGGCCTACAACGTCGGGCGTGGTTACTACCGTTACCGACACTGTACGTTTGACAATAGCAGTCTGGCGTATCCGCGAGAAGAAGACTGGCTTTCTCTTGCTTTCTCTGATACTATCTCAGATTTTGATGTCTCCGCTCAGGCATTTTACGGGGAGCTTACCAACAGTATTGTCTGGGGAAACTTTACCGATGAGCTATTACTGGTGCAATCGCAGAGCGAAACTGATTTTCAGATCAAAGCGAACCTGATAAAGTCATCTGATGATAGCCTGGAGGGAAATATTTATAACGAAGACCCTTTGTTTGTAGACCCGGTGATTGCCCGCTACGCACTGGATAGTTTATCTCCGGCCATCGATCAGGGAATAAACACGGGTATTAAGCAGGACCTGATGGGGGAAAGCCGCGGCGATTTACCCGATTTGGGAGCGTTTGAATATCGTAAACCATAACTTATGCAAGTTTTTCAACAGGAAATCCGGTTGCCCGCCTATCCCAGAGGGTTTCATTTGATTACGGCCATCGTTGAGCGGGAATTTAAAGCCCTTCGGGAAATTCAGGCTGGTATTCTTCATGTATTTATTCAGCACACATCCGCCAGCCTGACCATCAATGAAAACGCTGACCCTACGGTGCGGGGCGACTTTGAGCGGCACATCAATCGTATGGTACCCGAGAATGTGCCTTACTACGAGCATACCCTGGAAGGAGCTGACGATATGCCAGCGCACATCAAGGCCTCAATGATGGGCAGCAGTGTGTCTGTTCCGATTACCAGCGGACGGCTCAATGTAGGCACCTGGCAGGGCATTTATTTGTGTGAACACCGGAACCGGGGTGGTTCCCGTAAATTAGTGCTCACAGCTTACGGAGAGGTGAATTAAAGCTGGAAGACCGGAGTCAGGAGTCCTGAAGACGAAAGTCTGGAAGAAGTAGAAAACTGGAGATACTGGAGGTAAGGAGTATGAAGGACACATTTACTTGAGTATTTTAGTACTCAAACGCACAAACACAAACTACCCCTTGCAACCTTCACACGGAGGTTCTAACCAACTAACAATTGAGCAATCGAACCATCATCAAATTCCACCTCAATTCTTACTGGCGTCGAACAGTTTTTTCTTCTCTTCGCGGGTCAGGCTATCGTAGCCGCTATCGGATATTTTGTCCAGAATGGCATCAATCTCATCCTGCTTGGTGGGATAGGCCGCCGTTGGCTTGGGTCGCCCGTTGGTTTTCTGGCTACGGTAGGCGACTTTCACTTTGGGTTGCCGTACAAAGAAGCTTTTCACAAACACCAGAAATTGCGTGACTGGTTTGCCGAGATCGTTTCCCCGCTGCAATTGCTTGATGAATAAGAAACCTAAGCCGGCTCCGGCCAGGTGCGCTAAATCCCCCCCGGCATTCGGACCGGCTGCCCCGGCAAACGAGATAATTACGTAAAACATCGCAATGTACTTAATCCGTACGGGGCCTAGTAAAATCAGTGGAATGGAATAGTTGGGCATGAAGGTGGCCGCTCCTACAACTACGGCATACACACCTGCTGAGGCTCCCAACATCTCTGAGGTGGCAATGCGGTCCGCAAAATAAGGAATCAGGTTGTATATCAGAATGTAGAAGATTCCTCCGGCTAAGCCACCCAGTATATACAGGTTTACCACTTTTTCGTCTCCCAGGAATTCGGAAATAATTCTTCCGAACCAATAAAGAAAAAGCAGATTAAACAGGATGTGAAAAAAGCCTTCGTGGGTAAAGAAATAGGTGATGATTGTCCAGGGCTGATAGAGAAACTTACCTATGGCCGCGGGCAAAGTAAGCTGGTCAACGATAGTATGGTATATATTACTGGCTCCGGATAAGGTCAATATCACTTCCAGAAAGAGTAATACCAGGAATATGATCAAATTGATCACGATAATTTGCATGAGCCCGTTGTTGGGGCGCTGAAATGCATGCTTTAGTTCATCTAAAATATTATTCATGATCTACTACTACTAATAAAATGCATCGCGTTTATCCTTCCAGATTTTTAGCAATATAAAAGCAAACAACATGCCGCCTAAGTGGGCAAAATGCGCTACGTTGTCACCCGGGTTGCGGGAGAACCCTGACCACAACTCGTATAAACCGTAGAACAAAACAAAGTACTTTGCCTTAATTGGAAAAGGAAAAAACAGTAAAAATAATTCGGTATTGGGAAACAACAGCCCAAAAGCCATCAAAATTCCAAAAACCGCACCGGAAGCACCCACCATTGGGATGTTCACTTTGCTCTGTACGATCTCCCGCACCAGTTGCCTGCTTTGATTCACGTACGAGCTACTATTGGGGTTGTCGTAAAAGCCATCCACCAATGTTTTTATCTGGTTACTTCCCCGGTAGGCAAATTCGGCCTCTTCCAGCACAAAGGTGGATAAATGATCAGGAGTAGTTTCTTCCAACACCACATTAGCAGCTTGCTCCAGCTGGCTTACTTCGTAATAATTAACGGCCGAATACAGCAGACTCGCCCCCAAACCAGTGATCAGGTAAAAGAGCAAAAACCGTTGACTTCCCCAAACGCGCTCTAAAAGCGGCCCAAAAATAAAGAGGGCAAACATATTTCCAAACAAATGGAAAAGGCTGCCGTGGATGAACAGGTGCGTAATAAACTGATACGGGCGAAAGGCTTCGGCATGGATATAACGCAACCCAAACAGATTCACGAATAATTCATCAGAAAATATTAGTGATTGTATGGCGAAGATCGCGATGTTGATGATCAACAGGTTTTTAACAGTAGGAGTAAGGTTGCCGAACATGCTAGCGGTTGGTAAAGAAAGTAGCGATTTTTTCTAGTTCCAGTATATAAAATGTTTTGCGCCCATCGGGGGCGTAATCGGACTGTATACAGCCAAACAGTCGGTCAATCAAAGCCCGCATTTCTGCTTCATTCAGTTTCTGCCCGGGTTTCATAGACATGCGCTTGGCGATGGAGCGAGCCATATTGTCCCGCCGGCTCAGGGTCAGTTTTTCCTGGTTATTTTTGTATTGCTCTACAATACCTTCCAGCACTTCCTGTTCCGTACCGGTTTTCACATCCGGGGGTACTCCATTAATCACCAGCGTATTGGTTCCCGTCACCGTAAACACGAAGCCCATCGCCCTGATTTCCTCATCCAGCTCCTGGATCAGTGCCATATCAGACAAGTGTACCTGGATGGTTTGCGGAAACAGTGATTGCTGCGAAACAGCCGACTTTTTCTCCAACGCTAACGAATATTGTTCGAATAAGATGCGTTCATGTGCCGCCTGCTGGTCAATCAGCATCAGGCCGGACTTTACATGCACCGCCACGTAGGTATGATGAATCTGAAATGGGGGGTCGCTGGAGGCTCTTTTTTCCGTTTCTAAAAACATTTCTCCCCGGTGGGGCAGCCGGTTTACTGCACTTTGCAGCGTTAGCGGAGGCTCCTGCCCGTCGGATTCGTCCGACGGCCCGCTCGGAAAATCAAAGTGTGATTTTTCATCCGAAGGCTGATACAATGATTCCCAGTGGTCTAAGTTAGATTGTTTGTCAGCGTCGGCGCTCCTAAATGATTTGTACGCTTTCTGATTCAGACGCGAAGGGATCGTCGTGGTTTCGGTAAGGGGCTGGGGAGAGGATGATGGAAAAATAGCAAAATGATTTTCCTCCTCGAAGACGGGGGTGACTAAGTTGGTTCCTAATGAGCGTTTCACAGCGGCACGCACAATAGCATAGACGGTTCGTTCGTCCGAAAATTTTATTTCGGTTTTGGTAGGATGCACGTTCACATCGATATGCTTCGGATCAATCTCCAGAAATAAGGTATAAAACGGGAAGCTGTCATCAGGTAGCATCGCTTCGTAGGCACTCATCACCGCGTGGTGCAGATAGCTGCTTTTGATGTATCGCTGATTGACGAAAAAAAACTGTTCACCCCGGGTGCGCTTGCCAAACTCCGGTTTGCCTACCAGTCCCTGTACCTTCACGTGCGGAGTCTCCTCGTCGCAAGGCAGTAGTTGTTGCGCATAAGCATTGTTAAAAAGCACGCTAATGCGGGTCGATAGTGAACCAATGGGCAGGTGATACACTTCACTATCGCCCTGAAAACAGCGAAACTCCAGATCGGGGCGTGCCAGAGCCACCCGGTAAAACTCATCCATGATGTGGCGAAGCTCTACCGAATTGGATTTCAGAAAGCTACGGCGGGCTGGAATGTTATAGAATAGGTTTTTAACGCTGATATTGGTACCTACTGCTCCGGTGGTGGGTTCGCTGCGCTTCAGACCAGAGCCTTCCATCACAATAGCCGTTGCCAGTTCATCTTCTTCCCGGCGGGTGACCAGTTCTACCTGCGCCACTGCCGCTATAGAAGCCAGGGCCTCACCCCGGAACCCCAATGTGCTAATGGTATAAATATCTTCTGTCTGACGGATTTTGGAAGTAGCGTGGCGTTCAAAACACATGCGGGCATCGGACGGGCTCATGCCCTTTCCGTTATCGATCACCTGGATCAATCCTTTTCCGGCATCCTTCACCACCAGACTGATAGAAGTGCTTCCGGCATCTACCGCGTTCTCTATCAGCTCTTTCACCACCGAAGCGGGCCTTTGCACGACTTCCCCGGCGGCAATTTGGTTGGCAATAGCATCCGGAAGAAGTTGGATTATATCAGACATAAAAAACGGAACCTTCCCGTATTGATAAAAATTAACAAAAGGCTATCCTGCGCTCTCTATAAAGATCGCCTTCGTTTGCCCGAGATTTGTTTGAATCTAAAATATACGTAAATCGGAACTGCCAGCAAAAGAATATAAAATATGCTGTTGCCGAAGTACAAATAACCAAAAAAGAAGGCAAATAATACCACCATGATAATGACCTGCAACAGGTTTGAGCTCCGGTTATCACTTTCCCGGCGGGCAAAAGCTCCGTGTATGCCGGATGAATGGTCAAAAGAAGTGCCTGCGTGTTGGCGCAATTCTTGCTTTATGCGAGAAGTCCGCACTTCAATATCTTCTTTAATTGGATCATAGTAGCGGGGTTCAAAACTAAATTTTCTATAATTGGGAATTCGAGTCAGTGAAGGAATTTTCATAACGTTTCAATAATTATAAGAAAGCTGCACTAAACAACAAACTGTCTTGTTTGAAAGGTATCAGAAGAACGCCCTCATGTCAAAAAAAGTTTATGCGCTTCTCTTTTCAGCAGTTGCCCTGCTGCCTACCTTTGCTACGGGTCAGCCTAAGCTGTTGCCGGCTGGTGAAATTGCCAATCAAGTGGCCGACCGCATGCCTCAGCAACAGTGGATTGCCCAGGTACTGGACACGCTGACGATTGAGGAGAAAATCAGCCAGTTGTTATTTCTACCGGTGTATTCTACCTCTGACCATCGCTATGCGCAAGATATAGAATATTTAGCCCAAACCTATCCTCTGGGGGGCATCATTTTCTACGAGGGCCAGCTCAATCCCTTAAAAAAACAGATCGATCAGTTACAAAAGTCCAGTACCTTTCCCCTACTCATGGGGCTTAATGCTGAGCGGGGCTTAGGCACTACGTTAGACTCGGCCTGGGCGTACCCGCGGCTGCAAACATTGGGAGCTATTCAGGATTTTACGTACCTGCAACAGACGGGAGCCTCGGTGGCCCGGCAATGCCGCTCCGTAGGCATTCATCTCAACTTCACCTCCATTATCTCGGTCGGACATAATGGAAAAGAGTATACGGTCGAGAGTAGCTTCAGCGATCAGCCAATCAGAGGCCTGCAACGAGGACTGGCCTACATGGAAGGTCTGGAAGAGTACGGGGTGACGCCCTGTTTTCAAAGGATTTCTGGTGGAACCACTGCCCAGCAAAGCACCAAAGCTCCGGTATTACGAGGCACCATGGTCGCGCATCTGGGCGATATCAGAATGAGTGATGTGCCTCCGGCTGGCACCCTGCAACCTACCCGTACCGGACCTATTCTGCTGGAGCAGGCTTTTCAACTGGAAGGGCTGGTTTTTTCCGAACCGCTGTCTGAACAGAAGACCAATGGCTCGCCAAGTGGCGGTAGCCTGGGAGTTCGGGCATTGAGTGCCGGGAACGATGTGCTCTTCGCGCCTCAGGATGTTCCGGGTACTATCCGGGAAATTCAGCAAGCCATCACGCAAGGCACGCTGGATGAAGAGGTGATCAACCAGAAAGTGGCAAAAGTACTACTGCTCAAGTACCAGAAGGGGCTGGATGCTGCCGCGTTGCCAGATTCGGTACAGGTAGCACTATCACCGTTATATTACTCGCCTCGCTTACTGAAACAACAGCTCTTCGAACAGGCGATTACATTGGTGCGAAACGAAAGCGGAGTGCTTCCTTTTGAGGTGCTGGATACGGCCAATTTTGCCTCGCTCTCCATCAGTGATGACCCGGAGCAATCGTCTTACTTTCAGGAGTATCTGGACCGCTATACCGCTTTCACCCATTATACCATTCCCAAAACCTCCGAAAGGTTTGATTACGAGAAAACCTATAATCGCCTGCGCCGCTACGATCAGGTAGTGGTGGCTATTCATGAGTCAGACTATGCCGAGGGGCGGGTAGTACCGAAAAAGACGCTGGCCTTCCTCAAATTCCTGCACGAAGAAACCAACGTGACCTTAGTGTTTTTCGGGGCACCTGAGCGGTTAACAAATTTTGCCCGCTTCAAGACGCTGGTCTGCGCTTACGAAAGCGATTCTTCCGCCCAGAAAGTAGTTCCTCAACTGTTGTTTGGTGCCATTGCCGCCCGTGGGCAACTTCCGGTGCGGGTATCGGATGTCTTAACTTCGGGCACAGGCATCGCCACCCAACCCTTACAGCGCTTACGCTACTCTTTTCCTGAAGAGGTGCTGATTGACCCGGATTCTCTGTACCATATTGATTCCCTGGCCGAGTGGGCAATCCGGGAAAAGATGACTCCTGGCTGCCAGGTGCTGGTGGCCCGCCGGGGCTCCGTCATTTACCAGAAGTCTTACGGTTACCAAACCTACGACTCCCTTGCACCCATTACTAACGAAACTATTTACGATATTGCTTCGGTCACCAAAGTAGCCGCCACCTTACAGGCGGTAATGCTGCTGCATTCGCAGGGAGCTTTTTCGCTGGACGACCGATTTTCTTATTATTTACCCGAACTGAAAAACACCAATAAGGCGAATATTACCATTCGGGAGGCTTTGTTGCACCGGGCCGGTTTACGGTCATTTATTCCTTTCTGGCAGCTTACCACCGACCGGAACGGCCTCAACCCTGATCTGTATCGATACTACCCCGAACAAAATTTTACCAATCAGATCACCATTGGTTTGTATGGTACTCCTACGCTGAAAGATTCAGTCTGGAGCTGGACCGTGCAATCGGATCTGCGGCGGCAGCGGGGACGGCTCCCTTCCTGGAAACCCACCTACAATTATCGCTACAGCGATTTGGGGTTTTATATGCTGCACCAACTAATTGAGCGGGTGACCGATCAGCCCATGGATGAGTTTCTGGCGCAAAATATCTATGATCCCCTGGGGCTGCATACGTTACGATACCGTCCCTTGTGTCAGTTCTCTCAGGAGCAGATCGCACCCACGGAGGAAGACACCCATTTCCGAAATACTCTGGTGCAGGGTACGGTACACGATGAAGGAGCTGCCTTGAGTGGAGGCGTGGCTGGCCACGCCGGATTGTTTAGCGATGCCAACGACCTGGCGGTGCTCATGCAGATGAACCTGCAGGGGGGGTACTACGGAGGGCAGCACTATTTTCCCTGGGGTGCAGTAGAAATGTTTAGCAAACGTCCTTACAACGACAGTCGGCGCGGTTTAGGCTGGGACAAACCCGAATTTCTTCATGACGGCGGCCCTACTGCGTCGGAAGCCTCTCTGGCTTCGTTTGGGCACCTGGGTTTTACCGGCACATCAGTATGGGTAGACCCTAAGTATGACCTGGTGTATGTGTTTCTTTCCAACCGGGTACATCCCAGTGCTCGAAATACCAAACTTCTTACTGAAGGCATACGTACAAAGATACAATCAGTCGTTTACCAGGCCATGCAGGACTATGAAGGGCGCTAAGGGAAACGCTGAGAACATTCGTTCCGAGAAAATACCATTCGGAGAGCATGTGTTTGGAGAATCATCTTTTTGACTAGACCGTTATTTTTACATGAAAGTCGGCATTGTTTGTTATCCTACCTACGGGGGGAGCGGTGTGGTAGCTACTGAACTAGGAAAAGCACTCGCCAAAAAAGGGCATCAGATTCACTTTATTACCTATTCTCAACCTAGTCGGCTGGATTTCTTTAATGAAAATCTGAGCTACCATCAGGTAGATGTGCGTACTTATCCGCTATTCCAGTACCAACCTTACGAGTCAGCTTTGGCTAGTAAAATGGTGGATGTGGTTAAGCATGAGGGGCTGGATGTGTTGCATACCCATTATGCTATTCCGCATGCTTCAGCTGCTTATATGGCGAAACAGATTCTGGCCATTGAAGGCATCAGTATTCCGGTGGTGACCACCCTACACGGTACTGATATTACCCTGGTGGGCAAAGATAAGTCGTTTGCGCCAGTGGTGGCATTTAGCATCAATCAGTCAGATGGAATCTCCGCCGTATCCCAGAACCTGCGGGACGAAACATATGAGTATTTCAATATCACCAAAGAGATTGAGGTGATTCCTAACTTTATAGATCTGGATCGTTTTCAGCGTCATCCGAAAGATCATTTTAAACGAGCTATTTGCCCCAATGGCGAATATCTGATTACCCATACTTCTAACTTCCGTCGGGTGAAACGGGTAGAAGATGCCGTAAAAGTGTTTCATAACCTGCGGAAACATATTCCGGCCAAACTACTGCTGATTGGCGATGGCCCGGAGCGTGTCAATGTGGAGAACTTATGCCGAGAATTAGGCACCTGTGATGATATTCGCTTTCTGGGAAAACTGGATGCAGTAGAAGAAGTGCTCTCGGTCAGCGATTTGTTCATCATGCCTTCCGAAAAAGAAAGTTTTGGCCTGGCGGCCTTAGAGGCCATGGCCTGCGAAGTTCCCGTCATTTCCAGCAACGCCGGTGGCCTGCCGGAACTGGTTACGAATGGAAAAAATGGGTTTGTTTGCCCGGTGGGGGATATTGAGGCTATGACCGAAAAAGCATTGTATATTCTAAGCCCCGATCATCTTTCGAAATTCAAGGAAGGCGCCCTGGCCCGGGCCAAAGAGTTTGAGGTAGACCTGATTGTGCCTCAGTACGAAGAACTCTACGAGCGGGTGGCCAATGATATGCGTCAGGTAGTACCTTCTTAAGCAGGTTGAGCATTTATAGTCTTTGCCAGGGCCTGCTTTAGGTCCTCCAGCAGATCTTCCGTATCTTCAATCCCTGCGGAGATGCGCAGTAATTCATCCCGTACTCCTACCCGCTGTCTTTCTTCAGCCGGTAGTTTGATATGTGAGGTGCGGGCCGGAGCGCAGATCAGTGATTCTACTCCTCCCAGGCTCAGGGCCGGAGTGAAAAATTTTAACTGACGTATCAACTGTTCCGCTTCATCACCTCCCACTACCGCTGGTTCAAACGAAAGCATCCCGCCAAAGCTCTGCATCTGCTGTTTAGCAATGGCATGCCCCGGGTGATCAGGCAAGCCTGGATAATGTACCTTGTTTACTCCCGGGTGCTGCTGCAAAAATTCGGCAATGGCCTGAGCATTCTTATTCTGTTGGTGCACCCGCAGAGATAGTGTTTTCAGGCTACGTTCGATCAACGCGCAGGTAGCAGCGTTGATTGATCCGCCCAGGTTCACTGCTGTGCCGTAAATCCGGTCTCGCAGGGCCTGGGAAGTAATGATAGCTCCGAAGCACAAATCGCTGTGGCCTCCCAGATATTTCGTACCACTGTGCGCTACGATATCGATGCCCAGCGTCAGCGGGTTCTGGTTGATCGGAGACGCAAAGGTATTATCAATCATGCTGACCAGTTTCCGTTCGCGGGCAAACCCGGCTACGGCCTGTATATCAGTGAGCTTCAACAGCGGATTAGACGGAGTTTCGATATAGATGAGCCGGGTGGCCGGTTGAAGGGCCGCTTCCAATGAATCCGTATCCGGTTCGTCTACCAGAGTATAGGTAATGCTCATGCGCTTTAGCTCAGTGGTCACGAAGTGAAAGGTGCCTCCGTATAAATTCCGCTGTAAGATGACATGGTCGCCGGATTGCAGCAGGGCCAACAGGGTAGTGGTGATCGCTGCCATACCGGAGGCGAACAATAAACCGGCCTCACCCTGTTCTAAGGCACAAAGCTTGCGAATTACAGTTTCCTGATTCGGGGTATTATAGTAGCGGGGATAGATATTCTCGGGGATATCCAGGTATCCGAAGGCCGACGAGGGATATACCGGAGTGGTAAGGCCCTGGGCCGGGTTAAGGGTTTCGCTGCCGCTGTGCACACATACCGTTGATTTTCTCACCATGATTGCCAAATTTTCAGGAAATTAGAATACTTCTTCAGCATAGGCAAGCTAAAATCGGCAAATTTACGTACTAACGTTTTATGCAGACAATTCCCGAAGCCCCTATTGCCATCTGCTATTTACTGCAGGCCGATGATGAGCGTAACCGATGCTGGCTCACCAATCAGCATTTTTATGTGCAGGCAAAAGGAAAAACCCGGCGTTTTGATCTGGAGCGTATTCAACGACTGGCGATTGAGCAGCGGCGCTGGTGGTTTCCGGTGGTGGCCGGCGGTATTCTGGCTCCGCTCAGCCTGCTGGCTATTTTGCTTAATCTGTACAACCCCTGGTGGCTGATTAGTCTGTTGGTAGGGTCTATGCTGCTGTGGTACTGGGGAGCTTCCCAGCACATGGTGCTGGCCATTCATCAACCCCATCATCGGCAGGATATTCCGCTGCTGAACGTGACCGGGAACCTGCGGGAGTTTGTACAGTTCACCAATCGGTTCCTTCGGCAGGGCTTGCCGCAACTCTACGTGCGGGCCGAACCCGCTGCCTGGCAGGAAGCACAGCATCACAGGGTGTATCGCCCCACAGCATTGCGGGAGCCGGGATTTATCACCACTTATACGTTTGAACAGATAGAAAAGGAGCCTGCTTCAGGGCAGGTGTGGCTGGCCATCGACCCGCTAAAACTTACCACCCCCGTTCGCTACGAAGCTGAAGGACAGCAACTGGTGCCCCGCATCTACGGGCCAATCCCGCTGGCGGCCATCACGCTTGCCACCAGATGAGTGTATGGAAAAATGCTTTTCTGGAATAACTTTTTTGTTAACAAAAAAGAAAGTGAGACACGAGCCGATACGGCATCACATCAATTCAATACCTATCACATGTTTTAAGTGGATTTATCGCTTACTCCTTGGCATGACTCATGTGCATTGTTAAGAAATTTGTTTTGGGTTGTGTTTCTTTTTCTCGTATTGCACATACGTATATCAGGGTAAATTCGTTGAACCGGGTAAGCCTCAGCATCATTAATGAGAACTCATGCATTGCTGTCATTCTGCCTGCTGGCCGGGAGTGTTGCCTGCACCCGGGAAATAGACCTGTTGCTGCCAGTGTCCTCTCCGCAACTTGTGCTCAATGGGCTGCTCCATCCCGATAGTACCATACAAATCTCGCTGACCACTACCATTCCGGTAGCGGCTGACTCTACCGACTTTCCTTTAGTGGACAATGCTACCGTGCGACTGTACGAAGATGATGACTTGGTGGGAGGACTGGTCTTTCAGGATAGTTTATATACCCTGGATTACTACCCGAAAGCCGGTAGTAAATATACCGTACAGGCAGACGTTCCGGGTTTTGAAACGGTGAGTGCTACTGACCGAATGCCCTATTTGTTGGACGCACAGGCTTGCACACTCCAGGAATCACCTAATGGTTCCCCTTACTTTTGGTTTAAGACTACTGTACATGATCATCCACTGGAATCTAATTTCTATTGGCTCTATATTGTGATAACCAATTATGGAGACCGTGTTTGCGAATATTTTCCCGATCGTAATCCTTCATTTGTTTGTATTGGTGATTCATCTACCCTATTTACCCAGAAAGCAGAATTTTTGCATTCCTATTCTATCCTACCTGATAAATTTAATGCAGCAGTAGATAACACGGATGGAGGGGGCACTATATACGACGGCTACATTAGAGTAGACGATAATGTACTAAATGGTGAAACATTTAGTTTAGAAATGACCTTGGATGGTTACCCTATGTTTCGCTATGAAGATTTAAATCCGTTAGATAGCAATCAAACAGTACAACTTAAAATTGCCAACACCAGCCGCCACTACGACCGCTACCTTAAATCAAGCTGGATATATTTTTTAAACAATGATTACTTCTATGAACCCAACCCTTTTTCAGAAACCACACAAATCTATTCTAATGTAGAAAATGGCACGGGTATTTTTGCGGCCTATAATTCGTTATCTATCGATTTACAGGACTATCCCTGCGAATAAATGAAGTATCTGAACTACTTATGTCTACTGCTTTTAATGCTCGGTTCCTGCACCAAAGATCTGGACCTGGCATGGCCTAGGGAACCGCCTCAATTAGTGCTCAATGGTATTCTTTACCCCGATAGTACCATTCAGATTTCGTTGTCAACAATCATCCCACTCACTCCGAAGTCCACCGATTTTCCAATCGTAGATAATGCTACTGTTACACTTTACGAAGACGATAAACTGCTAGGAGATTTAGTTTTTAGGGACAGTGTGTATGAACTGGAGTATTATCCAAAGGCGGGAAGTAAATATACGATTGAAGCAGAGGCAGCTGGGTACCCCACTGTACGAGCCTCCGATGTGGTGCCCACCCCCCCCCAAACAGAAGCCTGTTATCGGGAAGATACAGCCCGTCTCTACCCCTTCTCAGATGCCATCATCAATCTGGCTATTAATGATCCCGAGCAGCGAACAAACAATAATTGGTTGCCTATTGTCAATACGTACCCGGAATATTCTAGATGCAGCTTTAAACCCGATAGCGTGGTATGGGAAAATGGGGAGCGCCATGTCTTCGAGTTTGACACTATTGTATGTGAAGATAACGGCCCACCTACATTCCAAAAATTTAAAGCCTATTATTATGAATCATTCTCACCTCTTCCGGATCGGTTTAATGGTTTCGTAGACAATTCAACGAACGGAGTTACCGTATACGAAGGCATGATAAGGGTTGAGGATGCGACCTTTAATGGAGAAACCATTGCTTTTGATCTGGCAATCATGGACGGAGCAGCGGGAAGATATGAAGACTTACAACGCTACCCACGTATTAACAGCCAGTTGACCATCATAGCTACCATGACCAATGCCAGTTCCCACTATGATCGTTATCTGAAATCCAGCATTATTGAAATGCGTAACCGGGATTATAATAACGATGAAGAGATTGGATTCAAACCCTTTGTACAGTCGGGACAGGTATACTCTAATATAGAAAATGGAACTGGCATTTTTGCGGCGTACAACTCCACCAGCATTCGTCTGGAACAATATCCTTGTGAATAATAAAGATAATTTTTAACCATCTAAATACTCATCCTTTTATGAAGAAGTTCACATTTATCCTTTTGCTGAATCTAGGTATCTGTTCCTGCCTAATGGCTCAGGTATCGGTTGGACTTAAAGCAGGAGGCGCACTGGCAAATCATGTTTACAAAGGTATTGGCCTTACTAGTGGTGGAAATGGTGATAATCTAAAACTTACCTATCTGGGTGGGCTTTTTGTATCGGTACCCATCTCGGAAAAATTCATTATTCAACCAGAAATACTATATAGTGACAAAGGATACCGAGCAGGTTGGACTTCACTCAGTGGTGCTTCTACTACCTATAACCGTCATAATTTTCACTACATAAGCGTACCGATCATGCTTCAGTACCGATTACTGGATAAACTAACCGTCGAGCTAGGACCAGAGATTGGTTATCTGCTGAGCGCATCCCAAAATATTGAACATATGGGTTCATCCCCAAGCGATTTTCCCTACAAAGACCTGGATATAGCTTTAAACATAGGCGTTGGCTACTCGCTCTCGGATAGATGGAACCTCAACCTGCGCTACAATATGGGAATATCCGATGTTTCGGAAGATTTTACCATTTCAGTTATTGGACGAGATGAACCCGTGTTAATTTCTAACTCAACCTATAACTGCAGCTTACAATTCTCGGTCGGTTTCCGGCTATTTTAGCTATGCACATCATCGCAACGCATTTTACCCGTCATCGCGACAAGCCTGCCGAGGAAGCGATCTCCCGCATAGCGGCATCCAGTTTCCTGAGTAGGAGACTGCTTTGTCGCTTCGCTTCTCGCAGTGACGGTAATTACTTTACCGTCATCGCGAACGGATGTGAAGCGATCTCCCCCATAGTATCGCCTAAGTTCTCGAGCAGGAGACTGCTTCGTCATTTCATTCCTTGCAGTGACGGTATTTACTTACTTCTCGTTAATATTGTTTTAGCCCTTATCAGCCTTTCCGCCAGTGCCCAGACCTACACCGTGAGCGGCTACGTGACGGATGCCGAAAGCGGGGAGAAGCTGATTGGAGCATCGGTGTATCTGCCCGAACTCGGCAAAGGTACCACCACCAATCAATACGGATTTTATAGCCTGCCCCTTTCCAATGACTCAGCCACCATTGCCTTTTCCTACATCGGCTACGCCCGCCGAACCGAAACGCTGGCCCTTCGGCAAGATGCCCGGCGAGACGTGGAACTCACCTCAAACATGCTGCTGGAAGAAGTAGAGATTACCGCGGCTCCGGAAGAAAATGCCGTAGAGCAGGTGCAGATGAGTGTGCATAAAATACCCATACAGACCATTGAAACCGCCCCGGTGCTGGGCGGAGAAACGGATATTCTGAAGACTATTCAATTGCTGCCGGGAGTCAAATTTGGCAATGAAGGCTCAGCCGGTTTATATGTGCGGGGCGGTGGGCCTGATCAGAACCTGATTCTGCTGGACGGAGTGCCAGTTTACAATGCCTCCCACCTCTTTGGCTTTTTGTCGGTCTTTAATTCGGATGCTATCAACAATGTGGAACTGATTAAAGGTGGTATTCCGGCCCGGTATGGAGGTCGGCTTTCGTCGGTGCTGGATATTTCCATGAAAGAGGGTAATCTGAAAGAAAGCGGTGGAGTATTTGCTATCAGCCCAATTGCTGGTCGCTTCACGTTTGAGGCTCCTATTAAAAAGGATACCTCCTCGTTCATCATCTCGGCCCGCCGTACCTGGCTGGATGTTGCCTCCGCAGTGGCCTCTATGATGAGTAACCGTACCTTTGGTTATCATTTTTACGACATCAACGCCAAGTACAACCACAAGCTGAACGCCAACAACCGAATTTACGCCAGCTTTTACACTGGGCGCGACCGCTTCTTCAATACGACTGATGATGGACAGGATCGGTATACCTTCAACTTTCGCTGGGGTAACCTTACTTCGGTGTTGCGGTGGAACCACATCTTCGGACCTAAGCTGTTCAGCAACATCTCGGCCAGCTACAGCACCTATAACTTCTTTCAGGAATACCGGGTCATGCAGGAAGGTACCGACTTCCTCAACCGTTCCCGCTCCCGCATTCGCGATTTCCGCCTTCAGGCTGACTTTGACTATGCTCCCGCGCTGTCGCACAACGTGAAATTCGGGGCTTTGCTCTCTCGCATGCGCTTCAGCCCCGATGTGGTGCAGATTGTCAATGTCAGTGCCGATACCACGTTTAACAATCAGGCATTTATTGAGGCTACCAATGCCGAAGTGTACGCCGAAGATGAGGTCAGCATCACCCGCCCACTGACCGCCAACATTGGCCTGCGTGCTTCGGCTTTCTCGGTGCACGGCAAGCTGTACGCAAATCTTCAGCCCCGACTAGCGCTCCGTTACCTGATTAACCCCAGTTTATCAATCAAAGGATCGTATACCTATATGGCACAATACCTGCATCTGCTCACCAATTCATCCCTGGGCGTACCCACCGACCTATGGGTGTCGACTACCGAAAATGTGGCGCCGCAACGCTCCGAACAGGTTGTGCTGGGAGTCACCAAAATGCTCAAGCAGAATGCCTATGAGGTGAGTCTGGAAGGCTACTACAAGCGGATGAATAACCTGATCACCTACCGCGACGGGGCCAGTTACCTGTTTCAGAACGGAGAAACCTGGGAGAACAAAGTGGTTTCCGGCGATGGTGAATCCTACGGAGTGGAACTCTTCGTGAACAAAAAGCGAGGCAAGGTCACCGGCTGGCTGGGCTACACCCTCTCCTGGACCAATCGCTGGTTTGATGCCATTGATGAAGGCCGCGCCTTCCCCTTCCGCTACGACCGGCGGCACGATGTTTCGCTGCTGCTCAACTACCACCTGCCCAAAGAAAGAACGCTGTCATTTACCTTTGTGTACAATACCGGCAGCGCCATCAGCATCCCTACCGCTCGTTACCAGGGAGTACGCCCGCCCGGTTGGGAGTTTGCAGAAGGTTACTACCAAAATGCGTTCGATGACAGGGTGCTGCTGGATCAGCGCAATAATTTCCGCACCCCGGCCTACCATCGCCTCGACATTAGTTATCAACGTACCAAAGAGAAGAAAAGAAAACGACAGCAAACGTGGATTTTCTCTCTGTATAATGCCTATAGTCGGCAAAACCCTTATTTTCTCTACGAATCGGATGGAAAACTAAAGCAATACAGTTTGTTTCCCATTGTTCCCTCAGTTACGTATCGGCTGGAGTTTTAGCGTGTTCCCGAGCCAAAGCATACAGTATAAACATCACAGATTTGTACTTGGAAGTAGCATGAACTAAATTCAGGCACATTTTCCCGTATGCATCATGACCCAGGCTATTCAATGGAAACCGTATGAAATAAAGCTTACCAGCAAGGTGGAGTACGAGAACCCATTGTATCAGGTCGATAGTTTCTACGCTGTATTTACCTCTCCTACGGGTCAAACCAAAAAGATCAATGGCTTTTGGGATGGAGGTGCGGACTGGAAGATTCGCTTCATGCCCGATGCACTGGGCACCTGGCAGTATCAAACCACCTGTTCCGATGCGACCAACACTGGCCTGCATCAGCAAAGCGGGTCTTTCGTATGCGAAGAGAATAATAGCTCACTTTCTATTTACCAGAGGGGCGCGATTACCCACCGCTCGGGAGATTACCACCTTAGTTATTCCGATGATACTCCCTTTTTGTGGATTGGTTGCACTGCCTGGAACGGCACGCTCAAATCTACCGAAACCGAGTGGGATACCTACCTGAAACACCGTGCCGACCACAACTTCACGGTGATTCAGTTTGTGACGACCCAGTGGCGGGGAGGGGATATGAACAGCCAGTTGCAAGTCGCCTTTACCGGGCAGGCACCCATTCAGATCAACCCGGCCTTCTTCCGGCATCTGGATCAGAAAATAGATAAGATCAATGAATACGGTCTGGTAGCCGCGCCGGTACTACTGTGGGCGCTGCCAATTGGGGAAGGCCGCACCCTGAGTCCGGGATTCCAACTGGCCCAAACAGAAGCAATTTTGCTGGCAAAATACATGGTGGCTCGCTATGGAGCACATCATGTGATCTGGCTGTTGGGAGGTGATGGTCTGTATGTCAATATTTATGAGCAGCGATGGAAGAATATTGGCCGGGCCGTTTTTGGCGAGGAGCATCCGGGAGTGGTAGCCCAGCACCCAATGGGACGCTCCTGGATCGGCGAAGCCTATGCGGATGAAGAATGGCTGGATGTGATTGGCTACCAGTCGGGCCATAACACAAGCAAACCTGTGGTAGAGAACATCACCCAGGGCCCAGTCACCCAACAATGGGCGGCCTTACCTCCCCGACCGATTATCAATATGGAACCTTGTTATGAGGAGATCTTTCACCGTGTTAGTGCCGACGATGTGCGCGACGCTTCGTACTGGAGCCTGTTTGCTGCTCCGGTAGCCGGTGTTACCTACGGGGCCAATGGTCTATGGCCCTGGATTCGGGAGGGGGAGAATATTCTTAATCACGGAGAACTGAGTCGGCAGGCCGTGTCTACCTGGCGAGAGAGTATGAACCTGCCGGGAAGCTTACAGATGAGTTATTTGGCAGCGTTTATACAACAATTTGCGTGGTGGGAGCTAAAACCCGACGCAACCTTACTATCAAACCAACCCGGCGACCATAACCATATACATTTTATTTCCGTAGTCCGCACCGATGACTACCAGACAATACTGGCCTATATTCCTCATTCGGAAGCACCCATCGAAATCAAAAATCCTCATAAACTACTATATCAGGTCCGATGGTTTGACCCAGTTCATAGCGCTTATCTGAATACTACAAATCACCCTTCTTCCAGTAACTTAACGCTGACTCCACCTCAGACAAAAGCCCTTGTACTTATTCTGGAGGCCCTTCAATAAGTAAATTTTTCTATTCCTTACACATATAAGGAAATACGGGAAATAACAATCCCTTGATGTAAACACCTACGTAGTTTTACGGGCTATAGCGTTAATCGTAGGGTTTATGAAATCACAAAGTAGACAAACTTTATTTTTTGCCATCCTCAGCTTTATTTCACAGGTAGTTTCGGCGCAAACAACATACTACAGCCGTACCAGCGGAGCCTGGAATAACCCGGATACCTGGTCAGTTGTGAGTCATGGTGGCGTGGCAGCGCTGCAGGTGCCGGGGGCGAGTGCTACGGATATTGTCATCATTGCGGATGGAGATGTGGTGGATTATAATGCCTTCAAAGGAAGTGGCAATAGTGCAACCGTTGCCACCCTCACTCTGGGTACCTCCGATGGCATATCCGGCGATTCTGAATCCGGACACCTGAGATTCCCATTTTCCAACTATAATTTCAGCGGAAATTCTGACGACCTAAATGCCGATTTTGACCTGACGGTAACCGGAGACGTAAATGTTTATGCGAATGGCTATCTGGTTTCAGTACAGGGAGGTGAAGAGCTGCCCGCGGGAAATACCATGAGTGGCAGTGCCAATGATCGGGGAGGGCACGATATTTTCATCCAGGGCAACCTATCCAATACCGGGGTGCTTGACCTACAAAATGATATTGATGCGGACTATGAGGTAGAACTGCATTTTACCGGTACAACCGATCAAACCATTTCGGGCGAAGGCACCTGGGATACCTACACCATCACGTATAATAATACGGGCATCTTACCCGCGAATCAGATTGAAAACCAGTCCGAAAACTTTACAGGCTCGGTAGAGGCCGGGCGTTCTGTCTTTACCCAGGGAACCTACGTGCACAATAATTCCGGCATATATAACAACCGGGATAATGGCAACACTACCTATACCGATGTCTCTTTCATCATTCAGGGAGGTATTTTCAATATGATGGTTAATAACACTGCCAACAGGGCAGTCACCTTAACCAATGGAACCCTCACCATTACGGGTGGTCAGTTCAATGGCGGTCATGGAGGTGTGGGAAGTGGGTTTGCTACTGCTATTAGCGTTGATGGAGATGTGACTGTATCCGGTATAGGTACCCTGAATGTGGGAGATGGAGATCCGGGCACCACTACCACTCCTTCCTCAGGTAATCTTACGGTGGGAGGAAGTAGTTCTACCGTAAATAGCGGAACATTATATACTTTTCATTTATACCTGAATGCCGGAGCTAATCTAAGCCTGGAAAACGGCGCTGCTGTATCAGTGGGACAAACAGGCACGAATCAGGGGAGTATTTTTCAAAATGGAGCGCCGGGAAATGGATCTGCGATGATCATCAATGATGCAACCACCCAACTTACCGTATACGACAATATTTTTATCCAGGAAGATTGTTCCTTTACCCTGAACAATGGTACCGTAGATGTAACACCTGATTTCATCAGTGGCACCGACCCGGAATCCATTCAGATAGAGGGCGTGAATGCTTCTTTTACCATGCTGGAAGGCACCCTCAACGTGATGACCAGCAATGCCGACCCTTCAGATACGAATTTTGATGCCATCATACTTGAGGCGGACAATACGTTGCTAGACATCCAGGGAGGAACGGTGACATTGGGAAACGGGGCTACAGGAAGAGGCCGGTTGCGATTTCGCCAGGCGGTTG
Source organism: Cyclobacteriaceae bacterium (assembly GCA_040222715.1). Classification (GTDB taxonomy): domain Bacteria; phylum Bacteroidota; class Bacteroidia; order Cytophagales; family Cyclobacteriaceae; genus Tunicatimonas. The sequence goes on along the minus strand of JAVKCN010000163.1, from coordinate 152,576 downwards.
GTGAAACAGCAAATTTCTCAGCTTCTAATGCAGCCAGCATTACTGTTGCGGATGCCATCCAGAGAAATAACGTGGGTTCTATCACCAATATCACCCTTTCTGATGATGTTGCTTTCCTGGTGGGTACCGATAACAGCAGTGGTAATGTCGGAGCTTTTAATCACGAAGGAATGCTCAGTATCAGTGACAATGCGGTTGCCCGCTTCGGAAATGGTGGTGACTTGCAGGATATCAGTATCAGTGGCAACGGCACCTTAGAAACCGGAACCACGGCTACCACCAGCAAAGTAGATATTAATGGTACGTTGGTATACAACAGCACCACCACTACCTGTACGTTTTACAGCGGCATGGACATAGAAGCCGGAGCCAGTGTAACCATTACCGACGGCACCCTGGATATTCTTCCCGATGCCACTACTGCAAGCGATACCCGTATGCAAATTCGGGGAGATTTGGTGATGGACGGAGGGACAATTAACCTGGGAGCAGGTATTACCAATATTACTGGGGGAAATTTATTACAGATATACGATGGTGGTAGCCTTACCATTAACTCCGGCACATTTAATATACTGTCAAGTCCTGCATTAACCTCTTTAGCGAACGTGAACCCATTTAATGTGGTCAACAATGACGCTGGAGAAGATGCTACTCCGGGTGATGGCATCGTAACTGTGGGAGACGGTGCTGGCGGGGCTACTACTGCTCAGCTTATCATTGCCCCCAATCTGGCATCTGAACTACCTTCTCCCTCCACTCGCAACATCTTCGATATGGACGGCCCCAATAGTGTATTAACCGTTAATTCGGATGGTTATCTGGGAATAGGCGGCGGCAATATTGGTAATTTACGCCTGAATACCGCCGGAGCTCACTTCATGATGAATGGAGGTACCTGTGATATCACTGCCTCACTGACACTGGATAATGGGACCGAACTGGATATGAACAGTGGTACGCTCAATGTCGGCACCTCTTCCAGCAATGGTAATAACCGGATCATCTATTCTCAAAGCAATCCCACCGATACCACCCGACTCACGCTTAACGGCGGTACCATCAATGTGGGAGATGGAAACAGCCGTCTGGTAATTGGAAATGATAACCAGGATCCGGCTTTTGGTACCGAAACAGCTTTTAGTATTCTGGAAATTACGGGTGGCACGTTTAATCTGAATGGAGCTTTCAATCTGGACGATGCCAATGCCCGCTTTATGATGAGTAGTGGTAATTTCAACCTCAACCCTCAGGACGAACAAAATCTGGACAGCGATATTCATATCTTTGATCTGGAGCAGGGCATTGTGGACATCAGCGGTGGTACAATCACCATTCTCAACCCGCACGCCACTTCAGGTTCCGGTTATGCCATGCGCATTAGCGGGGTTGGTGGTGCCGGAAATAATAACGATGAAATTAGCGGCATCACGAACCTTCCTTCGGGAGACAGCCCGGTGGTATTTGGAGGTAATTTTCGTTTCGGTAATGGTAGTGCCCAACAGGCTGGTTCGGTGGATGGCTTTGACCTGAACCTGTCGCCTGATCATACCTACGGCTCATTCATTGTGTACAATCCGCAGGGCAGTAATCGACAGGTAGCATTTATTACGAGCGATAATGTCTACACGGTTGGCAATAACCTCATCGTGACGGCCGGAACGTTGGATATTGGCACAAACCGACTGGAAAGCGACGGAACCGGAGTGTTTTCCCTTGCGGCCAAAGGTCATCTGATCATTGGTAATACCAACAGTGCGGATCATTTTCCCGGCAGCAACACCGCTTTCTCTACCTACTCAGTTGATGTGGCCAGTACAGTCGCTTACGATGGAGTCGGAGATGCGTTGGTGGCCCTTCCCAGCGGGCAGTTCGGAAACCTGATCATTGCCGGAAGCAGCACCAAAACCCTCAACGCGGCCGAAACCGTGCGAAGTACCCTCACCCTCGAAAGCGGAACTTTTACCTCAGGTAGTAATTTAACCATGGCCACTGGTGCCACTATTCTGAGAACCAACGGGGTAATGACCGGAACCATACAGGGAACGAATGCCTACGCCATTGTGTACGAAGGCCTCACCAAAGCTACACAAACCCCTGAATGGTCGGGCAGCGGCAATAAATCCTTCACGGTCAATTTGGAAGAAGACGAAACACTGTCGCTGCATCAGAACCTCACCGCACAGGACAGTCTCACGCTGACCGAAGGCATATTGGCAGATGCGGGCTTCACGCTGACGGTGGGCGGCAACGTGAACAATACATCATTGCATACCGGAACCGGAAAAATTTACCTGAACGGCAGTGTTGCCCCGCGAACCCTGGGGGGAGACGGAACCGGGCAATTTCAGAATCTGGAGCTGAATGATGCCAACGGAGCGGTATTTTCAGCTCCTCAGACCATCAATGGCACCCTTACCCTGACCAGCGGAGTGATGGATGCCGATAATTACCTCTTATCCCTGACTGAAACCTCTGTGCTGAATGCCGTCTCACCCTCCCCCACGAACATGATCCAGGTAAATGCTGGAGTCGGGGCGGCAGGCGTACAGAAAACGTATACCGGGGCAGGATCAGAGTCATTTACCTGGCCGATTGGGTCCAACGGAAAATACACTCCAGCGACCATTGAGGTCATTAATGCTACGAACAGCGGCTCTATTACGGTCAATCCGGTAGACGCTGAAAACCCTTTTACCACCGATGCCTCGGACGTATCGTTGGAATACTACTGGATCGTCAGCAAGGCTGGGTTTGGTTTTGAGACCGCCAATCTGACTTTCACATATGACCAGAGCGATGCCTCGGGGCGAGGTAATGAAGTTGCTTACGTTCCGGCCCGTTATACTCCCACCAGCTGGTCCAACATCAACAATGTTTCGTTGGTGGATGAAGCGGTCAACACCATTTCATTTGAGAATGTCACTTATATTGAAGGGCAGTTTACCGCAGCCGAACCTTCTGAGTTTGGAGTAGTGCTCACCTATTACAGCCGGGCCGATGGTGGCTGGAACACCGCAGCATCCTGGTCTACCGAAAGTCTGGGAGGCGCAGCCGCTACCACTATTCCGGGTAGTAGCACTCCGGTAATCATCGGAAATAATAATACCATTACAGTTAGCAACGACAATACCGTAGCTCCCAGTGTAGACTTACAAAACACCGGAATACTCTCCATCGACGACGCCACTACTGCGCATGATTTTGGTACGGTTATCGGTGAAGGAACGCTCAATATTATTACCAACGATACGCATGCTACCGAATTTCCTGCCGGAACTTACACTGATTTTCTGGGAGTTACGGGTGGAACGGTCGCCTACACCGGCACCGGATCGTACACCATGCTGGATGCTCCCGCTTCCCTCCATCACCTGTCCATCTCTGGTTCCGGCACAGTCACCCTACCCGATGCAGATATTGCCTTATCCGGTGATTTCCTGATGGATGAAACGGTTACGGTGCTGGTCAGCAATACGACCAATGGGGATTTGACCATTAACGGCAACGCAACGATCAATACTTCCGGTGCCACATTCCAACTTCAATCCGGTACGGCACGGTCGGTGGCGATAGGAGGAGATTTTACGAACGAAGGCGCTTTTCAGGTGGCTCCTGGCGGTTCGGCAACCCACCACCTCTCCATCGGCGGTTCGCTGACCAACAATAATATAGTTGATTTGGTAAATGGCACCGGACTACACCGTGCCAATACCATCTTTACCAAAGCTGCCAATGCCAGTATTGAGGGCTCGGGAGGTACAACAGAATTCTACCGCCTGATTCTTGACAAGGGCACCGATGCTTCTTCCGAACTAGAGGTGACAGCAACAGCATTCAGTCTGGTGGCTCCTACCAGCGGGATAGAAAAAGCATTGGAAATTCAGCACGGCACGCTGGTACTTAGCGAAGCGCATACGATTACCCTTAGCACCGGAGGAGGTGACTTTTCCATTCCTGCCACGGGTGGGTTGTGGGTTAATGATGCCGGAGCGGCAGTAGAAATCACCTCACTTTCCTCGGACCTCTCATTAGCTGGTTTATTACGACTTACCGATGGAACGATCACCCTGGGGGATGACCTAAGCGGGATACAGGAAAATTCAATTCTTTACACCACAGGCAACGCTGCAATTACCGTAGAAGGAGGCAGCCTGATGGTAGGAATGGCCATTCGCCCTAATCCACCTACCGCCAGCATAGTATATACCCAGACGGACGGACTGGTGCAGGTTGCTAACAACAAAGCGACCAATGAGATGTCGAATGGGTCTGGAAATTCTCTGGAGAGTGTCGCCGACTTTTCCGTTACGGCCGCTGCCGAAAGCGAGTTTAACATGTCGGGGGGAACCTTGGAGGTTGTTCGGAGAAACATCATGGGAGATGGCAGAGGGCTTTGGATTGGCAGTGGAGTTGCGCATGAGGTAACCGGAGGTACAGTACGTGTCGTCACTACTAATACATCGGGTGGTGCTGACGACGACATTGGAATTTCGTCAGGAGTTCCTTTCTATGATCTGGAAATTGGTGAAGCAGGCGCTGCTTTCTCCGGGTCAGTTGGAGGAAACGTAAATGAATATACGCTTCAGGTGCTGAACGATTTCACATTAAATATGGCAGGAAGTTTTAAGCTGCATCGAGCCAATAGTGGATCACCTTCGGGTAATGATCGGTTTGATCTGCATATTGGTGGAGATCTGACCATTGAGCGAGGGACTTTCGGCTTTCCGCGTCCGGATGATGATGAGGGAGTGGTGGTATTTGACGGTTCGGGCAGTCAGGCAGTTACGGATAACGACGATGGTGCCATTTCCTTTTTCTCCCTGGGGATCAATAAGTCCGGCGGTACCCTTCAACTGGCTTCTGGAACAAACATTGCCATTGAAAAAGACTTCACTTATACCAATGGTACTTTTGACCAAAATGGGCAGACCATCACCTTCAATGGCTCGGTTAACCAAACCATTAGTGGAAGTGCATTGACCCTGGATGATGTGATCATCAGCAACAGTACCGGGGTTACCGTAGATATGAGTCAGCTTACTATTCAGGGAGAGCTTGCGCTGGACGATGGAGTGTTTGGTATTGGAAGTAACCTGCTTTCAATAGGGGCCGCCGCTACCATCACTACGGCAGGGGCTTTTGGCCCGGGAACCATGATTCAGACCAATGGTTTGATCAACGACCAGGGTGTAGAAAAAACTTATACGACAACAGGAGCATTTACGTTTCCGGTCGGCAGTGATGTGTACAGCCTGGCGACGCTGAATGTAACTGATCTGGACGGTAGCTCGGGGATCATTCGTATCACTCCCATCAACCGCCGCGATAATACAGCCCCCATCGCCACCACGCTGGATTATCAGTGGTTGGTAGAGACCTCCGGTTTTGGGCCAAATGTTGCCATCACCCACTCCTATGCCTACGATGATAGTGATGTAGTTGGTACTGAAGCTACTTACCTGGATGCTTATTTTGATGGTCTTACGTGGATTCAGGGAGATATCGTTAATGTAGATGAACTCACCAATCTCATGGCCCTGACCACCGCGGGTAGCGTAAACGAGTATCAGTTTACAGCAGGCAGTGGATTTGTTGATCCCACGGTTTATTACAGTATTATTGATGGTGACTGGGATGTGAGCACAACCTGGAATACTGCTTCCGACGGAAGTGGCACCAATGGTATTCCTGCGGCCTCCAATCCTGTTGTGATCCAAAGCGGACATACGGTGACCATTCCGGCCACAACTTTAGTCAGTGCGGCCAGCACCGATATTGAGGGTAGTGGAGTATTGGATATTCGGGAGGTAGACCGGGACACTTATATCGCCATTGGTACTGTAAACGGAAATGGTACCCTGCAATTTACGGTAGATGATACCCCCAATGTTCCGGCGCTTCACAATGACTTTGTCGGCAGTGGAGGAGGCACGATAGCATATAACTTTGAAGTGACGGGCGGAGTGAATGTGACGCTCCCATCATCTCCGACAACCTATAACCATCTGACAATTTCTATTAATCGCCTGGACAATGTAAATAACATAAGAAATATTTACCTCGACAATGACTATCTCATCAACGGAGATCTAACCCTGACCAAGGGACATCTTGAATTAAATAATGCCAGTACCTGCAATAGAAGTATCACCGGAGGCACTTTTAGCATGGCCAGTAATACCCACTTACAGGTTGAAGGAAGCAATAGCTTTCCGATAAACTTCGCTACCTACGATTTTGCTACCGACAGCTGGCAGCGATACAGTGTAAACAATGATCAGATTATTGCTGATTTGGGAGGAGATGCTTATGGGATTTTGTACATCAACGGGGCAGGCACCCGCACCCTTGCCGGAGATATACTGGTAGGCGGATATTTCTATCTGGACCAGAATGCCACCTTCAATTTGGAGGCCAATACGATTGACCTGAAAGGTGATTGGGTTCGCCGGGCAAACAACAATAATACCTTTAATCCGGGAACAGGTACGGTGCTGTTCAGTGGCACATCAGTGCAGTATATCACGATACATAATACCAGCCTTACCAATGAGGAGGAAACTTTCTACTCGCTCACCATCAGTAATAGTAATGGCGTCGCTTTGGATGCTGATGGCGGAGGAAATGAGTATGTCAGCCAACTTAATGTGACGGGAGATTTAACCTTTACAAATGGCACCTTGGATTTGCTGGATCGACCACTTACCGTGGGAGGGGATCTCATCAACAACAGTGGCAGTACTATGCCTATCAGCAATGCCAGTGCAGTCATATTCAATAGCATTTCTGTAGATCAGGAAGTAAATGGCGCTATCGGGGTAGACTTTGATAATATGAGCCTGGCCAAAACCAGTGGCACGACGCTTACGCTAAACGTTCCGGTACGTATTGATGGCACACTGGACTTACAAAACGATGGAACCATTACTTTATCGGGTGATGGTCTTACTTTTGGGGTTTCCGCCGCCATCAGCGGTGCTTTCAGTGCCAGCCGTATGATCGTTACTGCCGGTACCACCACTGGACCGCAGGTCATCAAAGAAGGATCGGCCAGTGCCGATTCGTATGATTTTACTTTCCCGATTGGCGCTGGTACTGCTTATACGCCGGTTGCGATTGATGCCTCGGCGGTTGCCGGGGTGAGCGCCGGTAGTCAGATTGGCGTGCGCACCATAAACAATCCGGTTACGGGTAACTTTACAATGGTAGATCCCCTGCGGGTGGTTGACCGTTTCTTTGAGGTTACCCTGACCAATATTTCAGATGTTACCGGAAGCTTCCTGTTTACCTATGCCGACAGTGATATTCAGGGAAGTGAAATTCACTATAATGCCTGGTGGTGGGACGGGGCATCTCTTGATGAACCGGCCAATCCGTTTACCAATCCGGCCACCAATACTTTTGGCTCTACTGGTATTACCATTTCCTCAGCGACTTCAGAATGGGTGGTTGGAGAATCCGGGGGCTTCTTTCCCAGATTGTACAGCGTGGCCAGCGATGACTGGAGCAAATCCACTACCTGGAATACCGCAGCCAATGGTTCGGGAGATGCCGGGGTGCCTACGCGCTTCAATGAAGTGGAGATCCAGGCGGCCCATGCTATCACCACTGATGTGGATGATCAGGATGCCGCTGCGGTACAATTGGATGGTATATTAGAAATCGATGGAACCACCAATCACGATTTTGAGGTCATCAGCGGAACCGGAACGCTTGTCTTACATGAAGGAACCATCCCAGGATACAATGTGGTTGGCACCACGTTTTTTGACGATGGTAGCGTAGAATTTACCGGCGCGGGTTCCTATACGCTGCCCGCGACCATGTTGCAGTTCAACAATCTGATGATTAGCGGCGGGGGAACGAAAACGCTGGGCGGCAATATTACCGTATTGAATGACCTGTCTATGGATAACACCACCCTGGATGCGGATAATTCCAACAACTATAATGTGTCATTGGGCGGTAGTATTAGTCTGCCCAATGGGGGCAGTTTTGAGCCTAGAAACGGCACGTTTGCACTGACGGGTAGTAGTGCCCAATCGGTTCCGGCAGGCATTACTTTCAATAATCTGCAGTTTGATAATGTAGGAGAAAAAGGGATTACCACTCCAGTGTCGGGGACGTTTAGCATCAATCACTTCCGTATACTGAGTGCTTCCGGCACGGTTGCCTTTACTACTGCCGCCAATATTGATATAACCGGAAGCTGGAGTAATGCCAGCGGTAGCGGGGCCAGCATATATGCCAATGTACACGATATTACCTTTACCGGGACAAACGATCAGAGCATTGCCGGTACCAACGCCTTTGCCAATATGATATTTAACAAGAGTGGTATAGGGCACACCGTCACCACCAGCGGTACCATTACCCTGGACGACGGGGCCGTGGGCGGAGACCTTACAATATCAGCCGATGATGAGATTTCGGGAAGCGCTGACTTTAGCCTGCTGGGAGACTGGACCAATAACGGAGCTTTCTCAACCACGGGTACCGTGCGCTTTCCGGGAACGCTTGCCCAAGACATTACCGGAGATAATGCGTTTGGCACTTTGGTCATTGACAATGCTGCCGGAGTGAGCATTGCCGATGGAGTGACTACGACCATTGCCAATGATTTGACCATCAACAGTGGCACCCTTAACACCGGAGCAGGTACATTGGTATTTGATGGTACGGGTGCGCAAAGCATCAACGGTTCAGTTACCTTTAATAATTTAACCAAACAGGCCGGAGATGCACTTACCCTCAATGGCAGCAGCACAGTCAATGGTACACTTACGCTAACTGAGGGTATTATCAACACCACAGATGCTGATCTGCTGATCATCGGGCCGGATGGCGATGTAAATGTTACTGACGAAACGGGTAACACTTTTGTCAATGGGCCGCTTCAGCATACGGAAAATTCTATTACGGTTGATGAAAAGTTATTTCCCTTCGGAAGTAATGGGTTTTATCGTCCGATTACCCTGTATTTGACACAATTGGATTTCACAGAACGCGCTTACACCGGACGCTTAACGGAAGGGATGCCTACTGAGCGCACGCTTCCCGCAGATCTGGTTCGTGTATCTGGTATTCGCTACTACACTATTAGCCAGTTGCCTGCTTCAACGGTGGCGGCGGCTATTGTAAAGATTCAATACAATGCAGATGATCGGTCAGATGTGGCGTCTACCCTGCGAATAGCCAAAAGCGATGGAGCTGGTAACTGGCTAAATATTGGAGGTATCAGCAGCATCGTGGATGAAATAGTAGATACGTTTGAGGGAGGCACCATTATGTCTGATCCTTTTACCACTTTCAGTGATTTTACGCTGGCTTCTTCGGAAGAGAGCAACAACCCTTTACCCATAGAACTGCTGGATTTTCAGGCCACGCCAACGGTAAAAGGAGTAAACGTAAACTGGGTTACTGCGAGTGAGACCAACAACAGCCACTTTGTGCTGGAGCGTTCTTTAGATGGGTTGATATACAGTACAGTAGCCCGGGTGGAAGGAAAGGGCAATAGCGTAACCCAGCAATATTACGAAAACCTGGATACTCACGCCCCCTACGGGCTGATTTACTATCGCTTGCAACAGGTGGATTTTGATGGAGAAATGAAGTTCTTCCGGACGGTGGCGGTGATGTACGCTCCGCAGGCAGCGCAGATCAATATACAACCCAATCCGGTAGAGAATCGTCAGACTACACTGACCGCTCTCGGACTTACTCCCCGGCAAAAAGTGACTATTCAACTGGTGAACCTGTCTGGGTTTACCGTGCGGGAGTATCACAAAACGGTGGATTCCGATGGCACGCTGACAATGCAACTACAAAATCTGGATCAGGTAGCTGCGGGGCTGTATACGGTGGTGATTACTTCCAGCCAGTTGCGGCATGTAGAAAAGTTATTGATCCGATAAAGCGAAAAAGTACCAATGAGCATATCAGTGGGGCTTTTTCATTTGCGGAAAGGGATGCGATAAAAAAGATAATAATCGAAGCCGAAAGATTCTCCGTTTTCCCCTTTTCCAAAGCCTGGCACTTCGTATGGTATCAGGGATTGGTTACGCGAGAAACTGCGACCAAACTTAAAGCGCAGGTTATACCCCAGGAAAATATTCCGGTACAGTTGTACTTTCATGCCCGCCGTCATTTCCAGCCAGATGACGCCCAGCCCGTTGTTTTCCACCCGGAGTTGCTGAGACTCCCAGAAGCCATTATTATTGCCATCGGCCGAAAACACATCATCCTTCGTTTGGAGTACCATGGCATCGGTCACCTGGGCACGGGCAAAACGCAGACCAAAGAAGATAATGTCGGCATCGGCCCGGAAGCTACTCTTCGCCTGATTGATGAGCAGGTTCACATCTGGCCCTGCCCGGAAAAACCATCCCTGGCTGGCATACCGGTAAGGGTTAGTAACATCTTGCTGAGTAAGATTAGTGCGGGAGATTTCGGCCGTGCCGTATTCAGCCGCCAGCATATAACGGCCAAACACTGCATCGGCCTGGAAGCTATATTGGGTGTCGTCGGAGCGGGACAGGGTTTGGATGGCATTGTTGATGGATACACCCACGCGTAGGGCCAGCGGTTCGTACTTACCAATTGCGTCAAGTGAATCCATGGCCTGGGCATGTAGCAGCGAGATCCCGATCATCCAGGCCAACCCACTACTGAATAATAATTTCCCCATTTACCGTAGTATTGATGTTAAATGTTGTGTTTACGACTTCCGGGGCCGGATCGGCCAGGCTATCGGCATTCACCCACAATTGCATAGAATCCAGCCGGTAACGGTCCTGCGGCAGACAATCGGCAACCTGAAACGCATCCAGCCGGTAAAAGGCCCGGGTATGATAGGTGGTGGGAGTTGCTTCGGCAGTTTCTAAAAAAACCTGCGCCTGATTTTCGTTACGCGCTACGGGTACTGCTACCGTAATACTTTCACCCTCCGCAATGGCGGTGTCCAGGAGTATATCTTCTTTCCCAATATTCGAGTAAATCCGGCTCACAAACAAGGTGTCAGATATATCATCATCGTTGGCAGCATAAGTATACTCTAATTGCATCACATTGGTCAGTTCGTAGCGGCAGGTGAACACCTGTAAGTTCGCAATGGTACCCGATTGCTGCACCTCCGGGTTGCGCACCCGGATGGAATCAAAGGTAGAGAGAACGGTATCCACATCAAAAAAACGTTGATCGGGACCGCATTCGGGTGAAATTAAGGTTTGCTCCCGGCGGTAGCGTAATACCAGGGTATCCACTGTAAAAACACCTTCCTCCAACTGACGATAAATGTAGAAAGTGGTAGTATTATTGGCAGGGTCTAGCGGCAGGCCAATCAGGCTGGCGCCCCCCTCAGGTATGCCGGCAATGGTGCCCTCGGCAGTAACGATCACGCTATCCTGATAGTCTTCTTCAGCATTGCCTCCTTCGTTGGCCAGCAGCTTGGTAAATTGCAATGTGACGATGTTCGTATTGTCGGTTACGCAGTTTGCTTCTTCTTCGCAGGCCGCCAATCCAAAAAAAATGAGTGCGAATAGCACTCCGAAGTGATTCTTTACGTACAAAAATACGTTATGCTTCATGGTCATTCCCCCTACCAACGCTACGAAGGCGCTGGTTGTTGCTCAGCGATGGTTTTCTAACCCGAACGGGACTTCCGTACTGAGCAGCAAATTTTGTTAATTTTGCAGACAATTAAAAAAGAAGTGCGCGCGTGAAGACAAAAGGACAAAAAAAAGACAAAGTAAATATTGTAACCCTGGGCTGTTCCAAGAATCTGGTAGACTCGGAGGTGATGCTGACCCAACTGAAGGGCAACCGCATCAATGCCTCCCACGAGTCGGAAAAGGATGATGCCAACGTTGTGATTGTGAACACCTGTGGGTTTATTGACAATGCCAAACAGGAATCTATTGATACCATTCTGCGCTTTGCCGATGCCAAGCAGGAAGGCCGCATTGAAAAACTCTACGTCACCGGTTGCCTGTCGCAGCGGTACAAAGACGATCTGGAACAGGAGATTCCTGAGGTAGATGCTTTCTTCGGTACCATGGAGCTGCCGTTGTTGCTTAGAAAATTTAAAGCCGAATATAAACACGAGCTCGTAGGCGAACGCATTACCACGACGGCTCGCCATTTCGCCTATCTTAAGATTGCCGAAGGTTGCGACCGCCCCTGCTCTTTCTGTGCCATTCCGTTGATGCGGGGTAAGCACGTCTCTCAGCCTATTGAAGATCTGGTAAAGCAAGCGAAAACCCTGGCCCGCAACGGCACCAAAGAACTACTGCTGATTGCCCAGGATTCTACCTACTATGGACTGGATATTTACAAAAAACGTCGGCTGGCCGACTTATTACGTCATCTTTCGGATGTAGAAGGTATTGAGTGGATTCGCCTGCACTATGCCTTCCCATCGGGCTTTCCCATGGACGTGCTGGACGTAATGGCCGAACGTTCCAACATTTGCAACTACCTGGACATGCCCTTGCAGCACGGCTCTACCAACATGCTGAAGCTTATGCGCCGGGGCATTACCCGCGAAAAAACCGAACAACTTATTGCCCAAATCCGTAACAAAGTACCGGGTATCGCCCTGCGCACCACGCTGATTGCCGGGCATCCCGGTGAAACCGAAGAAGACTTCGCTCAAATGCTGGATTTTGTGGAACAAACCCGGTTCGACCGACTGGGTATTTTTGCATACTCGCACGAAGAAGGGACCCATGCATTCGGTATGGCCGACGATATACCTGATGAAGTAAAACAGGAGCGTGTGAATCAGGTCATGGAATTACAGGAGCAGATTTCGTACGAAAGGAACCAGTCCCGCATTGGGCAGACCCTGCGGGTGCTGATCGACCGTAAGGAAGGGGGCTATTTCGTAGGGCGCACCGAAGCTGACTCTCCCGAAGTAGATAACGAAGTGCTGATTCCGGCCCAGGATACTTATCTGCGTTTGGGCGACTTTGCTCAGATAACCATTGACGACGCTTCTGAGTTTGACCTATTTGGGACGATAGCCCCATCCGCTACCCTTAACCGACACCCGATATCTCATGATGCTTGAAAAACTTTCGCTTGCCAAAACACAACAGTTTGATCCTATTTTCTTAGACTATCTGGCTGGCGAATCTAAATTAACCCCTTTCTATCACCGCCCTCCTCATCTGGAAAGCTTCGCGGAGCAATTTGCGGAAAAGCAGCTTTCGAGGGAAGAGCGGGCAACGCTGGTGGAAGTGCTTCAACAGCAATATCAATCCCTGGATACCTCCGAGGCCGTTGCTGACAACATACGTCAACTGGCTGATTCCAAAACTTTTACCGTCACAACTGGGCATCAGTTGAATATCTTCACTGGTCCGTTGTACTTCATCTATAAAATAGTAACGGTCATCAATGCCTGTCGTCGCTTGCAGGAAACCCACCCCGACTGTCGGTTTGTACCAATCTACTGGATGGCCTCCGAAGACCACGATTTTGAAGAGATCAGCTATTTCAGCCTCTTCGGGCAAACCTATACCTGGGAAACCGATCAACAGGGAGCAGTAGGCCGCTTTCACCCAAATGGGCTGGGTAAGGTGCTGGATTCATTGCCTGAGAAACCCGCCCTGTTTGAAGAAGCTTACCGAAAACAGGGAACCCTAGCTGATGCGGTACGATGTTATGTGAATGCATTATTTGGCGAAGAAGGACTGGTGGTGCTTGATGCAGATAGCCCGGTGCTAAAAGCGAGTTTTACCTCGGTTATCAAAGACGATCTGCTAAACCATACGGCCAAGCAGCGGGTGGAGGAAATGTCGACGCAACTGGAGGAGCTCGGCTATAAAACCCAGGTTTTCCCGAGAGATATTAACTTCTTTTATCTGCATGAGCAGTCGCGGGAACGGATAGTGCGGGAAAATGACTCCTTTCAGGTGCTTAATACTGATCGCTCTTTTTCGGAAGAAGAACTTTTGCAGGAGATGGAGGCACATCCCGAACGCTTCAGCCCTAATGTGATTTTACGTCCTCTCTATCAGGAAATGATTTTACCCAACCTGGCTTATGTGGGCGGCCCCTCTGAACTTGCCTACTGGCTGCAACTGAAGCCGGTCTTTGAGCATTATAAAGTTCCGTTCCCCATACTAATGCCCCGCAATTTTGCACTGGTGATTAACAAGACCAATGCGAAGAAGCTGCGTAAAGTGGAAATATCTACTGCTGATTTGTTTCTCAATACCCAGTCTCTGGTAAAAAAGTTTGTGGAGGACAATGCCGAAACCAGCATTTCGATGAAGGAGGAAAAAGCGGCCCTGGCGGAGGTTTTTGAGAAGATCAAAGAGAAAGTTCGCGCCGTTGACGGAAGCCTGGAAGGGTTTATCGGATCGGAAGCCAACAAGTCGTTTAAAAGTTTAAGCAACATTGAAAAGCGGCTCAAGAAAGCCGAAGAGCAAAACCAGGAAACGGCGGTAAAACAACTGGAAGGCCTCAAAGAAAAACTCTTCCCGGAAGGCACGTTGCAGGAGCGGAAAGAGAATTTTCTCAATTTTTACATTAACAACCCGCATTTCATCAAAGAATTGCTCGATCAGTTTGATCCGTTTGACTTTCAGTTTCATATTCTCAACGAAGGAGAAGAAAAGTGACCAAAGCGGCTCTGCGTCAATACTATCAGTCTCAGCGACATGCCCTGTCCGGCGAGGAATATGCCGCTCGGAATGAGCAGATTTTTCAGCATTTCCGGGAATTCTTTCTTCCCTCCCAACTGCATCGTCAGCCGTTCACTATTCATTGCTTTCTGTCGTCTACCCAAAAGCGAGAGGTAGATACCACTCCGTTCATCCGTTATTTTCTTTCCCAGCCCTCCGTCACACTCGTGGCGCCCTATAGCCATATGTCGGAGTCGCGCCTTACCCACCACCATCTTACCAAAGGAACTGTACTGCAAACCAACCGCTGGGGTATCCCTGAGCCTCCTTTGTCTACTCCAACCGTGGCAGTAGAGCAGGTTGACTGGGTGTTGGTTCCGTTACTGGCGATAGATCTTCATGGCCACCGGGTGGGCTACGGCAAAGGCTTTTATGACCGCTTTCTGGCGCAGTGCCGCCCCGATACCCGCAAGATCGGTCTTTCTTTGGATGAGCCTACTGAGTCTATCGATAATGTAAATGCCCATGACGTGGCCCTGAATTACGGCATTACTCCTTCCCGGGTGTGGGATTTTTCTTAGGAGTATCCCAAACTGTGTTCTAATATCCGCTCAACTACAATGTAGAAGGATAGCAGTGTTCTTCCGCCCTACACTTGCGCTTTATAGTATTAACGGCGTAAATGACTAGAGGTCAGGCCATAAATATTAGATAGCAATTCTTTGCTAACCTCAGATGCTAGTTAGTCTATTTAATAGTACTATTCTTATTTTCGGAAAAAAGTACATATCTGGGAATAGACACCAAATACCAATATTTCATACTTTTCTTTTTGGTAATATTAAGTATTCATTACTAAGTATTAACAATTAGGTCTTTTTACTTACTAAATATAGTATAAATTATTGTTCCATCTAATGGTATTTGATTATGCGGAAGATTGTTTGTGATATATGGAAACTAAAGTTGGTTAATTCTTTATTGTGCTGGTGGGTAATAGTGGGTATTTGTATCACACTTTCTTCTCTAAAATCGATCGCACAAACACGTCCAACGGCCACCATAGACGATGGTAATTCAGGGGCAATAACCTGCTCAGGCTGTCAGCAACTAAATTTGGATAATGCCTGGGATACTGATCCTGACAGCCGGGCCACACTTAATATCAATGCCTCTATATTAGGTGGGAATGCTTATGTGGAATATGAATTTGCCAGTCCGGTGGCTCAATATGATAACCTGATACTGACGATGTCTTTTAGCGGATCCGGGTTTTTATCAGGATTAATCACCTCTGATATATTTGCGTATTTAAGCATTCAACTACAAAATAGCAGTGGGGCAGCCCTGGCAACCTACAACGATGTAAATCTGGCCAGCGTTAAATTGGTAAATGCAAGTGAGAACCAGTTTGAAATACGTATTATTAACCCCTCGGCCGACACTCAGCGAATTCGGATTACCGCAGGCTCATTTTTGTCGCTATTGGGCAGAAGCTGTTATATCTACGATATTGTACAGGAAGAAGCTGGCTATGACTTTATTACCACATCGCTTGATTCGGGATATACCGAGGACGGGGCCTTGGTAAGCATAAGCTTATGCTTGGACTGCACCATAGAAAACAAAGATCACGCAACCATCAACTATGACCCAAATAGTGATTATACCCGCATGGTTGCTCCATTGTCTATTTCTACAGGCAGCAAGTTTTTGTTTAACCGCTACGACTGGGGTGCCACTACCTACTCCGGTCTTGATTATGATATCTACCTGGTGCTGGCTCAGGAAAACTTCCTGTCATTGGCAACTGATTTGTTTGATGAAAACCAACTCGCCATCGTGCTGGCATATACCGATAATACACAGGATACGTTTAGTGTAGCCACGAATAATAGCCTCATAGAGGCAGAAGTATTATATCCGGGCTCAGAGAAATTTTACGTTAAAATTGATGCCGACGATACCAAAACAGTGGATTCCGTAGAGGTACAATTATCCCGGCCTTTTTCTGGTGGTGCACGAATGCTGGCCCCGCAGGCTGCCGCTGATAATGACATGCGGGTTTATAGTGTTTTCGCTTCCGAGTCAGATAACGCTCCCCTGCCGGTTACGCTGCTACACTTTTCGGCTGCAACCATTGCTGATAAAGTAAGGCTTACGTGGACCACGTCTGCGGAAGATCGTAACGATTACTTTCTCATAGAGCGATCTACGGATATTACAGCAGATAAGTCGTCGTTTCGTACTCTCGGAAAAATACCGGGGGCCGGACATAGCAGTAATGTCCGCTATTATGAGCTTTTAGATGAGCACCCCCTCACTGGCAATAACTACTACCGACTTACCCAGGTAGATTTTGATGGGAGTAAAACGCATTTTCCGATATCGTCCGCTTTTTTCTCTCCTTTTACCAATGCAGTTACTGTAACGGCAGACTCAGAAGAAAACCAAATTTATATTGACTTTGCAGAAAATACCCTGATAGCACAACAAGCGCTTATCTGGCTACGGGACGATCATGGCAGAACCATCTTGAAAGAAGAATCCTTTCTTACCAGAAGCCATGTTATTTCGCTGTCCGATGACTTGAAAAAAGGAGTTTACCTGGTTTCAATTCTTACAGAGCATACTTTTGTGACAAAGAAAATACGTCTGGATTAAGACCGCAGTAGCGATCAAATTTACTTTCGTGCTCTGCCCATAGGGCGATTTTATAAGCGAGCTATTTTAAGCATCTGGTGTTTGCATGGTCTGGAACTTGTGATTAGGCAGAATGATAATTACAATAACAGAACCAGGTAAATGTCTGATAGCCACATTTTACCAATGCATACTCTCCTTCGATCATGCTATCGTTGTTTTTAGAGATATTTGCTGTAAAAAGAACTTCGCATACAAACTATTGCTCTTTCAATTCGGTTGAAATGCACAACAACATGAGAATGCAAGAGGGTACTCGGAAGTGGATCTATAAACTATCACTGAGCCAATGTGCTGGTAAGCACCTTACAGGGATAATCTAACCTGTTTTCCCTGCTTTTTCTCATTTTCATCAACTTCTTACACTTCTATAATGATTATGTTATATTTGCGCTTTCTGCGGCGGATTGATATACTACTGCTATGAGAATTGTAATTATTGGAGCAGGCGATGTGGGTAAACATTTGGCCAAGCTTCTTTCGTACGAAAATCAGGAGATTGTGATTGTTGACGTAGACGCTGAGCGACTTCGCCAGATCGGCAACCAAATTGACGTGGCCACAATCAAAGGGAATGCGACCTCTTATAAAACGCTTCAACAAGCCAATATCAGCGAGACTGACCTGCTCATCTCAGTGACAGATTCGGAAGAAGTAAATCTGGCGGCTACCATTATTGCCAAACGGCTGGGAGCCAGACGAACGATCGCCCGCATTACGAATGAAGAGTTTTTGCTAGATAAGAAAATCCTGGATCTGCGTGATATTGGCATTGATGAGCTGATCTCTCCGGAATCGCTGGCCGCCCGCGAAATAAAGCGCCTGTTACGGATAGCGGCTGTCACGGATACTTTCGAGTTTGATCAGGGGTTGTTGTCACTGATCGGCATTACTCTGGACCAGGAAAGTAACTTAATCGGCAAAACCCTGGCCGAAACCTCCCGCCTGAACCCCGATGACTCCTATATCATTGTCGCCATTTTGCGCGATGGAAAAACCATCATTCCCAAAGGGCATAACCGACTACGGGTCAACGACCATGTGTACTTCATCGCGCAACCCGATGGTATCGACCGTGTGTTGAAACTCACGGGTAAGGTGAAAATGGACATTCACAACCTGATGATTCTGGGAGGAAGCAAAGCCGGGTACCACACAGCCCGTAAATTAGGTAACCGGTACAAAATTAAGTTGATTGAACGTGACAAAGAAAAGTGCTTTGAACTGGCTGATCAGCTACCGGAAGTGCTGGTAATTAACGGTGATGGTCGTGATGTGGATTTGCTGCAGGAAGAAGGTCTTGCGGATATGGATGCCTTTATTGCGCTTACCGGCGATTCTGAAACCAACATCATTAGTTGTCTGGTGGCTAAGAAACAGGGCGTAAAGAAAACCATTGCTTTGGTAGAGAATATGGATTATATCCACCTGAGCCAGAATATGGGCGTGGATACCATGATCAATAAAAAGTTGATTGCGGCTAACTTTATCTTTCGCTATATCCGCGAAGGCGATGTGGTTTCCATTACCGGCATTCATGGGGTAGAAGCTGAGATTTTGGAGTACGAGGTTAATAATAACTGTAAAATTACCAATCGCCGTCTCAGAAACTTATCGTTTCCCGGTGATGCCATCATCGGAGGGGTAATTCGTGATGGAAAAGGACATATTGCACTTGGAAACTTTGAGTTTGAAAATAACGATCGGGTAGTGGTGCTCAGCCAGCGAGATGCTCTGTCGGAAGTGGAGAAGTTTTTTAAATAATGCCCTCAACAACGCAGTTTAACTGGAAAGTGCTCCTGAATATTTTAGGAGTAATCCTGGTGTTTACCGCCGGGTTTATGCTCCTATGCCTGCCGGTATCGCTCTACTATCAAAGCCACGACTGGCCCGCCCTGTTGTTATCCGCAGGAATTACGCTGTTGGTAGGCGGTGGCACCTGGCTGGTTACCCGCTCCCAACGCGATAAAGAGCTGCGCCGTCGCGATGGTTATCTGCTGGTCACGGTTAGTTGGATCCTAATCTCTTTTTTTGGCTCGCTGCCGTATTTACTGAGCGGAGCCATTTCCTATTACCCGGATGCTTTCTTCGAGTCAATGTCCGGATTTACCACAACCGGCGCGACCATCCTCACCGATATTGAAGTAGTTCCCCAGGGCATTCTCTTCTGGCGTAGTCTGACCCAGTGGATTGGTGGCATGGGGATCATTGTGCTGGCTGTAGCCATCCTGCCTATTTTGGGGATTGGAGGCATGCAACTTTTTCAATCCGAAGCACCGGGCATCACTCCCGATAAACTCAAGCCCCGCATCCGAGACACTGCCAAACGCCTGTGGGCAATCTACGTCATTCTGACGCTTGCTGAAACCGTATTACTGTGGGTTGGGGGTATGAGTTTTTATGATGCCATTAACCACGGACTGACAACCATGGCTACCGGTGGTTTCTCTCCCAAAAATGCCAGTATTGCCTACTACGATTCTGCCTACATTCAGTATGTAATGACGGCCTTTATGTTTTTGGCTGGCACCAGCTTTACGCTTACCTATTTTATCATGAAAGGGGAGTTTCGTAAAGCCTGGCAGAACGAAGAGTTTCGGAACTACCTTTGGTTTGTTGTAATCATTACCATTATTACCACCATCGGCATTTTTGTCTCCACTGAAAATAACTGGGAAGTATCTTTCCGTTATGCGATTTTTCAGGTAATTTCTGTTGTCAGCACTACCGGGTATATCACCGCTGATTATACGGCCTGGCTGCCATTACTAACATTATTATTCTTTTTGCTCATGTTTACCGGAGCTTCAGCCGGTTCTACAGCGGGGGGAGTCAAAATTGTGCGCCATACGATCTTGCTGAAGAACAGTGTGCTGGAAATGAAGCGACAGATCCATCCTTCTGCTGTCATTCCGGTTCGTTATAATGGCAATGCCGTGACCCAGGATATTGCATTTAATGTCCTGGCATTCTTTATCATCTACATTACCGTCTTTGCGCTGGGCTCAGCAATCATGACCTTGTCGGGAGTTGATTTTATGACGGCCATCGGGGCGGTTGCAACTTCCTTAGGGAATATCGGTCCGGGTATTGGTACGGTAGGTCCGGTAGATAACTTCGCCCACCTTTCTTCCTTTGGAAAATGGTTCTTATCTTTTCTGATGCTGCTGGGCCGGTTAGAACTATTCACCGTGCTGATGCTCTTCACCCCTTACTACTGGAGTCGTCACGCGTAGGCAATTAGCAGTGTACAATTAGCCATGTGCAATGAACAGATGCTATTTACTACTGCATACTGTTCATTGTTCTCTGCTCATTGTTATCCTCCCCAATTTCCCCAAGATGCTTATCTTTGCCATCATCGATCAATTATTTCTTATAATCATATATGCTCACAATCTTATCTCCTTCCAAAACGCAGGATTTTTCTAACGGACACAACCATACGGCTCTTACGCATAGCGAACCGGCTTTACTGGCCGAGTCTAAGAAACTGGTAAAAGAACTGAAGAAAAAATCGGTTCAGGATATCGAAAAGTTGATGGATGTCAGCGAAAAAATTGCGGCGCTGAATTACGAACGGTATAAAAATTTCTCGGTGCCTTTTACCCCTGACAATGCCCGGCAAGCCCTGCTGGCTTTCAAAGGAGATGTCTATACCGACATCGCCGTAGATGAATACGCTGACGAAGCGTTTGCCTTTGCCCAGGATCACCTGCGTATCTTATCAGGGCTGTACGGGCTCTTGCGCCCACTGGACCTGATGCAAGCCTACCGGCTGGAAATGAAGATTCCACTTACCAACCCTCGAGGCAGCAACCTGTACACTTTCTGGGGCGACCGTATCACCAAGCAGTTAAACCAGAGCCTGACTGAGCAGGAAACTCCCGTGCTCGTTAATCTGGCATCGAATGAATACTTTAAGGCTGTGGATACCAAGAAGCTGAAAGGCGATGTAATTACCCCGGTCTTCAAAGAACACAAAAACGGAGCCTATAAAGTAATTGCCATCTACGCCAAGCGGGCCCGGGGCAAAATGGCCAACTTCATCATCCAAAACAGAATCGACCAGCCCGAACAATTAAAAACCTTCACCGACGGTGGCTACGAATTCAGCGATTCCTTATCTTCAGGAAACGAATGGGTATTTATCCGGTAGTTGATAAGTGTTAAAGAAATGAGAAGACTCTATCTAGTGCGTGTTTGCAACGCGTACTTTTTATCTTTTACCATAATTTTTCCGCTGCCGGTTTTCAACGCGCGCTAGGGGTTTAGAGGGCGACTATTATTTAACCTACTTCTGTATGCTTAAAAGCTGATCCGGACTCAATTCTACACTTGGATTAAAGGCATCACTTTCCATATAGCTGATCAGGCTTTGAAGCAGTTGCCGGGCTTCGGGGCGCTGAGACATTTGGTTTGTCAGATCAATGCCGCTGATTAAGAGTTTGCCCTCGCCTACTTTCGCTTCAAAAACTAAACCCAGACTGCGGTTGGTCACCCAGTCATCAATTACCCGGACAATGGGCTGTATTTCATCCGAAAGTTCGTTAAGGTTGACTACATCCGAGTGGTTCATAGCGTCCCACCATTGCCAGTTGGAGTGAAATTCGGTAGGGAACTGTTGTAAGGCCGGATGCTCGGGGTCGCATAAAATACCCAGCGTATGGGGTTTCTGGTTGTCGGTCCAGGCCGTGTTCCAGAAGATGCTGGAGAAGCCTACTCCTACTTCGCCGCCTTTGTCAGGTGCTACCTGCCCTTTGCCGAGGCTCCATAGTACTGTGCCGCCGCTCTGGAGCTCATTCAGCGTATTTTCATCCAAAGTAGATACATGTCGCACTTCGCTGCTGGAAATGGTAGCGGATGAGGGGGGATACACCCACAGATCCCAGCTATTGCTAAAAGTGCCCACGGTAACTTCCAGCACGAGCTTTCTTGGTTGGTTGAGTGCTTCAAAAGTGTAAGTAAGGCTCCCCAAGGGTATGGCGTTGCCCAGAGGAATGTTCTGGGCTTCCAACTGCCCTTCGGCTACTTTCTTACCTGCCGAATCCTTCAAAACCCAACTGGGAGTAACGTTCTGAAAAGCTTTCTGACCAAAGTGAGCAATCTCGACTTCAGCTTCCATCGTTTTTCCTTCCACAAAAATTCTTCTATCGAGCCTTACCAGCGGCACCGTGGAGTTGGAGAAACGGCTGTATTCTTCTGGACTGATATAACCCTTCTCTTCCCAGAACGGGTTTAGCACGCCAACCAATGCGGTGCCCTGACCCGGGAAATCGTGCAGATCGAGTAACTGAAAGCCTGCCTGATTTTTTGTCCGCAACGCTCCTTCAATATCGGCTTTGTAGCACAGTGCCTGTAACTTGCCGGATGCCATTAGAAAGTCTTCGGCCAGCTCACCCATTTGATGCTCGTTCAGGCTTTTTCGGAATAACTCAAAATTGTTGGCTTTGAGAACGCCCGTATACCGCTCAATTTCTTTAAAGTCAGGATAGACGCACCACTGCCCGATTTCATGCGACACCACGGCCGTCGTATCTTCCGGCATCCGGTCGGTGAAATCATAATCGGTAGTGGGTGGCTGACCATTGATGATGCTGTTGAGTTCTTCTCCCCAGGCCTGGATGCGAGGTTCAGGTAATACATGAAACTGGTTCTCAGCAATGGCGGGCCAACCTGAGGCGGAGGTGTAAATCTGGCGGTTGTCTTTCTCTTTCCAGTTGCTAACAAAATCAGCCAGAAACTCGGAGTAATGATCACCGCCTGGCTCGTTGCCGTAGGCCATCATGATGAACGAAGGATGATTGCCATACGCTTTAACGATGCGCTCGCTCTCGTCCAGCACAAACTGATCTACCGGTTTTCCATCGCCCAGCGTAGTGCTTTGATTTGCCCAGGAAGCCGCTTCCACCTGTAGGTACACGCCCATTTCATCAGCCGCGCGAAAGGCCGCCTCCGGGGGGCACCAGGAATGAAAGCGCATGTGGTTCAGCCCGTGCGCTTGTATGGTGCTAAATATTTCTTTCCAGACATCTACATCGGTAGGCGGATAACCGGTTTCCGGGAAAATGGCGCACTCCAGCGTCCCTCTCAAGAACGAAGGCCGACCGTTAATGAGAAATTGTCGGTTTTTGAAAGCAATCTTCCGGAACCCCATGACCTCAGTGCGTTCTTCGCCATCCTCCAGCATCAAAGACATTTCATAAAGATTTGGTTGAAACTCATCCCACAGGCGGGCCTCCTGCCCTAGTTCGTACACAATCTCAAAATCGGTAGATTCTTCACCGGTCTCCAGGGTAAACGATTGTTCCTGAAACGACTGGCTGAAGTTAATCCCCGCCATTCGGGCCGTTACCTGAAGCGGAGCCTCCTGAGTAGCCGGATGGGCGATGCTTCCCCGTACCGTAACCGATTGGGTAGCCGTATTCGGGTATAGCTGTATATCAGAAAAGTAAACCTGATCCCGGCTTTCCAGGAAAATATCGCCCACCATACCATTCCAGTTCGATTGGGTGTGATCGGAAATGCTATGAGAATTCTCGCCTACATCAACTTTAATGCTATTATCAATTCGGATGGAAAGAGTATGATCGCCCGAAGTTAAGTAAGGAGTTAAGTCGTATTGATGGGCGGTGGACAGACTGTTTTGCGTGCCTACTTTTTGCTCGTCTACCCACACGGTAGATTCCCAATGGCATCGTTCCAGATTTAATAATACCGTTTTACCCTTCCAAGCATCCGGGATACTGATTTCTCGCTGATACCAGGCCGCTCCGGTGTATTTTTTGACGGGCTGAAGCCAAAAGGGAAAGAGAATACTATCGCCCGATGGCTGATACGGAGCATAATTTGGATCTTTGTACCACTCTGGGTTGCGTATTCCGCCGGTCCATTGGGTTTGCAGGGTGATATTATCTCCCTTTCCGTTAGTAGCCATAGAACCGGGAAGGGAGACGGTTTCTTCAAAAGACTGAGTAAACCACTCATCTGCTTCGCCTTGGTCCAGAGAGTCTACTTTGAAGGCCCAGTCACCGGCTAAATTAATGGTATCTCCCGGGGCGGTAGAGTGGCAGGACCACGCCAAAGCGCCAAGAAATACTATCAGGAATCTGAATTTCATCATGAATAAAGTTTTAGGTTGTGTATAGCAATATCCTACTGGATATGAATGAATAAATTTACATGGTGCCAACGGGTCGTCCAGCCACCGCCATCTGCCGGTGCCAGTGTACTCCCTGATGGTAGATATCAATCTCACTGGCTTTTTGTAGTGATTCCACCGCCGATTCGGTTTGCTCTAATCCCAGGTGGCCCAATCCGATTAAATAGTGGCAGAACAAGCGGTTTCGAGCTTGCAGATCGTCATCCCACAGCAGCAGGTCGGGTAGAGAAACGGCAAAGTAGTCTATTTTTACTGTGGCATTCATCCGGTCTTCCCCGAAGGAAATAAGCTTGTGAAACCGGCGGTTGGCTTCTTCTTCTCGCTTCAATTTCAGCAGGGCCAGTCCCTGATAAAAGATCTTATCGGGTTGCTGATCATTGTAGAAGATGGCCGGCTCTGGTTCAGATAGTCCGACCGATGCTTTTTCCCAGGCGGCCCTGGCTTGCTCCTGCTCACCTAGTCCGTCATAGGCACAGCCCAGCCAGTAGAAAATATCGTTCTCCTGCGTACCATACAGTTTCCCTTCTCCCAGATTATGGGGGTAGGTCTGGGCCTGCGTTAGGTGATCGATGGCACAGGAATACTCCTGGTTTTCAATCTTCCGGGTGGCTAAGGCGATGCGGCTGTATACATATTGAGCCGGAACCTTTCCCTCTCCCCCTTCCCAGGGATGGAAGGTGCGCCCACTGAGTAACTCCAGCGCTTTTTCATACTGCCCCAGCATATTGTAAAGGGTGATACGCGACAGGTAAAGATCATCCCGGAAATCTACCAGTTCGGGGTGTTTGTCCAGCATATTCAGTCGGTCGGCTGCCGGATAGTTGAGCCGTTTGTAGAGTTGATCCAACTCCATCAGCAATCGGGCTGATCCTTCGTCCAGTCGGAAGGCTTTCTCCAGAAACTCAACGGCTTTGGGGCCATCACTTAACTTGTTAAAATAGGCCAGCGCCAGATTACGGTACGTAATGGGGTTGTCATCCTGCAAGGCGGCGGCTTTTTCCCAGTAACTGACCGCCTGAGGGTGTTGTCGGTAGGCATAAAAGAAATTACCCAGGAAATAAAGTGCCAGCTTATCTTCAGGATTAATGGCCAATGCTTGCTGCAAGGCCAGTACTTCCTCCAGACGGTTGGTAAAGCCAAAATCCGGCTTCTGCACTGCGGCTGTTTTGTAATAAGATTTTGCGACTGCCTGATCACCTGCTAGCCAGGAAAACCATCCCTGGTAGTAAGAAATCAGGGGATTAGGCTGATCTTTCTCGGCCTGGTGATGAGACAGCAGGTCAATGGCTTCTTCGTAAAAACCGGCGTGGGCGTAGTCGAGGGCGAAAGCCGTGAAATTGAAGGAGTGGTTGCGCATCAGCCCAAGAAATTCATTCAGAGCCTCTTCTTCTTGCGTAATCAGGTATTTCTCGTACAATGCTCCCAGGTTAAAGGCATCCAGTTGCAGTGATTCTTCGGCGTAGGCCAGCGCTTCCTGTTCTTTGCCCAATTTCCAGAGCAATATGGCTTTCAGGTGCCGGGCCTGATGATGGTGGCTGTTCCTGATCAGCGATTTCTCCACATGCTCCAACCCCGTTTCCCAATCTTCTCGGCGGGCATCTAACTGAGCAATATGAAAGTAAGCCGCATTTTGCCAGGCAGCGCTCCAGGCGGCCTTATACAGCACATCGTAGGCTTCCTGATCGCGGTGTTGTAGCTTCAGGCAGATGCCCAGATGATAAAAAGCTTCTCCATCGTAGGGATTCGGGTTGCGGAGGGTTAGCGTTTCAATGGCTTTTCGGAAGTGCTGTTCGGCTTCGGGAAACTGCGCTCTTCGCATCAGCCACAATCCTAGTGCGGTATTGTTGCGGATATCGCCCGGCTCACGACGTAGGGCTTCTTCGTAATAGTCGGTAGGGTTGTAAGTGGCATGACGGTACTGTTCCAGGTGCAGGCCATTGAGGTACAGTAGTTCCGTGCTTTCAATGTCTTTTGGTTCCAGAGCCGGTTTGGCCGGATCGGGTACAACGGCCTCTTCGGTGATCTTCTCCGCTTGCCAAGAAATCAGTTCCCGCTGGTTCTCCATCAGGGCCACAACCTTTAAATCTGGTAGAGATAGATCAGTTAATACGCTTACTTCTTTCTGGTAGACGGTGCCGGGCGCAAAATCATGCTGGTCTTCCCATACCTTTTGTCCGTGGGCTAATAATTGTAATTGGGTTTTGGGGTAAAAGCCGGTGGTGTAGAGCTTGACAGTCACTTTCCCTTCCTCGAGCTCCAGGTTAACCATCGCATTTTTATTGGCATTTTTCACCACGCCTAGTTCCTGATAAGGCATGAAGTATTCGGTGAAGCTTTTGGTTTCGTAGGGCTGCATCCAGGAAAAATCCGGCTGGTTGTCGGTGTATACGCCACACATCAGCTCTATATAAGGGCCATCTTCGTCGGTGAGGTTACTGTCCCAGGCCTGCCCGAAATCGCCATTACCCCAGGTCCACTGCTTCTTACCCGGAGCTATGTGATGGTTGGACACATGCATCAGCCCCCCGTGGGTATCGTTTTCGTAGCCCCCAATAAAATCATACTGACTGCCGACCGCCATGTAAGAGGTGGGCACCGGGATGTTCTTGTACCGGGAAATGTCTACCCCGGCTGAGTAATCTACTTTATAGTACGTTCCCTTGGCAATAGGAAAGTGCGACACATCCCGTTTCCCATGATCAAATACCGCATGCACATCAGGCGGAAAAACGGACTGGTACTCATCGTTGACCGGCACAGCGGGGTTGGCCCACCAGAGGAAGGTCTGGGGAAAAGGAGTTCGGTTGTACAGTTCGGCATTCACCTCCAGATACGCCTTATCGGGGTAAAGCCGGAATCCGGCCTTGCCTTTGGTTCCGAACATCCGATCAATCTCATTTACCCACACCGTTTTGCTGCCATCTTCGTGTTCTTCAATGGTGAAGTCTACCGGATCGTAGGTGGTAGGCCGGTGGTGCTGGGGCCAGTTAAATTCTATGCCGCCCGATATCCAGGGACCGGTTAATCCTACCAGTGCTGGCTTTACAACCTGGTTATAGTAAATGAAGTGGCGTTTCTTCATTTTATCGTACGCCATCTGCACCCGTCCGCCCAGTTGGGGCAGAATCATAATCTTCAGAAAGTCGTTTTCCAGGTAGATCGCCTGCCAGGCTTGGTCGGTTTTTTCATCATAGATTTTCTCAATCACCGGGAAAGGATACACCACTCCGCTACTGCCCTGATAGACTCTTTTCTCCAGAAACAGCGGATACTTCTCCGGCTCTCCAATCGGATACGTAGGTAGCGTAACAGATTCGCTCCAGGCTTTTACATCCATTTTTGTCATAGGTTGTTATATCAGGTAGAGTGGGTGATATGGGTTTGGGGTTGAATTGTTCTATTGATAAATTGTTGATTGTTAAATTGTTGATTGCGCTCGGCGCCCGGTTAAATTGCACATGGTTATCTCTTCCTCCTTCTCCCCATGCGCCAACCGCCCCGCTCCTAGCCATCAACGCCGAGTTCTCTTTCTATCTCTTCCAGTGATTTATTCTTGGTTTCGGGCAGCGTTCTTAGAATAAAGATAAAACCAGCTAAACAGATGGCGCTGTAGAGGAAGAAGGTACCGGAAGTGCCCAATCCGCTATTCAGCAACGGGAAAGTATAAGTAAGCACGAAGGAGGCTATCCACAACGCCGTGGTCGCCATCGCCATCGCCATGCCCCGGATGCGATTAGGAAATATCTCGGACAATACCACCCATACTACCGGGGCCAGCGACATGGCATACACGGCAATTCCGATCAGCACCAGCGATAAGGCAAAGACTCCCTTTATGTCGGTCAGATAACAAATGCTCAGCAGCGTATAAGTGATGGCCAACCCCAGCGAGCCAACCAGCAATAGCTTTCGGCGGCCCCACTGATCGATGGTGCGGATGGCCACAAAAGTGAATACCAGGTTCACCACTCCGGTGATTACAATATTGAACAGGGCGTCGTTGATGGAATAACCAGCGGCGGAGAAAATCTCATCAGCATAATTG
Organism: Cyclobacteriaceae bacterium; assembly: GCA_040222715.1. Lineage (GTDB taxonomy): Bacteria > Bacteroidota > Bacteroidia > Cytophagales > Cyclobacteriaceae > Tunicatimonas. The sequence continues at coordinate 124,033 of JAVKCN010000163.1, read as the reverse complement.
AATACCACGTTGATCCCACACCATTGTTGAAAGACGGCCAGCACAATGCCGATCAGTAAGATAAACTGATTTTTCTTTTCTAACAGCAATTGGCCCAATGGCTGCTGATGCTGTTGTAATGATTGCCGGATTTCTTCCTGTCCCGTAGCCGCGTAGTCTTTTCCACCGATTCGCGACAGAAGTTTTTGTACTTCCGGCCAGCGATTGCGTTGCCCCAGCCAGCGGGGGCTTTCGGGAATAAAGAAGGTCAGAATGAAAAACGTCAGTGCCGGAAAGGCTTCTGCCCAGAACATCCAGCGCCAGCCCTGCTGTCCGTTCCACGAGGCAGCGATCTGTGCATCGGTGCTTCCGTCCATAATGGGTTCGGCAATCAGATAATTAATGATCTGGGCCGCCAGAATACCAATCACAATCGTAAGTTGATTCAGCGAAACCAATCGTCCCCGGTAGTGGGCCGGAGCCATTTCGGCAATATAAATGGGCGAGATGGTAGACGCCAGCCCGATGCCCACTCCCCCGATAATCCGAAAAATAATAAACCACGATAGGGTGTTCACCATTCCGGTGCCAATAGCCGATAAGGTGAAAAGCACCGCTGATAAGATCAACGGCACTTTCCGCCCCAGCGCTTCGGTGATTTTACCGGAGCCAATCGCGCCTATAATACAACCCACCAGCGCACAGCTAACGGCCCAGCCCTGTAATGACGCTTGTTGGGTAATCTCAAAATACCGTTCGTAAAAAGGCTTAGCTCCGCCAATCACCACCCAGTCGTAGCCAAATAGCAGACCGCCCAGAGCCGAAACCAGGGATATGGAAAAGATATACTGAAAATTAAATTTCTCTTTCACCAGCATAGAGCGTAAAATACGGAAATTGAGAAACAGCATAAAATGCGTTATCTTCGGAATCACTGGACAATATTATTATGATCGCGAAGAATAAAAAAGATGGCTTTTTAGGTGAGCAAAGTATTGTGCTGCCGTCCTCGGTTAGTCAGCAAATAAAGAGCGATCCGCTGATGCAGGATTTATATATTACTGATATTGGCTTTTATCCGCATGCACGCTTTCATTTTCGTAAAAGGATTCGTGGATCTGCCGAACACATTCTGATATATGTAACCAATGGAAGTGGTGAGGTAAACATTGGGAAAGAAACATATATGCTACAAAAGAATGATTATATCATTATTCCCAAGAATTCTCCTCACCATTACCATACTCATGAAAAGGATGCATGGACTATCTACTGGGTGCATTTCAACGGGAGCAAAGCTGGTATGCTGACCGATTACTTTGGAAAGAAAGTGACTTTGCCTGCCCATCATACTGTTCAGGAAGATTATCGTATCAACCTATTTAAAGATCTGATTCACACCTTATCTATGGGGTATGTGAAGTCGCATCTGGAATACGCGAACCTGGGTTTTCATCAGTTGCTAGCCTCCTTTCTGTATCCCGGTCAGTTTATGCATTACCAGCAGGTGCAGGATACTGATATTATTTCTAAGAGCATCTCATTTATGCGAGGCCATGTGGGTGAAGCCTTATCCCTTCAGCAGTTGGCCCGGCAGTCGGGACTTTCTGTAGCGCACTACTCCAAGTTGTTTACCCAAAAGACCGGCTTCTCTCCGATTGATCATTTTATACAGCTGAAAATTCAGTACGCCTGCCAGTTGCTGGATATTTCTCAACTCTATGTAAAAGAAATAGCCCACCGGGTAGGGTACCAGGACCCCTACTATTTTTCCCGTATTTTCAAGAAAGTGATGCAGATGTCGCCGCTGGAATATAGAAAGAGAGACAAGCAGTAAGCAGTGCAATATACTTTGGCTACTTGCTCGATCTATGGTTAGACAGTCCTTTTTATAAAGGAAACCGAATATTTAATAACAGATAAAATAGCCTGTAATATTATTAAAATGATAAAATAAGGCTTGCTCAAAAGGTAGATAATAGCAATTTTTTACGCTATAATAAGATAATCCATTCTTTCATAAGATGAATCATTTATTCCTGTAATAAATGCCAATACCTTTCAAATTATATGCAGTGGTGTTTGTCTGTTGATAAACTTGGTGCATAGCAAATGATTTTTTTGGTTATCGTAGTTGATACCAACCAAAACTATTACATCTACCACTTAACAAAATTTATCTACATGAGAATGCAGCAACCTTTACTTTTCAAATTAAAGCCAGACCGTAAGCTGGTCTGGCTTCTTCTCTTGCTTATTGGCTCGTTTTCCACTGTATATGCCCAATCTACAGTAAATGGTACGGTAAAAGATCTGGAAGAGGATGCCGGAATGCCCGGCGTAAACGTGCTGGTGAAAGGCACGTCGGTAGGTACGGTTACCGATATTGATGGCAACTATAGCCTGACGGTTCCGACTGGGGGGAATGTGCTGGTCTTCTCTTCCGTAGGATACGAAACCATAGAAATGGAAATTAATGGACAAAGCACCATCAACGTAGACCTGGCACCTGACTTACAATCACTTTCCGAAGTGGTGGTGGTAGGGTATGGTACCGTAAAGAAAAGTGATCTGACCGGGTCAGTCGCTTCCATAAAGGGTGAGTCTGTGAAGGAATTTCCTGTGACCTCTATTGATCAGGGTATTCAGGCGCGGGCTCCCGGAGTGCAGGTGACGCAGGCGTCTTCTGCTCCCGGTGGAGGGGTCTCCGTCCGAATTCGGGGTTCTAACTCTATCAATAGTGGTAGTGAGCCATTGTATGTGATTGATGGGTTTCCGGTGTATCCAGATAACAGTGCTTACAGTACCGGGGGTGATCGTCGGCCTACCAATATCATGGCAACGCTCAACCCTAATGATATTGAGTCTATTGAAATTCTGAAAGATGCCTCGGCTACTTCCATCTATGGTTCTCGAGGTTCCAACGGAGTCGTGCTCATCACTACCAAGCGGGGAAAAGCCGGAGAGGCTAAAATAGAGTACGATGGCTCGGTATCGGTACAAACCATTGCTAATAATCTGGATGTGCTTAACGGTGGTGAGTTTGCGACGTACCTCAATACCCTGGAAGAAAGCCAGGGAGGAGCTCCTATCTATAGCCAGGAAGAGATTAACGCTATTGGTGAAGGCACCAATTGGCTGGATGAAGTAACCCGTCCGGGACGAATTAACAGCCACCAGCTTAGTTTTTCCGGGGGTAATGAGAATATGCGTTACGCCATTGTGGGTAGCTATTTTAACAACAAAGGTATCGTTGAGAATACCAATTTTAATCGCTACGGCCTCCGGCTCAATCTGGATAACGATGCGCTGAATGACCGCCTGACCATCAATTCCAGTTGGTCTTTTAACCGTACCAATTCTAATAACGCACCTACCGACCGGGGTGGGCCCGGAGGAATTATTATCACCGCGCTGGGCTTAGATCCCACTGTGCCGGTTAGAAGCTCTGATGGAGAATATGCGCTGGCTTCTTATGACGGACGATTTTTTACAAACCCATTGCAGGAATTGGAGAATGTGACCGATACTGATGTAAATAACCGTGTTTTGGGAAACACCAGCCTTACCTTTAAGATTATTGAAGGGCTTAACTTTAAAACAAGCATTGGAGCCGACATCATCGATGCCAGCCGAACGACTTTTTACCCTGTTGGTATTACTCGTTTAGGTCGGGATCGAGCCGGCGAATTAACCAAGGCTAATCGGAATTCAGTGAATGTCCTGAACGAGAATATTCTCTCATACAATCGGCAGTTCAACGAGAACCATTCCATTGATGTAGTGGCTGGTTACACCTTCCAGAAAGAAGTGAACGAAGGAGTGAGTGCTACCAACCGGGGGCTTTCCGCGGTGAATGTGGAACAGGCTACGTTGAGCGGTGGTACTGACATTCAGATTCCGTATTCCGACCGTCGGGAGTGGTTACTGAAGTCATTTCTGGGAAGAATTAACTATAACCTGATGGAAAGATATCTGCTGACCTTCTCATTCCGACGCGATGGATCTTCCCGTTTTGGGGCAGCCAATAAATGGGCCAACTTCCCATCAGTGGCTTTAGGCTGGAGAATTATAGAAGAAGACTTCTTCCAGAACTCACCGTTGGTAAACGCCATCAGCGACATGAAACTAAGAGCCAGTTGGGGGATCACCGGAAACTCCGAAATTCCGGTATATAACTCTCAGGCTAACCTTAATGAATACAATTATGTATTTGGAGGTAATTTAGTATTAGGCCTGGGCGACGAACGCTTGTCTAACGCGGACCTGCGGTGGGAGTCTACTCAGATGTTTAACATCGGACTTGACTTTTCATTCCTGCAAAACAAACTCAATTTAACGGCTGACTACTTTTACAATGACACGGAGGATCTGCTACTGTATGTATCTATTCCTCCAAGTTTAGGCTTCAGCTCAATTCTGAAAAATTCCGGCTCACTGGAGAATAAAGGGTTTGAGCTAAGCTTAAACTACATTGCCATTGATCGTCAGGATTTTCGCTGGGATATTTCGGGTAACATTTCTTTCCTGCGCAACAAGATTACCGATCTGGGTACCAGTACACCCTTTTTCTCTAGTTCTACCAGCGGACACTTAGGCGTAGATGGAAGCTGGGTAGAGGCAGGAAATCCTATTGGTGTCTGGAGAGGCTATCACTACTTGGGGCTGTTCCAGTCGCAGGAAGAAATTGACAATAACCCTTCTCGTTCTGGCGACAAGCCGGGCTACCCCCGCTATCAGGATACCAATGAAGATGGGGAAATTACTCCGGATGACTACGTGATTATTGGCGACCCGAACCCCGACTTCACCTGGGGACTTACTACTACGCTGAACTACAAGAGCTTTGATTTCAGCCTGTTTTTGCGGGGAGTACAAGGCAATGAAGTAAGAAACCTGCAACAGTCTGAGATTGGCGATGGAGTGCAAAAAATCAATCAGATAGGAAATATTTTGGAAGACTCCTGGACCCCGCAGAATACCGGTGCTTCCCGGCCGGTAATTGATGGTAACCGTGACTTTGCTAACTCTTATCGGGATTCGGATTACTTCATCGAAGATGCCAGCTTTCTGCGGGTGCAGAATATTTCACTGGGTTATACGCTGCCAGTATCCAACTTCATCCGTAATGCTCGGATTTACGTAAGCGCACAAAACCCGCTGCTCTTTACAGACTATACCGGGTTTGATCCGGAAGTAAACAACCGCGGACAGGATAACCTGAACCGGGGCGATGACTATGATGCGTACCCTCGATCACGCACATTTACGGTAGGTGTTAATTTAGGCTTGTAATCATTGATTGATATGAAAACATTACAAATACAATTTTCAAAGCTACTATTGGTTTTCACCTTGCTGGTTCCGCTGGCTTGTGAAGATCTGGAGGAGAGCCCTGACTTTATTACGCAGGAAAACTTCTTTCAAACAGCCGAACAACTGGAGTTGGGAGTCAATGCAGTGTATGATGGAGTTGGTTACGGAACCCGTTGGGAAAACCATTTCTATAACCGTTATGTATTTGAGTGCCGGGTAGGTTATCAGGTAGGGTGGGAAAAAGGCCCGCTAGACTTCCAGAACGGAAATGTGAGTCCGAGTGATTTCTATATTGAATCGTACTGGGAAATCTCCTACGAGAATATCAATCGGGCGAATGCTATCATTGAGAAGGCTGACGAGCTTAAGGAATCCGGAGTATCCAATACGGCCTTGCTGGATAGAGTAAAAGCCGAAGCAATTTACCTACGGTCTTTCTACTATTATAATCTTGTTCGGTATTTTGACGATATACCGGTACCTACCGAGAGAACCACCAGTGATGACCAACTTCCTTCCAACGAAAATGGAAAACGGGTAGCGTTAGACCTGATGGAAGGTGACCTGGCTGCCGTAGCCGATATTTTACCCGAATCATATTCAGGTGAGAACCTAGGGCGGGCTACCAAATGGGCGGCGCTTACCTTACTGGTAAAAGTGTATCTGCAAGACGAAAAGTGGAATGAAGCCCGCACCACCGCCGAAACAATTATGAATGAGGGCAACTTTGCTTTGTTTGAAGATTTCTCCTATAATTTTGATATAGAGCATGAAAACTCAGGAGAGCGGATTTTTGAAGCACAGGTTTCTGCTTCGGCCAACGCCAATGAATACCAGGACCATCACCCCCACTTTGTTCCGGCGGATCTTCCCAACGAGATAGGTGGTGTAGGCTGGCACTGGCTCAACGGTACTAAGGCGTTCCGCATGAAGTATGACCCTACCGACAAGCGTATTCCCGGCACGTTTATCACAGAATATCCCAGCAATCGGATTGGGATGAATGACCAGGATGAATACCCAATTGTACGATGGAGCGAAGATGCCCCCTATAATCTGAGTCGGTTTGGTGGCATGGTCTCTGCCGATGCCGATCCCAACAATCCCGATGAGCTGATCTTTTCCAATGGTTGGGTTGCCAAATGGGTAGAACTTGGAATATCCAGTTATTCCCTCACTGAAAAGAATATTGTTTACCTCCGTTATGCCGATGTGCTGCTGGGGCATTCCGAAGCGGCTAACGAAAGTGGTACGGGTGATCCTTACATGGGCATTAACGAAGTGCGCCGTCGGGCCGGTTTGCCTCCGCTTTCGGGGCTAAGTCAATCTGAACTGCGGGATGCGATTGTAGAAGAACGAGTGCTGGAGTTTGCCTTTGAGCAGGAAACCTACCCTGAACTAAAACGGAAAAGTACCTATGGTGGCGAACCCGATTATCTCGGAGATTACATTCAGGAGTTTATTGATACTTATGATGTAGACCGGCAGCTGTCTCCTCGCGATTATGTGCTTCCTATTCCATTGAATGAAACACTGGGGAACCCCAACGTACAGCAAAACTCAGTGTATTAAGATTATCTGATTAACATGCGTTTAGTGAGAATAAGACCTGCTGCTGGCAGGTTTTATTCTTTATATGAATCAGTGGTAATTTCATCAGCCTTGAGTCTAAAGTCAAGGTTGAAAAACATATTCCAGATCATTCATGAAGTATATTTTCGGAACCCTTGTTGGCTTCTTTATACGGGTTAGAATGTGTATACTTCCTCTCAAAGAAGATTGCGGTATTTGATAATGAAAAATATAGTGTTTACACATTGGCTCTTTTGGGTTTTCATCACTCTGCTGGCCGGAGTTTGCATGGTAAGTTGTGGTGATGACGAGCCGGCTTTAGCCAGCAACAAACAAACCTTATTCAAATTGCTATCTGCTGGGCAAACCGGGGTGGATTTTGCCAATACGGTGCAGGAAGATGACACCTTCAACATGGTAGATTTTTTCTATGTCTACAATGGTGGTGGTGTGGCAGTTGGCGATCTCAACAATGATTCGCTACCCGACCTTTTCTTCACCGGCAATCAGGTCGCCGACCGCCTTTATCTGAATATCGGACAGGGCAAAGCACTCCGGTTTGAAGACATCAGTGATCAGTCTGGTGTTGTGACCTCCGGCTGGTCTACCGGCGTGACGATGGTCGATATTAACGCGGATGGCTGGCTGGATATTTACGTATGCCGTTCGGGCAATTATCCCGCTGAGAAGCGTAAAAATAAATTATATATCAACAATGGACAATCCGCTGATGGCGCGCCTACCTTTACCGAGTCGGCTGAAGCTTACGGACTAGCCGATACCAGTTACTCTACCCAGGCAGCCTTTCTGGATTATGACAAAGATGGTGATCTGGACATGTATCTGCTCAATCATACCAATGCCATTCGCAACCCCAACGAGGTGCGCCCGCTGATCAGCGACGGAAGCGGTCTCGCCAACGATCGCCTTTACCGCAACAATGGCAACAATACGTTTACCGACGTAACTCTTGAGGCGGGTATTCTGTACGACGGATTGGGCCTGGGAGTGGGTATCAGCGACATCAATGAAGATGGCTGGGATGATATTTATGTGACCAACGATTTTCTGGCGAATGATTATCTGTACCTCAATCAGCAGAACGGTACGTTTAAAGAAGTCTCTGAAGATTACTTTGGGCACGTAAGCCACTTCAGCATGGGCCATGATATTGCCGACTTTAACAACGACGGTCTTAGCGATATCATCACCCTGGACATGCTTCCGCAAGACAATGAGCACCGCAAGAAAATGTCCGGCCCGATGAATTATAACCTCTTTGAATATACCCTGCAAACGGGCTACATGCCGCAGTATATGCGGAATACGATACAACTGAATTTGGGCAAGATCAACGATCAGCAGTATAAGTTTGCCGAGATTGGTCAGTTACTAGACCTAAACGCTACCGACTGGAGCTGGGCGCCTCTCATGGCTGACTTTAACAACGATGGCTGGAAAGATGCCTTCATCTCCAACGGCTACCTGCGCGACATCACCGACCTTGATTTTATTAATTACACCGCCGGGGTCAGCGGCAATATTCCAGCCGATAGCCTGGACCATATTCTGAAGGAAAGAGCCCGGAACATGCCCTCCATCAAGCTCTCAAATTTTGTTTTTGAGAACCAAGGCGAATTGCGCTTTGAAGATGTGTCGGCCCAATGGGGCATCGACCAGCCCTCGCTCTCTAACGGCGCGGCTTACGGCGACCTCGACAATGATGGTGATCTGGACCTGGTGGTGAATAATATTAACGAACCGGCATTCATCTATGAGAACCAAAGCAACCTAATCAATAAAAATAATTTCCTCAGTATCCGTTTGATTGGCGATAGTCAAAACCCTCAGGGAATTGGTGCGAAGGTCTCGGTTTATCTTCCCGGTATGCATCAGTCAGCTGAACAGTCCGTGACCCGGGGGTATCAGTCATCGGTAGATTATACGCTTCATTTTGGCTTGGGTGAAAGTGATCAGGTAGATAGCATACGGGTGCAATGGCCGAATGGGAAAGTATCTCGACTAGAAGCTACGACAGCCAATCAGCAGATTGAGATCCGTCAGGAAGATGCCGTGCAGCCAACAAATAATGTCGCAGCAGATCCTGCTCAATGGTTTACGGAAGCCACGAAAAACCTCAGCATCAATTATCAGCATACCGACCCGGAATACAACGATTTTAGTCGTCAGTATCTGCTGCCTCACAAACTGTCGGAACAGGGGCCGGGCATTGCCGTGGGCGATATCAATGGCGATGGTCGGGAAGACTTTTTTGTAGGTGGGGCCTACGAGCATTCCGGCACGCTTTTCTTCCAGAAACCGGACGGTACTTTTCGGCAGACGGCCCTGACCGGCGGGGAAAAGTACGAAGAAGACCTGGGAGTGCTGTTTTTTGATTACGATAACGATGGCGACCTGGACCTCTACATCGCCAGCGGCAGCAACGAACACTTTGCCGACTCAGAGTACTATCAGGATCGGCTATACCGAAATGATGGAAACGGTAATTTCACCCTTACCCAAAATGTATTGCCCGACCTGCGTATCAGTTCTTCCTGCGTAAAAGCCGCCGATTTTGACCAGGATGGTGACCTTGATCTGTTTGTGGGCGGGCGAACTATTCCGTTGAAATACCCGCTTCCGCCCGATAGTTACCTACTTATCAACAATGGTGGAAAACTTGTTGATAACACCCAGAAACTGGCTTCCGGGCTGCGCAAGATCGGCATGGTAAAAGATGCTTTGTGGACTGATTTTGACAACGACATGGATGTGGATCTGATCATCGTCGGTGAGTTTATGCCCATTCAGTTCTTTAAAAATACCGATGGTCACCTGGAAAATGTATCGAGCCAAACGGGGCTAACCTACACCGCCGGTTGGTGGAACAGCATCAACGGGGGTGATTTTGATAATGATGGCGACATAGATTACGTGCTGGGCAACCTGGGACTGAATACCACCTACAAAGTATCTCGCGACGAACCGATGACCATCTACGCCGCCGACCTGGATCAGAACGGTTACATCGATCCCATCATCACCGCGTACATCAACCATCAGGAATCACCCATCCACACCCGGGATGACATTATTCGTCAGGTTCCGGCACTGAAAAAGAAGTTCACCGATTACGCCAGCTACGCCGAAGCGAATGTTTCGGATATCTTAACGACCGCTGATAAGAGCCGGGCTTATACCGCCAAAGCCTTCCAGTTTGCCTCCTGCTATATGGAGAATATGGGAAACGGCAAGTTTCAGCTTTCACCATTACCCCGGCAAGCACAATGGGCACCGGTCTATGGCATACTGGTACAAGATGCTGATCAGGATGGTTTTCTGGATGTGCTGCTGTCGGGTAACGATTTTGGTTCGGAACCCATTAGCGGGAGGTACGATGCCTCTACCGGAACGCTTTTAAAAGGAAATGGAAGAGGAAATTTTACGGCTATATCGCCTTCAGCCAGCGGATTAGGCGTGGAAGGAAACTCAAAAGGAGCGGCCATGCTACAGCAGAAAGACCAACGCGTGTATCTCTTCGCCAACAACTCCGGGCCGCTGCAAGCATATAACATGCGTCAGGCGCAGGGTGATGAAAAGCTCATTTCCATTCCGGCAGATATTCTGAAAGCAAAAATAACGTTTCAAGACAGTACGCAGCGGTTGCAGGAGTTTTATTATGGCAGCTCATACTTATCTCAGTCGAGTCGAAGTTTATCTCTTACGGGACAGGAAGTAGAAATTACCCTTTATGATTTTAAAGGCCAGGAAACAAAAGTCAGTCCGTAAAATTAGCTCACTTATATCTTACTTTCCATATTGAGTTTCGTTTGCCAACTGAATATCTCGTATCACTTGGGGGCGAAGCTGTTCCCAGGAAAAGGCTTGGTACTCATCACCGTAGTGCTGGGTGCTGACGTGCGGAGTAGGTAAATACCGATCCTTGGTAAAGGCAATCACCTGGTCCCAGTGTTGCAGACATTTCCCCAACAAGTCAACCGCCTTTTGTTTTTCGGCAGCATCACCCGTAGTTCGGTACGTTTCCAGGGCTACTCCGGCCCGCAGTTTATCAGCCAGATACAAACCCAGATAGCTCCAGGTAGCCACATCATCCAGTTCGGAAACCAGCGCTCCGGAAAATTCATTCACTCGAAGTCGTAACGAATCTACTAACATCAATGCCTGACGGCTATCCTGTTCCGAGGAGTTAGCCAGCGCCAGGGGCGTGATCATTTCGGGTGAGATACGTTCATTATTGGTAATCCGGGACACATAGTCCGGGATAGAGAGCAGGCTGGGTTCCAGGGTTTCGTGATCAATGAACTCGTTGATGGAAATAAAAGGCGAAGAACGGTCAAATATGCCCTCGGGAGAAGAAGGTTCTGCTTCAATAAATCCCTCCGAATACAGTGTATAATCCCAGGTGGAACGGTGAAAAGAAGCCAGACGTAGCGGCATGTTGCTAGCCAACTGGTACGCATTAAGCAATGGTTTGCCAATACCTTCACCATAGCGTACATCAAAGGCCGAAGCAAAGATCGAATCGGGCGTATTCGGCTCGTATAATAACCGCCCCCACATTTTGTAAAAGAGCCACTGCTTCTCAAAAGCATACTGCCAGGTTTTTACGGGTGATAGCGTATGAGAATAATCCAGAGCGGGTATAAAACCTTCCGAACCGATAAAATAGCCATTCACGTAGTCTTTATGGTTGATAGCAATGTGCTGACGGATAAAATCCGGTTGTCCCCAGCGCAGGATAAAAAAATCCTCGTTGCGGATCATCCACTGAATGTTGTAATTATCCGGTTGGGGTTCCCAGAAGCGATTGTCCAGTTCGCCCGAATGATAGTCGTGGGTAATGGCCAGTGTAGGCGTAGAATGCCCGTGCGACCAGTTGAATTTGATTTCCACTAGGGCCGGTTCAGCCAGATCAGCTCCATCAATCACTTTGCGCATCGCCAACGGATCACCCGCCAGCACGGAGCGGTGCAGAAACTTCACCGGTCGGTCCGCGGCTTTCATTCCCGCCACAAAAGTTTCTTCAATCCAGTCCTCCCGCTTCTGCGGAGTCATCTCCTGTTCGCCAAAATTCCCCATCCAGTCGGCCAGGGTTACTCCTATTCCGGTCAGGTCTTCGTATTCATTGATCACCTGCGTGACCGACTCGTGGGTATATTGCTCAACCTGCTCCGATAGGTCATTGTACTCCTGAGCACCGTAAGCCTCGGCAAACTCTGGCGAAACCACAATATTCCAGTTGACGATAAACGTTTGAATGCCCCGCTGCCTGGCCATGCGAAACAGTGCTTTCCAGAAGGCTTGCCATTCCACCATTTCCTGCTCATTAAAAGGAGTGGCTTCCGGGAAATTAGTAGCTTTGATCATGTACGGAAATGGATGTTTGTTCCAGAGCGAAAGCACATTCAGCCTATTTTCCGCCATCATATCCAAAAACCTTTCCCAGAATGCCAGATCACGACAGGTCTGGGTATGCACCGACATCGCCTCGCTGGTGCGGTAGGGCGACCAGGGCAAATTGAATTTCACAATACGGTAGGCGAGTGATGGATTAACCGTTTTATCCGGCAGTTTCTGATAATCTTCCTGAGCCTGCACTACTTCGGCCAGCTCCAGCAAGGCATACTCCGCTCCCACTGCATCAGCCGCCAGAATGAGCAAGTTTTTCCCATTATTGATCCAACGGCGCTGGTAGCCTTCCGTTGACAGGGCCTCTATCTCTCCCCTGTTTACTGAATTTGCTAATGCTTCAGGAATATTTCCATTTGCTACTACACAGATATCAGGCAATTCTGCGCGCTGATTAAGGTGGTAAGTCGTTAGTGAGCTTCCCTTTTCTACCAGAGCCTGCCGTAGTCTGTTTACTCCGTAGGCTATGGGTTCCTGCCCCGTATCATACGCCAGCGTGACCTGGGCATGCAGTGGAATATTAATGAAAAAAGCCAGGATTACAGAAACTGAAAGGTTCAAAATTCTCATATGGGGGTTGTTGTAGGGTAGTTCATCATCAGCAAGTCTCACTAAGTGGACATTGTTTCTTCTGGTCTTTTGTGTTTCCACCTTTTGTGGCTCCATAGCCAGTACTCTGGTTGTTTTTGTATGACTTTCTCCAGAAATCGGGTAAATAGCGTGGTGATCTCACCATACTCAGTCTGGCAGGGAGTATCAGTAATTAAGGTGTAAATTACTTCGTAATAGCCCCGTTTTATTTTGTAAATATTTCCTTGTACTACCGGCATATTGTACTCTCTGGCAAATTTTTCTGTTCCGTACTGCACTCCGGTATCCTGATGGAGAAACTCCATCCAATAAGCTCGCTGAGACCGGCGGGGAGATTGGTCAGCTCCAAATATCGTGACGGTTGGCTCCTGATTATGCTCCTGCAATTGTTGCTTAATAGCTTGAAAAGGTAGCATCTTTAATCCAAACCTCGACCGGCTTTTCAGCATCTTTTCATTGAGAAATTTATCTTTGAAAGCAGTATAAAGTGCGACCGACTGGTGTTTGATTTGTTGATCAATTGTAACCGCAAACAGCTCCCAATTGCAGTAATGCCCGCCTACCATCACAATACTTTGCCCATTGTCGTAAAAGCGATTAAGCAGCTCAGGATTTTTGTGTTTCATTCTTAGGGCTGCCTCTTCTTTCGTAATCGTAAAGGTTTTCAGGCTTTCTACCACCAGATCACAGAAGTGGTGGTAAAACTTGCGTTCAATTTTTCTATGCTCTCTGGCCGACTTCTCAGGGAAGGAATTCTTAATGTTGGTAAAAACAACCTTACGCCGGTAGCCGATCAGATAGTAAACAACCAGAAACAGGAAATCAGAAATGAGGTAAAGTATAGAAAAGGGAAGCAGGGAAAGGGGCAGAATAATGAGGTAGTAAAGCAAATAAGAGAGCATAGGTGTTGTTCGGTGTGTCGGAGTTTGCGAGAAAATTAATCGTAAAAATAGGAGAATTTTTTAAGCAATTGCTGGGCATATGTACTCTGCTTCATAAAGGGGTAACAACGCTGGCTAAATTCTATGTAGATCCATAGGAAAACTAATGCCTTTGAAGAATGTGCTGTACAAAAAAGAGAAGATGGATAAGATTGACAAATAGAGGGGGGCAGAAACTGATTTCGCACTTTGGTATTGAGAAAAATGAAGACCAGAGAAGAGCTTTTCGGTGGTACTTTAGGGAAAACGGGGTAGTCGAAAGCGTTACCAGAGAGGCAACCTAAACAGACTCAACACCCCCAATAGCGTAATCCCGAATACCACTAATACAAATAGGAATGTCATTGCTTTAGGGTCATGCCGGGGTGCTGTATCATCATCTCCGATGAAGAGCGTGATAAAATTATTGAGAAGCTGTTTCATACTTTTTCTGTTAAAAACAAACTCCTCCGGACAAGTTTGGGGAATGTTCTCTTATCTAAAAGAAGTATCTCGGACGAGCAACTTAAATATCTAAAAATCAGTAAGGTAAATCAATCACAAAGCAGGAAGAACATTACCCATGTAAGAGACCTTACATATCCGGCCGATAATGACGGTTTTCAAGAATGAGGGTATGATTGCTACTTAAAAACCTTCACTTCATTGAGCGAAAATCTTTCTGGAGGAGGTATTTACCTATGTTTTCCACCAATAGAATTTATCGGTCTGCTTAACACAGGTCTAGAGCCAGACAGTCAAAAATCAATTAGGGTTCATCCAGGCGCATGCGTTCGGCAAAACCGTTAAGAAAGGTACGGTTAGGGTTGAAGCGCAGCATCACCTGACGCCAGGTCTCAAATTTAGGATACCATTGCCGGATTAGTTCAGTACGTCCTTCCAGACGATTGGTGATTTTACCCCAATGCGGCTTGCCTCCGGCTTCCAGATGAATGTCCTGATATTCGTTAAGAATCAACGTGGCTCCTTTTTGTTGGACGAGCACTGGGTTACCAATATAGCAGACATCCGTTTCATGCTCAGGAGTTAAGTAGATGGGTGAAGCCTTGACAAAGCGTAGTGTAGGAGCGGAACTGGGGTATAGCTTATACTTTTCCGACAGTTGCGCCACTTTTGCAAACACTTCGTCCATCACCTCCAGGTAAGTGGTTTCGTGACGGTTGTAAGCAAACTCCGACCCATGACCCTGGCTGGCCACATATTCGAAGCCCTGGAAAAGCACTTTATACGATTTATGCACATACGTAGCATCCTTTAACGCGGTCACCGAGCGTTCCAGAGCTGCCGGGACGACTTTGGGCAGGTTGTTAACCACAAACAGGGAGATACGGTAAGCCAGCGGGATATTACTGACCACGGTAGCCAATAAGTTGCGAGTGCGGTCGCGCAGGGTACGAAACTGAAATTTATCAACCTCAAAAGTGCGGGCCACCATGCAGGTGTGATCTCCCTCCCTCTCGTATGGATTCACGACAATGAACACACTGCGGATAGGGCGTTTTACCTTTTGACCGTTGATCAGAATCGGATAATCATCGAACATGGTGCCATCGGCCAGTTTCCGGCGTATCTCCGACCACTTTTCTGCGCAGCGGTTTTCGTAGAGCCAATAGCGGGGGCGCACTTCCAGAATATAAGAGTACACAATCCCCATACACCCCATACTGACAACCGCACTGTAGAAAGTATCATCGTCCTGAATCAGTGTTACCTGAGCGTCATGGTGCTGAGCGGGGTCGGTGAAGCCTTCGCCGGGCTCAATACGATATATCTTCCCTTCTGCGGCAACCATAAGCAGTGAACGAACCATCCCGGACATGGCGGGTAGATTGCGGCCCGAACCGTGGGTGCCGGTAGCAATGGCACCGGAGATGGTTTGCTCATCAATGGCTCCCATATTGATTAACGCCAAACCCTGGCGGTCGAGCTTGCGATTAAGCTTTTCAACGGTGATCCCTCCTTCTACTTCTACCAGGTATTTTTCCTGATGGTGCCGATATAGTCTGTCTTTGTTCAGCTCCAGCACTCGATACAGTCGAGACATATCTACCAAGTGTCCATCGGTAATGGCAATATCTGAATAAGAGTGACCGGAACCTACCGCCCGAATGCGATGGCCACAGGCTTCGGCGTCTTGTACCGATGCAACAATATCGTTTAAGCTACCGGGAACCAGATATTTGAAAGGTTCAATCTGGTGCTTTTTGATGACATTACTCCAGGTGACTCGGTTGCGGGTTTTCATAGTGCATGGTATATAGGTTGGTTATAGAAGATACAAAAAAACATTGTTTAGTTTAGTCATTTCCCACAGGCGGGCTGTCACCTCGATTGCGCTAAAAATCACCTGCCGACTCGAATATCAGCTTAACTGGCGAGCAGGAAGGTGGTGCGTATCTTTTGGGAGAGTATAAGGATATTCCCAATGATTAGCAGGCTAATCTGTATGTATGAGGGGTAAAGAATGGCATCGGTTTCCGGGTGGATCACAATGCCCTATGGGTGCTGATTGCATCTGCTCTGATGGAAAGGGGGGGCACAGGCTTGCCAGATTGACAGCACCCATCATTACAACAATAAAAGCCGGATTGCGATTTTTAGGAGAAGGAAGGGCAATACCCCTCCTAATGAAATTTATCGCTTGACTACCCGCATCGTTTTGGAAGTATGTTGATCTGAGGTGAGCATCAACAAGTAAATACCACTCTTCAGTTGCCCACCTTGCTCAAATTGATATTGATTCCGTCCTGAAGCAGCTTCTATTATTTCGGAGGTAATGGTCGTTCCGTTAAGGTCCATGAGTTGTATCCGCACCGGGCCAGCCGTTGGTACTTCATATGCTACGGAGAATGATATATCGAAAGGATTGGGGGCTACTGAATGAATAACCGGTGTTGGGTCAGCGGCGTTGGTGGCTTGCCGGGAGACTGCCACTGTCTTGAATCGCTCGTACTTTCCATCAAAATCAGTTTGTTTTAGACGATAATAGGATACTCCCTCTAACGGATAAGGGTCTGTATAGGAATATATTCTACTTTGCTGACTGTTGCCCGCCCCATTTATGGTGATAATAGATTCAAACGTTCTGCCATCTGCGCTTCGTTCAACCGTAAAGAAATCATTATTAATTTCAGTACTGGTTTCCCATTCCACCAATACAGTTTTTGCTGCCGCTTTTACTTTGAAGTAAGTAAGCTCAATAGGTAATGTGCTGTTGCCATTGGAAAACTCGTACAGGGCATAATCATTTGCCATGAGTTGGCTCTCATCTGAAAAATTAGAATTACTCGGGTTGTTTTGAACACCATTGAATGTAGCACCACCCGAACTGCTTGTTGACCCCAGTACATAAAAAGCATTATTATTCTCGATGGCCGCTCCACCGGAGGCGATCAGATCTTCTTTGACCACTACGCGCCCGTCGTTTCTATTAACGGCGCCTCCGTCGGAAATGTAGCTTCCTTCTACAATCAATACTCCGGTACTTTCTACCGTAATGGAGGCCCCCTCACTCATCGTAAGATCACCGGTAATCCATAGGGTATCATATACTGTCAGCACAGTAGATCCTCCAAAGCGGAGATCGCCCGTCCGGGTAATGAATCCGTAAACATTCACGAAACCGGTATTGACATTCGTGCCCGGATTGTCATTCATCCAGGAATGAGCCTTCGTCCAAGTGGCATTATCGGACCAGGCATTCTGACCGGATGAGTAATACCCCTGGTCGCTGGCCATGGTTTTGGCTGTGGATTGGGTTGAGGTACCCATATTGAGATAAAAGAAAACTCCTGCCCCTACAATAGCAATAAGTACCATACTGGCTGCTCCGTAGCGTAACAAGGTTTTTCGCTTTATTTTTACTGACGTCTGCTGCTTTATCCCTCGTCTCTTTTTCATAAGTTATTACTGAAGGTTTTTCTTTTTAACCAAAGGAAGTGTGCTAAATCACGCCGGGTTAGGCAATAGAAGCTGAGAAAGTCAGATCTTCTATGCCGATTTTATCTTCTTCACTCATCAAAGCTGCTCTTTCCACAAAAGACTTAAGTTCGCGGATATTACCGGGCCAATCGTGTTGCAGCATGGCTTCCATCGCCTCACGGGTAAAGGTCTTCGGACTCAGCCGGTTTTGCTGGCAGGCCTCATGCAGAAAGTGTCTGGCCAGCAAAATGACATCATTTTCTCGCTCTCGCAGTGGGGGTAGGTGGAGGAGAAACCCTTGCAGGCGATAATAAAGGTCTTCTCGAAACTTTCCTTCTTTTACCCGTTGGGCCAATTGCTTATTGGTGGCTGCCAGCACCCTCACATCCAAGCTAATTTCTTTGTTACTGCCGATCCGGGAAATCTTTTTTTCCTGAAGCACCCGCAATAGTTTGGTTTGCAGGTTGATATCCATTTCTCCGATCTCATCCAGTAAAATGGTTCCCCCATTGGCTTCTTCAAATTTCCCAATACGTCGACCATCGGCCCCGGTAAAGGCCCCTTTTTCGTGCCCAAATAACTCGCTTTCAATCAAATCTTCAGGAATGGCAGCGACATTTACTGCCACAAAAGACTTCTTTTTTCGAGGAGAATTATAGTGAATAGCGCGGGCGACCACTTCTTTTCCCGTGCCGCTTTCGCCGGTGATCAGGGCTAGTATATTACTTTTTTCTACCTTTTGAATGAGCTTAATCACCTTGAGGACCGCATTACTTTCTCCAATAACAGTGTCATAGCGGTGCCGGTCAATAATCTGCTCCCGTAATACTTCTACCTCTTTCTTAAGATTGATGTGTGCGGTGAGGTTTTCGATGCAAAGCGTTAACTCTGTAAAAGCATCGGTGTCTTTAACCACATAATACTTCGCGCCGGCTTTATAGGCTTCTACAGCTACTTTTACCTCTTTTTGCCCTGATACCACCACCACCGAAATATCGGGATTATAGTGCTTTATTTGTTCAATAATCTCCAGTCCCGACATGCCCGGCAGGTTATAATCCACTGTAACGATATCAGGATTTAAATGTAAATGTTGAAAGAAATCTTCGCCGCTTTGAAAATGAGTTACATCATAATTACCCTCTTTTTCCAGCGTAAACTTCATCATCTTCCCAAATATTACTTCATCCTCAATGGTGAAAATCTTTATCATCTGCTTCATACTTCAATGCCGTATTTTTGCTTCACAACGCAATTTTATCTTAGGTATCAGGAAGTTCATTTTCTTAGGTGAGAACAGATAAGGATACCATATGCTAACTTATCTTATTCCTTTGAAAGAAAAGCGTTGCTTTGGGGGGGGATGGCAGTTGAGTAATATTTAAGTTTATTTACTGATTTTCACACTAGTATTTTCCTTCAGTCAGGCTATTCATCGTGATGTTCGGGTAAAATGTCGGAGATGCAACGATCCATCAACTCTCTGGCAGAAAGAAAACGATCAGCAACATGAACGGTAATTGCAATTCATGCAAACGCGGCAGGCTTCTTACAGGAAATTATAGTCTGATTAGAAAAGGAAGACTATCAACGCAGCGCAGTAATGCATTGGGGAGAGAGGGAAAAGTAAATGTTGGGCAGGAGTATTATGTGGTCAGGTTTCTATACAGTGTTTTGGCCTCTTCGCGGTTTGAATGTGCTATGAGCAGACGTCCGCAAATGGAATAGGAGAGCGTAGGAGGCAAGTCCACCCTACGCTGTGGTTAGATTAGCCACTAAAAAGCCATTCTTTCAAGGTGATTGTATCGGAAGATCTTGTTATAATTTATACGCTTGCCGGGCCAGTAGTTTCCATTGACTTCCCTGCTTCTGCCAAACCAGTAACACTCCCAGGTGTATATCGGCTGCATTACCATTATCAACCACACTACCCGTCAGTTCATGGCGAACCAGGGCAGTTTTTCCTACAACGGTCACCGTTTGGTTGGTTAGATCCATCGTTTTGAAATCGGATTTTCCGCTGGCCAAAGCTCCTACAAATTTGGCTTTGTCTTCCAGGTTTCCGCTGGAGTGGCCGTAGGTCAGTTCATCGGCGGTAATGTTGTTGAGGGCGGCTTCATCGGCATCTATGATGGCGGTACGAAGATTTTCTACTGCATCAGCCACGGCTTTCTCTTCTTTGGATTGGGCCTGCACAGTGAAACTAAGAAATAAACTAACGAGTAAAATGCTAAGTGCTCGGTACATGGAATGATTTATTAGGTTGGTTATGATAAGTACTGCTATTGTTCAGCAAGATACCTTTCTTTCGGAAAGAATCGAAATTCAGCTGGTGAAATTGGATAGGGTGTGAAACAGAGGGCTGGAGACCGGAGGCGGGAAATTGGGCAATCGCCTCCGGGAGTTACAAGACTAATACTTAATTAGGCATCAGCAATTAACAATCGAACTATTGGTCAATCGTCTACTGCCAGCCTCCGCCCAAGCTTTGGTACAGGGATGTGAGCGACAGGAAGATCTCTTTACGGGTATTAATCATGTTAAGCTCCGCGTCCAGCACTCGTTCCTGGGCCGTGATCACTTCCAAGTAAGTAGCATAACCAGCCGCAAATAAATCATTTGAAGTGCTCACGGCTTCCAGCAATACGTCTGTTTCCTGTTGTCTCATTTCGTAGGCCTGAGTATAATTTTCTACCCGTTGCAGGTTGGTCAGCACTTCCTGATATCCGTTTAGAATAGACTGTTGGTAGTCGTAGAAAGCTTGCAGGTTGCGAGCGACCATCTGGCTATACTCTGACTTGAGCCTTTTCTGGTAAAAGATCGGTGCAGTTACCCCTCCCAGCAACCCCGCCACCAGTGATTCGGGAGTGGTAAACAGCGAGGGCAGTGAGTTGGCATGAAATCCTGCGTAGGGAGTAATGGTAAGTGCGGGCAAAAACGCGGCCCGGGCGGCTTCTACATCAGCCTTGGCAGCTACCAGTTCCAGTTCAGTCTGCTGTATGTCGGGCCGGCGGCGTAAGAGGGATGAGGGAATTCCGGCTTCAATAAATTTAGGTAGCTGTTGATCCACAATGGTTTCCCCTCGCTCAATGGGTTGCGGATAGCGGCCCAGTAGCAGATTTAACTGATTTTCAACCTCTACAATCCGCTGCTTTTTTTCATAACCCAGGCTTCGGGTACGCAATACCTGTGCCCTAAACTGCTGTACTGCCAGTTCAGTGGCCCGCCCTCCGATCTTCTGTATTTCAATCACATTTTGGCCTACTTCCTGAAGCTCAATATTCTTCTGAATAGTTTCAAGCTCATAGTCCAGCCCCAGCAACTCGTAGTACAAACGAGTGATTTCAGCTACCAGTGAAGTGGTTACCAGATGCTTTCCCTTTTCAGTTGCCAGAAAACGGGCGTAAGAGGCTTCTCGCTGGCTTTTCAGCTTACCCCATAAATCAGCTTCCCAGGTGCTTTGTAATCCGAAGAAATGATTTTCCGTTTGGCCCGGCACATTGCTGTCACCATTGATGGTACCCCTCAGCCAGTTTCTTCGGATGTTTCCACTACGCACCCGGAAGCGGGCATCTACGGTAGGGAGTAATGCCCCCTGCCGAATATCATAATTAGCCCGAGCAATCTCAATACGCTGTACGGCAGAGAGCAGGTCCAGATTATGATTGATACCGGTATCAATCAATGCTACCAGGTAGGGGTCGTTGAAGAAATCCTGCCAGGCAATGTCTCCGATACTGATAGAGTCAGTCTCTTCTGCAAAAGTCGACGGCATTTTCTCCATGGTCGGCATTTGAGGCGGTTCCGCTACTTTACAACTGCTGACAAACGCCAGCGATAAAAAGAAATAAACTGATTTAATAAGTGTTTGACGAATTAGCATAAGAAGTAATGGCTCAATTGCTGGAAAGGGTGATGTCCATCTCGGTATGAGGTTCAGGACGATACGCTTTTTTCTTTTTCTTGGTGGTGAATTGGGCAAAAAGGACGTACAGACCGGGAATAAGAAATACTCCGAAAATTGTACCAATCAACATGCCTCCGGCAGCGGCTGTCCCAATAGACCGGTTACCCAATGCTCCGGCTCCGGTGGCAATACATAAGGGAATCAGTCCGGCAATGAATGCGAAGGAGGTCATCAGAATGGGGCGAAGCCGGGAGACCGAGCCTTCTACCGCGGCCTGAAGGACAGAATGCCCTGCCTGTCGCCGTTGGATGGCAAATTCTACAATCAGAATGGCATTCTTCCCTAACAGGCCAATAAGCATGATTAAGGCTACCTGGGCGTAAATGTTGTTCTGCAAACCGAGCAAATACAATGAGGCAAACGCTCCGAATATTCCTAGCGGTAAAGAGAGGATTACTGGCAATGGTAAGAGAAAGCTTTCGTATTGGGCCGCCAGTAATAAATACACAAAGAGCAGACAAATAGCGAAAATATAGAGTGCCTGATCGCCCGAACTGACTTCTTCGCGGGTCATACCGTACCAATCGTAGCTATACCCCCGGGGCAGTTCCTGAGCGGCTACCCGCTTAATGGCATTGATCACGTCTCCACTACTATAGCCTGGTGCGGCCCCACCTTTCACCGTGGCTGAGGTATACATATTGAAACGAGTAAGCTGCTCCGGGCCGTATACCCGCTCCATAGAGATGAAGGTGGAGTAAGGCACCATTTCGCCTTTGTTATTTTTGATATGCAGTTTCAGCACATCTTCCGGCTTGGCTCGATACTCGGGAGATGCCTGAATCATTACGTCATACATTTGTCCGAAGCGTACGAAATCCGAGGTATACATCCCGCCTACCAGCGTTTGCATGGTTTTCATGGCTCGATCGATGGTCACTCCTTTCTTAGCCGCCATGTCCTGGTCTACCCGGATCATGTACTGAGGGAAATTCGGGTCAAAATCCGTATAGGCATTATTGATCTCCGGGGCTTCTTCTAATGCCTTGATAAATTCCAGCGTTACCTGCTCCATTTTTGGCAAATTACCGCTGCCGGTACGGTCCAGCACTTTCATTTGAAATCCGCTGGAATTTCCAAAGCCCGACACTGTAGGAGGTAAGAAGTAGCCTACCTTGGCGTCCGTAATATATTTTGTTTTTTCTTCCAGTTGGGCAACTACTTCCTGAATAGTTTCTTCCCGATCGTCCCAGTTCTTAAGGTTAATCATGCCCATTCCGTAAGAAGCACCGGATAGCCCATTGGTTAAACTGTAACCGGCCAGCGTGGATACTGAGCTGACGGCAGTAAGCTCGCGGGCAGTGCGTTGCACATCGTCCAGCACCTCTACCGTACGTTCTACTGTAGCTCCTGCCGGAGTGATCACGTTCACGTAGATCATGCTTTGGTCTTCGGTAGGAATAAAACCAGTGGGCAACACCCGGTTGACTCCCCAGGTGGCCGCGAAAAAGACAATTAATATCAGCACTGTAATTACTCTCCGACCCGCCAGAAAGGTTACGCTACTTTTATATTTTCCGGCAAAGGCATTATAGCCACGATTAAACCCATTGAAAAACCGCTGCAACGGATTCCTTTTCTTCTCCTTGCCATGATTGTTTCGTAGCATGATAGCACACAATGCCGGGGTCAGGGTGACGGCATTGACCCCTGAAATGACGATGGCAATGGCCAGGGTGAGCGAGAATTGCCGGTAGAATACTCCCACCGGTCCCGACATGAAAGCGACAGGCACAAAAACAGCGGACATCACCAGCGTAATAGAGATAATTGCGCTGCTGATCTCGCGCATGGCTGCAAAGGTCGCTTCCCGGGGTCCCATGTTTTCTTCTTCCATCTTGGCATGTACTGCTTCTACAACCACGATGGCATTGTCTACCACAATTCCAATGGCAAGTACCAAAGCGAATAAGGTTAGCAGGTTAATAGAAAAGCCTAATTGCTGCATGAAAAACAGCGTTCCGATGAGGGCCACGGGCACTGCCAGGGCAGGAATCAGCGTGGAGCGGAAATCCTGCAGGAAAAGAAATACCACCAGAAATACCAGTATGAACGCCTCAATCAGGGTTCTCACTACCTCGTGAATAGAGGCATCCAGAAAGCGGGATACATCATAAGTGACATTATAATCCATGCCCGGAGGGAAGGAACTGGCTTTCAGGTCTACCAGCCGCTCTTTCACCCGTTGGATGACGGCTCGCGCATTGGAGCCTGGTCGCTGAATAATCATAATAGACGCTGAGGGACGTCCGTCGGTTCGGGCAATTCTGCCGTAGTTCAGGTTGCCTAATTCTACGTCTGCCACATCTTGCAAACGCAAAATAGAACCGTCATCGCTCGCTCGAATCACCAGTTTCTCATACTGCCCGGGTTCGTAAAACTTACCCGTATAGCGAAGCATATATTGCAATACCTGCGGTGCTTTATCGTTGCTGATCCCAATCAGTCCGGGAGCGGCCTCAATATTCTGATTCTTGATGGCATTCATCACTTCCTCGGTCGATACTTCATAGGCCGTCATGCGGTCAGGTTTGAGCCAGATACGCATGGAGTAATCTTTCGTACTCATGATCTCGGCAAATCCGACTCCCTCTACCCGACGGAGCTCCTGTAGCACGTTGAGGTCAGCAAAATTGTAGATGAACTTTTCGTCGAGGGAAGGGTCATCGCTTATGATGTTGATATAAAGCAGTAGTCCCTCTACCTGTTTCTCCGTAGTCACCCCGGCTTTGATTACCTCTTCCGGCAAATCATTTACCACGGTAGACACCCGGTTTTGCACTTCTACGGCAGCCAGATCCGGATTGGTGCCTTCTTCAAAGAATATTTTAATAATGTTGGTGCCCCGGTTACTCGACACCGAGGTCATGTACGTCATGCCGGGCACCCCATTGATAACCTTCTCTAACGGAGTGGCTACTGTATTAGCACCTACTTCGGCATTGGCACCCCGGTATTTTGCCCGCACCGATACGGAGGGAGGAGCAATATCCGGAAAAAGAGCAATGGGTAAAGTAAAGAAAGAGAGTACCCCCAGCAGGGTAATGAACAAAGAGATGACCAGCGACAGGACTGGCCTACGGATAAAGATATCAAACATGTTTTGTCAATGGCTTAGCGTAATTACAAAGTCTCTGCTTGTCGGTCGGTCATGGCAAGAATACTATCCATACCTACCAGTTGGGGGGAAATCTGCATACCTTCCTGTAGGTTCTGAATACCCTCAAAAACAATTCGGTCGCCCGATTTTAATCCTGATTCTACAATGTAATAGTGAGAAAAGCGTGTTTTAGGAATGAAGTTTCGCATTACGACCTGGTCAGCGGAATCTACCAGAAACACATAGTTTTTATCCTGAATTTCGAAAACCGCCTTTTGGGGTACAATCAAGGCATTTTTAATGGTGCTGGAGAGGCTGATTCTTCCGGTGGCCCGGTGCTTGAGTATCTTCTCGGGGTTGGGGAAGCGGGCCCGGAAAGCGATAGAGCCAGTGCTGGCTTTAAACTCTCCTTCCATGGTTTCAATGTTTCCTATATGAGGATAACGCGATCCGTCGGCCAGGATGAGCCTTACCTGGTTAGACTTACTGTCGGTATTTGTGGCTTTTGTTTTCATGTATTGAAGATATTCACTCTCCGATACATAAAAATAAGCATGAACCTCACTTACATCTGAAGCCGTGGTTAGTAATGTGCCATGTTCAATCAGGCTTCCTGCCTTCAGGGGAATGCGGTCAAGGATGCCATCAAAAGGTGCACGGATGCTGGTATACGATACCCGCATGGTGGCATTTGTTTCTGCTGACTTGGCTTCTGCAATGCGGGCTTTTACCGCATCCAGTCTGGCCAGGGCCACATCCAGCTCGGTTTTGGAGATTACATTTTTATCCACCAGTACCCGCAGTCGGTCTACTTCCAGCTCTACCGCTTTAGCCTCCGCGATGGTATTCTGCATATTGGCTTTGGCCTTGGCCAGTTCTGCTTTATATTCTTCGTCATTGATTTTAAAAAGCAGCTGCCCTTTCTTTACCTCCTGTCCTTCGTCTACATAAATTCTTTCTAAGAATCCCTGTACCCGGGCGCGTAATTCAACGTTTTGTACAGCCTGGATATCAGCTACATATTCACGGTAGAGCGTAGTGTCTTTCATCAGGACCTGGGTTACCGGCAGATTTTGTATTTCACTTGTGCTGATTTTTTGTACTTTTTCGGTGCAGTTTGTAAGGAGCAATACTAAAAGAGCCGTCTCCGCGGCAAGCAACCTGATGTGTTTTTTCATATAAAAAGCGACAATAATTATAAAAAACTGTGTAATTCTATTTTAGAAGGCAAATTCTATGCTAGTTTTACCGATAAGGCATGAACTATCTTAGTGGCGACGGCCTGGTGCAGCCTTTATAGTACTTTTCCGGGCTTTAATGCAGAAAATAACCGCCAAAGTTACTCATCAAAAAGGAGTGAAACGGAACAGATCGACTTGAGGCTGGACATACGAAGATGTCCAAAGATGGGATATCTGGTAAGAAAGAAAGAGAAATACGCTCCTCATAATTGCAAGTAGTACTGATCGGGAAAACGGCTAGTAGTTATATAAATTCTCATGATAGACGTAGGTAGCATCTACAGAAGTGCACCAAAAGTCATAAGAAAACACATATATTTTCCGCGATTTACTTATAAGCGACTGCGTATAAGCTTAAATAAATCCTGAATTTTGTATAAAATACCCTTAACTTAAGTGTCTAATGTAAGACAAAATCTTTAAAAAATAAAATTTAAGAAAGATTAAAGATGCTAATAATATATCCTACAATGAGTTAACGAAGTAATTTTAAAAAATAGCATGGAGTACCAAAAAACAATTTTTTTAAGTTTTTGGCGGCAATATATTATCAAGCCGAAGCTACTGCGAAAAGTGTTCCGTAGGTAGGTGAAATATGGCTTTTTTTCTCTGTTGCACTACCAGGCTTGCGGCAATAAGCCAAATTTATAACTATAAAAATGAAAACAATGTTTTAAAATTTTGAATTTATTATCTTTACATATAAATAATTTTGCACCACCTCAGCTAAAGGATGTTTTGGCCTACCCTTTTATTACCAACTGATCTTGGTAAACTGGTAGTTGGATCGAGAAGGTGGTACCCTGTTTTGGGACACTATGCACCTGAATAGCTCCATCATTTCGATGGACAAACTCCTGTACCAGCTTTAGGCCTAAACCCAGCCCTTTTTCACCCGAAGTTCCCCAGGTTTTTTGCCCTTCAGAACCTTGGAATAGGGTTTCTATCTTTTCCTGCGACATACCAACCCCGGTATCAATGACCTGAATAATCACCTGATGATTTTCTGCCCGCCCCTCAATATGTACCTTGCCTCCCTGGTGGGTGAATTTCAGGGCATTGTTAACCAAATTGCGAAGAATTGTAAATACCGCATTACGGTCGGCCCATACATATAAGGGGGCATGTATGAGGTTTTGTAACTGAATGTGCTTAACAACTGCCACCGTTTGAAAAACACCCACTACTTCGTTGGCGATGGTTTCAACAGATAGCTTTTCCGGTTGGATAGGAATATTTTCCTGCCGATTCAGTGACCAATTGAGCAGATTATCCAATAACATGGAAAGCTGGATGGATGACTGCTGGATATGATCTGCTACCTCGGGCAAAGCCTCGTAAGACTTGTCTTCCAGATGCATTTTCAATAAAGTTGACAAACCGTGGAACGCACTGACCGGGCTTCGCAAATCATGGGAGATGATGGAAACAAAACGCTCACGGGTGGCAAGCAGCGCGTCCAGTAGCTCATTTTGGGCATGCAATTCCTCCTTTTGCTGACTCAACTGCTGGTTGGCTTTTTTCTGACTTTGGTAATTACGGTAATATAACCAGGCAACGGCCAAAATGAGTAGCGACATGAAAATGAGTCCGATCTGAATAATGCGTTGCTGCCTTCTGGTATTCTTAAGGAAATCAATCTCGGTTTGTTTTTGGCCCACCTCAAACTCGGTACGCATATCTGCCATATTGCGAATCACCGCTTCATTATTAATACTATCTTTTAGCGTACGATAAAGAGATTGCTGGCGGTAGGCTTCCTGATAATTGCCCTGCTCGGCATATAAGAGCGATAAACGCTCGCTGGCATTCCGCATTTGCTCTAGCAGACCATCTTGTTTGGCTACGCTCCAGCTTTGCTGAGCATACTCAATGGCTTCGGTAATCTTACCGCGCTCCTGATAAATTTCTGCGATGGATAGCTGGTATTGAGCTATCGCATAACGTTCTCCGGCCTGCTGTAATATTTCAATGGCTTGCTTTAATTTTTCTTCTCCTACTTCATACTGGCGCTGGTAAGTATTTACGATTCCGCTATTACCAATCGCATATGCCATTCCGACTTCAAAATCCATCATCTCAAACCAGTTTCTTGCTTCCTGTAGCAGCAACATGGCTGAGTCATACTGGGTATTTTCCTGATACACTTCGCTTACGTTGAGCAGTGCGGTGGCCAGTCGGACTGTATCTTTTTCTTCCCGGAAAATATCTATTGATTGATTATAGTATTGAAATGCCTGAGAGAAATTGTTTTGACGATTATAAATATTTCCCAATACTAGGTAGGCTGATGCGGTACCCACTGGAGATTTTGCTTCTTGGTAATAAGAAATGCTTTTCAATACTGCCTGTAGTGATAGCTCATGATCACCTAGAGCTTCATGAGATTGGCCTATGTTCAGCCAGGCAGAGCCCTGCCATAATGAGTTTTGTAGTTTATTCGCTATCTCTAAAGCATCTTGGGCATATTGAAGAGATAAGTGGGGAGTGGTAGCATGGTCTGCAACTTCCATCGCGACAATGTACTGAGTGGTGTCTGCCAGCTCTTCTGTTAAAAGTACAGATATTAAGCTATCAGCGATATTTTCATCCAATATTTGAGCAGAGGAGAAAGTAAAAAAGCCTATTGTAAAATAGGCTGTCATGAGATAAAATGCTTTTTCCTTTCGGAACATTATTTTTTGGGAGGTTTGACCTTAAGCTTTGGGTTGTCTGATTCAGTTTTATTTTCCGCAACATACTGGATCGTATATTCCTCACTGCCCTGGGCAAGTTCGCTTACTGTGCCTTTCCACGATCCGTGGCCATTTTTATGAACCTTTCCGTCAAAAATGTTCTGGCTTCCGCTAACCGGAGAAATCCCCGTTATTTCATCCAGTCCCTTGCCTAACATCCACTCTACTTTATCGCCCGGGTGCACCACCGTGGTAATGCTTCCGTCACCCGCGTGCCCTTCGCTGTCCCGGAGATGCAACTGACCTGTTTTTTCGTCGCGACTTACGTAAATTTTTACTCTCGTCATAAGTATACAAATTAAAATTTAACATAGAACTAAATTGATGAAGAATAAACTATAGTTCTATCCGATCACCTCAGACAACTTTTATTTAGAACCGATAATCTTATATGCTTTTTCCTAAGTTCCTCTTAGCCGAAACCCTTGAGTTAAACATTTTAAATATAAAAATTTATTTAAATAATTATATTTTATGCAAATAGAACAAAATAATCTACTTGTATTTCCCAAAAATTGAATTATTCTTATTCCAGTAAGATTTTTGCAATTTTAGCAGAATAGCGTTTACAGGGGCCTACGCAGGCAAAACAGAAGAGGGGTAAATAACGACTCATTGATATATCCACCAAAATCTGAGTGATGCAGGAGGGAATAATACAAATTGTCTTTTATACAGTACAGTGGTGTTTTTTAAGGGGTGCATATTTTTGGCACGCATGGGGGAAAACAAAAACAGAAAAAGGATGGGGCGCGCCACTGCCGAGGCTGATTGCAGAAAAAATTCAGCCTATCTCAGGACCAGGGTGGTGTTGATACAGGAATAGAGAAACGGCAGGAGGTGTCGTGAAGTTAATCTGTTAGTTTCTAACCCACGGTTATGAGTCTTCCACCTCCTTTTCCGGATTTTATATCATACTATAATTATGCCGCCACAGCTTACCCGCCAAAAGTAGATTCATACAGTAATTGTAATAGTTTTTTGGCCCGGTTTTCAGAAAGTGGCTTCTCTACGTAGGCAATCACATCCGAATAATATTTGGCCCGTTCTTTATCTTCACGGAGGGCCGAGGTAGTAAACATGCAAATCTTTGAGTTTCCGGTCAGTCCGCTTCGTTCCCAATAATCTAAAAAATCAAACCCATTCATCAGCGGCATATTGATATCCAATAAAATGAGCTCTGGAAATTCATTACAACGCTCTTCCAAATACCCGACGGCCTCTTCTCCATTAAAAACAATCTTAACTTCTTTTGCTGCATCAATATCTGTTAGCATCATTTCAGTGACCATATTGCTGACTGCGTCGTCATCAATCAGCAAGATACTCTTCAGTTTTTTCATCCGTAGTAATATTAGTGTTAATCAAAAAAGCCAGTGGTTGGGTCATGTGTGTGCAATGGCTTCTCTTTATCAGATACATGGGGTCGGATTGATACTTTATGGCGACAATTATCATTCCTGAGGACGCTTGATTACAGCAATGCCTGAACCTTTACGCATAACGGAAAGCCCTTAGCGATATTCAGGCATAAGGTGCAGAATTGGACGAAGATCCAAAATAAATTCTGAAGGTTGTGCCCTCTTTTACTTTACTTTCCACCTCAATTCTACCTCCGTATTTCTCAATAATGGATTTTACAATATGTAAACCAATGCCTTTGCCTTCAGTATCAAGGTGAAATCGCTGGAAGAGGCCAAATACTTTTTTGCCGTACTCTTTCATATTAATACCCCTTCCATTATCCTTTACTATCAGCGAGAACTCTCCTTTTTCTTTAATTGTCTTCAGTTCAATCTCTGGCGTCACTCCTTCCTGCCGGTACTTGATGGCGTTGGTAATCAGGTTTTGCAATACACTGCGAAGGTGGATTTCCGGAAAGAATACGGTATCTCCGGCAGTAAAGTCAGTATTAATTTCTGCTTCGCTGTTCACTACCTGATCATCAATAAAAGAAAGCACATCATCCAGCACATCAGACAAAGACAATTCTTCCGGGTCAAGGTCCAGGTTTTTCTTGATGGTAATTACCTCATTCAGGGTGCGAATTGTCCGGTTCATGCGGGCTACAGACTCCGATACTTTTGAGAATACGGGTATACATTCTTCATTAATCCCGTTCCGCTTTTGAATAACCTCCAGCAGGGCAACCAAATTACTGATGGGAGCCTTTAAATCATGTGAAGCCACATAAGCAAACTGCTCCAATTCCTGATTGGTGCGCTCCAGTTCTTTGGCTTTTCCTAACAGTTGCTTTTCAATTTTCTTAAGTTCGCTCACCTCTACAAAAGTGAATACCACTCCTTTTACTTCCTTTTTAGCTGTTTTGTAGGGTAATGCCCGCACCAAAAATACTTCATCTTTGTTGGTCATTACTTCTTTCTCAATAGGCAGGAAGGTATCCACTACTTTCTTCGCAACCCCTATCAGATCGAAGGACAGAAATGTATGATTAAAGTCACCCACGTAGCGGCCAATGTCGTTTCGAGTAAGTTTAATATACGGAGTGACTTCGTCGGTAAATCGTTTAATACTGTAATCAATATCCAGAAACAGGGTAGGAATGTGGGTGTTCTGGATAAAGTTGTTCAGGTCGTCATTCAGTTCGGTCATTTCCTGAATTTTGTCCTGAAACTCGCTATTCACGGTGTAGAGTTCTTCGTTAACGGACTGCAACTCTTCATTACTGCTTTGCAACTCTTCGTTTGCGGCCATCAACTCCTCATTGGTGGCCTGTAACTCTTCGTTAGAGGTTTCCAGCTCCTCAATGGTTGCCTGTAAGTATTCCTTGGTTTCTTTCAGGTCTTCTTCTAACTGCCGAATATGGGCATTTCGCTCTTTGGTAATTTGCGAGTTGCTAAGCGATTCTTCCTTCTCGGAAAGTCTGATCACCGCTTTGGCTTCCATAAAGCTGATAATACAGTAGCTAAGGCGGCCTACGGGTTCAGTAAAGCTCTTTGCTACCACATTGATCACTGACTGTGAACCATCATCCAGTGTTATTGGAGGTGACGTTATCTTCCCTTTTTGGTTGCGAGCCTTGGAGATAACATTACTGAGGGTTACGTAGAATTGCTCATCTACCATCTTTAGCACATTGAGGGTCAATTGCTTTTTGGGTAGCTTGATAAAACGTTCGACCTCTCCGGCCACATGCACTACATCATTATTTTCATTGATGATAATGGTTGGGGGAACCAAATCTTCGAGCAGCGCATCTTTAAGGTTATTAATGATTTTTGACTCGGAAAGCACCATTAGCTGATCATCCGGCTTCTCTGCCTTTTCCGTTAGCTTGCGCTTGTGGTCAAAAGGATAGAGCTTATGGATATCGATGATGCGAGCCGAAGAGCGATTCTGGAATATTTTATACTTGCTGCTAATTTCGTCGAACACTTTTGAATAATTTCCCAGATTTTCACTGGAGCCCAGGAAAAGGTACCCTCGCTCGCTAAGAGAGAAGTGGATAAATGAAATAATTTTCTCCTGAAGCTCGGGTTCTATATAAATGAGTAGATTACGGCAGGTGGCCAGATCAATATTGTTAAAGGGTGGGTCTTTGGTGATATCGTGCCGGGCAAAAATGGCCATTTCCCGCAGCTCTTTTTTTACAGTATATTTTCCATCCTGGTGAGTGAAATATCGGTTGAGAAGTTCCTGAGGGACTTCTTCCTCTATGGTATGAATGAAAACCCCTTTGCTAGCCTTATCAATAGCCCGCTGGTCAATATCCGTAGCAAAGATCTTGATAGGAATATGTTTGTTTTGTTTCCGACAGGCTTCTTTTAGCAGCATACATAAGGAATATACTTCCTCGCCAGAAGAGCAACTCACTACCCATATTCGAAGTTCCCGTTTTCCATCATGTTCTCGGATAAGAGATTGTATTACTTTCTTATCCAGTATTTCAAAAGCTTTTTTATCTCTGAAGAAGGACGTTACCCCAATCAGCATATCGTTGCAAAGAACAATAAGCTCCTCGTTATCTTTCTGTAAATACTTTAAATAGGTTTTGCGGCTGAGAATGTTATGAATGCCCATCCGGCGTTCAATCCTTCGGACAATGGTCGATTTTTTATACTGCCGGAAATCCATGTTGGTTTTCTGATGTAGGAGTGTCAGTATCAAAAGGATTTCACTTTCCACATCCTCTCCTACTTCTTCCTCTTCTGAGGTAAGATGTTTCACGTAGGGATGCTTCACATAATTGACGATCGATTCGGGCATTTGCGATGGTGGTAGAATAAAATCGACCAATCCGGTAGCAATGGCGCTTTTAGGCATGCTATCAAAGGCCGCCGAATCAGGGTCCTGGGCAATCACCATGCCCCCATACTGTTTGATCGACTCAATCCCCAGAGTCGCATCGCTGCCCGTACCAGAGAGTACCACACCGATTGCTCGCTCTTTTTGGTCTTCGGCCAGGCATTTAAAAAAGATATTAATGGGCAGGTTGAGGGTTTTAGGGCTAGCCCGATCTTCCAGATACAGCTTTCCACCGGAGATGGAAATATTTTTGTCGGCCGGAATGGTATAGATGGTATTTGGCTCTACCGTTACGGCATCGGTTACTTTATTGATGTTAAGGGTAGTATGCTTGGCCAGCAACTCGGGCATCATGGATTTGTAATCGGGAGAAAGGTGCTGTATTAAGACAAAACTTAACCCTGAATTGGCAGGCACACTTTCGAAGAAGGCGTTGATAGCTTCCAGTCCCCCAGCAGATGCCCCGATACCCACGATGTAGCTTTTCTTTTGAGTGGGAGTGCTCTTTCCATTAGAAGCGGTTTTTTCGGTAATAGGATCTGTTACTGCCATGATATTAAATAGTTATTCTAGAGAGTCTTTTATGTCTGGTCTTCACCCCGGGGTGTATTATCTTCCGGGGTAATATCGTTTTTTAGCCGCTCCACTTCCTGTATTGCATCTTCCCAACCCGGATCGGTATCTTTAGATTTTTTTATGAATTTATAAATTCTATCCAGTGCTTCTAAGTTTGCTTGAATCCTTGTCCGGATACGCTTCTGGGTATATTCCAGCCGCTGATTTCGCCAGCCACCCTGATCTTCAAAGATTTTTTTTACGGTCTGGGGTAACTTTGATAAGTTAGATTTTAACACAAATCCAGATGCACCGCTAATAATAGTTTCAGCAGCAATTTCTTCTCCTACAGCCCCGGTTACAAAGACAAAAGGTGTGCTGGGGGTTCTCTCACGGGCAATAAAGAGGGCATCAAGGCCAGAAAAAGAAGGTAAAGCATAATCTGCCAATATCACATCTGGATAAAAATGCGTCAGTGCTACTGTGAAATTTTTCTCATCATCCACTACTTTAGTAGTTATTACATAGCCCGCTTTTTTCATCTCATGCTGTATCAGTTTGGCATCCTCGGGTATATCTTCCAGGATGAGTATCCTAATAGAACAATAAGGGTCTATGACAATACTCTTGTCTATCATACTGCATTATTTGGGAGGTTGATTTAATACCATCCAGTATACGCCCATTTGCTGAATGGCATCGGCGAATTTGCCAAAGTTTACCGGCTTTACAATATAACTGTTGGCTCCCAGTTCGTAGGCTCGTTTTATATCCATATCCTGATTAGACGAAGTCAGAATGACTACGGGCACTCCCCGGAGGGTAGGATCGGCTTTCATTTTCGCCAGTATTTCCAGGCCATTTACCTTAGGTAGTTTCAAATCCAACAGTACCAGTCGGGGAGTTACCGGGCGCCCACTATCTGAGTATTCGCCCTGGCCAAACAGGTAATCCAGTGCAACCTGCCCGTCATCAATCAGTTTGATTTCGTTGGCAACATTATTCTTTTTAAAAGAGCGTATGGCCAGGTCCGCATCTTCCGGGCTGTCCTCAATAAAAACAATTTCTATGGTGTGATCATTTGAGTGTGTATTCATACCTTATTCGGCTGCTAAGGGTAAGGTGAAATAAAATATAGCGCCCTGGTTTGGTTTTCCTTCACCCCAAACTTTTCCCCCGTGTTTACGGATAATCTGCTGCACCATGGCCAGCCCCATACCTGCTCCCTCAAACTCACTTTCTTTATGCAGACGTTGAAAAATTTCAAACAGTTTATCTTTGTAGCGTTCGTCAAACCCCACTCCATTATCCTGAACAGTATACAGACATTCTTTGCCTGCCACATAGCCTTTTACCTGAATTACTGCCTCGTCTTTCGGACGTGTATATTTTAATGCATTGGAAATCAGGTTTGTAGTGACCTGGCTGATCATTTCGCGGTCACCATACCCGGTAGGTAGATTACCTATCTGAAAATCAATAGAACGAGATGCATTTTCAGAGGCCCGAATATGCTCATAAGATTCCATAAAGGTGGCTTTCATATCCAGCGATTGTCGGGAAATTCTTCGCCGATTTAAACGCGAAAATTGCAGTACTTCCTGAATAAGCTGGTTCATCCGGTCTACATTCCGGGTAATGACACTCACCACGTGCTTTCCTTCGTCATCCAGGGTTTCTTTATAATCTTCTAATAGAATGGCACTGTATCCGGTAATGGCTCGCAAAGGGGCCTTCAAATCGTGCGATATAGAATAGCTGAATGCCTGAAGCTCCTGAGTTCGATCAGCTACCTCTTCTTCCAGGTGGCTACATATTTGCTCTAGTTCGGAGGTTCGATCTTTTAGTTTATTTTCCAGAAGCACGTTTAATTCTTGTATTTCCTGCGCTTTCTTTTGTACATGGGTTAAGTCCCAGGTCATTTCAATGAAACCATTTACTTTTCCCAATGCATCACCCAGTGCTGTAACGGCAATCTTGCTCCAAAAGTAGCTCTTGTCTTTCCGAACACGCCATCCCAAATGCACGGCAGAACCTTTTTTTCTGGCATCTTCTAACAGTTGTTGTGGTAGTTCTTTTTGCTGATCTTCATCGGAATAAAACAGCGAAAAGTGCTGGCCGATAATTTCATCTATCTCATAACCGTGCAAACTTGCCCCAGTCTGGTTTCGAGCCTGGACAATTCCAGCCTGATCTAATTGTAATACAGTGTAATCTTCTACCTCTAGTATCATTTGCTGAAACTGTCTTTCCTTCAGTATATCATGCTTTTCGTCTATCTTTAAAGGCTGCACTGCTTCCATCATTTTCGTGTTTTTATCCGGAAATTCGGAAGGTAGAGAAGTTGTCTATTTTTTGATGCCGTACTCATCGAACTTCATTTTATCAGCGAATAAATTATTGTTAATGTATCAATTGCATTACCTGTTTTGTTTGGAGATACTCTGCTAAGCCCTTGTTTCTTTCACGTAAATAGAACAGTACAGGTATGTTTGTTACAAAGCCATAATGCCGAGTACGATAGTTCAGGTCAGGTTTACTGTTGTGCTCTTTTCAAAATTGTACCAGTAAAATTATGCGCTTTTGGAAATATGTATCAATATCAAAATAATTCTGGTATTAGTGGGTAACTGATTTGCACGGTTTTGGAAATTTTACAAAGAGTTATGTGTTCAAGATGCTGTATTACTGTTAGTTATGAATAAAATTTGTTACTAAAATATCGTTATTTTTTTGGTGATCCTATCATAATTAAGAGATTATACTTAAGTGTCAGCCGCTGTATAATAATGCTTATGTAAGAAAAAAGCTATTTTTGAAAATAATTTTTCAGCTTAATGGTAAGGTTATATTGAATATGTCTTGTAACATTTTGTTAATCAGACTTTTATTATAGCAATGCTTAGCATGCAAACTTTTCTGGTGAGATTACTTTAGCGAATTTGGGCTGGGGGGCATGTAATTTTTACCACAAAATTAGGTGTCTCATGAGTATTATATTCTCTGCACTGGTTATAACTATTCGAATAAAGCGTTTTGAAAGCCTGAAATTGTCAGGAAACAGCTTGTGCAATATGGTGGTGGAAAAGTTATCTCGTAGCGAAAGGTCGCGAGCTTGCCGCGCGTTTGGCTGGGGTTGACATAAGGGAAAGTTTAATGGTGTGAGGTCTTCGTTAATGTAAAATAAAAGGTAGCTCCTTCACCTATTTTACCTTCTGCCCAGATCTTTCCGCCATGGGCAAAAACAACCTTCTGTGCAATGGCCAGGCCTACTCCCGTGCCTTCAAAATCTTCCTGTTTGTGAAGCCGCTGAAACACTCCAAACAACTTATTATAATGTCTCATATCAAATCCGGTTCCGTTGTCCTGCACAAAGTAGGCTACTGCATGATCCTGCATTTTGGCTCCCACCTGAATCTGAGGATGGGTTTTTTTAGAAGAGTATTTGATGGCATTGGAAATCAGGTTTTGGTATAATAATGCAACCAGCGTATAATCTCCCTCAGCCTTGGGCATGGGTTCTGTTTTCATTACGATGGGTTGATCTTCGGTGATGGTTAGTTCTTTGAAGGTCTCGCTGGCCAGTTTTTCCATATCCAGAGTGGTGCGGCGAAGCCCCGACTTTCCTACTTTGGAAAACCGCAGGAGGTCATCAATCAGGCGCCCCATTTTCTCAGCATTGCGGGTGATGGTTTGAAGCATATGAGTTCCGCCCTCGTCTAATTGTTCTTCGTAGTCTTCATGAAGAACCTGGGCATATCCGCCTATTGCCCGGAGCGGAGCCCGCAGGTCATGGCTCACTGAGTAAGAAAAGGATTCTAGCTCCCGGTTAATTACCTCCAGTTGGTCGGTACGGGTGGCCAGTCCGTGGTTAGCTGCTTGCAATGCAATTTCAGCCTCCTCCCGGGCTTCATCGAAGTGGTTAAGCATTTCAATAATGCGCCAGGTAGTAATAAGAAACAGTAAGATAGACCCCAGGCAAAAAAACGCCAGGCCAAAATCAAGCCCGTATAATTTCTGCCATTCGCCCAGCAAAATGATACCACCCAATAGAATAGGAATTATGAAGATGGCCGGAAGAATTCTCCGGGCTACGATGCCCCCGGCACGGGGGCTGACGATTTCCTTCATTATGCCCCGATGGGGGTGAGCAAATAGCAGGGCCGCTGATAGCAACAAAAAATTAATCGCCGTATGAAGGGCCATAGGCACGTAAACCAGCACCGCATAGAAGATATCTACCACATACATGTAGCCAATAATGGATAACAGAACGAGGAAAAAACTGGTTAAAGAGAGATAGGTAGAAATGCGTTGGGGCCAGCGCTCTGGCCGATGGGCCAGCCATAAAGCCAGGCTTATCAGTAGATAACAAAAAGCCGTATTCACCGCCATCCGGTTAGATACTGTTCCCTGTCGGTCGGCCTCCAATTGGCTGGAAAACAGCCAGGTGTCAATCCCCCCCGGCACCCCAATTCCATACTCAATCAATTTAGTAACTGAAGCGAGCAAGACGAAGGTAATCAGAATATTACCAGCTACCCGGTAAAGAAAATTTTGCGACGGAAGCCAAAAAAAGGCAGCTCCTAACGAAAGAAATAACACTGCCGTCAGCGGGTTCATGGCAACTACGCCCGGAATCACTCTTTTCAGAACATCTATATCTCCAACCCAGCCGATAAGTACTAAGGCCGCAATTGCCAGCACAATACCGACTAAATAGTGCGACCACCGGACTAAAAGTAATGCCAGATTGGCGAAGGTGGTGTTCATAAAAAGATATTTTAAAAAGTCGCTAGGCAAAAAATAGCCCAGAAAAGTCTGGTTGCTGAGATAGACTGCTAACAGCATATCATTGCGTGAAGGCGAAAGTAAGTTAAGCAACAAAAGAAAAAACCCATCAAATTAAGTGTAAAATCTGGTGAATTATGCCAGGTGGAAAACTAAAAATGGTAGTTTTTATGGCGAATGGCCCTGACAGTCAGTTTATTGTAAATAATGTATGACGCGCATACTGCCCGATTTTTTTACTCAATAACTAAGTACAATCAAAAAAGATTTGACGAGTGAGATTGGGGAGAAGTGATAGGTGGTAAGCAGCAGGTGGTCACTTAGGTGAGAAATAAAGGCTTCAGCCCCCACTTCCCTTCGGCATACTGTATCCAGTTTCCCTCAAGCTCACTCTTCGATACAAACCTGAAAGTACTTAGTAGCCCATCAGTATATCTGTGGCTGGTTATACCTGATAAGGCTGATTGCCGTATGCTTTAATCTTCCTGACAGCGTATCAGATTCAACAAAAGTGCTAAAAATAATGAGGTGTTTTTATAGCGCGGTTTAATAACTTAGCCCTGCTTCAATCGGGAGGGCTAAACCCGGTATGGGTGATAGTGCAATACAGATTTGCTAAAAATATCAATTGTTAGAAATTACACATTGAGCAATAAACTACTTCTTCACAATCGTAAATTCTACCCGACGGTTCTTACTGCGTTCTTCTTCAATGGCATTGCTGGTAATGGGACGGGTACCTCCGTAACCTTTGGCGGTCACCCGGCTTGCATCCGCTCCCTGCTCAATCAGATAAGCGCGAACAGCCTCGGCTCGCTGCCGGGATAGTTCCAGGTTGAGATCTGCTCTTCCCTGGTTATCCGTATGTCCACCTACCTCAATGGCCACATTGGTGTTTTCCCCCAAAAAATCGACGACCTCATCCAGCCGCTCGTCCGAGCCAGGCAGCATATCGGCGGTACCTCTATCGAAAAGCACATACTCCAGATTCACCGTAGCCCCGACTTCAATGGGAGTTAATTGGTAGTTGCGGACGATGACGTCAGTGTCGTCTAACGCCGTTTCGGAAAGTAATACTTTATCGCGTTCCCGGATGAATCCTGCTGACTGGATCAGCATGCTATAGTCATCATCACGTGGTAAGGAAACACTGAACTCTCCCTGTGAATCGGTCTGAACTGTCTCCACCAAAGTAGTGTCTTTCTTTACGGAACGAAAAATCACCTCAGCAGCAAGGGGTTGCTGGTTATTTTCTCCGGCAATGGCACCGCGAACCAGGATCATCGGTTCGGTCTGTTCGTCTACTTCAACATCTTCGGTTTCTGTTTCTTCCGGTATTTCCGGATCCGTGTTGGTTTCCAGGGGTGGTTGCGCTACTGCAACCGGTTGCTCTTCAGGAATGACCAGCGAAGAATCTGCTTCTTCAAGTACCTCTTCTTCCTCCGGGCTAATGCGTACGCGCACAACGTCGGCCAGTCCGTCGCTGTTTTGGGTAGATGTGAGATAGGCAAACTCGCTGTTCTGCGGAATGTAATAGTACAGTTCTGTTCCCGGAGTATTCACGGTAGATCCGAGGTTCTTGGGGTTCGACCATCGCCGCCAGGAATCATCCAGGCGCACCGACATAAAAATATCCCGGCTGCCAAAGCCTTCGTAACCATTGCTGGCAAAGAAGAGCGTTTTGCCATCCGGGGCTAAAAATGGTGTCATCTCCTGGTACGCCGTATTGATATTATTTCCTAAGTTCTTAGGCTCCGACCAGGTACCATCACTTTGGCGGAACAACACGTACAAATCCTCTGCCCCGCGCGTATCGTACGATTGCAGGGTAGCGATCATGATATTTTTGCCTGAATGCAATGAAGCACTCAGATGATTTGACTTCGTATAGTAATAAGGAATTTCTACCGACTCAGGAAAGCTCCATTGGTTTTCCTGGCCCTGCGTTGTGGAAACTCCCTGCGTGGTGGGTTTCTTCCCCTGTTTGAGGTAATGCCCGTGGATATAAGCTGACTGATCACTGGTGAAACCGATTAGCGCATTGTAATAGGCGTTATTAATGGTGTTTCCTGCATGCTTCGCCTCGCCCCAGCGTCCGTCATCCTGTTTTTCACTATACCAGATATCTCCGGGGTCACTGACACCACCTACGTTCTGCGGGTGAAATTGGCGCACAATGTAGAGGGTTTGCCCATCGGGACTTAAAACAGGGTCGGATTCATTGGCCGACGAATTTAGGCTGCCTTCAATTTTTTCGTGTTTTTCCTGAGCGTAGGTGCTGTAAGTAGCGAGTAGGTAGGCTAAGAGTATGCAAAAAGAATGTTTCATTGTTGGTTTAAATCTTTCCATTGTTGCAGGAGGCTGTTGGCAGGAGGTGGTAAGTAGTAACTTGTAATCTTTTTTATCGACGGCTTACTGCCTTCTGCCTACGGCATACAGCCCTCTGCAACCTACAATTTTACGGCACAATAATCGTACAACCAAGCTTTTATACAATCAATTCATTTCTATTCACTGGCAATCCCAATGGGAAGTGATATTTTTGGAAGACTGAACCGAACCGATGTCCTTCCTATCATGGATTTATTTAAACTACGAGAAAATCAAACCACCGTCCGCACCGAAGTAGTCGCCGGGCTGACGACCTTCTTCACGATGGCTTATATTATCTTCGTGAATCCCAGTATTTTACAGAAGGCCGGTATGGATTTTAACAGTGTACTGATTGCCACCTGCCTGGCTGCTGCGGTTGGTACGCTGATGATGGCTTTCGTGGCCAATTACCCTTTTGCGCAGGCTCCGGGCATGGGACTGAATGCTTTTTTTACCTTTACGGTCGTACTGCAAAATGGCTTTACCTGGCAGCAGGGGCTGGCCATTGTATTCATTTCAGGAATTCTGTTTATCATTTTAACAGTGACCGGAGCGCGTTCCGCCATTGTAGAGGCCCTGCCCGACGCCATTCGCTATGCCATTCCGGCCGGAATCGGGTTGTTTATCACGTTGATCGGGTTTAACAACGCGGGCATTGTTCGGATGAATCAGGGGCCGATTATTGATATTATCCTGGGTTCGGAAACACTGGAGGCCGGAACCCTCATTGAGCAGGTGCAGCAAGCCCCTCCGCAGATTCTAGAAATGGGTGATCTGAGTTCGCCTTCCGTACTGGTCGCCTGCATCGGGCTGATCATCATCGGCATTTTATACGCACTGCGAATTCAGGGAGGTATTCTGTTCAGCATCATTCTGACCACCGGGGTGGCATTACTGTTTGGAGTTACCCAGTTTCCCGAGGACCTGAGTTTTCGCGGTGTCAATCTGCAAGGTACCTGGTTTCAACTGGATTTTGCCGGATTGTTCAATACGGAAAACAGCAGTATAGGACAGGTGATTGCTACATTGCTCGTCGTGATTATCTCCTTCTCCATGGTCGATCTGTTTGATACCATTGGCACGCTGATCGGGACGGCGGACAAGGGTGGCTTTTTGGACGAAGAGGGACGCCTGCCCCGCATGAAGCGCTCGCTGCTGGCCGATGCATTGGCTACTACCTTCGGCGCGCTACTTGGCACCTCTACCGTGACCACCTACATTGAAAGCAATGCCGGTATTGCCGCCGGAGGAAAAACCGGGCTCACCGCATTGGTGGTGGCTATTCTCTTTTTGCTATCCATATTTATAGCTCCCCTGGCTGGAATGGTTCCCGCAGCAGCCACCGCGCCCGCGCTGATCCTAGTGGGCATGCTGATGATGCAGTCCATCCAAAAAGTGAATTTCGGAAGTTTTGACGACGCCCTGCCCGCTTTCCTTACGATGGTGCTGATGCCTTTCACGTATAGCATTGCCAATGGCATTGCCGCCGGGATCATCTTCTACGTGCTTATTAAAGCCGTCAAGCGGAAGTTTTACGAAATTCCATTGGCGCTTTACCTGCTGGCCGGGCTGTTCATCCTGAAGTTTGTGCTGTAATGGGAAATCCTCAGGAAAGAATTGTTATAGAAGATTATAACCCTGAATGGGCTATTGAATTTGCCCAGCTTAAGGCCGTTTACCTGCGTTATCTGGGGCATCTGCTATTAAATATTCAGCATGTAGGTAGCACCTCTGTGGTAGGGTTAGCTGCCAAGCCGATCCTTGATATTGATTTGATTATCCCGAATAAAAGCTTTTTTGACTCTGTTGTAGAAGTATTATCCCGGTTAGGGTATACCTACCGCGGAGACTTAGGCATCATAGACCGGGAAGTTTTTCGGAGAAACACCGCTGCTACCCCGGAGGATGGTTCCGATCGGGAATGGCTGAAACATCATGTATATGTATGCATTAAGGGCAGTGTAAGTCTACAGAATCATCTTCTGTTCCGAGACGTTTTACGCGATCACCCTGCTCAGGCTAAAGCTTATGGCGAACTTAAGAAACAGTTAGCCCGACAGTATGCCTACGATATTGATCAATACATTGAGAAGAAAACTGATTTTATTGTAAACATACTAGCGCAACAGGGAATTGATGATTCGGCGCTCGCCCAAATCATCGCCCAGAATCAGGCTAAAAAGCCTCTCCAATAAAGAAGTAATAGCCCGGACCTTCTTCGGTAAAGGCAACATCAAGGCGGGTGTAAATGTCTTTGGAAGGGAATATCAGGAAACGCACTCCGGCCCCTCCGGCCACCACCCAGTCGCCCAGGTTGATCTCCCGGGGTGAGGGTGCTACTCCTCCGGCACTCAGGAAAGCGGCTGCTCCCCAACGGCGACTGAACGGGAAAGGCAGAAAGCGGTACTCCACCTGCGTGGCTATCAGGGTATTATCGCGGTAGCGACCCAGATAGTAGCCCCGCATCAGACTTTCTCCTCCCATCAGCGCCAATTGGTTGAAAGGCACATCGCCCGCCATATTGGCTCCGTAGAGCTGATACGCCAGCACCTGCCCTTTGGTAACCGGGTAAAAATAGCGAGCATCCAGGAAGTAATGGGTAAATGAAAAGTCACTGCCCCAGGCATCATCGTAGTGGAGGAAGCCCGTTTCACCGAAGAAGCCTTCCCGCACGTTAAGCACATTGTGGCGGTTGTCGTACACCAAACCCAGCCCAACACCAAAGTTGGCCGAACCCTGGCTTCCGGCTGGCAAAGGAAAGGGTTCATCGCTGAGCCGGTTAAAACTCACGCCAGATAAACGCTGATAGTCTAACTCCACACCGAGGTAGAGACTACCGCTTACCTTACGCAACACTCGCTCTCGAATGGCAATGCTGTTGGCATCTACCTGGGCTAATTCTTCATCAGGTGCATCAGGACCAATGCCGTAGTATATCAGCGGGAACCGTTGATAACGCAGTCGCCCAAGAAAGAACCAGGCACTTTTGTCGGAGTACAAGGCATGATCCAGCCAAAGCCCGTACTGGCTCTCCAAGGTTAGAAACGTAAAGGCACTCAACTCACTCAGTCGATTGGATGTATCTCGCTGAGCGTAAAACACATACAGCGCGCTGATACCAAATTCCCATTGAGTTTCAGGTGCGTAAGCAACCGTTGGATAAGCAATAAACTTAGGGCGCTCGGAAGAGGCAGTATCATTGAATATATTGTTCACCGTCCGCTTGGTCCAGTCCATCACCTGAGCCGTGCTTTCCGGGGCAACCGTGATGCTGAATAGTACGAATACCCAGCGGTAGTTCTGAAGAAATTGCATAATGGCCGTTATTAATCACACCAGAATAGTAACGGGTTTGCCAGAATAAGGATGTATCATAAAACAGATTGCATCCAAAAGGTTACGTTTTGCCAAGGGATTATTGTACGATTACTTCATTCAGCATTGGCAATGACC
This sequence comes from Cyclobacteriaceae bacterium, assembly GCA_040222715.1. Taxonomy (GTDB): domain Bacteria; phylum Bacteroidota; class Bacteroidia; order Cytophagales; family Cyclobacteriaceae; genus Tunicatimonas. The sequence goes on along the minus strand of JAVKCN010000163.1, from coordinate 79,802 downwards.
GAGCGGTCAGTTAAATTATAGATTTCTCCCCCACTCACCTGTACGGAACCGCCTTCGGCAAATAGCGATACCTGCGTGAGCAGTTCATTCGGGAAAAAGATTTCGGTCATCACGGTTTTGCCATCGTCAGCAAAGAGTTCTACGGAAGCTACATCTACCATTAGATGCATGGTCAGCGTATTACCTTCGCCAATACGGGGAGCCGGATGCCGGCCTGGGAACTCATCCGAGAAATCGATCTTGCCCGCCTTGCTTCGGTCGCCATAGTATTCTTGATCAGCCAGATTGTATCCGATTCGCACTTCTTCGCCCAACGAGTTTGATAAAACTACGCCGATCTCCGAAGCAGTAGCTTCAGTAAGATCAAATGAAACTTCCAACTCTACCGTGGCGGAAGGTTCGTTCAGCAGTTCGGTAAGATCCTGTGAGCCTTCCAGCGCACCGACTTCTACGGAGGCACTGCTTTCCCGAAGTACTTCCAGTTCTTTGACTGGGCGGGAGGCAAGACGCACTCCATCTTCAGTAGAAACCAATTCCAGTGTTCGGGGAACGGTCATAGCGCTGCGCCAGGCATAGGTAGGCACTATATTGGCATACTCCCAGTTGCTCATCCAACCCAGAAATATGCGTCGACCATCTTCTTTAGGAACATCCGACCAGGTCACTCCGGCGTAGTTATCCTTGCCATAGTCCAGCCAGAGCGATGTCTCTTCCGGGTTGTCGTTGGTGAAAGTTTTTCCGTCAAAATTACCCACAAAATACTGGGTAGCCGAGCCGCCGTTGGGTCCACCGGGGTTGATGCTTAGTAACATGACCCACTTTTCTTCACCATCCACGGTCAGTTTAAAGATATCCGGACACTCCCATACACCGCCGTGGGAACCACTGTGCTCCCCAAACTCGCTGGTAAAGGTCCAGTCAATCAGATTGGGGGAATTATAGAAGCGAACGCGATCGGCGGCGGCGAAGATCAATACCCACTGTTGCGATAACTCGTGCCAGAACATGTTAGGGTCACGAAAATCTTTGATGCCCGGGTTCTTTACGACCGGGTTCCCTTCGTATTTGGTCCAGGTACGTCCCCGATCCGTGCTATAGGCAATGGCCTGGTATTGATAATCATTGCGGTTCTCCTCCGCTCCAACCGGATCATGGTAGGTAAACATGGCAATCAGGGGTGGATTATCGGCGGTGCCCAACCCCTAAGTGTTTTTCTCGTCTACCACCGCGCTACCAGAGAAGATATAGCCCAGACTATCAGGATAAAGCGCAATGGGCAAATGCTCCCAGTGTACCAGGTCTTCGCTGATCGCATGTCCCCAGTGCATGGGTCCCCACACATTGCTATCGGGGTAGTGTTGGTAGAAGAGGTGGTACTCTCCGTCGTAGTAGACCATGCCGTTGGGATCGTTCATCCAATGGCCGGGAGGCGTAAAGTGATAAACCGGACGGTATTGCTCACCACTAAGCGTATCCTGCGTCGAGCTATCGGTTTGCTGGGCGGGCTCTGAACTACAGGCGGCAATCGCCATCAGAAATCCCAGCCATACTACGGAATATACTGCTGTGTTTTTCATCAATAGGGTTGTTATTGATTAATGAATGATGATCAATGAGTAATGATTTGTAGAGAGCGTTTTTTAGCCCCCTATTCATCATCACTCATCATTAGTCATTATAATTTACATATTCTCCTTCCATACCGAGTCTAGTTGGTACATTTCCAGCTTCTTGAGAATGGTCTTCTCGTCTCCGCCGCCATTGGCGAATACTTTGATTCCTTTTTTGGCTTCTACCGAATTGAGCGGGTCCACAAAGTAGAGTTCACCATCGTTGACAAACACTTCAATGATGGCTTTATCCACGATTACTTCCACCTTCAGTGTTTCGCCCTCGAAGGCGGGGTAGTTTTCCCCTTTAAATTCACGGAACAGGTTATTGTAAACCAGCTCATACCCGTTAATATTCATCCCAAAATCCCGGCTGTCACCGCACTCAAACTCGGCTATGATGTGCAGTAAATCCCCTTTCACCGGAGCTAAAAAGCTGGTGTCGCCCTTCAGGATAATATTTTCCATCACCTTCTCGTCCTGATGCAAACTGGTGATTTCTTTCACCGGACGCGGGCACAGTCGATAACCATCAAAGGTTGATTTTAGAGACAATTGAGTAGGAAAAGTCATGCACTGATTGAAGGGCATTCCTTCCAGATCGATACCGCGGCCCCAGCCGATCTGAATATGTCGTCCATCGCTTTCCGGAATATTATTGTACAGTTGCGATGCATAGAAGGCGCGGCCGTAGTCGTAGTTTTTAGCGTTTTGCTCCATGATAAACTTCTTTCCGTCGAAATCACCTACCAGGTATTTTCCATCGGCCCCGTACATCACCCACTTGGTGGTACCGGACTCGCCTTCTACCTGCATCTCAAACAGCTCCGGGCACTCAAACAGTCCCGAAATATTGGATTGATAGGTCCAGTCTTTCAGGTCGGGTGAAGTATAGATGACATGCTGTCGGATCATGGCTTCTTCTCCATCACTTAGCTCCTTCATCTTCGATTCATCGTACAACACCATCACCCAATGGTTGCCGGGCTCATACCAGAACACTTTTGGGTCGCGTCCCCGATGCTTCACTACCGGATTACCTTCGTAATCTTCAAAAGTGCGCCCATTGTCATAGCTTAATGCTATACATTCACCCCGGCCAGTACTGGTGTATACGGCAATCAGCGGATCAATACCATCTTTGCGAAAGTCCGCGGTATTCTGAGGATCTACCACCGCCGAGCCGGAAAAAGCCATATCATCATGATTGGGGGTATACAATGCATCCGGTAGTTCTTTCCAATGCAGTAGATCTTTGCTGACGGCGTGTCCCCAGTGCATATTACCCCAGCTCCAGCCAAAAGGGTTATGCTGGTAGAAAAGGTGGTACTCATCTTCGTAGTAGATCAGCCCGTTAGGATCGTTGTGCCAGCCTCTTTGGGAGGAGAAATGTACCTGAGGTCGCAGCGTTTCGTTATACACGCTATCCTGACCGGGAAAATGGGCATCGGCGTATACCTTACTTAACCCGCCCTGCGGAGCTATATCTTCTGCCTGAGTATCGGTTTCTTCCATTTCCAGGGTAATGGCTTTGCCCTGATACGGCGCAACGTCAAAAAATGTCCAGAAATCGGGTTTGGTATCGGCCAGCCGAAGGGTAAACTCGTCCAGCACTTTTCCATCGTGCATGATGCGAACTTTCCGAAGCTGGTTTGATTCGTCAACCGGGAAGTTCAAATAGGTTTGCCCCTGCTTGATGTTAATTTCCCTCGTATTGGCTTGTCCATACAAATTAGTATTGATGGTAAACCCTAGTCCGCATAAGCAGAGTGAAATGAGTAGGTGTTTCATGGTTGTGTTAAAAATTAAAAAACTGAAGAAAGATGCCAGAAGTCTGGCATCTCTTCCTACAAAGTAAACATTAATATTTTTGTAGCTGTACGACTGGCTGTTGCAACACGGCTCGGCCAACTCAGTCGCTAACTAGTTTTATTTAATGTGAGTTATGGATTAAATTCTAATAAGTGAAACTTGCAATTCCTTTACTTTCAAACATTTACCCTCAAGCCGGGTAGGCTTCTACTTTTTCCATCGATGAAAAAGTAGACAAAAAATCTAGGAAAGCTTGAAACTCGCTACGCTCAAACAGCAAGCTTTCCCACTTAACAGACTAACAAACCTATTTTTAATCTATAACTCATGACTCATTTAATAACCGGGGTTCTGTTCGTACAGTCCTTTGGTAAAGTCTATCTCGCGTTGCGGAATGGGATAATACTCATCCCGTCCTGGGGTGAATGATGCAGCAGAAAGGAACTCTTTCCGGGTTTTTTCCACTGCCAGATAATCGTTCAGGGTTTCTGCCGCAATGCCCCAGCGTACCAGGTCAAAGAAGCGGGGACTTTCCGTGGCAAACTCCAGTCGTCGTTCCCAGCGCAAGGCGGCGCGGGCATTTTCCTGTGTCCAGCTAATATTCACTCCGTCTACGTATTCTTCAATGTTATAATTGGAAGGCGCACTGCCATCGGCAAAACGGGTTCTGCCGGTACTCACCTTCGCTCTGGCCCGTAGCTGGTTGATCAGCGGCAAGGCTTCGGCCTGTCTTCCCAACTCGATGAGCGCTTCGGCTCGCATGAGCAGCACATCGGCATAGCGAATGATGTTGATGTTGACGGATGATCCGTAGAAAGGGCCAACTTTTTTGAAGCAGGAGCAATCCGCGGCCTGCTGGTCTTTCATATTACCAAAACCTCCGTATAAAGCTGGTACGCGTTCCCAGCTATGGTCATACAGTATATCCGGCTGGTATTTGAACGGATGCCCTTTGATACCTATCGTATGGTCGATACGAGGATCTACCCGGGCACCGTCTGGTACCAAATCGGCATCGGTCAGAGCTTCGTCATTAAAGGTATCAAACATGGGCAATCCTTCTTCACTGGTTTTAAAAGCATTTACCATGTTATGACTGGGCAGGTGGAACCAGCAGCAACCGTACTGGGGTGCCAGGCTGTAGTTCAGACTGGTGGCCATGCTGAGTCTGCCAATAGCAGTGCCATCATCAATAGAAAATTGAACCGCAAATACAGATTCCGGGCCGTTATCGTAGCCATACAGGAAGTTCTCGGCAAAGTCCGGTTGCAAAGCGTACGCTCCGGAGTTGATCACATCATTGGTCAGGTTCACTACTTCCTCTAATCGCTGAGCGTTGATACTCACTACGCTATGATTTTCATCCTGTTCATAGGCTTGGTAAAGGCGAGTTTTAGCCAGGTAAGCTTTGGCCGCCAGTTGATTAGCCCGACCTACCTGCTCTTGGGTTTCAGGCAGGTTATTCACGGCAAACTGGAAGTCTTCCGCGATTTTACTCCACAGTTCATCATTGGTAAATTGCCGGTTGGAAACCGAAGCTTTTTCTTCATCGGGAATATCTTCGGTAATGTAGGGCACGTGCTTGAACATTACCTTCAGCAGAAAGTACATATGCCCCCGGAGAAAACGCATTTCGCCCTGGCGTACTGCTTTCTCAGGAAATTCGGTTTCCGATGCATCATTCAGTGCGCTGAGGGCAAAATTGGCCCGGGAGATTGATTCGTACGCATTCGTCCAGGTATTGTTAAAGAGCCCTCCCGTTGTGGGCTGCGTCAGGTTGTACTGTTCGTACGCATTGATTTCGCCAACGTCACCCACGCTTCCCCCGCCTTTGTAGGCATCGTCAGAGCGCACACTGGAGTACGCCCACATGCTGGTGATGGGCCCGTCCCAGAAGTCATTACCAATGCTGGCATAGGCGGCTGTCACCAGCGCATCCAGGTTATCTACCGTGGTAACCTGATCTTCGGTCAGGGTTCCTTTCGGTTGAAAATCAAGGTGGTCATCGCAGGCACCTACCAGCAGCAGGCCGATAATGAATAGGATAGATATTATGTTAATTTTCATGATTACGTTTAATTAGTTGAAGGTGACATTTACGCCAAATGTGACTGAGGTGGGCACTGGTATCTGATTCCAGGGGTCTCCACCCGCATTAGAAATCTCCGGGTCGGCTCCCTGAAATTCCTTGTTTTTAAACCAGAATAGGTTTTCGCCCATCAGAAAGAGGCGCAACTGGCTCATGTGTAGTGATTCTATGGACGCCTGCGGAAAATTATATCCTAATTGAATGTTCCGCATCTTGAAATAAGAACTGTTCACCAGATAAAAATCTGAGGCGCGGCCTTCGCTGTTGGCATCTATCAGCGACAGCATGGGGGTATCCGAGCCAGGGTTTTGGGGCGTCCAGGCATCCAGCACTCCCGTGCCCATATTGGCTCCCACATTGGCGAAGCTATTAAAGGGAATGAACTGATCATTGCCGGTTCGGCCGCCAACCCCTGAGGCAAACAATGAGAAATCAAAGTTCTTGTAGGCTAGATCTACCCGAATACCGTATTCAAAGCCCGGCAGTACCGTTCCCAGGTAGTCCTGATCCAGGGCGTTGATTACACCATCATCGTTCAGATCGACGTATCGTATTCGACCCGGGCCAGCACCGATCTGCTCGGCATGGGCATCTACTTCGGCCTGGTTTTGGAAGATGCCGTCGGTTTTATAGCCAAAATAAGAAAATTGAGACTGCCCTAAGATGGTCTTCTCGGAGTTTCCCGGGAAGGCGGTTCGCACTTCTTCTGGCAATTCGGTGATCTTATCGCGGAACCGGCTGAAGTTACCGTTGATGGAGTACGACAAGTCATCACCAATAGTACCTCGATACGTCAGGGCAAGTTCTAATCCTTTGTTTTCTACTACGGCACCATTCACCCAGCGAAGTTTTCCTTCCCCCACGGCAGAAGCAATAGGAGGTTGTAGCAAAATATCGGAGGTTTCCCGGGTGAAGTAATCAATGTAGCCAATAATTCGGTCGTCCAGGAACCCGAAGTCTACCCCTACATTAAATTCCCGAGTGGTCTCCCATTTCAAATCGGGGTTGCCGCCCTGTACCGAGACAAAACCAGAAGGTAAACCACCGGAATCGTTCCCGTTAAGGTCATAGGCGGTACCAATATTGGTCCAGTCACCCTGGATATTGCCGTACCGGGGTTCGTAAAGGGCGAAACGGGCGACATCCCCAATATCCTGGTTACCTACTTCTCCGTACCCGGCCCGTAGTTTCAGGTCTGAGAGAAACGTTGCACTCTGCATAAAATCTTCGTTCACGATTCTCCATCCCAACGTGGCTGCGGGGAAAATACCGTATTGGTTTTCTTGGCCGAAGCGGGAAGAACCATCCCGCCGTACGGTGACCGAAGCCAGATATTTGTCGCCAAAGGCATAATTAATTTTGCCGAATTGGGCCAGCAAGCGTCCGCCAGTGGCATTGCCAAAGTTGGTACTACGGCCCGTTCCGGCGGAAAGCGTGAAGAAGTCTTCCGTTTGCTGAGCAAAGCCTTCCCGGAATGCGCCAAATTCCTGAAAATCCTGCCAGATGGCTTCTACCCCACCCAGTATGTTGATCCGGTGTTCGCCCAGCTCAAATTCATAGGTAAGCGTATTCGACCAAACCCGGTCCAGTCGTCTTCCGGTAGCCCGTTGTAAACTGTTGACCGAACGGCCCAGAAAACCTTCCTGAAAGGCCAGCTGTATGTCTTTATTTACGCCGTTGGTGTATTCAATACCGTAGTTGGTTCTGAACACTAATTTCTCGATGGGCTCTACTTCCGCAAAGATATTTCCGAAGATTGATGTGCGGTTGAAGTTATCCCAGCGGTTGAGCCACTGCATATCCACCGGATTATTCCGGTCCGAGTAACCTGCACCCAGCGGACCGGCAAATTCTCCATCTGCCGTGCGTACAGGTATGGTAGGAGGGAGTGAAATAGCCAGAAAAGGGGTCGGCGCGCCGCCCAGGTCATTTGCGGCCAGCGTTTGGTTGGAGGTAGATAATAAGGAGTTTACTCCTAAGCGTACCCTCTTATCAAAAGCAGAAGTGTTGGCGTTGAGCCGGGCGGTATATCGCTCATAATTGGTATACGCCAATGTTCCGGTGTTTTTGATATACCCCACATTGGCCAGTAATCCGCTGTTTTCCGTGTTTGCCATGAGCGTTAAATCATTGGACACTACGTATCCGGTTTCGTATGCCGCATCCTGCCAATCAGTATCACCCACCGGCACATTCTGGTCTCCATTAACGAAAGGTTGAATGCTCACGCTGTTCAGCACCGGGTTGTTGAAATCATTATTCCAGTCGTAGGTATAAATGGCGGAATGAACGGCCGGATCGCTTCGGTCATTTACTGAACCCTGCCAAAGGGCAATGCCTCGTTGCTCCGCATTGAGCATATCCTGCCATTGGGGCCGGGTGCTCTGCATAGATACGCTGGAGTTGAAGGTTACGCTTACATTTTCTTTGGCCTGTGATCCATCCCGGGTTGTCACGATGATCACCCCATTGGAAGCACGGGAGCCATAGATGGAAGCCGCTGATGCATCTTTCAGGATCTGAACCGACTCAATGGTGCTGGGATTTAAGCTCTGAAATATCTGCGCTTGTTTGGTCGGTACTCCGTCAATAATATACAGCGGATCATTGTTACCCAGTGTATTCACACCCCGGATCAGTACCCGGCTGTTTTCTCCAGTGGGGGTACCACTTTTTTCCACAAACAGACCAGCAACTCTGCCCTGTAAAGCCTGCATAGGGTTGCCAGAAGATGTATTCTTAATGGGTTCCAGATCGACCACCGCTACCGCGCCGGTTACATCCACTTTTCTTTCGGTGGCATATCCGGTTACCACAATCTCGGAAAGCGCCTGGATATCTTCCTGAAGGGTAACATTCACGGTGCTTTGGTTATCAACGGCGATTTCCTGAATTGCGTAGCCTACCGAGGAGAAAACCAAAATGTCGGTAGCTGATACTTCGCCTAAAGTATAATTTCCTTCAATATCAGTCACCGTTCCCTGGGTAGTACCTTTCAGGACAACATTGACTCCGGGCAGCCCTTCGTTCATTCCGTCGGTGACCGTACCCGAAATGGTACTGGTCTGGGCGAAGGTGGTGCCGATACTGATCATAAAAGTCAGTATCAGAAATCCAGCGCACAGGAGCTGGAGCCTGGGTAAAATTTGCTTGCTCATAATTGCGGTTGTTTAAATAGTGACTAATTATTTGGAACTGGAATCCGGTTGGCTAAGCAAGGATGCTTGCTTGGGATAACCGGCTGAGCCGGACACGAAGGTGGCTTTGGGTGAGGTTGATAGCGAGTAAGAGTAGTTGCTGTTTTTTTCATCATAACAGGTTTAAGGGTTGTGTACTAATAATTTTCTCTATGGCTTTGAGGTCTAAAGTGGGAGTAGCTCCGGGTTGCGTCGCTACGTAAGCTCCGATTACACATCCGTACCAAAGGCACACATGCGGGGGTTGTTCTTGCAGCAGGAGGGTGAGTAGTGTGCCCAGAAAAGCATCGCCACTGCCGACTGTGTCGGAAACCAGCACCCGAAAACCCGGCTGCTGCCATAATTTTCCTTCATGAAGCAGTAAAGCTCCGGCGGCTCCCTGAGTAATGCACAGTGTCTCTATGCGGAACTGCTGGGTGAATTGGTGCATGGCAGATTCATTCGTCTCACCGTTCAGGTACCATTCAGATAGCAGGGCAAACTCTTCTTCGTTTACCTTCACGATATCAGCAGGTTGCAAAAGCTCCCGGATGCGCTCCGGGGTATAGTAAGGTGCTCGAAGATTTACATCGAAGGCGGTCTTTCGGGCTTGGGGTAATAAAGACTGGAGAGTGTTTCGCGTGGTTTCGTTCCGGCAGGCCAGACTTCCGTAGAGTAGCAGGTCTGCCTGGTGCACGGCTCGGGCAGCCTGATCGTTTATGCGGATAAAATCCCAGGCCACCGGTTGCAGAATATCGTATTTTACATCATCAGACTGCGTTACATCAGCCAGCACCTTACCCGTATTATGTTCCGGGTCTTGCTGGATGAGGTTCGTGGGTAATCCTCGTTCCGACAGGTACGCCAGCAAGGATTCTCCATCTTCATCCTGCCCCACACTAGAGATGAACTGCGTTGCGATGCCCTGCTGGTGCATATGCAGGGCCACATTCATCGGCGCTCCGCCTGGAAACCGTCCGTCGGGGAGGTAATCGTACAACATTTCGCCGAAACATACGGCGCTTTTGGATGGAGTATCAGGCTTTTTCATAAGATAAATTGAGTTCTAGTTCCTCGAGTGATTTTCCTTTGGTTTCGGGCATCATCTTCCATACGAAGAGCAATTGTAGGAGCATCATGCCACAAAAAATAGTGAACGTAAGTCCGCCTCCCAGGGCTTCGGCCACGATGGGAAAGGAAAATGCTACTAATGCGGCCATGAGCCAGTGAGTAAAACTTCCCAGGGCCTGCCCGGAAGCCCGTACCCGATTGGGAAAGATCTCGGAAATAAACACCCAGATCACTGCCCCCTGGGAGAAGGCAAAGAAGGCAATATACACGAACAGATAGATGGGAACCCAGAGACCAAATGATTCTACAAAAAAGGAACGGGCTACAAGCCCCAGTGTCAGAATCAATCCGAAGGAACCGATCAGCATGAGTTTACGGCGCCCCATCCGATCGATCATACTCAATGCCAGTAAGGTGGCCAGGAAGTTTATCATCCCGACTCCGGCGGTGGATAATAGAGCTGAGCGGGTCTCCAATCCGGCCATCTCGAAGATGCGGGGCGCATAGTAAATGATAGCATTGATACCTGACATCTGGTTGAATATGGCAAACAAGGTGGCCAGCGCAATAGGAGTGCTGTACTGCTTGGATAAAAACGGTGTTTCTTTAATCTCAGTGAACAGTGCCGAGTGTTGGATGGCTAATACTTCTTCGTTGGCTCGTTCGGGGTCAATCTGGGTCAGGATGACCCGGGCCTGACTGATGTCGTTTCGTTTCAGAATCAGCCAGCGAGGGCTTTCCGGCACGAATAAGACTAAAATCAGGAAGACCAGGGCAGGAAAAGCTTCTACCCCCAGCATCCATCGCCAGGCATATTCGCCAAACCCTTCTAGTAAATAATTAGACAGATAGGCAATTAGAATACCAAATACAACATTGAACTGAAACATGGCGACCAGTTTTCCGCGAGATTTGGGTGGGGCAATTTCTGAGATATACATGGGAGCTGCTACCGAAGAAGCTCCTACACCTAATCCCCCTAAAAAACGAAATGCCAGAAATAGATACCAGTCAGTGGCTAAGGCAGAACCGACGGCAGATACCAAATAGAAGACGGCAATCCAGAATAAGGTTTTTTGGCGACCCAGTCGGTCGGAAGGAATACCTCCGAACAGCGCACCGAATACCGTACCAATCAGGGCAATGGATACCGTGAGCCCGTGTTGTACCGAACTAAGCTGCCAGACCTTTTGAATGGTTTGTTCGGCTCCGGAGATCACGGCGGTGTCGAAGCCAAATAAAAAACCGCCCAGGGCCACAGTAATGGACCAAAACCAAAGTCGTCGGTAGTTCATGATGATTAGCGTTAGGTTGCGATACATCAAAAGTACCTAAAACGGGAGCCCTGCTGTTTCGAAATCGTACCGAAAGATTGCAGGAATGTTACTAAAGTGGGAATGGGTGTAAATAATGGCAACAGAGGCGATAAAATGCCTTTGGTATTGCAAATTTATAAAGATGTGAGTGCGGAAAAATCCTTTCTGCTTTCAAAATTGATACCTCCACTTTCAAAATTGATACCCGATACTTGTCAGGAGATAGAAGGTGCGTTTCTTACAAAATCGGAAGGAGACTGATCGTAGTAGGATTTAAATACGGTAGAAAAATAGGCAGGGGAAGAGAACCCTACAGCGTAAGCTACTTCGGCGATGGTCAGGTCGGGTTGTTGGAGCAGTTCTTTGGCTTTCTTTAGTCGTTGAATTTTGATATGATCATTGATGCCTACGCCCAGCAGGGCCTTAACTTTCCGGTAGAGTTGCACCCGCGACAGACCCAATTCCCGGGCAATGGCATTTACGCTTAACTCGGATTCCGACAGGTGCTGCTGAATGATTGAGGAAACACGGGCAAGAAATTGCTGGTCCAGGTCAGGAACGGCCACCGGAGGCGGATCAGAGGTGTTCTCGATGCCAGCAAACCGTCGCCGGAGTTGTTCCCGGTTCCATAAGAGTTTGTCAATCTGCTCCAGCAGCAATTTAGGATGAAAGGGTTTGATAACGTAAGCATCTACACCAGTGCTGAGGCCTTCCATCTGTTGCTCAGGCGAATTTCGGGCAGTCAGTAGTATGATGGGAATGTGGGAGGTGCGGAGATCATTTTTGAGCGTTCGGGCAATGGTGAGGCCATCCTGTCCCGGCATCATTACATCGCTCACAATCAGGTCAGGCACCTGAGCATAAGCCTGCTCCAGACCATCCTGTCCATCAGAAGCGGCAAATACCTGGTATTTCTGCTGGAGTTTTCGAACCAGGAAGTTCCGTAGATCCTCGTGATCTTCAATTACCAATACTGTAGTATCTGCTTCCTGATAATGCACGGCTGCCTCTTCGGTAACCTTCTCCTGGCTTACCTCCTCTACATAGTACTGGTTAGAAGACTGCGCTACTGGCTGTTCTGCAATCTCATCGCTTGACCAGTGTTTTGCATTTAAGGGCAGTAAAATATCGAAACAGCTTCCCATTCCTTTCTCACTGCTAACTCCGATGGTGCCTCCGTGGCGTTCAATCAGTTCTTTGGATAAGGATAAGCCCAATCCGGTGCCCATGCTCTGATACTGCTCACCCTGGTAAAACCGGTCAAAGGCGTGGGAGGCATGCTCAGCCGCCATGCCCCGGCCATTATCAATCACTCGAATACGGGCACTGTTACTTCGGGTATCTTTTTCAATAATTACCTGAATTTTTCCTCCATCAGGAGTGAATTTAAAGGCATTGGAAAGCAGGTTGAAAAATACTTTATCCAGCATGGAGGCATCAAAGTGCATTTCCAGAACCGGTTGCAGGGCGATAAACTGAAAATCCATCTCCCGCTTACAGGCCGTTCGCTCAAAGGCAGTGTATACCTCTTGCAGAAAAGCCACCAGATCGCCCTTAGAGACTTTCACCTTGATTTTATTATGCTCTAACCGACGGAAATCAAGCAACTGATTGATGAGGCGCAGAAGGCGGGAAGCATTTTTATGCATCAGCCGCAGGTCCTGCTTCATAGCTCCAGACGCAACCTGACTTTCTTCCAGCATATCGTCTACCGATGCCAGGATTAGCGTGAGCGGAGTACGAAATTCGTGAGAAATATTGGTAAAGAACTGGAATTTAGCCTGATTGGCCTCTTCTGTCTCCTGGGCCATCTTCATGATCTGATTGCGCTGCTCCGTAATCTTTTCATTTTGCGCTTTTAACTGCTGATTGGTCAATTGTTTTTCCCGCAATGAGTACAGGGCGTACGCGCCCAGCGCAATGGCCGAAGCTAAACTGATGATAACTACATAAAGTAACGTGCGCTGACTTCGGTAAATGGATAATTGCTCTTTTATAGCGTGCTGCTGCCGAACAATTTCCTGCTGCTGCTCTAAAATTTTATCGGACTGAAGCTTGATTACTTTCACGTTGGAAGAGTCAATCACGGTGGTTTGCAGGATATTTTCCTTTTCGTAAGGCTGACCAGTGAGAATATTACGGGCTACCTGTATGGCTTTATCGCCACCGGTGGGGTACATGAATGTTGCGTCCAGAATGCCCTGATTCACCATATCCAGCCCCAGTCCGGGCCCGGCAATGCCATCCACGCCCAGCACTTTAATACCTAAAGAATCTTTCTGCTGCCGAAGCACCTCCCGAGCTGCCAGGGCCATCATATCGTTATGGGCAAAAATCAGATCTGCATTAGGGAAATGCTGTAGAGAGTCTTGTAATTTATGTCGGGCAACTTCCCGCTCCCACTCCCCATTAATGGTATCTAATGTGTACAGATTGGGAAAAGCTTCTAAAAAATTGATGAACCCCTGATGCCGTTCCTGGGCCGGAGTAGAGCCGGGCAAGCCCGTTACCTCCAGGATATTCCCACCCTGGCTGAGCAAAGAAGCCGCGTACTTTCCGGCAATTCTTCCTATTTCATAGTTATCACCTCCCACAAAAGCGGTATAGGTCTTCGAGGCAATCTTCCGGTCAACTACGATGACTGGTATACCGGAGTGGTATATTTCTTCTACCAGCGGAGTAATGGGGGCTGCTTCGTTAGGCGAAACAATCAGAATATCGATGCCTTCACTCATTAAGGCCTGAATATCGTGCAATTGCTGCTGGCTACTGCCATCGGCATTTTTGTAGATGAGCTGAAGTTCAGGATAAAAAGCCAGTTCTTTTCTCATTTCGCCCAGCATAGCTTGCCGCCAGGCATCATTATCCACACACTGAGAGAACCCAATGACCCAGGTTTCAGAAGATGAATTCTGACAGGAACATAGTCCTCCAAGGCATACCAGTAAGCTTAGTATGGAGATATTTCGGATAGCTTTTGCAAGAATGTGTAGTAATGTCATCATATCCAATCATCACGATCGGGTATACAATCTTTGTAATATTTGCAGAAATTACTACAGAATAACTAATTATTTTGTCATAATTATTTAAAAAGCGTGGTATCCTCCCAGGCTATACTAAAGTCGTTTGGTAGCATACAGAAGTGACCAGAACATAGATAAGTATGCTGTGTTATACTTCCATAAATGCTATGCACCTTACAGCACTGTTGAGTTACTACAAGAAAGGATATCAGGAATGATGAATCAGCTGGTAACGGGCAGATCCATTGAGAAAGTGAGACGGGAGTCTCTGGGGTTCATCGGGCTAATCGCTTCGGTTACCCAGCCATACCGCCACAGCAGAAAGAACAAAGACAACTCCGAGTGCGATAAGTAATATAGTATTCGTATCCATAGGTTTGGTTAGTTAGTCATTTTAAGCTGATCTGTGGCAAATATTATGAAATTTCTGCTAATTAATAAAAAAAGCGGTGCAGTTTTACACTGCACCGCTTCAACTAACCTTTGTTAATTGTTAATTTTAAGATAAACTCGGTAGTTAGATAAAAAAATAAAATATCGTAGTTTAAAAAATTGAGTCTATCTTCAACCCTCACTTCGCCTTATATAAGGCAAACCTACTGCCAAAACCGACTCCTTCATTTTTCTTTAGCGCAAAAAAATTTTTAAGTATCTGAAATTCAGCGACTTAAAATAATATGTCAATGATAATAAAGAGAGTGTGATGCCGTGCCAAATGCAAATTAAAGTGAAGCAGGGGGATATAATTCCCCACCACTGGGTACTTCCGGCAACTGATCCACAACTTTTCCCCACATCCTATTGATCCAGCCATTGTTTGAAATCAGTCACTCGGTCACGACTTACCAGCACATCGGAGTCATCAGAATGCTTAAGTTTTAGTTTGAGCCGACTGCTGGAGTACGTGATGATATCGTCAATAGCAGAAAGGCGAACAATATATTTGCGGCTAATGCGGAAGAAAGCCGCAGGATTTACCATCTCTTCCAGTTGATCGAGCGGATAATCAATGATAAAATGCTTACCTGCGTGGGTTTGCAGATAAGTCATTTTCTCCTGACTGAAGAAATACAGCACCTCTTCTACCGGAATCGCCTTGATGTGTTCTCCCACCTTCACTACAAAACGATTCTTATACCCGGGCGACTGTAGCATTTGCAAGGCCTGCTGAAGCTGGCTAAGATCAGGCTGCTCGGGCTTGGGGGCGGAATGAGCCTGGTGATACGACTGGTATTTTTCTACCGCGGCCGACAGTTCTTCAGCATCAATCGGCTTCAGCAAATAATCTATACTATTGACTTTGAATGCCTGAATAGCATATTGATCATAAGCCGTAGTAAAAATAATAGGAGCCGAAACTTTAGTATGTTCAAAGATTTCAAAACTCAGCCCATCAGCCAGTTGAATATCCATAAAGACCAAATCCGGCGAAGTATTTTCCTGAAACCAGGCTACTGACTTTTTTACCGAATCTATTTGAGCCACAATAGCTGCCGTAGGGATTTCCTGTTGAATCAAAGAGATTAATCGTTTGGCAGCAGCTTTCTCGTCTTCAATCACCAAGATTTTCATGCGGGTTGTAAGTTTAGGAGGGGTAGTTTTACAATAAATTCATTTTCGCTACTAAGCACACTAATTTCTTTTTTGGATAGGTATTCGTATCGAGACCGAATATTTTTCAGCCCCAATCCTGATGAATATTCATGACTGGTTTTGGGCTGCAGATTATTTTTAACCACCATGAATTCGTCCTCTTCCAGGTATAATTGAATATGCAGCGGCTCATCATCAGAAATGATATTATGCTTAATGGCATTCTCCACCAGCATTTGTAACGACAGTGGTAAAACCATTGCCGGTGTATCAGCCGGAATCTGAATGCTTACTTGTAAATTATCCTCAAACCGAATTTTCTGAAGAAACACGTAGGCTTCCACAAAGCGAATTTCTTCACTTAGTGGTACCACTTCCTTCTGCTGATTATCCAGCACATAGCGATAGACATCGGCCAGTTTTTTAATAAACTTAGCGGCCTGATCCTGATCTTCGTACACCAGCGAGGTTAAGGCATTCAGACTGTTGAACAGAAAATGAGGGTTGACCTGATTCTTCAACGTCTCGTACTGAGAAGAAACCCGCTCGGTTTTTAGCTTTTCAGCTTCAATAGCCGCCTGTCGCCAACTCAGCAGAAAGCCCCGGCTGGTAATGAAAAATGTGAGCACTACGGCAATGCCCAAAGGGAGATAGGCAGTCTCTACATACACATGCCAGGGCACCTCCGAAGGATTATTAGCAAAGAATAGCTGAATGAAGATAAAAGCAATCAATAAAGAAGCTAAAAAAGAATAGGTGAGCAGCGCAATGGTATTCAGTAGAAATCGCTTGGTAGGGTGATGAATCCAGGACACGCGCCGGCCGATCCATGCATTCAGAAAATCATTTCCACCACCCAACACCAGGCATAAGGTAAAAGAATACAGAATATCATCCACTAAATCTCGCCAGCCCTCGATGGAGAAAAAGAGCCGGGGAGTCAGGAAGAAAACAATAGCGGTAGCAATAAGTAGGTTCACTCCCAGGTAAATAGCCCACCTTCTGAGCTTTCTTTTGAATGTCATACAATGAATGGTCGTGGTATTTACGCCAAAGATACAAAGAAGTCCGACTCAGCGCCGGACTACTGCTTTTATTGCTCACAGGCTCCGCGCATGGCTTCTGCCATCTCCTTTCCCCAACTGGGGTGTAGTGGAGATTCCGGTTCGTCCTGCTCAAGTTTCTTCAAAGATTGACTAATTAATCCGCAGGCTTTGGAAGTATCGCTGTTAAAGAACTGCGCCGTACCGTATTCCATTTGCCCCAGCAGCAGCAGCGCGCGCGGGTTGTCAGGATTCATCTGCACGGCCTGCGCCAGGGTTTGTGTGGCCTTCGGTGCCATCTCCGGTCCCCGACTGCCTGGGTCGGCCGACACCCGGATCATGTACCAATATCCCTGTAAGGCCACCACTTCCGACTCTTCCGGCTGTAAAACATCTGCCTGATTCAGAAACTCCTGGGCTTTGTCCAGATACTGGTCTTTCTGCTCTTTCCCCTGACTCATTGCGGCCTGGGTAATGTAGGCATACGCCGCATAATACCAGGGAAGCCACTGACTGTTTTCGGCCCGGGCAATACGTTCAAACTGATTCGCCACATTCCCGAAAGCCTCAGGTGAACCCGCCTGCGCTAACTGGCCCAATGCCTGCTGCATAGCCTTCTCATAAGCCGGATTTCCCGCAAAACAAAACGCTGTAAACCAGCAAGCGATCAAAGAAAGAAATAAACGTTTCATAGTTTTATCAGATTTAAGGTGAGTAATAAGGATTGAAGGAGTGAATGAAGAAAAGAGTGAATGCTGCGTTTGGTAAATGGATACATCTGCTAGTCATTCACTCATTCCGTCCTTCTATAGTGTGTCCAATTGATTTTGAGTTTTGTCTCTACTAAGGGTGAGAAAGAGGCCGACGAAGAAGAAGCGAGGCGCGGTGGGTTGTACCGCCAGCCGATCATACGCTCCGGCGGCATTAGGCTGACTGGCATACTTGTAACTGAAGATATTTTCTCTTCCCAACACATTGGTAGCGGCAGTGTAGAGAATAATGTGCTGCCGAACCAGCCAGGCCACATTCAGGCTCAGATTATGGTACGTTTTGGTCCGATCGGTATGAAAGTCTTCCTGCTCGGGGTTGAAGTAGGGCCGTCCGCTGGCGAAGTTGTAAGAAGCTCCTACCTGAGTGCGTAGCGATGATATAAAGTACTTACCCACCGCTGAGAAATTATGACGCGATACGAACGTAGGCACGGCGGTGGTGGGAAAATCCTGATAGTCTCGCTCCGAGTCCAGTAACGAATAAGAAAGCCAATAATCGAGATTATCTACCGATCGACGGTCTCTCCAGAAAATATCCAGCCCTCGGGCATAGCCATTTCCTCCATTCGTATACGATGCCAGTTCGTAAGGCCGAGTCGGATCAAACTTGGTGAGTTGATGGTATTGCTTATGGTATACCTCAGCCCGAAACGTGCGGCCCGACTGAGTTAATTGATAATTGGCAATGTAATGAGTAGCCGTTTCGTCTAGTAATTCCGGATTAATTAAGCGATAATCGGTTTGCGGACTCTGGTTAAATGTTCCGTAGGCCAGCGAGACCTGACTTTCTTTTCCGGTTTTGTAGGCTAATGATAGTCGAGGAGAAGCCGTCCAGGTATTGGTCAGTCGGGCATATTCGGTACGGCCGCCCAAGCGAGCCACCAGTCGGTTGGTCATGTATATATCTGCTTCAACAAACTGAGCCGCTCGCTGTGTGGAAAGCGTCAGTTGTCTGGCTTCAGAATTTGATGAACTTACTTGCCAGTCGTATTCATCCCGGAAGTATTCACCGCCAAACCGCAGTGCCAGGCTGCTGGTCACATCATTAATCCATGTTGACTTTATGTGTACTCCTCGCTGTTGCTGACGGATGGGGTTCTGGTCTATCGTAGTAGCTTGATCGTCGTAGGTGTAGGATACACCGCTATGCCAGGTCCACTTACTACCCAGCATCTCCTGAAATGAGCCATTGATGTATACATTGTCGTTCTCCAACTCAATGAACTGCGTGTGGGGCAATTGATTCACATCCGGTTGGTGCAGTGACAAACGGCCGCGGTTCGCCTGGGTGTAGAGTTTCAATATTCCGGTTTCGGAAGTTTTCTTCCGGAAGGCAGCTGAGCCAGTCCATGAACGAGGCGCTACTTCCCATGCCATATCCTGAGGCACTGCCCACTGATAGGGTGCCAGATTCACATAGCCGCCCTCTATCCATACCGAAGACTCGTCCCAACGGTGCTGATGAGAAACGCTGCCCCCTACCGTCATCAGCGAAATGTCAGTCTGGGTTTGATCGGGTAAATCATTGGTGCTAAGTAGCAGAGCTGAAGAAAGTGCTTGTCCGTATTCGGCCGAGTAGCCTCCGGTACTAAAAGTAGTTCCTTTAAACAGGAAAGGCGAAAAACGCCCTCGGGTAGGCACACCCGGTACGGAAGCATTAAACGGAGAATGCGACAGCATGCCATCAATAAAGACTTTGGTTTCGTAGCTCTCGCCGCCGCGCACGAACAGCCGGCCACTCTCGCCTACCGTTTGCGTACCGGGTAGGGTTTGGAGTGCGCTGGCAATATCGCCCATCGCTCCGGCAGTGGTGACAATATCCAGTGGTTTTAGAGCGATGGCTTTGCTTTCATCTCCGGCTTCAAACGCTCCAGCCGAAATGGTTACTCCCTGCATGGTTTGAGTGGCTTCCTGAAGGCGAATATTCAGTGAAGTAGTTTGACCTGTGGGGAGAATTGTTTGCCGAAAGCTTTCATAACCTACGGCACTCACTACCAGAGTGGATGTCTCGGCTTCGTAGGTGGTAAAAGTAAAAACCCCGGTAGAATCGGTGGTAGCACCATCGTAGGTGTCTTGCAGATAGACATTGGCCCCAACGACGGGCTGCTGCTGCGGATCAGCCACCATCCCCGACCACGTGGTTTGTCCCAACGCAGGCAGATGTAATATGAGCAAACTCATTTTAACGAATAGAAAGATGCTTTGAAAGAACCTACTGCGAGTTTTAATGAAGGTATAGAGTTGCGGATCAGGCATGGTATTTTCGTTCTGTTGATGTTACGAAAATGCGCAGCTCAGGCAGGGTTCGCGAATGAAACTGACTGAATGGTAGAAATGGGGAGATGAATCGTAAATGTAAGGGGGCAAAAGAAGGTATTCCGTAGTTTTTAGGAAAAAATGCTGAAATAATACACTGTAAGAAATGGGTATATTCCCGTTACGGCTTACAGAGAATAATCAGTTGTTTTGATCATGACTTGTTTTCAATTCAACCAGCTCGAGCCAAAAGCCCAGTTGCAGTACATTTACGATCGCTGCCAGCTACTGGATTTTATGATGCAGTCCGATAAAGGCTCTCCGGATGCGGTTTGTCTGTACCACGACGGCAATGTTTTTATGGAAGTACGCTTTGACGGGCTACAGGGAGACCGGGTCAAAGAGATACGGTCGTATCCCTGCATTCAGCAACTATCCCACTGGTACAATCAGATTAATATATCAGCTTTGTTTCAGAACGTTTCGAGAAATTAGGGGAAGCCAGACTCCTGGGTAGAGTTGGTTAGCAGCGGACGGCGAAGCAGGTAGCGCACGTCACTGCTGTCAGCCACATACACCTGTACCAGCTCCCAGCCCTGCTCGTTCATATAATGTAATACATCAATTGCGGAATTGAACTCCATCGCTTCCTGCGTCTGGGGGTTGCGCAGTTTATCTACATCTTGAAATAAACCCCGGCTCCGTGTCTGCCCGTAATCCACCCGGGCATGGCACTTATCAGAAATTAACAGCGGCTCAACTACAAACTCACAATATTCCTGGGTTCGCTGGTAGGTTTGAGCCTGCCCCTCCAGCACGAAAGTTATGGCCAGCCATCCGCATAATAAGTATTTCATAGGTTATGTATGTTGTTTGCTATATACCACAACGGTATCAAGATTTATACCGAAATTGTAGTATGCCCTGATCCTGGCTTGGTAGGGCTGGTTCAACCTCTTTTCTAAACCTATCCCTCAGCGGTACTTCCATTGTAATCAGGATTGTGTATCTTTCCATGATCTACTGATTCACAACCGCTATGCACTATACCCGTCGAAACTGGCTTAAAACCGCAGCCCTTTCCGGAATAGGAACGGCCCTGTCTCTGCCAAACCTGGCAAGGCACCTTCATCCACTAGCAGTTAAAACTATCCTGCTGCATTCCAGTTGGCAAACCGTCAACATCGGGGATGTGGGCCATACTCCGGGCCTGATCAAGATTCTGAATGATCAGTTACCGGATGCCCAAATTATTCTCTGGCCCAAAAGCTCCCTGGATCGGGGGGTGGAAGCCATGCTGCGCGCGTGGTTCCCCCAGCTTAGGATCGTAAACGGCCCGCTCGATGAGCAGGACCAACCGGGCACGGCCGAACTTCGGCAGGCGTTTGATGAGGCTGATTTCATGCTGCACGGCTCGGGCCCCAGTGTGGTCGGCTGGTCGGGGCTGGACAGTTGGCATAAAGTCACGGGAAAACCCTACGGTATCTACGGAGTCACTATCCAGGAGATCAGCCCTCAGTTAGAAGATCTACTGAAAGGCGCAGCTTTTGTGTATACCCGCGAAACCCACTCGCTAAAGAACCTGAGTGCGAAGGGCATCCGGGGAGAACACACGGGCTTTGCCCCGGATGCCACCTTTGCCATGCATCTGCTGGATGATGAAAAGGCGCAGGCTTTTATGCAACAGCACGATTTGCAAGCCCGGCAGTTTATCTGTGTTATTCCCCGCCTGCGCAAAACTCCTTACTACAAGATTCGTCCAAACAATGCCGGTTGGAGCCCGCAACAGATCGATGAAGTTGATACGCTGAATGCGCAGCATAAGGAGAAAGACCACGCGAAAGCTCGTTACGCCATGATTGAGTACGTTCGCCAGACTGGCCACAAAGTACTGATCTGCCCTGAAATGACGTACCAACTGGACATCATGGATGAACTGCTGATTGATCCGCTACCGGAAGATGTAAAGAAGCAGGTGGTAAAACGGGAAAATTACTGGCTGCCCGACGAAGCCAGCTCAATTTATAAGCAGGCGCTGGCCCTGTTAAGTTTTGAGTGCCACTCCCCCATCATGGCGTTCTACCACGGTACTCCGGCTTTTTACCTGCGCCAGCCCGAAGACACCATCAAAGGGCAAATGTGGTACGACATTGGGGTAGATAAGTGGGTGTTTGAAATTGAAGAGACCGAAGGTCCGGATATCGCCCGACAACTGATGCGTGTGGTAGAAGATTTTGACCGCGCCCAGGCCTATCGGGAACAGGCTATGCAATTTGTGCGGAAGCGGCATACGCAGACGATGCAATACGCAAAAAATACGGTTTTCAAAACATAAAAAGTGAACATGATGGAGGTGTGCCTGTCCCAGTAAGCGCTTTATCGGTTATCCACCAATAACTGGGTAAGATTGTCAAATACTTGCCCCCCTTTTCTTTTCAATCCGTATATTTGACCCATGAGTAAAGATTTATCATTTGCCGTAATTGGATGCGGATTTTGGGCGCAGTATCAGATTGCCGCCTGGAAAGAACTGGAGGGAGCCCATCTGGTAGCTGTTTGTGATCAGGATGATGAGAAAGCCCAGCAAACCGCCAAAAAATTTGGTGTGCCCCGACACTATACGGATGCCAAAACCATGCTGGAGAAAGAGTCGCTGGATTTTGTGGACATTATTACGAATGTAAGTACGCATACCACCATTACCCAACTGGTGGCGCGTTATCAATTGCCCGCCATCTGCCAGAAGCCTTTTGCCCCCGACCTGGAAACCGCCCGTCAAATGATCATGGCCCACCGGGCTGCCGGAGTACCGTTGTTTGTCCACGAAAACTTTCGCTGGCAGGCCCCCTTGCGTCAGGTAAAAGCAATATTAGATGCGGGAGAGATCGGGAAAGTATTCAAAGGGCGCGTGAGTTTCTGTTCGGCCTTTCCGGTATATGACAACCAGCCCTTTTTGGCCGAGCTGGACCGCTTCATTCTGGCCGACATTGGATCGCACGTGCTGGATATGGTGCGCTTTCTGTTTGGTGAAGCGCTTAATCTACGCTGCCTGACCCAGCGGGTGAACCCGGATATTGCCGGTGAAGATGTGGCAAATGTGCTGCTGGAAATGCGGAATGGCATACATTGCTACGCTGAGATGTCGTACGCCTCAGTACTGGAGAAAGAAGCCTTTCCGCAAACCCTGGTGCTGGTTGAGGGAAGTGAAGGATCGGTGCGCCTGGACCATAACTACCGGATTACCGTCACCACCCGCGAGGGAAGTACGCGGAAAACTGCCGCCCCGAAGAAATACTCCTGGGTAAACCCGGATTATGCCCTGGTGCAGTCGAGCATGGTAGATATTAACCGGGATTTTCTAACGGCCCTTCAAACGGATACCCTGCCTGAAACCACAGCTACTGATAATTATCGCACCCTGCAACTGGTGTATGAATGCTATCGTTCGGCCAAAATGAAGCAGGTAATTACGCTGGAAGACCCCATATTTTCTTAATCGCTGTCTTATACAACAACCATGGCTAACTCCCGTCCCATCCGCGCTACATATCTGATTGAAACTGCTTATCCGTTGGAACAAGCCGCCGAGATCATGGCCGGGGAGCAATCTTCCGGCACCTTTGTGAAGACGCCGGGTGAGACGGATGAACTAAAGGCCAACCATGCCGCCCATATTGAAGCCATTGAGGAGATCGGAGAAGTAGCGCAACCTTCGCTCCCTGGTTCACGCGTACCGAAAGGAGTGACTCTTCCCACCTATCGGCAGGCACAAGTGACCCTCTCCTGGCCGCTGGAAAACGTAGGGGTGAATCTATCCAACCTCATGGCGACGGTGGCGGGCAATCTGTTTGAGTTAGACCCTTTCTCCGCGCTTAAGCTACAGGAAATCACGGTGCCGGAAGCGTATCGTGCCGCCTATCCCGGTCCGCAGTTTGGCACTTCCGGTACCCGGGCACTGATCGGCAATGTAGCAGATCGTCCGATCATCGGTACCATCATTAAACCCAGTGTGGGACTGAGCCCCGAGCAGACGGCCCGGCAGGTAGAGACCCTCATTGAGGCCGGACTGGATTTTATCAAAGACGATGAACTGATGGGCGACTCACCGCATTCACCCTTCGAGCAGCGGGTAGATGCGGTGATGGAAGTGATCCATCGCTTTGCCGATCGACACGGGAAAAAACCCATGTTTGCCTTTAACCTGAGTGGAGACATAGACGACATGCTGCGCCGCCACGACTACGTACTCCAGCAAGGCGGTAGCTGTGTGATGGCCAGCCTGAACTGGGTGGGCATCAGTGGCATGGTGAAACTCCGGCAACACAGCCAGTTGCCCATCCACGGCCATCGTAACGGTTGGGGGCTATACTCCCGTTCTGAGGCCATTGGCCTGGAGTTTCCGGCCTATCATACCATCTTCTCACTGGCGGGAGCTGATCACCTGCATACCAACGGCATTCGCAACAAATTCTGCGAGAGCGATGCCTCCGTCATTCGTTCTATCAAGGCTTGCCTAAACCCTCAGGGCGGCGGCTATCCGGTTACGCCTGTCATTTCGTCGGGCCAATGGGCGGAACAGGCGCACGATACCTATCAGGAAATGCAAAGTGTGGACCTGATGTACCTCTGCGGCGGAGGTATCACCGGGCACCCGGGTGGCATGGCCGCCGGTGTCCGCAGCATCCAGTTGGCTTGGGAAGGAGCCATGCAGGGCAAAACCATCAACGATTTGCAGGACCAGCACGAAGAAATCCGGCAGGCGATTGCGCTATACGGGAAGTAATGACCCTTACTCCTCTTTACACTTGCTTTACTTCCAAATTAAAGTATATGCTTTGGCTTTCGAGTATTAGGGGCATCATCACCGCCTTTTCTGCACCTTAAAAGCCATGGAGAACTGCCGGATTTTTAAAATCTGGCAGTTCTTTATCTTTCAGGAAAACAGGTGCTCATAAGAAAAGCTGATTTTATTTTACATTCTCTACCAGACATAAGTATCTTAGATGGATTAGACAACAACCTATGCCACTACACCCATCACTGACCAACAACGCGGTTTTCCTGAGCTTTTACGGTGACGATTTCACCGGCTCTACCGATGTGATGGAAGCCCTGGCCCTGAACGGTATTCCAACCGCCTTGTTTCTGGAACCACCCACTCCCGAAGAGATCCAGGCCTTTCGCTTGAAAAATACGGTGAGCGGGCCGCAATCCACGCTGGCGGCAGTAGGGGTGGCCGGGATCAGCCGCAGTCTGTCGCCGGAGGAAATGGATGCCCAGATGCCGGCAATCTTTGAGCAGCTCAGCCGGATAGACAGCACCTTCTTTCATTATAAAATCTGCTCTACCTTCGATTCTTCTCCGCAGGTGGGCAGCATCGGCCATGCCATTGACCTAGCGTACCCCTACTTTCCGTCGGATTACATTCCCCTGCTGGTCGGAGCACCTTCTCTGAACCGCTTTTGCCTGTTCGGCAACCTCTTTGCCCGGGTAGACGGAGTCACCTATCGGCTGGACCGTCACCCTACCATGGCCCGCCACCCGGTCACGCCCATGCACGAAAGCGACCTGCGCCTGCATCTGGGCAAACAAACCAATCGTCCGGTACAACTCATGGATTTGTTTGCTTTGGAAGCAGATGAGGCAACCCAAAAAACCAAACTGGAAGCGCTGCTCAGTCATTCGGGCGAATATCTGCTCTTTGACACTTACCACGATCAGCACCTGCTGACGGTCGGACGTATGCTGTGGGAAAACCGGAAGGCATCACAACAGTTGCTGGTGGGTGCTTCGGGCACCGAGTATGCGTTGTGTCAGTACCTGCAACAACAGAGTTTGCTGGAAAAGCCTGCTCCTCCCACGTCTCCCGGTAAGGCCGAGCCGGTGATTGTGATGGCGGGTAGCTGCTCACCTACCACCGGAAAACAGCTTCAGTGGGCCATCCGGCAGGGTTTTGCCGATATTCGTATTCGGGGTGAAGTGCTGGTACACCCTGAGGAAAGGACTGCGGAAATGCAGCGGGTAGAGGCCTTGGCTCTGAATGCGCTCAGCGAAGGAAAGCACGTAGCCCTGTATACCGCTCAGGGACCGGATGATCCAGGTATTGCCGCTACTCACCAGCGTAAACAGACTTTGGGGCTGGAGCAGACTCCTACCAGCGCCTTGCTGGCCAGTGCCCAGGGAAAAATCTTAAAATCGCTATTAGCACAAACGCAGGTGCAGCGGGTAGTGAGTGCTGGTGGAGACACCTCAGGATATATTGCCCGCGAACTGGGCATCTACGCCCTGGAAACGCTGATGCCCATTGCTCCCGGAGTGCCTTTATGTACGGCTCACGCCCATCAGCCCCGCTTCGACGGACTGCAAATTGCTATGAAAGGAGGACAAAACGGAAAAACGGATTACTTTGAGTCTATTGTGCATGGGAAGGATATTTCATAGAACGGAAAGCGGAGGTGGGAGACCGGAGTTACTCAGATAGGTAGGCGATTGGCAGTAAGCAGTTAGAAATCTATGTCCTAACTGCTTACAGTCGTCGGCCAACTTATTTTTAATCTTTATTCAATCAATTACTCAATCAACAATTCAATCATTCGTATTATGAAACATGTTGTTCTAGTCGGTGCCGGTGGAAAAATGGGTATGCGCACCACGGCTAATTTAGCGGGAAACCCCAACTACAAGGTCTCTTACCTGGAAGTCAGCGAAACAGGCGTGGCGCGGCTGCTGGAAAAGAATATCAGCGTATCCCAACCCGCCGAAGTATTGCCTGACGCAGATATCGTCGTCCTGGCCATACCGGATGTCGCCATTAAGAAAGTGTCCGCCACCATTGTACCCCAGTTAAAAGCCGGAGCCATGGCCGTCACGCTGGACCCGGCCGCCCCCTGTGCCGGTCACCTGCCGGAACGAGCGGATATCACGTACTTTGCGGCCCATCCCTCGCATCCCTCGGTATTCAACTGGGAGCCGGATGAGCAGGCCCATTACGATTATTTCGGAGGCATTGCCGCCAAGCAAACCATTGTATGCGCCCTGATCCAGGGACCGGAAGAAGATTATGCTGTAGGGGAAGCCCTGGCCAAAGAAATGTACAAGCCCGTGACCAAAGCACACCGCATCACCATTGAGCAAATGGGCATTCTGGAACCGGCCTTGTCGGAAACCTTCGGAGCGGCGATGGTCACCATCATGAAGGAAGCAGTGGATACGGTGGTGGCCAAAGGAGTGCCGAAAGAAGCCGCCTATGATTTCTTTTTAGGGCACGTAAATATTGAGCTGGCCTTGCTGTTTAACCAGTTGCCCGGCGGAGTCTTCTCCGATGCCGCTCAGAAAGCCATCCAGTACGGTATTCCCAGGATATTTAGAGACGACTGGAAAGATGTATTTGAATGGGAGAACGTCATGGATCAGGTCAAGGCGATTACCTAAGCCTGCGATCGCCTGATACAGGTATGGCATGCTGGCAAAAATAATTTCATGACATCGCCTCCGACAACTCTGGAGGGATGTCATCTTGTTGATTTTTCTACGATTTTTAGTTATGGCAACAACCCCACTTTCTCAGGAAACCATCTACTACGGAGATGTATCGCATCGCCCTCCGGCGGTCACCCAATTGCGAGCCGGTCAGCTTAGCTGTCAGTATGAAGAAGGACATTTACGCTACATCCGGGTGGGGAATACGGAACTGATACGGATGATCTATTCGGCGGTGCGGGATCATAACTGGGGCACGGTGGCACCTCAGATTACGAAAGAACAGATAGCGCAACAGGATGATCATTTCACCATCATCTATCATTGCCGGTATCAACAGGGGGATATTGATTTTACGGCTCGTTATCTCATCGATGGTCGCGCTGATGGCTTTATCCGTTTTGTGATGGAAGGGGAAGCCTTAAGTACCTTTCAGCGTAACCGAATTGGCTTTTGTGTATTGCACCCGGCGAGTGCAGCCGGTGCTTCCTGCCAGATAGATACCATCAACCGAGAAAGGGAGGAAGGAAAGTTTCCCACCTATATTCAGCCCGATCAGCCATTTCTGGATATTGTACGTATGCAGTGGCAGCCCGCTGAAGGGGTCACGGCCTTACTGGAGTTTGAGGGGGATACTTTTGAAACCGAAGACCAGCGCAACTGGACCGATGATTCCTTTAAAACCTACTGCACCCCATTGTCTCTGCCTTTTCCAGCCACCGTAACGCAGGGCGAGAAGATTACGCAAACGGTGACCCTACGGCTGCTTCAGGCTCCGACTCATGGCGCAGCATCGGAAGCGCCGATCAGATTTTCTGTTTCAGAAAAAGCGCGGATGTTACCGGCCATTGGCATCGGGCAGTCCAGCGAGGTCGATCACCCGGCTGGTCAGCGTATCGGCTTACACAACCTCGGGGGCAATCGCGTGGTACCCACCAATGATCATTTGACGGATCGTGATATTGCATTGCTTCGCGCGATTCACTTCACCCACTACCGGGTGGATCTTCGCCTGTACGAACAAGACTGGCGTGCCCGCTGGCAGCGAGCGGTGAAAGAATCAGAAGTGCTGGAGTGGCCGTTGGAGGTTGCGCTGCACTTTGGCCATGAAGCAGCGCAGGAACTAACCACGTTTACGGGCGTGATAGCCGATGCCACTGTAAAATCCTTGCTGGTCTTTCGTCGTGATCATAAGGTAACCACGGCCGAATTGCTGAAGCAGGTATTACCGGAGCTTCGCCGCCACTTTCCCGAAG
The DNA here is from genome assembly GCA_040222715.1 of Cyclobacteriaceae bacterium. Lineage (GTDB taxonomy): Bacteria > Bacteroidota > Bacteroidia > Cytophagales > Cyclobacteriaceae > Tunicatimonas. Next base: position 51,305 of record JAVKCN010000163.1, on the reverse strand, counting down.
CCCGGATAGGCGGGGGGACCGATTACTTTTTCACCGAGCTGAACCGTAACCGTGTACCCACCACCGACCTCGATTTTCTAACGTACTCGGTCAACCCCCAGGTTCACCACTTCGACAATCAATCGCTGATTGAGACGGTGCAGGCCCAGGCGTATACAGTCACGAGCGCCAGGCAGTTTGCTGAAGGAAAGCAGATACACGTTTCACCCATTACCCTTAAGATGCGCCGCAACCCCAATGCCACCGGGCCAGAGCCGCCTCCTGATCCGCACACCCTGCCCGCTTCTGTAGACACCCGGCAGTTGTCGTTGTTCGGGGCGAGCTGGACGGTCGGTAGCCTGCGGAACCTGATTGAGGCGGGAGCGGCTTCCCTCACGTATTACGAGACCCTGGGACGAAAGGGGATCATACAGGGAGATCATGCTCCATTGTCGCCCGATTTATTTCCGGCGAAGCCAGGGATGGTGTATCCGGTGTATTTTGTGTTTCGTTTTCTGCTTTCAGCCGCCAATGTTACGGTACTACAAACATTTAGCAGCTCGCCCTGGCAACTGGAAGGGCTGGCCTTTCGGAGCGATCGAGGTACGGAGGCAGTGGTGGCTAACTTACAGCCAGAAGCTGTTTCGGTCCAACTTCCGGAGGGTACTTTCCGGTCGGTAAAAATACTGGACGAAACCACCCTGCCACAGGCAATGGAGCAGCCGGAGGCTTTTTTGCACAGGGGCTTTCAACAGTGTTCGGCATCCCTTCGTTTACCACCTTACGCCCTGGCTTTTCTTCGCTCAGACGAAGCAGAGGACAACTAAATGGTCGTACAGAACCACAGATGGTATTTGAAACTCGTGCAGAAATTCGTAACATGCCGGTTCTAATACACAATCCCTATGAAAATTCTGTTCCTTTCTCTGCTATGCTGTTTTATGCTCAGTAATTCCTTTGCCCAATCGAGTCCTGATACCCTGCGCCTATGGCCTGATGGCGCCCCCGGTGCGACCGGTACCGAAGACACCGACCAGCCGTCCATTATTCGCTACCCAGCTCCGGCCCATATGGCAACCGGTGCTGCCGTGGTGGTATGCCCGGGTGGCGGTTACAATCACCTGGCCATGGATCATGAGGGGCACCAGATTGCCCAGTGGCTTAATTCTTTTGGCGTGTCGGCCTATATCCTGACTTACCGGCTGGGAAGGAATGGATACAAACACCCGATTGAGATGAATGATGGGAAACGAGCCATCCGTACCGTACGCGCCAACGCTGAAGCCTGGGGCATTGATCCTGAGCGGATTGGCGTGCTGGGTTTCTCGGCCGGAGGACATTTGGCCTCTACCCTGGGTACGCACTTTGATGGGGGCGATGCCGGAGCCAGCGATGCCATAGATAAGGAAAGCAGCCGCCCGGATTTTATGGTGCTGCTGTATCCCGTCATCACGTTTACCGAAGACTACCAGCACAGCGGCTCCCGGATTGCCCTGCTGGGGGAAGATGCTGATGCCGAACTCGTGGCTTCACTTTCCAATGAGCAACAGGTAAAAGCTGATACTCCTCCCACCTTTATGGTGCATACCACCGAAGATAGCGCTGTACCCCCCGAGAATAGTATTTACTTTTACCTGGCCCTGCGGAAGCACAACATTCCGGTGGAAATGCACGTGTTTGAAAAAGGGCGCCACGGCCTGGGCATGGGTGCCCGGGGTTCTGCCTTCTCCGCCTGGCCTGACCTCTTCGAAGCCTGGATGCTGGAGCGTGGCCTGTTGGTGCCGACCCCGTAAATGAAGGAGAGTGGCCCACCGGGCCTGCCAACCTGACTTATATTTTCTTTGGTTGGTATGTTGCCCAATCAGCTTCGATAATACTACATGACACAAGCAATTAACATATTTTTAGGCCTGGTATGTATTTGTATCGGGCAACTCGCGCTCGCCCAAACCACCGATTCGTCGGCATCAGTTTCAGTTTTGCCGTATCACCAAATCCCGGAATATCCCCGGGAATACACCGCCTCCACCGTGGCCGCCCGGATGATCGATGCACTGGGTTTCCGATACTACTGGGCTACCGAAGGATTACGGCCTGAAGATCTCACCTATCAGCCCAATGAGGCCGCTCGGACCACGGGCGAAACCCTGGATCACATTCACCAACTGATAAAAATAATTGCTCAGGCCATTGGGCAAAATCCTTCTTCGGCACCGGAGAAAGCCGTGCCGAACTCTTTTAATGAAAAGCGCGAAGACACGTTGTTGCGATTAAAAGAAATCAGTGACTTACTGAAAGCCAGTGATGCGGAAGCGATGGAAGGGTTTAACCTGGTATTTAAAGGAGACGAAAGTCAGAGCAGCTACCCCTTCTGGAACATGATTAATGGCCCCATTGCAGATGCCCTGTGGCATGCCGGACAGGTGGCCTCTTTTCGGCGTTCATCAGGCAACCCGATGAACCCGCGCGTCGATGTGTTCATGGGAAACCTCAGAGAGTGACCCCCCAGATAAAGTCGTTACTCCAGCCAGGCAGTATACAAAGTAGGATTATGCCTATATCAATTGTTGGTTGACGGACTGGTAAGTGGTTGGCAGTAGGCGCTCAGAGGGTTATACCCTTGGCGAATGCTTACGGCCACCTGCCAACGGTTGGTCTATTAGCCCATCAGCTTCCGCTTGATATAACGCTTGCCAGCCTTTACTTCAACTCCACTGTTTTTCCGCTTTTGGCTGAGCGGATGGCGGCATCCAGAATCTCTACCACGATCAGGTTATTTTCCAGGGCAGATAAATCCGTGGGTTGTATCTTGATGGTTCCTCGTACTACCCCGGCCAGATAGGCAAAGGGATCATCGTAGGGAGCCTTTCTGGGCTTGGCTTTCAGGGTTTGCTCGCTTTGCTTCTGGTTGGGGCGCATGCGCATATCGAGGGCGTTGATCGTATTGACATAGCCGGTTTTGCCGTATACTTCCATATCCTTACGGCTTATCGGCCAGTTCCACGAGGCCTGAATGACTCCCTGCATCTTAGGGTAAGTCACAATGATGGTGGCCTCGTCATCCACCTTCGGATAGATATCTGGCTTAATTTGCTGGGTTACCGCGGTGACCGAAGTGGGGCGTTCGCCCTGCATCAGCCAGGTAATCAGGTTGGCACCGTAGCAACCGAAATCGGTCAGGGCACCGGCTCCGTTCCATTTAGGATCAGTGAGCCACTCTAGAAACTCATCGTTCACCCCAATTTCCTTCGGACCGGGATGACCATCGTGTACCACCACCTTACGCAATTCGCCAATGGCTTTTTCTTCGTGCACCAGCCGATAAGCTTCGTGGTTGCTACCGTACCAGGTGGTTTCGTAGTTGGTGAGGAGGTGGATATTGTGTTGCCGGGCGAGCTTCGCCATTTTTTGGGCATGCTCGTGGCTGACCGCCAGCGGCTTCTCCACCATCACATGTATGCCGCGGGGGGCGCAGACTTCTACGACCTTCAGGTGGTCGTAAATGGTGTTGAAGGCGGTAACTGCTTCGGGCTGGGTGGCATCCAGCATGCTTTCCAGGTCATCGTACACCAGATCCATGGAATAGCCATGCTGGTCGGAAAAACGTTGGGCGAGGGCGCGGTTGGGCTCCACAATACCCACAATTTCAATGTCTCCTTTGTCTGCTCGCCCTAAAATTCCGTGCACGTGCGAGTGCACCAGGCCGACTACGCCTATGCGTAGGGGTTCAGCGGATGAGGGTTGGGCAATTGTTTTTGTCGTGGTCAAGAGTAGTAGTAGGATGCATAGCCATTTCATAGCGTAAGTTTACGAATAATTCGCGTTTTATGCTCATTTTTTATTATATGAATATCTGTGGGAAATTATGATTTTTATATTAAAACTTTCTTTCATGATTACAAATAAAAAATGAATGTATACTAAATAGCAACAATTACCTCAAACAGCACCGACATGAGAAAGATAATGTGTATTCCGCTTTTCGCTCCAACCTTACGGATTCGCCCGCTTTTTTTCAGTATACTGTATTCTGTGCTATTGCTATTATCCTTTCTGCGCCTGGAAGCAGGGATGGTATTTGCCTCCTCACCCGCTTATATCAGCCAGTCCAATGGTGGTGCCAGTTCTGAACTGCGGGAATACGTACCAATCATTCATTTGGCTCCCTTCGGAAATTATTCTAAAAAAAGGGTAAAGGACAGCATATTCCAATATAGCACAATAGCCTTATCTGGTATGGCATTATAGCCCCCCATTATTTACCAACCTATTCGATCTTTCAACGCCTGTATGTGGGCCACATGGTGCTTCCCGTGCCAGGCATACAACGCCAGCATGGTATCCAGCCGGATGACTTTCCGGGTTTCAGGATGCACCAGCGTTCGACTATAATCTTCATCGTTCATAGCCCGCAACAGCAGTAACCAGCGTTGGTGCAGGGCTTCCAGCAATTGTAGTGAAGGTGCAATAGGTGCCGTTGCAGCATCAGACAGCTCCGCCCAGCGATCTTCATAGTAAGCTTTAATCGTCGGTTGATCTTCGGTCAGGGTCCAGCGAAAGCGGACGTAACTATTCAGGTGGCTGTCCGGTACGTGATGCACTACCTGCCGGATCGTCCACCCACCTTCGCGATACGGAGTGTCTAGCTGCTCATCGGTAAGCCCGCTGACCGCAGCGCGCAGGTCTGCCGGAAGGCGTTCAATCTCCAGAAAGTACGTCTGCCGATCCTGAGCAGTAACTGCTTCGGGAGGCGAGAACCGCCCGATGGGGTAGCGTAGCGTTTCGTCATTCATATAAACTGTGGGTAGTAAAGGGATGAATAAAATTAAATTGGTTTTACAGAACTAATGATAACAAAAAAACTGATCGGCATCCAGACATTGATGCTATAGGAGAGCTAAATATTAAAATAAAACAAGTTAAGTATCCGACCAAATTAAAGTATCATTTTTCCAGACGCCACCGCGAGGCTCTGTGAAGCGTTCTGCCGTGGCGTAAGATCGCCTCACATTCGTCCGCGATGACGCTAAAAATATAAGCTCATTTTCTCACAGTGCTTACTTAACGTCAGTACAGATTTCTCTATCTTTATGTACGCCGGTTACGTTCATACCACAAGATAGGCAGGAAAATACTTTGGGACCCAAACCTACACTATGGAACAGCGAGATTACCTGAAAGACCAGATCGACCAACTGGGGAAAGTATTGGGCATGCTGTTGGCTCGTCTGGTTGGGGCGAAGCCGGAGGAGGATTACGGGCAGACGGAAAGGCTGGTACAGCAAAAATTGAACGAGCAATTGGAAATCTCATTCGCTGAGTTGGTGGACATGCCGCCGGAAGCGCTGGTGCCTCGCCTGCAACAAAGTCCTGCTTTCACTTCGGAAAATCTGGAGCAACTGGCCGAGGTGCTGGTCGAAATGGGAAAACAGAAGGTCGATCATCAGGAAGACGATTCCCGAAAATACCTGATGCAGGCGCTGGGGATATACGAATACCTATCGGATCACAGCCGGAATTTCTCTTTGCAATGGCTGGAAAAGATAGACGCGCTAAAGAAGGAATTAGCATAAAAAAGACACCCATGCCACAGCACAGATGTCTTTTTACTTAACAAAAGGAGGGCGTTTAGTACGGCATTTCTCCGCCGGTTACTCCGATAACCTCGCCGGTCATGTAGCTGGATTCCTGAGAGGCCAGCAGCACGTACATGGGAGCCAATTCTGCGGGTTGTCCCGGTCGACCAAAAGGGGTGGAGGAGCCAAACTTCTCAATTTTGTCCTGAGGTTGCCCGCCGCTAGATTGCAGGGGCGTCCAGAAGGGGCCGGGCGCGATGGCATTCACTCGAATGCCTTTTTCTATTACCTGTTGTGCCAGCGCTTTGGTAAAGGCCACAATGGAAGCCTTCGTAGGGGCATAATCCAGCAGGTTTTGCGATGGATCAAACGCCTGAATGGATGTAGTGTTGATGATCGTTGAACCGGCATCCATATGCGGTAGGGCAGCTTTGCTGATCCAGAATAGGGCGTATACATTGACCTTAAACGTATTATCAAACTGCTCAGTGGTAATGTCCTCGATAGATTTCTGAGCGGTTTGTCGGCCCGCATTATTCACCAGAATGTCCAGCCCACCCAGTTCTTCTACCGCATTGCTTACCAGCAACTGGCAATACCGCTCATCGGAAATATCGCCGGGTAGGGCAACCGCTTTTCGGCCTTCGGCTTCTATCAGTTTCACTACTTCCTGGGCATTTTGCTCTTCACTGGGCAGGTAGTTAAACGCTACATCCGCACCTTCCCGGGCAAAGGCAATCGCTGCGGCCCGACCGATACCGGAGTCCCCTCCGGTAATCAGTGCTTTTCGTCCTTTCAGTCGTCCAAATCCCTGATAGCTTTCTTCGCCATGATCCGGCAGCGGGTCCATCTGGTTCACCGAACCGGGCCTGTCCTGCGGTTGCCGGGGAAAAGGAGGTTTGGGATACTGGGTCAATGGATTTTGTTTTTCGTACTGATTTTTGGTTTTTTGCTCACTCATCTTAGCAACAGTTTAGATTAAAAAATAGTGTTCTTAAAAAAATGACTACCCTGCAACACAAAACAATTTAGCCAGAATGGTAGCCTTTTAATAAATAAAATTCCCGCTAAATTGTTGGGTATAACCTCCAAAAAAAGAAATGGAACAACGACTCTCTATCATCACCCTGGGCGTTGCCGATCTGCCGCTAGCCGAAGCTTCTATCTGGAAAAGTTCGGATGGACGAAAAGTGCGAATAGCAGCGAAGGAATTACCTTTATGGAACTGAACGGCATACACTTAGCCCTCTATCCTCGGGAGGCATTGGCCGAGGATGCGGACGTCTCAAATGAGGGACAGGGTTTCAAAGGATTGACGCTGGCTTACTGCACGCGGACCGAAGCAGAAGTGAACGAACTGTTTGCTGATTTTGAAAAGAAAGGAGTAACGATTACTAAAAAGCCCGAAAAAGTATTCTGAGGCGGATACAGCGGCTACATTGCTGACCCCGACGGACATTTGTGGGAAATAGCATATAACCCATTCCTCAAGTTGGATGCGCAGGGAAATATCAGTTAAGGCCATTCTGCGCTCTTTAATGGCCGCTATCGCTTTCGGGAGAAGCCTCCCGCTAACTTGGTGGATCGGCAATTTGGCTGGGAGATTTCTCCCAGGCATATTGCAGCCCTGCAAATAGGGAGGGAGCAGGCTTCCCAGGCATATTGTAGCTCTGCAAATAGGGAGGGAGCAGGCTTACCAGGCATATTGCAGGGTTGCAATGTCATAAAATCGAATGATTATGAAAGGTTGCAGGGTTGCAATGTCATAAAATCGAACGATTATGGAAGATTGCAGGGTTGCAATGTCATAAAATCGAATGATTACGGAAGGTTGCAGGGTTGCAATGTCATAAAAATGATTGATTATGGAAGATTGCAGGCCTGCAATGTGACACAATGTCATGATTCACGCCTTACAGCAGAGGCGACCAAGAAGTTCGCTCGCCTGCTATGGCTTCCGGGCCGTAGCCTCTTCGTCGCTGCGTACCACTGTTTTAATGAGCGTGCCCTGCGGTACCTGTTCGTTCAGCTCCATCCCGTTGAGCACGGCCAGTTCTTCCAGACGATCCTCGGGCATATCAAAGCCCTGCAGTATTTGCGATAGCGAGGCAGCCTGGTTTACTTCCCGAATATCAATCCGCTCCGGGGCCACGTTGATTTTGCTGGCATCTGTGAGTGGTGCAAAGTTCTTCATCGTTTTGGTAAAGGTGGAGGTATACTGCTTGAAGTTCTGGGTGGTACTCACCCCCATGATGGCATAAATATTTTTCTCGTACTGAATCAGATAAGTCAGCGTTCGGATTTGCTGCGTTTGCTGTTGGGCCTGACCTTCCTGAGGCTGTACATCGGCTACCATGATCAGCGCTGGTAGATCATTCACCGTACCTTTATTGGACTCTACCACCGTAAGACCATTGTTTTCCAGAAGCGATCGGGCCGCACCTTCCAGAGAATTACCCGGAGCCAGGTTAAGCGTCATAATAGCGTCCCCGTCGGGTTGTCCCATCTGCACCTGCTGCGGAGTATTCTGGAAGGTCCATTGGGTTAGCAGAGGAAACTGAAATTTTAGCACCGGATGGTAGAAAACACCATTGTCCACGTATCCTTGCTTTGGATCTTCTCCGTACAGCAGCCCATCGATCATGCGTAAGTAGGAATTGCGCTCTACTTTCAATTGGGTAGCATCAGTTTTTTCTTTCCATTTCTGGGCGAGCTTCTGCACGTTCTGCTGGCGATCGGCCGGGTCGGGGTGCGTAGATAGAAAGGTAGGCACGCTTTGGCTGGATTCAGCCCGCATGCGATCCAGAGTAGAGAAAAAGTTTGCCATCTCGTCGGCATCGTACCCAATTTTGGTAGAATACTCCACGCCTAGTTTATCGGATTGGCTTTCGTTATCGCGGCCAAATTTTAAGAAAAGCAATCCTAGCCCCTGCTGCGCTACATCGGCAAACTGCGCCAGTTCGGGGGCAATGACCAATCCCGCAACCAGCCCTACCTGCGCTACCATTTGTTTACTGTATTGTTTGGCTGAGTGACGAGCCGTAATGTGACCGATCTCGTGGCCCAGCACTCCGGCAAATTCAGCTTCATTATTAAAGTGCGCCATGATGCCGCGGGTGAAATATACGAAACCACCGGGCACGGCAAAGGCGTTTACTACGGGAGAATCCACGATTTTAAATTCGTAGGGCAGGTCAGCGCGATGGGATACTCTAGCCATTTGCTCTCCTTTGCTCTGGATGAAGCGTTGTAGTTGCGGATCTTCGTACACTCCAAAAAACTGGGTGATTTCCGGATCAGATTGCTCGCCCATGGCCCGCTCCTGCCCCTTAGAAAGCAGCATCAGTTCTTTTTTACCCGTGACCGGGTTGGTGGCGCAGGAAACAAACCAGGCACTCACTACAAAAAGTAGTAGGTAGGTAATGTAGCGGTATAAGTTCATAGTCTTAGGATTGGAAAGTGTGTTCGATAAAATCCAAAAAGAATGCCAGTGGAGAAAATATGGCTCGAGTGGCTGCAAAAGCACTTCTCACTAAGTTGCCGGACAGCACAGCCCGTATGAATGGGGAATATTTTCTACATAGCCTCTACTGTTTTTCCAGCGCAGGGGAAGCTACGGTACTTAAAGTCCAAGCCATTGGTCCTGCTTCTGGGTAAACTATTACTGGTCGGTCTTCTCTTCCAAAAACGCAATAATACTACTGACCAGGTTGTCCGCCAGGGGTAAATCGGGGTTGCTATACGTGGATAAGTTTACTTGCGGATTGGACGGAGCCTCCTTAAGCACATGGTTCATTTCATTAATGATGCTAAGGGTGGCCCGGGGCTGGGCCTGGGCAAGTTGCTGGGCTTCTTTCACCTGCACCTGCAAATCAGTCGTTCCCTGAATGATGAGTACTGGCTGGGTCAGCTTCGCAATAATGTCCGCAGGCTGGTACTGAAACCAGGAAATGAGATAAGGCTGCACGCTGGGCCGGAACAGGGCATACAGAGGTTGACTCACTGAATCTACGGTCTGCCCCTGCCGTAAAGATGCCAGTATCTGGTGGCTCTCGGTTTTGATAAAATCCGGCTGAGTCTGTAACTGTTCTATCAATAGAGAATCGGCTGACTGGGCAATGCCGGCAATAGAAATGTAGGCATCGGTCTGTGCTTCCCGAGCGGCCAGCATGCCAATAAGGGAGCCCTCACTGTGGCCCAGTACCATGACCTGCGAGAAGCGGGCATCCTGCTGCAACTGCTCAATCCACCCAACTGCATCCTGCACAAAATTCTCAAATCGCAGATTTTCTTCGGCCTGCACGGTAGCCATACTGGCCCCTACACCGCGTTTATCATAGCGCAGGGAAGCATAACCGTGTTGCGCCAGCGAATCGGCCAGCATTTTGAGGGAGTTATTTTTTCCAGGCAGCAAGGCGGTGTTACCATCTCTGTCGGTAGGACCAGAACCCGCTACAAAAAGCAGCACCGGCACGGGAGTGTCGGTTTCCGGTAGCAGCAGCGTACCATATAGAGTGCCCTCCGTCGTTTCCAGCGTTACCTCTTCCTCGGTAAAATCCAGAGAATCATCTTTAGCATGGGCCTCTGGGAGGCATTCTACTATCATCAGTAACAGGATAAGGCATAAACGCATAATAGTAGGATCAGTTAGATTTGCTGTTTCGGTGACAGTACCCTACCAACGATCGAAGGAGGCTGTCAGTATAAGTGTAGAGCAGACCCCAACGGCTTTTCTTGTAACCGGATCAACTGCATTACACTTGCCCAATCGTGTATTATTGCCGATACACTTTGCAGAGTAGAAATATTTCACAAAATAGTGCCGGATGTCCGAACTTTTAGAATGGCACAGGTGTAAATACTATTACTTAACTATATTTAAGTGTTAATACTCATTAATTTTTTTTATGGGAGAAATTTACCCCCACTTCCAGTTTGAAAAAAATCGTCTAGAGGAATTAGAGAAATATCGTATTATGGACACTCCTCCGGAGCAGGCATACGATGATCTGATCTTACTGGCTTCTCAGGTATGTCGTGCCCCTATCGCCTTCATCTCTTTTCTGGAGCATGATCGGCAGTGGTTTAAAGCCCGTTTGGGGATGGATGCCGAAGAAACTACCCGCGAGATTGCCTTTTGCCGATATACCATCCAGGGTAACAATCCGCTGATTATACCCGATGCCACGCTTGATGTGCGTTTTAACCAAAGCCCTTTGGTGATAGAAGAACCGAAAATCCGGTTTTACGCCGGCCTGCCCCTGATCACTCCCAATGGACATCGGATAGGAGCATTGTGCGTGGCCGATCGAGCGCCTCGCAATTTATCCCGCGAGCAGCAGTTCGCGTTGGAGGTGCTATCGCGGCAGGTTGTTCAGCAGTTAGAACTCCGCCTCAGAAATGAACATCTGCAACAGGCGCTGGATAAGCTTGAAGTGCATCATCAGGAAGCCCAGGAAGCTCGGGCGATCAGCCAGCGCCTGCTATCTGTCATCTCCCACGATCTTAGCGGACCGATTGCCACCATCAAGGGATTTTTTGATCTGATCCGGCAGGAAAGGTTGTCTTCGGACGAGACCAGACTATTTATTACGCAGATCAGTCAATTGTTGTCGTCTACCGAAACCCTGCTGAGAAATATGGTGGTGTGGGTACGGGCCCAATTACAGAAAGAAGTCAATGCTACGACAACATTTTCCCTGTATGCATTGGTTGAGGAGGTGATCAGCAATATCAAAAAAACGGTTGCGGATAAACACAACAGTTTTTTTAATGAAACTCCCGATTACCTGGTAACGGCCGACCGGCAACAGGTGATGTTTGTATTGAGAAACCTGATCCACAATGCGAATAAATACACTGAGCAGGGAAGTATCCGGGTGGTCAGTAATGTAGAGCAGGGCATGATCAAGATCAGCATCACCGACTCCGGGATTGGAATGAGTCCGACCCAACTAGCTTCCTTGCTTCACTGGAAAAGCCGGCTGGGTACCCCGGGTACGGCTGGTGAAAAAGGCAATGGCCTGGGGCTACTGATTACCTACGAGTTTCTCCGGCAGATGGGCGGTACTTTATTTGCCGAAAGCCAGGAGGGGCATGGCAGCACCTTCTACCTTACTTTCCCTTCTCATGATAGTAATGCGGTATCAGAAACTATGGTGCCCCGGCCCAGAAATGGTATCACCTGATCACTTACGGAGCTGGCCTATAATCACGTACCTCTTCTTTATCACCGCCGCCCATCCTATTAGCTTTCGCTCGCTGGATTCTGTTTTTTCAGCAGGTCCCGGATCTCAGCGAGAAGCTGAATGTCTTTGGGAGTAGGCACGCTCGTTTCTTTCTCATCTTCAGATCTTCGCTTCAATGAATTAATGACCCGCACCACCACAAAAATGGACAGGGCCACAATGAGAAAATCGAAAGATACCTGCACCAGGGCGCCGTATCCGATAGCAACTTCTTCCTGAATAACATTGCCGGCCGGGCCGATTTCCTGGGGACGCAGTACCCATTGATAACGGGAGAAATCCGTTTCCCCAAATAACAATCCGAAAGGGGGCATAATCACTTTCTCCACCAGCGTGGACACAATCTTGTTGAAAGCTGCTCCAATGATGATACCAATGGCAAGGTCAACCACATTACCTTTGACGGCAAATTCCTTAAAATTCTGAATAAAGTTTTTCATGAAAATCAATAATCGTTTGAAGCAAGAAACTGCGTATGACGCAGGTTGTTTGCCCACGAAAACGCGCAGTACTGCTTAAGAAGATCTTTACCAAAAAGGCGAAACGTCTAACGTACTACAATAATGTTATGGAAAATACCCGGAATGGGTCCAGCCGCGCATCGGTGGGGGCTACATCTGTTACCAGTACGGAGAGCAGGTCGGCTGGAGCTACCTGAAAGGAGTCGCTCTGACTGATCTTGTGAATATCGGCCAGGGCAATGGCTCGTTTGGCTGAGCGGATCATGGTTTTCTTCACCTGTGCTTCTTCGTAGTGGTCGGCGGTAATGCCTCGTTCGGCATCTATCCGGCATACGCCCAGGAAACAGAGGTCGGCATAGGTTTCGGAGAACGCCTTCACGGTATCTGCCCCCACCAGCACGTCGTTCTGCTTTTCGTAGCGGCCACCGGGAACGATCACCTGCACCCTGGGGTAGCCCCCCAACGCCTGGGCAATGGACAAACAGTTGGTAACCACAGTGGCCCGGAGGTCCAGCGGTAGTTGTTGTACCAGGTACAGGTTGGTGGTACCGCCATCGATCATCAGCACCTGATCTTGTTTAATCAGAGCTTTGGCTTTCTCCGCAATGATCTGTTTAGCGGAGGTATGGATAGACTGCCGTTGCTGAAAAGAAGCCGCCCTCCCACTGACGGGAACTGCTCCGCCATGCACCTTCTGAATCTTGCCCAGCGCATCCAGCTCGGTCAGGTCGCGGCGAATGGTGACCTCGGAGATGTCCAACGCTTCACTCAACTCCGGGGGAGTCACTTTCTGGTGCTGCTCCAGTTGCTGAAGAATATACAGGAAGCGTTCGTGTTTGAGCATGGGAAAAATATCTAACTGCGAATAGGGGTTGCTAAGGTTGCCATACGATAGCGTTTAGAATCATTTGGGCAATGTTGGGGTTTTCGTAATCTTCCGGAGCATGGCCGGGCATGATATAAGTAATCGTCCCCTCGCCATAGGGTTTTAACCATACTGCCCGGTCCTGCATAAAAAGTTCTCCATTGCGGGGATCGTGGTATTTGATACCGCATAAGACGGTTTTCTCCCGTCCGTCGGTGAACTTATGGTTCATATAGACTTCTGTTTTTGGGAGAGAAATGCTGGGATAATTACCTGCGGCAGCGGGTCCGTCGGAGGAAGTATAGCTGACAGGTAAGCCCCAGTCAATGTTGTGGCTGGTGATGTAATGCTTGGAGTTAAGGTTGACCAGAATAAACGTAGTGCCGTTTTCACCATCATGAAACCATCCGTAGCCCTCACCCGGTTTTACCGGATGCGACGAAAATTCCGGATGGTCAAGCTGTATTCCCAGGAAATCAAAGTAAAACTCATTCTGAGCTTTGCCACTGCTAATAGAATGGTGCAGACAAATGTATTTTCCGCCTGCTTGGGTATACCCAATAATGGCCTTTTCGGTAACCTCTTCTAATTTGCCGTGGATAAACCCGAGCACGGCCCGATAGCCCGACATATCCGCCGGTAAATGGGCCTGGTCAACAATGTCTACCGTCAGATTACCCGTATCTTGCAGGAAGGCCGCCAGCACTTCCATCTGGGGCATTTCATCCTGTATTACCAGTACCTTATCTTGAGCCCGAGGGTTTTGGGCAGCAAAAAGCAGTGGGAGAATAAGCCATATCCATAATGAAGAAGTCAGGAGAGAGAGGGATGTCATAGATTTTTGCAGGTTGTGGTATGGTGGGTAAAAGGAGATCAGATCGCGGAGGTGATAGCCGGACTGTTACTTACGGAAGGTGGCGAAGCGGATGGCATCTTTACTCCAGGCGGGGGCCTGGCGGAGGGCATCCAGTATTTCTTCGGGTTCCCGAACGAAGGTCCACATCTGGCGGTGTTCTTCGCCCATGAATTGCTCATCAATACAACGTTCCAGCATGGTTTGCAGGGGATCGTAATAGCCATCGGTGTTCAGTACCACAATGGGGCCGGTAAACAGGCCCAGTCGCTTCAGGGTCAGGGCTTCCAACAGTTCTTCCAGGGTGCCGCAACCGCCGGGTAGGGCAATCAGGCCGTCTACTCCGTCCAGAAAACGTTTCTTTCGCTCGTGCATGTCGCCCACAATATGAAAGCGCGCCACTTTTTTATGGTGCAATTCCACATCCCGCATGAACTGGGGCATGATCCCGATTACCTCACCGCCGTGTTCCAGCACCGTGTCCGCCAGTTTTCCCATCAGCCCAACGGCCCCACCTCCGTATACCACTTCCACATGATTCTGCACCAGTTGAATACCCAGCCGTTCGGTGGCATCAAAATACTTCTGGTCTACTTTGGCACTGGAAGCGCAGTAGACGCATACGCGGTTAATGTCTCTCATAGTCATCGTAACTTTCTGCCAAATTACGAATTATTCACTGCGAAGCGAACGGGTAGGATTGGTTAACGCAGATTTAATGGCATGCACGCTGATGGTGGCCAGGGCAATGAATAAGGCAATGCCTCCGGCCATCAACAGCACTCCCGGACGGAGCGGAATCCGATAGGCAAAGTCCTGCAACCAATGCTGCATGGCGAAGTAAGCCAGAGGGGCGGCAATGAGGATTGCCAGTAATACCAACCGGACGAAGTCGCGGGAGAGCAGCAACACAATGCGGGTGACCGAAGCGCCAAGCACCTTGCGGATGCCAATCTCCTTGGTCCGCTTTACGATGGTGTTCAGCGACAGGCCGAACAGCCCCAGGCAGGCGATCACGATGGCAATGAAGGAAAATACTCCCACCATCGTCAGCAGGCGGTCTTCTGATTCGTACATGCGTGCAATATTCTGATCGAGAAAGCTATATTCAAACGGCCGCTCAGGGGTAAGCTGGTTCCACTGGGCTTCCATAAAGGCCAGGGTCTCCCGCAGGTTTTCTCCATCGGCCCGTACCGAGATATACTGATGCACTCCGTTTTCCGGAGGGCGATAGAAGTGCAGGATCGGTGCCACTTCATTCCGCAGCGTTTCGAAATGGTAATCATCCACCACTCCCACCACGGCAAACTCCTGCCTGCCCCGGCTAATATACTGGCCTTCGGCGCTTTCCCAACCAAAAGCATTCAGGGCCGCCTGGTTTACGATCACGGCTTCGTTCCGATCTGTCTCTGAACCTTCGTGAAATGGTCTCCCTTCCTGAAAGTTAATGTGAAAGGTACTGAAATAATGGGCATCGGCGTAGGTCATGCGCATCCGCATCGGGTCTCCCTCCCACCCCTTAGGCTGTACGAAGGTGAACCAACTATCCCAGCGGGTAGGTATGTGGGCTGAGGAGCTTACATCCTGGATGTGACTGTGCTGGCTCAGGCTTTCTTTGAAGGTTTGCAACCGGGCACTATCAGCGGCCGTTCCGGCAAAGCTTCCCAGCCCTACCGGAAGCACCACCACATTTTCCTGCTCGAAAGCCATATCGGCTTCTTTCATGTACGTCAGTTGCTTCCCGACAATCAGGGTGCCGGAGATCAGCAGCACTGACAGGGCAAACTGTACCACTACCAGTCCGTTGCGCAGGTTCAGCCCCCGGCTTTTTTCCGATGAAGTGCCCTTCAGGGAACTACTGATACGAAACCCGGATAAAAATAGTGCCGGATAACTGCCCGAAAGCAGGCCGAGCAGTACTCCAAAGCCCAGCAATCCACCCAGTGCGCGGATATTCGTCATGGGCAATGCCAGAGACAGACCAAAGGCCCGGTTTACCCAGGGTAACAGTAATTCGGCCAGCAGTATGCCCAGCCCCAGGGCAATCAGGCTGAGCAGCAGGGCTTCGCTCAGAAACTGGCTAATCAGCTGGGGGCGATTGGCCCCCAGCACCTTACGCATGCCGATTTCTTTCATGCGCTCCATTGCCCGGGCGGTGGATAAGTTGGTAAAATTGATGGCCGCGATCAGGATTGTTCCCAAGGCAATCCACAGCAGCATATAAACATCCTGCCGGTTGCCGATGAAGGTATCGTAAGACTGGGTGAGGGGCAGGAGCCGGAAGTGAGTACGGGCCTGCACTTCTTCCCCGTAAATCGAGGCCACAAAAGCCGGGAACTGCTTTTCCAGGTTAGCGCGTGCTTTCTGTGCCTTGGGAAGTACCACGTAGGTGGACAGAAAAGAGGCGCCCCACTCATCGGCCAGTTCGGCATAATTACGCATGCTTCGGGCGGGTACGGCCAGATCAAACTGAATAGAGGAATTGGTGGGAATGGTAGCCAGTACGCCGCTGACTGTATAGGTAACATCGTAATCGAGGGTTAGCGATTGCCCCAGTGGGTTTTGATCACCGAAGAAGCGTTGGGCAGCCTCCGTTGTGATGACCACGGAATTCTGGTTAGGCAGAGGATTTTGGGTGTCACCCAGTTGCAGGGGAAAGGAAAAAACTTCAAAGAAAGCAGGGTCAACGTAGGCCACTTTCTCCTCAAACCGCTCGTCTTCCAGCAATACTTCGGCCGTGGCAGCATAGAGGCGGGTGCCGGTTTGTATATCCGGGAACTCCTGTTGCATTCGTTCCAAAAGAGGCACCCAGGTATCGTAGGTAGGTTGCACGCCATTGGGAGTCACCCGCTCTTTATAGACCAGGTAGGTCTGCTCAGCCAATGGGTGAAAGCGGTCGTAGCTCAGCTCGTGGTGGGCATACAATGCAATGATGAGTGCCGCCGTGATGCCGACGGCCAGCCCGATGACATTGATCAGGGAAAAGGTTTTGTGTCTGGCAATGACCCGGTATGCCGTGCGCAGGTAGTTATTATACATCATCGCGGAAAGATAAAAAGGCGCCGACTGAATGACTGCGCCTGAAGTGGGGGCATTTACCGATTATTCAGTAGATAGGACGTAAAGCTTTGTCCATCTACTTTGGTGTATTTAAAATCCTCGTCTCCATTGAAGGATACATTCTGCATGTTGAGTGGCGTACGGAATTTGGTGTATTTGAAGTTGGCCAGGTCATTGAATACCGCTTCTTCAAAAGAGGCTCCCCGGGGAAACTCCGCGTACTTAAAGTTGGCTTCATCATCAAAAACCACCGCCGTGAAGTTGGTCTCGGCCGGGAACTCGGCGTATTTGAAGTTGGCATCGTCTTCAAACACGGTGCTGGCAAAGGTGGGGGCTTCGGAAAACTCCGCGTACTTGAAGTTGGCTTCTTCCTCAAACACCGTACCGCTGAAATCAGCATCTTCCGAGAACTCTGAGTACTTGAATTCACTGGCCTGTCGGAAGGTACACTTGCGGAACACTGCGTCATCTTCAAAGTGGGCAATGAAGGTGTCTTCCTCGTCATCATCGTGGTAGTAGGCGATTACGTCATCCAGAAAGGTGCAGTTGACAAAGCTGATGGCTCCTTCCACGCTACTTTCGTAGGTATCATTGCTATCGCCAAACCATCCCTTGGAAGACTCGGTCTGCCGACGATTGTCCAGGTTGGTCAGGTCCAGGTCTCCCTCAATCTCCACGTTCTCGTAAGAAACCGATTCGCCTTGGTTAATCCGTTGGATAATATCGCGGGCATCAACGCGTTGCTGGGCGTAGCTGAATGAAGCACCGGCTAAGAATACGATGGGAATGAAAAGTAGTCGCATGAGATGAAAAGGTTAAGATATTACATAATCGGATGCTGCAGATAGTTCAACCCCCGTGCCAGGCCCGGAAAGTGCGCTGAGGTGCCCTGTGAGGCTTTAATCAATAATGGCGTTGTACGCTGGTGGGCAGTAGTGTGCGTTAGCGGACACTAACGTTAGCGTTTGCACGATGATAAATACCTCCTTAAGCCACCCCGCTACTTGTCCGTATTCGTACAGATATGACCGTGGGCGAACAGTGGGGAGAGGTGATACCCCCGCCCAAAGCTCCCCAGAGGCGATTTTACAGGGTGGCATAAGGATTGACTTAGAGAGAAGCGTATTCTTATGTACTTGATCCTTCTGCTATGCTTCGACACAGTCTACTCCTCATCTACCGTAATTTCCAACGGTTTAAAAGCACCTTTTTCATCAACCTCATCGGCTTATCTTCCGGGCTGGCCTGTGCCCTGCTTATTTACCTGTGGGTGCACGATGAACTGTCCACGGATGCCTTTCATGAGCATGGTGACCGGCTTTACCGGGTGATGGCCCAGCATGCAGAGGCCAATGAAATTACCACCATGCCCTATACCACCGGGCTGCTGGGCGAAGCGCTGGAGCAGGAAATGCCGGAAGTGGCATATGTCGCCAGTACCTCTGGCGTTGAAGATTTTACCCTGACGGTGGGTGAGCAGCACATCGGGGCCGCCGGGCAGTTTGTGAGCAAGGACTTTTTCAAGGTATTCTCCTACGAACTGGTGCAGGGCGATCCGGAGCAGGTGCTGGCCGATAAAAGCTCGGTGGTCATCTCCGAAGAGATGGCCATGACCCTGTTTAATACCACCGAGGATGTGGTGGGAAAAACCCTGGAGTGGCAGGCCTACGTGTTTACCAAGGATGTGATTGTCACGGGGGTTTTTAAGGATGTACCAAAGCAGACCTCCGAGCCATTCGAGTTCCTGCTGTCATTTGACTACTTCCAGGATGACCTCATTGAGAATGCCAACTGGGGAAATTACTATGCCATGACCGACGTGCTGCTGCAAGCGGGGGCTGATGCGGAGCAGTTGGATGACAAACTGGCCGGTTTTATGCAAAGCAAGCAGGAAGATTCCAATATCACATTGTTCCTCAAGCCGTATTCCGAGCGTTATCTGTACGGCGACTATACCAACGGGGTGCTTACGGGTGGGCGGATCGCCTACGTGCGCCTGTTCTCCATCATCGCCATTTTCATCCTGGTGATTGCCTGCATCAACTTCATGAACCTCTCTACGGCCAAGGCCTCCCGACGGATTAAGGAAGTAGGCATTAAGAAAGCCATCGGGGCCCGCCGTACTACGCTGATTGCGCAGTACCTGGGAGAATCTATAATGATGGCTACCCTGTCGCTGTTAACGGCGATCATCCTCGTATCACTGCTGTTGCCCCAATTCAATCAGATTACCGGTAAGCTGCTGACCTTAACCCTGGACATCCCCCTGCTGGCTTCGGTGCTGGGCATTACCTTACTGACGGGCTTGCTGGCGGGTAGTTATCCGGCCCTGTACCTGTCGGGCTTTGACCCTACTACGGTGCTGAAGGGAAGGTTTAACAGCTCGGTAGGGGAACTATGGGCCCGCAAAGGGTTGGTGGTGTTCCAGTTTGCCCTGTCGGTTATCTTGATTGTGGCCGTTTGGGTGGTATACCAGCAGATCGCTTTTGTGCAAGCCAAGAACCTGGGCTATGACCGGGACAATATTATCCACTTCCCGGCGGAAGGAAAGGTGCTGGAGAGTATGGAAACTTTTCTTTCGGAGATGCAGCAGCTACCCGGGGTGGTCAGTGCATCCAGCATGCGGCAAAATCTGGTTGGAGCTTCCGGCTTTACCACCGGAGTGAACTGGCCGGGTAAAGATCCGGATGCGGTGATCCGCTTCCAGAACATCACGGTTAATTACGGCCTGATTGAGATGCTGGGCATGGAGATGGCCACGGGCCGCTCATTCTCTCAGGATTTTATCTCGGATACCTCTGCGATTATCTTCAATGAGGCTGCCATGAAGGTGATGGGCCTTGAGGACCCCATCGGGCAGACAGTCAATCTCTGGGGGCAAGACCGGCTGGTGGTGGGAGTAGTAAAGGATTTTCATTACAAATCCCTGCACGAGCAGGTGGCTCCGTTGTTTTTAAAACTGGCGGAGGGAGATGCTACCACCATGATGGCCAAGATTGAAGCTGGTCGGATGCAGGAAACGATTGAACAATTACAAAGCTTCTATCAGGCCTATAACCCTGGTTATACATTCAACTATCAATTTCTGGATGAGGATTACCAGGCGTTGTATGCGGCGGAGCAGCGCGTTTCTACCTTGTCTAAATACTTTGCCGGACTGGCCATTCTGATCTCCTGCCTGGGGCTGTTCGGTCTGGCCGCCTTCACGGCCGAACGAAGACTGAAGGAAATCGGGATACGGAAAATACTGGGCGCCAGCAATGCGGGCATTGTCTACCTCCTGTCCGGGGATTTCACCAAGATGGTGCTGATTGCTATTGCCATTGCTCTGCCCATCAGTTATTTCGCGGCCCAGGCCTGGCTCCAGCGCTTTGCCTTCAGCATTGATCTGAAAGTATGGTATTTTGCCGGGGCCGGGCTGGTGGCCCTGCTCATCGCCTGGTTCAGTGTCGGGTTTCAAACCATCAAAGCCGCCCGGGTGAACCCCGCCCAATGCCTGAAGGATGAGTAGCTGCCTGCGATGTACCATCCATCGATGCCTACCCATTAGAAGAGAAGAGGTGACGCCGCTTATGGGCTTGCCGGACTCAGGCAGGGCGATTCTCTTAGGATAGGGGTGCGCCTGGCAAAAGAGCGTCAATCATATACTGGTAGCACATCTTTTTCTCTCGATCTTCGCAAAACTTGAAGCGTTGGGGAAAGGTTTGGGGGGTGACCGGCGCCTTTTTCGGGGGGGTAGCCCTTGGACGGTACGTACTCCTTACATCCGACCACGCGGTAGCCCTCGGTTGACACATACACCTTACATCCGTCAGGGTCGGGCGCCTTCGGTACATGCCTACCGGGGGCTCCCGCGGCCGCGGTAATGCCCGGTACACACCAACCAAAGGCCTCCGAGCCCATCGGTAATGCCCGGTACACACCAACCAAAGGCCTCCGAGTCCATCGGGGATGCCCGGTACACGCCTACCGGGGGTTCCCAACCTCGTCGGGGATGCCTGGTACATGCCTACCGAGGGTTGCTACTGGTCGCGATGAAGGTAAAACGGCCCCTGCCTGCCCTGGCCTCCGAAAAAGTAATCCGCATGATGCACGAACTCCGGGCAGATACGGGAGGAGAAGCAACCGTAGTGTCTTATACAAAAACCAGCTTACGAGTCACAGCGGTTGGAGACCACCCATTTATGAGCAGTTCTGCATTCTAATACTAAATATTCTACCCAAAACATGGGGAAATAAATATCTATTAATCATAATTTTGCTTACAGTTATTATTTTAAAGCAACCTTGCCCAATTAGCTGATTATATAATATCGACCAATCTGGTGAATAATTTTATTGGGCGAGAGGCATATTCAATGAAAGTGTATACAAGCGTAATGACTGGTACTGGTAAGCAAGCCCCCTAAACAGGCTTCATCTCCAGTAACTGATCTATATGTACATTAAACTATAAAATCGTCATAGCGAGGACGGTAGGACGAAGCTGTCTCCCTCATGGTGATGAGATTGCTTCTTCGCTTCGCTCATCGCAATGACGTGAAAGTAATACTCTCTTCGTACTTACTCAAACCGTAAGCGAATCAAGCAATGCAGGACCTCAATATTACAATCAGCGTTATTTCCTTCATTATACTAGTGTTTGGGGCTGTTTTTGCCAAAATACAGCGACTGCCCTTGTCCGAACCCCTGATTGCCATGGGGGTGGGTATCCTGCTGGGGCCGCATGTGCTGCAGGTGGTGGATTTGAATGCCCGGGGAGATGAGGCACAGATCATGGTGGTGGCTACGCGCTTTACCATTGCCATGGCGCTCATGGCTACGGCGCTGCGGCTTCCGCTGAATTTTATCATCCGGCAGCGCAAAACCCAAACTTTCATTGTAGTGGCGGGAATGCTGGCCATGTGGCTGCACAGCACCCTGCTATTCTGGTGGATTTTCTCCATTGATTTTTCGCTGGCTGCCCTGGCTGGAGCCATCATTACCCCGACTGATCCGGTCATTGCCTCTTCCATTGTGTCGGGTGGTTTTGCCCGGAAGCATCTTTCTTCCAAGGTCAGGCATACCCTGTCGTTTGAATCGGGAGCCAATGATGGCCTGGCCTTTCCGCTGGTGATGCTGCCATTGCTGTGGCTTACGGGAGAGCCCCAGTTTCTGGAAACGTGGTTCTTACACTCTTTTTTGTGGGAAACGCTGGGGGGTATCGGGCTAGGGCTGGTGGTGGGCTACGGCGCGGGGCGGCTGATCAATGCTGCGTACCAGCGCCACTATATGACGGATAAATCCTTACTGGCTTCTTCCCTGGCCCTGGCTTTTCTGGTCATTGGCAGTTTCCAGCTACTGGGAGTAAACAGCATTGTCGCCGTTTTTGGGGCGGGCCTAATGCTCAATCACTGTATCAGCAAGCAAGTGGATCTGAAAGACGAAAAGATACAGGAAACGATGGAGCGCATTTTTGTCATTCCTATCTTCTTTCTCTTCGGACTCATCATTCCCTTTCACCTGTGGGGCGAAACCGGTTGGATACTGGTAGCGCTGGTGGCCGGGGTGCTGGTGCTGAGAAGACTGCCATTCTTCATCCTGTTTAAAAAACTGATAAAGGGCTACGATTACATTGATATGGCGGTGCTGGGGTGGTTAGGGCCTATCGGGGTTACTTCCCTGTTCTATCTGTTCTATACCAGAGAAACGTTTGAGCACGAGTTTCTCTGGACGACCATCAGCGCCGTGATCTTCGGGTCTACGCTGGTGCATGGTATTACTGCCTCGCCTGCTGCCAGGTGGTATAAGCACGAACACCTTTCTGTTGAGGAGAAAAAGAAGGAAGAGGAATTCTTTTAGCAAATGGTACAAGAAGAGCCCCGGGCCTGTCTCAAGGGGCTCATGTCTCTACCTTACTGCTCTACCACATGCACAATATGGTCGGTACGGTTCAGCATGCCGGGGCGGATATGGCCTTTCAGCGGGCCGCAATCCTGGTAATCCAGGCCATCGGCAATTTTAATGTGGTGGTGGTCTGCCAGCAGGTTGTTGGTAGGGTCAAAGCCTACCCAGCCCATATTAGGAATGAACACTTCTACCCAGGCGTGGGTCTGGGTGGCTCCCAGTAGTTGTTGTCCCTGGTTGATATAGCCCGATACATAGCGGCAGGGAAGCTGCTGGTGCCGCAGGATGCCGAGCATCAGATGGGTATAGTCCTGACATACTCCTTGGGGAGAGGCCATCACCTCTTCTGCCGTGGTACGGAAGGTGGTGGCTCCGGACTTATACTCCATCATGCCGTAAATGGCCTGATTGAGCGAGGTGACATAGCTAAACAGGGGTTGATCGTGCTGATACAGCAGGGAATCCGCGATATGATTTCCGGCAAGCTGGGTCAGCGCTGTGGGCATGATGTGGAGATAATGATCCACCAGGAATTCTTCGGAGCGAAGCAACGCCTGCTCTTCCTCCAGCGGTAAGCTATCCAGCACGGTACGCAGCAAGACTTCCTGCTTTTTAACGGTACAGGAAGCCATGAATGTCAGGTTTGAGAAGGGCTCATCCACCCGCAGGCAGAGCAGGTCGTAACCGAAAGCATTGCGTGTTCGAAAGGAGGGGCGGTTCAGGGAGTTGTCTACTACGATGTTTTCCACTGTCTGGGTCTCATCTTCGCAGGGCATCACTAAAAACTCAAAGATTGCTTCCTGCACTACGTGCTGATAATGGTTCTCAGCTTCATAGCGAATACGGTAGGTCATCATATCATTAAAAAATAAAGTACTGACGCTCCAGATCCGCGCCCGCCGTATCTAGTTCTTTTTCCAAATCCTGCAAGAATTTCTCACCTTGTTCTAAAATCTCATCCACCGTTAAAAATTGGATGTGTGCGGCTAGCTTGCCAACTTTAAACTCTACGGAATCGGGGGTCATTGGTTGACCATTGCTAATAATTTTCAGGTGAAATCGCAGCTTTTCCAGGTTGTACAGAATGGACTTGGGGAATTTCCGGTTGAGAATAAAGAAATCAGTGACCAGCTCGCGGGTGGGGTTGGTTCCATAATAGTGCCGGCTCATGTCCAGCCCTCCGGCACTGCGGAGCAGGGTAGCCCAGTGGTAGCTGTTAATGGCCGGGTCGGCCTGAGAGTCAGGGGTTTTTCGGATATCTTCCAGCTTGGCCAGCAGTATCTGTACAATCTGCATGGCGCGCTCCAGGTGAATCCCCGTGTAGATCAACGACCAGGCGTAGTTACGCAGCAGGGTGTTGTCTACCACTCCTTTGATGATGCTGGTATAATCCATGCAGTGCTTGCAAAAGTCGTAAGGCCCCTTTTTGGCCAGTTCCTCAAAGGAGAATACCTGGGTGGTATGATAAAAGCGGTTGGTGGCTTCCCAGACCTCGGTTGATATATTGTTACGCACTCCCCGGGTGTTCTCCCGCATCATGCCAATATAGTTTTTGATAGAATAGGGATATTGCTCGTTAAGCGTCAGGAAGGAGATGACTTCATTATCCGTCAGTGGGGCTCCCTGATTCTGAAAGGCCTCGCTGGCCTGCGCCGTAAACAACAGCGATTCCAGTACTACTTTCTTATCAAGAGAGGTCGGCATGTCGGAGGAGGACAAGTACTGCGCTGAGATATAGCGGGCCAGATGCCCGATACGTTCGGAGTACCGCCCAATCCAAAAAAGACTATTGGCCGTTCGGGAAAGCATCATATTAAAGACGATTTAGGTAGATTCATAGTAAATTAACTGCCCTGGCTTTGCCGCTGGGTAGATTGATCGGATGATTGTTCCTGGATTTGTGACGCAGTATGCCCAGAGGTGTCCAGTGGGGGTTCTGCGTGGTTGGGCGATTCTTGCAGTACCCAGGTATCTTTAGACCCACCCCCCTGGGAAGAGTTCACGACCAGATTACCCCGGCGCAGGGCCACCCGGGTTAAGCCGCCCTGGCATACATATTCCATTTCGTGCCCGGTTAAGGCAAAAGTGCGCAGATCGATATGGCGGGGCTCAAACTTGTTTTCTTCCTCGATAAAAGTGGTATGCACAGAAAGTGCCATGGTGGGCTGAGCAATGTATTTCCGGCGGTTACTTTTGACCACCTCCTTAAAATCTTCTATCTCCTGCCGGGTAGCCTTGCTGCCAATAAATATGCCGTAGCCCCCTGATTCATCTACCGGCTTCACCACCAGCTGGTTCAGGTTCTCCAGTACGTACTGGAAGTCATCATCTTTTTCGCAGCGGTAGGTGTGCACATTCTTCAACAGGGGCTCTTCGCTGAGATAGTAACGGATGATATCGGGCACATAGGTATAGACGGCTTTATCATCGGCCACTCCGGTGCCCGGAGCATTGGCCAGACTTACATTTCCTTCCCGGAAGGCATGCATAATGCCCGGTACTCCCAGCATAGACTCAGGCCGGAAGACCAACGGGTCTAAATACTCATCATCAATGCGCCGGTAAACCACATCCACCTTCTGAGGACCGTGGATGGTTTTCATATACAGAAAGTTGTTGTCAACGTACAAATCGCGGGGTTCTACCAGTTGAATTCCCATTTGCAGCGCCAGAAACGAATGCTCGTAGTAGGCTGAATTATATACCCCGGGAGTAAGCAGTACGCAAAGCGGCTGATCGGCTCCCGGAGGGGCCACGCTTTTCAGTACATTCAGCAGCGCTTCCGGATAATCGACCACGGGTTGCACCTGGCTTTTGAAGAACAGGGTAGGCAGAATACGTTTGGTAGCCATGCGGTCGGAGAGCACATAACTTACACCGGACGGGCAACGCAGGTTATCCTCCAGCACGTAAAATTCTCCGTCTTTATGCCGGATCACATCGGTGCCGGAGATGTGTACATACACTTCCCCGTAAGGCACGAAATCCATCATGGCCTTGCAGTAATTCTTGGAAGAGAAAATTAATTCCTTGGGCACCACCTTGTCCTTGAGTATTTTCTTTTCATTGTAGATGTCCTTCAGAAACAGGTTCAGTGCCCGGTTCCGCTGGATTAAGCCCCGTTGCATCTTACTCCACTCTTCGGCCATAATAATGCGGGGGAACAGGTCAAACGGGAAAATACGCTCTACTCCCTGTGACTTATCCGAATACACATTGAAGGTGATTCCCTGGTCGAAAGAGGATTTCTTGGCATATTCATACAGGTCCCGAAAATCAGGCAGGGGCAGGCCGGAAAAATGCTCGAATACCCCAAGGTACTGGGCACGAATGTTTCCTTCGTCATCAAAAACCTCATCCAAAAAGTTTTTGTCCTGAGGATATGTCTTGAACAAAGAAGCTAGGTCAGGTAGTTTATCCATGTGTCTGGCATTACTTACAAATGGTAAAGTAAGAATAAACCCGTAGTAGCGAAATATTATTGGGATATTTTCTTACGTATGCTGATAAAATTATAGGAAGAAGTCCTATTTTAAAATTACTTTTCCTATATAACCAGAGAAGCCAGGTTGTTGTTAGATATTTCAGCAGGTAGGCTGCTGATACAGGAAATAATGGACAGGAGCCTCGCTCGTCATCCGTCAGCACAGAAATATACTACTTTGCCCTCAAATGAGCAATAGGTTATTCTGGCAATAACCAAACAAAATCGTCGGTAAGCCGATTGTTGAAGTATGAAGCAAAAAATCACTGAACTGACCGATGAGGAGTTGCGGCAGCAGTTTCGCCAGCATTCTATCCGGGGTATGATTGTCTCTTTGCTATTGTTGGTAGGGTTTCTACTGATCTACTTTTTTACAGATGGCGGCAACGCTATTATCATCGGGGTTACGGTGGTGATTGCGACTGCGTCGGTGTTGCTGGCCATCTGGTACCATGCCCGAAAGCGGCAGTTTTTTAACGAATTCAAACGGCGGCAGACCCGGTTTTAAACGGAAAGACAAAAAAATAGGCAGCTCCCAAACCGGTTGCTGCCTATCGATCCATCGCGTAGTGCCCACCCAGTGGACACATGTTTCACCCTTGCACTATCCTCGTTTTGTATTAATTACAATGGCTCCGTTTCCTCCCCTTCCACCATACATCACCGGAGCCAGTCCTTTATGTACCTCTACTGTAGCCACATCGTACGGGCTGATCATGTTCACTGCGCTTACATCCACGGGCATGCCGTCAATTACATACAGGGGGCTACGGTAGCCGCGAATAAACGCGTAGCTGGTCCATCCATAGCGGGTTACCCATACACCGGGCACCCGGCCCTGTAATGCATCCAGCACGTTGTTGGTTGCCACCGGAGGCAACTCATCCATCACCAGAATATGGTCGGCATAGGGCGCCGACATAGAAATGTCGCGCAGGTCTATCTGGTACGTTTCTTTCAGCTGGCCGGGGTTATACACTCCAGTAGCTTTCTTCGGATTGGCAAATGCTCCGCTGGTCAGCATGACCATCAGCAGCATTAGTCCAACCATATATTTTTTATAGGCTTTCATGTTTGTTCTATCGTTAATGATCTAACTTCCTTCTTCTCCATTGCTTTGTACACTGACAGAACGAGGTGTTACATTGAAAAATTCGCTGATTTTGTTAAATTATGTTAAGACCGGAGTAGTGTCTCGCCGGCTGTTACCTGGAATAGTATTTTAGCACGTACACCCTATAGCATAAGTTGTTTATTGGTTGGAAGGCATAAAAAAAAGGAAGAGCGGCGAAGAGCCGTACTTCCTTTCATTTTCCAGTGCAATGCTATTCGTTCTTCAGAGAATCCACCGGATTAGACTGAGCGGCTTTGATAGACAAATAACTAACAGTAAGCCAGGCAATAATCAATGTGCCCAGGCCCGCCAGCGCAAAAGTCAGCGGGTTGATGGAGATGCGATTGGTGAAATTCTCCAGCCACAGGTTGATCACATAATAGGTGATGGGAATGGCAATGAACAGCGCGATGATGATCAGCCGGATAAATTCATTGGCAATCAATACTACCACACTGCGCACCGAAGCGCCCAGCACCTTTCGGATACCAATTTCTTTAAACCTTCTTTGCACCGAAAAGGAAGTGAGACCTAACAATCCCAGGCAAGCCACAAAAATAGCCAGCGAACTAAAGATGGTAACTACCTTGCTTAATTGAGTTTCCGCATTGTAAAGCTTGTCGTAGTCCTGATCTAAGAAAGAATAATTGAAGGGCAACCCCGACGCCAGGGTCATCCATTTGTCATCCAACTGACTCACCACTTCCGGAATATCATCGGATTGTATCTTGATAGAAAGCACATTGTACCAGTTACTATTCATGTGGATGATCAGCGGCTCTACGGCATAGTGCAGCGATTTATAGTTGAAATCCTGCACTACCCCGACAATGGTTCCTTTTTTACCCTGCTGATCTACTTTTCGGCCCACGGCCGCTTCCGGAGAAGTAAAACCCAGGTTTTTCACTGCGGCTTCATTGATGATAAAAGCCGTGGTATCGTCCGCCGGAAAATCGCGGGAAAAGTTTCGTCCCGCCAACACGTTAATGCCGTAATTGGGGATAAAATCATAGTCAACCCGGTAGGTATTAATATTGGTGGGCGACATGGAGCCATCTGCTATCTCAATGAGCGAAAACAGATTGTTGATTCCGCCACCGGGTACAGAAGACGAAGCCGCTACGGACTGCACCCCCGGGACTTCTTGCATCTCATTTTTAATGGCATCCAGGTGCTCACGTATCTCCTGGTTACCATTGTACCAGAGCGTGAGTGTCTCTTCCTTATCGAAACCCAGATTCATGTGTTGTATCAGGTTCAGTTGATCAAACACCAGCAGCGTGCCTGCAATGAGGGTAATGGAAATAACGAATTGACCGGACACCAGCATTTTCCTCAGCCAGTTATTGCCATACATTGAACGGGGAGCATTCTTAAAAATTGATAATGGATGGAAGCCAGAAACCAGAAAAGCCGGATAGCCTCCCGCCAGCACTCCCAGCAGCAAGGTAAGCCCAAGTAGCCCGGCCCAGACGTAGACATTACTTAGCAGCCCATAGCCCAGCGACGTTTCCAGCATATTATTAAATAAGGGCAGTGTCAGTACCGCAATGAGTAACCCCAAAAGCATGGAGATAAAGCTCACCAGGATAGACTCGCCCAGAAATTGCCTGATCAGGGCGGCTCTTTCAGCTCCGAGTACTTTGCGTAACCCAACTTCCTTCATTCTTCGTGATGAACGGGCCGTAGCCAGATTCACATAATTAAAACAGGCAATAGCCAGAATGAAGAGGGCGATGATTGACAGAATAAGAATATTGCTTTTGCTGCCTCGCTCTCCGTTTTCCCACGAGCGGGGCACTTCCAGATAAATGCTGGTGAGCGGTTGTAGAGGCAAGTCCTCGTAGTACATACCCGATTTATCATCGTTAGGCATGTATTTGTTGATAAAATCCGGAATCTTTGCCTGAAGATTCTCCGCCTGATTTTCTCCCGGCTCCAGTAGTAAATAGGTGTGAAAGCCATTCCAGAACCAGGCTTCTTCCTCGGCTCGCCGGTTCTCACTGCTAAACGTGATAAACGAAAGCAACATGTTAACCGTGAAGTGAGAGTTTTCCGGCACATCTTTCATAACTCCGGTTACGGTGTAATTCTCCCCCCTTATTAACAGCGACTTGCCCATGGGATCTTGGTCGTCAAAATATTTTTGAGCCGTAGTTTCGGTAAGCACCACCGTATGCGGCTCGGTCAGGGCCGTTTGAGGATCACCCTCAAGCATAGGGAAAGAAAAAATATTGAAAACGCTGGAGTCGGCCAGGAAACATTTCTCTTCGTAAAACTTCGTGTCATCTTTCTGCACCAGGGTCTGCCAGAATTCATTGAACCGAACAAACCCTTTTACTTCCGGAAACTCCCGAGCAAAGGTAGGCCCCATGGGCGGCGAGCTGGTAGACTGAAAAAGTATCTCATTCTCCGTTCGCAGGTTTTCCACAATCCGGTAAATGTTATCCGCATTTTCGTGGTACCGGTCGTAGCTTAATTCATGGTACACGTAGAGGGAAATAAGCAAAAAAGACGCAATGCCAATGGCAAGTCCCACAATATTAAGGGCAGAGTAACCTTTATACTTTAGTAAGGTTCTTAGAGCGGTGATGAGATAGTTTTTGATCATGGCGAAGTCAGGTTTAGTGAGGGGCACTTCGGAAAATAGCAATAGTTACAGGTGGGGGCAGCATTTTGATGCAAACCGCAAATAATTGTGCATCTGATTGGCAATTAGAGCAAGCGCTTAACCAATCTGCTTTTTCCCTATTTTCTAGTTTGAGATGAGCCAACATGCATGAAGGTAACACGCACTCATGCTTTGCTCAATATACCATTTTCATCTTTATTTCTCGGGAGAGGATGCAGAAAAATTATCTTGGTTCAATGATTAGAACCTTATTCGTTTCGCAGCGAGTCTACCGGGTTGGCTAGAGCCGCTTTGATCGATTGCCAGCTTACGGTGATCATCGCTACCAGGAAGGTAGCGGCTATGGCTAAGACAAAAATGCCCGCCCCGATTTCTATCCGATACGTGAAGTTCTCCAGCCAGCTTTGCATGACCCACCAGGCTAACGGGGCCGCTATGACAAAAGCCAGGACCACCAGACGGGTAAATTCCTGACCAAACAGCCATAGAATACTTGGTAGACTGGCACCCAATACTTTCCGCACCCCTACCTCTTTGGTTTTCTGAGCCGCCATAAAAGATATTAATCCGTAGAGGCCCAGACAACCGATAATAATAGCTATACTGGCAAAAGCCTGAATCAGCTGGAAGATCATAGTGTCCGTTTCATAAAACCGGGCAATCTGCTCATCCAGGAAACTGTACTCAAAAACATGGTTCGGAAAGACTTCCTTCCAGGTCGTTTCCAGAGCCATGAGGGTAGATTGTAGATTGGCCGGATTGACTTTTACCGCACAACTGGAATACCAATCGTTTGAGGTGGTAATACAAAGCGGGGCAATGGTCTCGTGGAAAGAGGCATTATGAAAATCTTTTACTACACCTACAATCGTTCCTTCGCTGTTGCTGAGACCGATCCGCATTTTTTTGCCGATCACATCCTCAGGAGACTGCTCACCAAATTTTCTCACCGCCGTCTCATTGATCAGAAATTCCCGGACCGTATCGGAAGGGTACAGGTTACGTCCGGCAATGAGTTGTAAGTCAAAGGTGGGAACGTACTGATCGTCACCGGCTTTCACGGTAATATCGAAGTCTTCGTCTTCCGTGCGTGAATCGAAGCGTACGGTCACACTGGCCCAACCCTGGGATGCCGGGGCGCGACTGCAAAAAGTTATTTTCTCTACCCCTGCTATTTGGGAAATCTCGGAGTTAAATGCACTTAACGTTGGTTTTTCCTTTTCCGGTACGGGAAGCATCACTACGGCATCTTTTGTAAAGCCCATATCCGCCTGCCGGGAGTAACGCATCTGGCTCGCGATCACAATAGTCCCGATGATGAGCAGTTGAGAGATTACAAACTGAGTGACTACCAGTCCCCTCCTCAATGAGAAACCGCCTACGTGCTTTTGGGATAACTTACCTTTCAAGGCCAGCACCGGCTGGAAACCCGCCATAATTAAACCGGGATAGGAGCCGGAAAGTAAGATCACGATCAGCAGCAGAATGGGTAGAAAGGTCAGCAGGTAAACATCCTGGAAGATATTGATCTGAAGCTGAATGTCTAAAAGTTGATTTAAATAGGGCAGGGCCAACTGAGCCAGCACACACGCCAATGCCATTCCCAATATTGTGATCAACGCTGTTTCGGCTATAAACTGCCAGAAGAGCTGCTTCCGGTTACTTCCCAGCACCTTCCTGACCCCAATTTCTTTAGCCCGGCGAAGCGCCTGGGCAGTGGCCAGGTTGATAAAATTCACGCAGGCCGTAATGATCAGAAACAGGCCGATCAGAGACAGAGCCCACAGGTTTTTCTTGGCAAGATAGCCTCCTAGCTCAGGATTGAAGTGGATATCCGAAATAGGCTGGAGTTTAAACTGAAATATCTCGGCATTCCGTTCATTGTAATATTTTTTAGACAGTTCGGGGAAAGCTTTATTCACATCGGAAGGCAGCACATCCGGTTTTAGCAGAAGAAAACAATGCATCCCTCCTGATACCCCCGTCCAGCTGTCACCGGCCAACCACGCATTGTAATCTTTCAGATTGCTATACGATAAATAAATTTCGTCCCGACGATCAGTATTGACTGGCAAATCCTGCAGAACTCCGGTAATTCTGAAATCCAACTTATTTTGTACGCGGATCATTTGATCTCCGAAAAGTTTCTCTGCAGTCCGCTCGGTAATAATCGCCGTATTAGGTTCGGTTAAGATGGTATTCTTATCACCTCGTATTAAGGGAAAATCCAGGATGTCAAAAAACTCTGGCTCAGCAAAAGCGATAGTTTCCTTAAATTTCTTATCACCTTCAGCGGAGGGGACAGAGACCAGCCAATCCGAATCGCTATAGATCATTGCTATTTTTTCAGCAAAAGTATAGTCTTCGCGAAGGGCTTTCCCCATGGGTTGTGGAACATTAGCTTCTCTACTTATTTCTTCCTGATGAAATTCAGTAGTAACCCGATAAACCCGTTCAGCTTTTGAATGAAAAGTATCGAAACTCAAATGATACTTAACCAGCGTAAATATCAGGATAGCACAGGTGATTCCCAGCGCCAGGCCCAGGACATTAATCAATGAATAAGCTTTATTTCGGTAGACGTTGCGTCTGGCAATATTAAAGTGATTTTGTAACATACTGGTAAAAATTGGATGGTTGGGCTGAGACGATTCGCTTTTGAAGATAGAATAGCGCATATACGCTAAAACCTCCCGCCAGTAACTTTTACGGGCTTTCTGCACTCCTTCTTTTTTCACTCTGAGATAGTAGCGTTCGTGCAAATCACCCAGTACTTCTTCCAGGAGTTCGGGTGCGCAGAAGTGCTCCAGCAGTTTGTCCGGCCAACGAGGGGGAAGGTATTTCTTGGACATAGTTTTAAGCTTGGGGCAGGGAGCCAGGGGCGGAGCCACCGTGAAGCGACGTACGCCACACTCCTCGCGCCCGACTCCCCGCTATGTTATTCGTTTCGCAGCGAGTCTACCGGGTTGGCTAAAGCCGCTTTGATAGATTGCCAGCTGACAGTGAGCAGCGCTACCAAAAGTACTAGAAGACCCGCCGCAGCAAATATCCACCACTGGATAGCTATCCGATACGCAAAACTTTGCAACCACTCCCTCGAGAAAAACCAGCTTAGCGGGGCCGCTACCATAAAAGAGATGCCTACCAACTGTAAAAAATCTTTGGAAAACAACGTGACGATACTGCTGACCGAGGCTCCTAATACTTTGCGGATGCCAATTTCTTTGATGCGTTGTTCGGCCGAGAATATTGCTAATCCCAGTAAGCCGAGGCAGGAAACCACTATGGCAAGTAAGGCAAAAACATTAGAAAGCTTCGCAATGACCTGCTCACTTTGATAAAGTTTAGCGTACTCCTGATCCAGAAACTGATAGTCGAAGGGATAATTGGGATTGATCTCCTGGTAAACATTCTCCAGGGCGGCCAACGCTTCTCGTGTTTTGCCGGGCTCCGTACGAATAAGCACTACCCCAAAATATTCGTATTCCTTTACATCGACGATAATGGGTTTAATGGACTCATGCAATGAATGGGTGTGATAGTCCTTTAGGATGCCAATAATCCGTCCTTTTTTGTCCCAGGCAGACACCCATTTCCCAATAGGATCTTTCATTCCCATTTGCTTTACCGCCTCTTCATTGACCATGAAAGCTTCTGCCGAATCCGTAGCAATTTGCCGGGAAAAATCTCGCCCTTCCACAATCTCGAGTTTCATAATCTTGGTAAAGTCAAATCCTACCGAAAAGGGTTTAAAACTAACGACCGTACCTTCCTGCTTACCTTCCCAGTCGATAGGACCGGCTATCTCAAATCCCATAGCATGCGGGGTTTCGATACTTCTGTCTACCAGAGCTACTCCCGGTAGCTTAGAGGCTTCATTTTTAAATATATCGTATTTAGGCTGTTTAGTAAGTTCTCCTTCGGTCCGTATATAGATTAAGTTTTCCCGATCATACCCTAGATGAGAGTTTTGAACATAATTGGTCTGGCGGGTTACGATCAGCGTACCAATCAAGAGTAAAATAGAAAGGCTAAACTGAAAGACGACCAGCCCTTTTCGGAACCAAATAGCAAACCGCGTGAAACGTATATTCCCCTTGAGAACTTGTACGGGTTTAAGCGAAGCTAAATACAGCGCCGGGTAGCTGCCGGCAAAAAATCCGGTGATCAGCATTAATCCTACTAGCACCGCCCAGTAGGCAGGTTCTGAAAGAGATAAGCTGACCTGTTTTCCCGTAAACTGGTTGAAGCTGGGCAGCAATAACTGGATCAGCATCAGTGATAGTAAAAGTGACAAAAATGCCAGCAAAATAGATTCTCCTAAAAACTGACCGACCAGGTACTTGCGGGAAGACCCAATTACCTTGCGTACGCCTACTTCTTTGGCGCGCTTGGTAGCCTGGGCGGTCGATAAATTCATAAAATTGATGCAGGCAATAATAAGTATGAAAATCGCCACACTACTAAAGATGTGAATATACTCAATGCGGCCGCCATTGGGCTTCCCGTTCTCGAAATTTGACACCAGATATTTGTCCCTAAACGGCTGGAGCCCTACTTCAATTTTTACGGATTCATCCTGATCAAGGTAGGGCTGGATAAAGCGATTGATGTTGCTTTCTACGCGCTCCACATCAGCGTTGTCGGCTAGCTGTAGGGTGGTGAGAATTACGTGAGATGCCCAGCCGTCTCCTCGCTGGTTATGAAAATCCCAGTTGAGTAAAAAGTCAAACTGAAGAGAGCTTTTAGCGGTAACATCCTCAAAAACAGCGGTAATGACCAAATCAAACTGGTTTTCGTAACGGATGCTTTTTCCAATAGCTTTTTCTGGGCTTTTGAAAAATAGGGCCGCCATGGTTCGGGAAATTGCAATGCTATTAATTTCCTTCAGCGCATTTTCCTCACTACCGGCAATGAGGGGATAATTAAACATGGAAAAGAAGTCTGCCCCCGCCCGCGAGCCTTCCAGCTTATGGATTTCTTTACCTACCTGGAACGTTTCTGGGTGTCCCCAGGGTAATTCGTATCCAGTAGCATAAAAATTAATACGCTCAATTTCCGGGATGGATTCCTGAATGTCTTCCAGCAGAACATGCCTGCGATTATCCGTGTATCGTACGGGTGTGGTGTATTGGCCATCCACTCCTTCGGGGGCGTAGGTGGTTTGGTACAGGTTGTACAGGTTTCTGTTCTCATGAAAATTATCTACACTTCTTTCATCCTGTACCCAAAGAAAAATAAACAGAAAGCAGGTCATTCCTAATGCCAGCCCTAGAATATTAATGGCCGAAAAGGCTTGGCTGCGAATAATATTTCTGAAGGCGATTTTAAAGTAATTTCTTAGCATGTCCGGTGAAATTGAGGTGATTGAACGTATGGAAGGTCGTTTGATAATAGCCGGTCGTAGGTAGGCCAGCACCTCCCGCCAGTACTCTCGTCTGGCTTTAGTTTCGCCTACCTTTTGCACTTTCAGGTAGTAGCGCTCATGCAAATCTCCCAACACCTCTTCCAGAAGCTCGGGTGCGCAGAACCATTCCAGTAGTTTGTCTGGCCAACGGGGCGGTGAGTGATGCGGATGTTTTGGTTTACTCATGGTCTCAATTGCATGAAATCGAGATTTATAGTCAGTGCTTAGGTTACTTCTTTATCAATTGCCTTCTAGTCATTCCGTAAAATGGTAGCGGGGTTGGTAAGTGCCGTCTTGATCGTCTGGCTACTGATCGTAATAAGGGTAATGATGAGCGCCAGTGCTCCAGCCACCATGTAGGTAAATACATTCATTTCAATGTGGTAGGCAAATTCATCAAGCCACTCTTTCATAAAATACCATG
Organism: Cyclobacteriaceae bacterium; assembly: GCA_040222715.1. Lineage (GTDB taxonomy): Bacteria > Bacteroidota > Bacteroidia > Cytophagales > Cyclobacteriaceae > Tunicatimonas. Next base: position 15,316 of record JAVKCN010000163.1, on the reverse strand, counting down.
CAATAGGCCAGGCAATGATATTTGCAATGAAAATCAGCCATAAGATTTCTTTGCTCAGCAGCCGCAAAATACTTCCGATAGGCGCGCCCAGCACCTTCCGAATACTCACCTCTTTAGTGCGCTGAAGCGCATTAAAGGTTGCCAAACCAAAGAGGCCCATCGCCGCGATGAAGATTGCCAGCCCGGCGAAGATAATGAACAACTCACTCTGGCTCTGCTCGCTATCGTATAGATGCTGATATCGGTCACTCAGGAAGACGTAATCAAAGGAATACTCGGGTGCAAACTGCTTCCAGACCGACTCCATATGGGCCAGGGCATCGGGCATATCCGCCTCGTCAACCAGTACGGATATCACATCAAAGCTCCGCTGACCGTGAAAGATTACCGGAACGATGGGTTCATGCAGCGACTCGAAGTGAAAGTCTTCCACCACGCCGACTACCGTGCCTTTCGTGCCCCCGTTTTTAATCGCTTTTCCTACGGCCTCTTCGCTGCTCCAGCCCACCATACGAGCGGCTGCCCCATTAATAATAAAATTCACCGAATCGTCGGAGGCAATTTCTTCGGAGAAGTTTCTTCCACTTACCAGTGATACCCTGTAGGTATCGAAGTACTTGGGATCAATGCTTACATCCTTCATTACAATATCGGTCATCACCATACTGTCACCCTGCTGAATGGAGGTTCCCTGGTAGGCGGTCAGCCGTTCGGTAGGCACCAGACTCGACCGACTGGCGTTCAGGATAGCGGGGTCCTGGGTGAGTTCATGGTAGAAGGTTTCGTAGCGTTCGTGTATTTCCTCAGTATAGCCCATCAGCACCACCTGATCTTTGGCGTAGCCCAGCTCCTGATTGTTAAGAAAGCTCAACTGCTGATAGGTAATCAGGGTGGCGATGATCATGATGATGGATACCGAAAACTGCACGACCACCAGCACCTTGCGCACCATACCACTGCCCTTCGTTGAACCTCCTTGCCCGCGTAGTATAAAGGCCGGTTTGAAGCGAGAAATAATAAAAGCCGGGTAGAATCCTGCTATGATTCCGATCAGTACAATCAAACCTACCACTCCGATGATGGCTGCCGGGTTGGCATACTCCGACAGTTGGATAGATTTATTGGTGAAGTCGTTGAGCCAGGGCAGAGCCAGGGTGATAAGCACGACGGCTAACAGAAAGGAGAAAAATGCGATCAGTACGGATTCACTGAGATGCTGAGCGATCAGTTGTTTTCGGAAAGCGCCAATCACCTTGCGTAAGCCTACTTCTTTGCCCCGCATGGTAGCGCGAGCCGTAGACAGGTTGATGAAATTAAAGCAAGCAATCAGGATCAGAAATATCCCGACCGCTCCCATGATATACACATGCTCTATGCTTCCGTTGGCTTCTATTTCGGAATCAAGCTGCGAATGCAGGTGAATGGACGTTAGGGGTTGTAGGTACAGATGGGTCCACTCACTAGGACTGGGAACCGTAGGGTTTTTGGGCAGCCCCATATGCCGGTCCAGAAAGGCCGGAAACTGGACCTCCATGCGTTTCGGATCAAACTGGTCGTTGACCAGAAGGTAGGTGTTAAAGATATTAGCGTCCCAGGCAGTTTCCAGCCGCTCCCGCCCGTATACCTTTTCATCATTGAGGGTGCTGAATGCCACCAGCATATCCGGATGCCAGTGCGATTGTTTCGGGAAGGTCTCATACACTCCGGTAATTTCAAAGTAGTTATCCTTGCCCTGCAACCGTTTTCCGACTACATCCTGGGTACCGAAATATCTTTCAGCGGTGGCCTCCGATACCATCATCGTATAGGGCTTCTCCAGGGCAGTTTTGGTATCGCCCGCTATAATAGGAATGGAAAATATCTCAAAGAGCGACGGTTCAGCATAAAAGAGGTTTTCCGTATTGATGTTCTCCTGGACTGATTCGTTCTCATCGGTAATTTTAAGCGTTACATAAGACTCCAGCGTTCGAGCTACCTTTCTGATATCCGGAAAGTCATTCTTCAGCAGGGGGCCAAAGGGAGGCGCTACATCTCCCAGGTGCAATGCTACGCTTCCGTCGGAAGAAAGAAAATCCCGGGTGACACGATAGATATTATCGGCATTAGCATGGTAGCGGTCGTAACTGAGTTCGTCCAGAATAAACATCCCAATCAGCAGGCTACCGGCCAGAGCCAGGGCTAACCCCAGCACATTGATAGCACTGATCATTCTGTTGCGGACGAACAATCGTAAGGCAATGGTTAAGTAGTTTCTCAGCATATCGATAGTAATAGATTTAGTTTTGGAGGATGATTGATGTTTAAAAATTGAAGGCCGGATATAAGCTAAGACTTCCCGCCAGTAACCTCTTCGAGCCTTGGCCACTCCTACCTGCTTCACCTTTAAATGAAAGCGTTCGTGCAGATCACCCTGCACTTCTTCCCGCAGGTGGGGCGCGCAGAAGCGCTCCAACAGCTTGTCTACCCAGACTGGTGGCTGTACCGGTGATTTTTGATCTTTAGAGGCCATGACTAAGCGATGTTAATCTGCGGCAATGCCTGCGGAGCAATCTGGTCCCACAATCGATTCCGTACGGCCCGCACATCGTGCAGCATCCGGCTTCCGGCGATAGTCACGGTGAAGAGGCGTTTGCGGCGGCCGCCTCGTTCGGCGGTAGCCTCGCCCATCTGGGAGTTGACAAAGCCTTTTTTCTCTAACCGTTGCAGGGCAGCATGCACGGCTCCGGTGGTGATGGTGCGGCCGGTTTCTTCTTCCAGAGCTTCGGCAATGGCTACGCTGTAGGCCTGGGGTGTCAAAACGGCTACCGAGAGTAAAACGACCTCCTCAAATTCGCCTAAATCGCTTCTTCTCATAGAGTGTAGTTTTAAGAATTTGTTATATTAGAAGTAGAGATTAGCTATTACTTCTATTTCGGTATAACAAATGCTTTGCCAAAACTCAAAAACTGCTTACAGCGCAAATGAAGGTGGATTTTAGCGAAAAAAGGTCAATGGTATCTGTACGGGAATGAACAACAAGTATCCGATTTGGAACAGTCTGCGGATTCCTACTCCGGTTTATCCACGCTATCCAGAATATTACGCAAAATTATGTCACGCCAGGCTTTTTGCGCCATTTCCAAATAATCCAGATAAAAATCAGGCTGCAGATGAAAGTAATCAGATAGGCAGCAATCGTATGAAATCTGGAGAAGTCTTGCAGGGGGACCGTAGGGATGAAAAATACGTCGTTTGAAGGCTTGGTATTGATGCCACCTGTGCTGGAAGAAAACAAGTTGTGTGATGCCCAATTATTCCCTAAATGAATTCCAATCGGGAAATATAATGTCCCTGATTTGAGCAGGGCGGTTGAAAATAACACATGCCCGAATCCTGTTGTGATCAGCCCGAGCATTGCCCCATAGTTTCCCCAGGAATCAAGTGCTATCCAATGCCATACGATGTAAAAGAAGGCAAAAATCAGGATGGCGTTCAGTGTGCCTGTGTAATCAATCGTCTTTTTGAAACAATATCCTCTAAAGATCATTTCTTCCCCCAACACCGATGGAAGTAAAATAAACACGCCTTTGGCCATCAAAAGATAATCTACATCCTTATTGAGTTGGATGTGTATTCCATTATGGAGCATTTGGGCGAAAAAAAGAATGCCAAAGAATAGTATCCCTAAAAAAATTCCCAAGGGAAGCAAGTACATATTTTGGGATTTGATTTGGAGACCAAGTTCGGTTAGGTTTCTTCCCTCCCGTTTGTATAATAACCATGTCAACATCAAAAGCAGCAGAGACGCTAAGTAATAAACAACAGTTTGATAACCGAATACAAAGCTTACAATGAAGGGCGTGGCAAAAAAGAGGATGAATAGGAGGGATAGGGTGAATGCCGATTTGGAGGTAAGTTGTTTTTTCATTTTTCCTGAGCTGGTTATTCTCGGTCCATGAGGAATCGTACAGCCAAATGTATTATCTTCGAGTAATTGAACCGAACGTCATTGGGTAATGACACATAAATGACGTTAAGTGTCACATCATTTCATGGCAAAAAACGATGGAGTATCATAACAAGGAAAAGATTGCAAAACGAGTAAAGGATGGCCGTGCCGACAAGGGATATACCCAGCAAGCGCTTTCTGAAATTACTGGTATAAGTCTGAGATCCATCCAGCGGATCGAGCATGCGGAAGTGTTGCCACGAATTTATACCCTGAAACTACTGTCACGGTATTTGGATTTCCCCCCGGAAATGTTCCAGGATGAACCTCTGTCCCAGAGTATGCCAGTACAAGAAACCAGCCTCCATAAGTCTCCCATGAAGGCGTCTGTTTCTCGCCATCTCAATCATGGCCAAAAGATCATTTTGACGCTTAGTATCGGAATTGTACTGGTTTTGCTCTTGGCAGCCTTTCTGGCGCAGTCTTCCGGTTTTCCAGAAACAGATTTTGAGTTATTCCTTTTAATAGCAGGCGTAATATGTTGCTATACTTCAACGCTTCTTCTCATTTGGAGGTGAGTCAGACGAGGAGTTGGCGCTTTTGGTTTATTCACTGCGCAATGAGTCTACCGGACTGGCTAAGGCTGCCTGGCTGGCATGCCATCCGGTGGTCATAAACGTGAGCAGCAAGGTGGCTAACAGCAACAGCCCCAACCAGCTATAGTTGATGTCAGCCCGATAGGCAAAGTTTTCCAGCCACTTCTGCATGATATAATTGGCCAATAGAAAAGCCGGTAGTGCCGCAATGCTTACCAGCACGAGAAACCGGGAAGTCATAAGTACCACAATATGGCCCAGTCTGGCCCCCAGCACCTTCCGGATACCTACTTCTTTGATTCGTTGTCTGGTAAGGAATGCCGACAGTCCGTAGAGACCGGCGAAAGCAATGAAGAGGGTGACCAAAGAGAGCAACAGAAAAACCTTTCCTCGTACCCGGTCGGCGGTATACATATTCTGTAATGCGTCATCCAGAAAAAAATAGTCAAAGGTGGTATCGGGAAAGACGCTGGCCCAGCTTTCTTCTATATGCTTTAACCCGGCGGCGGGATCACCGGCTACCTTAATGGCCAGGCGGTTCGTTGTGCCCATACGAAATAGCTGAGGTTCTAGGGCAGCGTGCAGCGAGCCTTGCTGAAAATCCTCTACCACTCCTACTACCTCCAGAAAATTGGGATTTCCCTTGTCTCCGATACGAATCCTTTCGCCTATCGGCTTATCCAAACCAAAGAGGTGGGCCAACGCCTGGTTAATGATAACCGATTGAGTAAGATCGCCCGGGTGGTCAGCCGAGAAGTTTCGGCCAGTGACCAGGTGAATATTCATTGTCGGCAGAAAATCGGTATCGATCCGGCCCCGGTGTACAAACTGAGGGGCCATCGCCGGGGTTGCGTCTGCCGTAATCGGGCCGTTGACCATTCCGTTGGTGCCGGGCACAAAATCGGAAGAGCCTACCGACGTGATCAGCGGGTTTTGCAGTAGTGCTTCTTTTAACACCTCACCCTTTTGGTTTTCATCCTGACCAGGAAGCGATAACATCACGATATGTTCCCGGTCAAAGCCTAAATCTTTCTGCCGCAGGAACTGCAACTGATCGTACACCATTAGCGTGCAACTCAGCACAAACAGCACCACGGCAAACTGTACAGATAGCAGGATACTTCGCAGCGATTTGCCCTGAGTTGACCTGGCTTTCATGACGGAGAGCGGTTGAAAAGAGGAAAGAAAAAAGGCCGGATAACTGCCTCCCAATACTCCTAGCAGGAGCAAAATACCCAACATCCCCAGCAGCAGGGCGGGTTGCCACAGTTGCTCTACATCCAGTTGCAGCCCCAGCATGGTATTGAGATAGGGTAGTGAGATCACCAATAAAACCAACCCAACTATGAGTGCTCCCCCGGCAAAAAAGGAGGACTCGGTTAGAAACTGCGTTATCAGTTGGGCCCGCCGGGAGCCCATCACCTTCCGAACTCCAATTTCCCGGGCCCGGTTACCGGCCTGGGCAGTCAGGAGGTTAACGTAGCTGATGATGGCCAGGAAAAGCAGTAGCAGACTCACCGCCCCGTAGATGTAGATATAGGTGAATCCGCCGGTTTCGGCCAGGTGAATATCTGTAAGCGGAGTCAACGCATGAAGGGCACTTACCATCACTGTTTCACGCTCAGGATTCAGGTAGTTGATGTATATCTCCGAAAGTCGGGATGCCAGGTTTGCCGGGTCAGCACTAAGCGGAAGGAGTACATAGGTAGATACGTTAAACCGGTCGAAGTAGTAGTCTTCAAGACGAGGGTCCGTCGTCGAGGAGATGAGGGCATTTACCGGCAAATGGGTATTCTTCGGAAAATTCCGATACACCCCTGTGACCATCAGCGTATAGTCCTCGGGAGTATCAGGAGTGTTATGCGCCAGACTGCTTTTCAGTAGTTTGCCCACCAGGTTTTGCTCCCCGAAGATTCGTTGGGCCAGGCTTTCTGACAAAATAATCTTATCCGGTCCGCTAAGCGCCTCCCGGGCATCGCCACTAATGAGGGGAATGGAGAACACATCAAATACCGAAGCGTCTACGGCAAAAATCTCCTCTTCCTGATACACCTCATCCTGATACTGAAGTTCTACGTGGTCATTCTGCCAAAACTGGTAAAACCGTACCGAAGCCTCTATTTCCGGGTAATCCTGCCTCAGATACGTAGCCAGGATGGCTGGAGTGGAAGTCCAGCCCACTTCCCGTAGTTGGTCATGAGTTTGAATACCCTGGGTTTCTATTCGGTAGATCTGGCTGGCCTGCGGGTGAAAACGATCGTAGGTAAGTTCGAAGTTGATGTAAAGCAGCATCAGCATGGTAGCGGCGATGCTCAATGCCAGACAGAAAAGGTTCAGGCCGCTCTGGAAAGGATGGCAAAGGAAGTTTCGGTGGATGATGACTAAATAGTTCTTAAGCATAACCGAAGAAAATAATGGTGAGAAAGTATATTTTCTGATGGCAAAAAGTCGGAAAAACCTGATCACATGCCAGACGTAGCCATTTCAATGTGAAAGTAGCAATGTACATGTACAGTTAATTGCACATTGCTAATTGTTCACTGTACCTTGTTAAGGTTATTCATTCCGCAGCGTATCCACCGGGTTTTGCCGGGCAGCTCTAAGGGTTTGAGACCCAATAGTAAGGCAGCCTAGCGCCAACAAGAGAAACGAGCCCAACAGGACTGTACTCAACCCGAAATCAACGCGGTTGGGTAGGTATTGCAGCCAGAAATTATTGAGAAAATAACTGAGTGGTGCGGCAATTCCGATGGAGATAAAGAGAATTTTCAGAAACGATCTGGAAAGCAAAAGAGCAACACTGAGGTTTTCTGCGCCCAACACTTTGCGGATACCTACTTCTTTGAGTCGCCTTTCGGCCGTATAAGTAGCCATACCCAGCATGCCCAGACAGGCGATGGTGATGGCCAGAAAAGCAATGAAACCTACGATAGCCACAATATCAAGGATGGATTGATGCATGGAGGCTAGCTGCTGATCGTAAAACTCGTACTCAAACGGGTGGACCGGATCAATTTGCTTCCAGGCTTCCTTCAACTTATCCAGCGTACCAACCAGATCACCGGAAGCAATTTTTACGTTGGCATACTTAAACGCATCCGGCTGATTTGCCAGCAGCATGGGGCGCGTTTCGTCCCGGTTGATGGGTATATCTACCCGAAAATCTTTGACGACCCCAATCACTTCCAGATATTCTTCGCCCCACTTGGAATCAAGCACCAACCCCAGCATGTCGTCGGGATGCTCGTAACCCAAGGCTTTAACCGCTGCCTCATTAACGACGATCATAGGATTTAGGCCTGAGTCTGCTTCGGGCAGGTTTCTTCCGGCGATTACATCAATTTCCAGGTTATCCAGAAAGTGCTCATCCACCGGTAGGGTAATAAAATACGTGTATTCATCTTCGCTACCCGCTTTCCGCAAATCAGCCCCGTCGTTATAGCCTGTGGCCGGAAGATATTTACTGGCGGAAACATCTGCTACTCCCGCCACGGAATTTAATTCATTGGCTACCAACTGATAATTATTCCCCTGCAAGGAAACGTTGATCATACCTTCCGAAGTGAACCCGTAGTCGAAGGCCATATAATGCTTGAACTGCTTGTATATCAACAGCGAAGTGACGATAAAAAACAGGGAGATGATAAACTGCGAACTACTTAATACTTTCCGCATGCCTAGCTTCCCGGCCTGCATACTTTCCAGGTTCTTAAGCACCTTAATCGGCCGGTAGGTGGATAAATGTAAGGCCGGATAAACCCCGGCAACGAAGCCAATGATCAGCGCAAAACCTACAAACAGTAGGTACACCCATCCATTTTCCTGTAAGTCAAAATGCAGGTGTTGATTGATCCAAAGACTCATGAACGCGGGTTTTAGTGCTACCAGCAGCAGCAGGGCCAATCCCAGTGCCAGTAATGCCGTGATCATGGATTCGCTCAGAAACTGATACATCAGGTCTTTTCTTCGGGCTCCGGTTACCTTCCGCACTCCAATTTCTTTGGCCCGGGTCAGGGCACGGGCGATGGATAAATTGGTGTAGTTCAGGCAAGCGGAGAACATAATCACCAGGGCCAAACCGGCCAATATATAATACACCATCATGGGTAAGCTGATACGGGTAGGATTGGATAGAATAGGACCGGGCGTAATGCCGGTGAGCGGCTGCGCGCTGAGCCGAAAACCTTCGTGTTCTTCAAGCAGTGCAATCTTTTGCGCTGCCAGCGGGACTAGCAGCGCATCTAAATCTTCCTTGGTGTGTTCCGGGTACAGTAAGGCATACGTATACGCACTGGAATAGCTTGACCAGTTATTAGTAAGATCAGCCATTTTCTCTTCGGCATACAGTAAAGGCAGCGAAGCCGCCGATACCAGCACATCAAACTCTAAATGAGATTTATAGTCCTTGTCAGCAATCACGCCAGTAACGGTGAACTGCCCCCAGGGTACCGGTGTAGGTTGTCCCCGGTCGGTAAATTCCACCAATTTTCCAATCGGGTTTTCATCTGAGAAGAGCTGCTTAGCCAGTGTATGGGTAATGACCATTGCGTTGGGCGAACTGAGAGCGGTGCCGTAGTTCCCCTTTTCCAGCGCAAAACTAAACACACTGAAGAAGGATGAGTCCGCAAAATACCCCTTCATTTCGGCCAGCTTCTGATCGTAGACCGCCTCTCCGTTAATACCCTGAATCAGAAAGGTTGAAGTTTCAATAATCGGGTAATCGCTGTTGAGCGTATTGGCGAGGGGAACGGGTGTGGTTGCATAATTAGCCTTGGTATCTTTCGGCTCAGAAATGATGCGGTAGACTCGGTCTTTCTTCGTATGAAACTGATCGTAGCTTTTCTGGTCAGCCAGCATCAGGATGATGAGCATACAAACCGACATGGCTACGGCCAGCCCGAACACATTAATGAACGAGAAGACTTTATACTTGAAAATGTTGCGGATGCCTACTTTTAGATAATTCTTGATCATAGCCAGTTGGTTTACGTTGTGAGGATATTGCTCTCTTTTCAAAGCAAAGAGTCTGAAAAATTTAACCGAGTGAAATGCATAGAGCCACTGCGCTTTCTTCATCCCATGTTCTTCCACCCACTCGCCATACAGTTCCTGCAAGTCCCCTTGCACCTCTTCCAGCAAATGCGAGGCACAAAAGCTTTCCAGTAATCGATCAACCCAGCGGGGCGGCCGGCGTTCCGGTGAATGGTCTTGCTTTGACATCTTTATTAATGATTCATGACGGATGGGTGATGATTGATGAGCTAGATTTACTCCTCATTAATCATCAACCATCAATCATTAAAGTTATTCTGTTCGTAGTGTATCTACTGGGTTTTGCCGGGCCGCCCGAATGGTTTGTGATCCGATGGTGAGTAACCCCAAAACCAGTAGCAGTGTGGAACCCAGCAGGATAGTGCTCCAGCCAAAGTGTACTCGATTCGGGAAATTTTGCAGCCAAAGCTGATTGATAAAATAGCTGATCGGGGCACCAATGGCTACGGCAATAGCCAGAGTGGCTAGAAAACCACGGGACAACAGTAAGGCAATGCTTAGCTCCGCGGCTCCCAGCACCTTGCGGATACCTACCTCCTTCGTTTTCCTCTCGGCGGTATACGTAGCAATGCCCAGCATGCCCAAACAGGCAATCACGATGGCGAGGAAAGCAATAAAACTGATGACAGAGACCAGGTCGCCCAGCCACTGGTTTACCTGCACGAGTTGATCGTCAAAGAAATAGTAGTTGAAGGAATGCACTGGATCTATGTTCTTCCACCGGGTTTCCAGTGCCCCCAGAGTGCTGGCTATATCAGCGGAAGCAATCTTCACATTCAGATAACTAAAGCGCTCCGGTTCGTATCGGAATAATAGCGGGCCAATGCCATCCTCCATCACTGGAGTCTGAAACTTAAAGTCTTTCATTACCCCCACCACCTCGGCGGGTTCAGTGTAAATTCCTGTTTTCAGCAATGCCCCAATGGCTTCCGACGGATGCTGATATCCCAATGCCCGAGCGGCTGCTTCGTTCACCAAAATTGCCGGGCTGCCGCCTCTATCCATAGGGAGATTTCTGCCAGCTACCAGGCTAAGCCCGAAGTTGGATACGAAAGATGAATCTACACTCATATGCTCAAACGATACCCACTCATCTTCGCTATCAGCTTTTCTTACCCCGATGGTCCCGTTCGACATGGCCGTGGCCGGAATGTAGGCGCTGGCCGAAACAGCCACTACCCCCGGCAGGGTGCTGAACTCGGTCTTCAACTTCTGATAATCGTTTCCCTGAGTAGGAATATTCATCAGATTTTCTGAGGCAAATCCATACTCAAAATCCAGGTAATGGCGAAACTGATGATAGATCAGCAGCGAAGTGATTATGAAAAACAGGGAAACCACAAACTGAAACGTGCTAAGAAACTTCCGCATCCCCTGCTTACTGACTTTCTCACTACTAAAACTCTTAAGCACTTTGATGGGGGAATAGCGGGATAAATACAGGGCTGGATACGTGCCAGCCATCAATCCTACCATGATGGCAAGCCCCAGAAAACCCAGATAAACCAGCCCATTTCCCTGAAGATCGAAATTCAGGTACTTATTAGCCCAAAGTTCCATAAAAGCGGGCTTCACCCCCATGAGCAGCAGGTAGGCTAGCATGAGAGCGAATAACACGGTTAGTACCGATTCGCTCAGAAACTGAAAGATCAGATCGCGCCGTTTGGCTCCGGTCACCTTGCGTACTCCAATCTCCCGGGCGCGGGTAAGGGCTCGGGCAATAGACAGGTTGGTATAGTTCAGGCAGGCCGAGAACATAATAACCAGGGCCAGAAATCCTAAGAAATAGTACGCTTCTATCGGCAGGTGAAGGCTGATCGGGTTGCCGGCAAACTTCCCCGGATTAATAGCCGTCAGGTTCTGGGGAATCATTTGTATGCCTTTGAGCTCTTCAAACTCGCTGTACTTTTGTGCTACCAGATTATCGAGGGCGGTGGTTAGCTGTTGCTCAGAAACATCCGGCTTCAGAACCAGGTAGGTGTAGCTATGCGAGTACTGCCGCCAGTTGTCGGAGAAATCCGCCTTTTTTTCCTGTCGGTATAAGATGGGCAGCGACGCGGCTGAAACCAGCATCTCAAAGCGTATATGTGATTTGTATTTATCAGGATTGATTACTCCGGTAATCGTAAAACTACCCCATTCTACCGGCGTATGTCCCGGATCACTACCGAAGTCAAGTTTCAATAATCGCAGTTCTCTATCCACATACTCTACCCGTTTCCCTACGGCTTCCTCCTCACCGAATAACTGCCGAGCCAATTCCTGGCTGATGACCATGGTGTTGGGGCGGCTCAACGCTTCCTGCGTATCACCTTCCTCCAGGGCAAAGTCAAATACCTCAAAGAAAGACGCATCGGCAAAAAAACCTCGCATCTCTACAGTTTTCTGTCCATACGTAACATCACCACCAACATTTGGAACCAGGTGCGTAGCAGCCTCTACAATGGGGTAATCTTCCCGCATAATATCGGCTAAGGGAAAAGGACTGGTGGCGTTAGGTACCGCTGACTCCTTTATTTTAGAAAGTATGCGATACGTTCGGTCCTTCTTAGCATGAAACTGATCATAGCTTTTCTGATCAGCCAGCATTAGGATGATGAGCATGCAAACCGACATGGCTACGGCCAGCCCGAACACATTGATGAACGAGAAAACTTTATACTTGAAAATGTTGCGGATGCCTACTTTTAGATAATTCTTGATCATAGCCAGTTGATTTACGTTGTGAGGATATTGATCTCTTTTCAAGGCAAAGAGTCTGAAAAATTTAAGCACATGCCAGATATATAGCCAGTTTGCCTTCTGCACGCCGTACTCCGCTACCCACTCGTCGTACAATTCATATAAGTCGCCCTGCACCTCTTCCAGCAAGCGCGACGCACAGAAGCTTTCCAGCAAGCGGTTGGCCCAGCGGGGCGGGCGGCGTTCCGGTGGCCGACATTCCGGCGGATAATATTGCTTTGACATCTTTATTAATGATTCATGACGAATGAGTGATGATTAATGAGCTAGATTTATTCTTCATTAGTCATCCCTCATTCATCATTAGAGTTATTCGTTACGCAAGCTGTCTACCGGATTAGCCAAGGCGGCTTTCACGCTCTGGAAACCCACTGTCAGCATAGCAATTATCAACGCCAGCACTCCTGCCAGGGAAAACATCCACCACGAAAGTTCAATCCGGTAATCGATGCCCTCCAGCATCTGCTGCATAGCCCAGCCAGCGACGGGCGCAGCCAGAACAAAGGCCCATACCACGGGCTGGAAGAAATCGCGGGAGAGCGAAAAGCTGATATGCGGTACGGTAGCTCCCAGCACCTTCCGGATGCCGATCTCTTTCCGGCGCTGCTCTGCCACAAAAGCCGAAAGTCCTACCAATCCCAAACAGGCGATAAAAATTGCCAGTCCGCTGAACAGGGTCGCTATCTGCCCGCTAGACTGTATTTCATCAAAGTTATGCTGGTACTCGTCTTTGGTGAAATGAAAATTAAAGGGGTAATCAGGGTTATGCGTTTTTACGATCTGCTCGATCTGTGCCAGGCGCTGCTGCCACTGCTGATCGTTGCGGAAGCGGACAAAGAAATGATTCAGGTTATCCTGACGAAGGAATACCACCATCGGCTGCGGATCAGTAGTCGGTCGGTTATAGATAAAATCTTGAACTACCCCGATCACGGTATTATTTTCCCCTACTACCGTACCGATTGGGTCTGATAGCCCCATCCGTTCGACTGCCGCTTCGTTGAGCAGGCAAGCCGAGGCATCGCTACGATAGGCCGGGCTGAAGTCCCGTCCTTCTACCAAACTCAACCCGGCGGTTTCTACCCAATCATAGTTCACCCAGGTGGCCGTAAGGTTAAAATCCTGACCAGGAGCTTTTCCCGGCCACTGAAAACCGGTGAGCCCCCCGCCCATCCACACCAGGTTATCCGTTCCGGCCGACACGCTGCTGACTCCGGGTAGTTGGAGTAGGTCATGCTTTACCAAATCAAACCGCTGGCTCATATCACCTTGGGCGGTGATCTCGATCAGGTTCTCCTGATCGTATCCTAGCGGTCGGTTCCGAATATGCTCCAGTTGAGTATACACAACGATGGTGGTGATGATAAAGAAGATAGAGATAAAGAACTGAAAGCTGACCAGTCCCTTTCGCAACCAGGCCGCCTTTCGGCCGGTCACGATCACACCCTTCAATACCCGCACGGGTTGGAAGGCGCTCAGAAAAAAGGCCGGATAGCTTCCCGCCACCAGTCCGGTAATCAGGCCAAGGCCCAGCAGCATGGACCAGATCTGCCAGTCGGAAAAGTTCAGCTCCAGATCTAATTGAATGAGTTGATTATAAGCGGGTAACACCAGATTAACGATCAATACACTTAGCCCCAGACTCAGGAAGGTCATCACCATTGCTTCGCTCAGAAACTGCCCAATGATGATCCGACGCCGGGCACCCATCACTTTGCGCACGCCTACCTCCCGGGCGCGCCGCTCAGAGCGGGCCGTAGCCAGGTTCATGAAGTTGATACAGGCAATCAATACTATAAAAAAGCAGAGGCTCCCCAGCACGATAACCATCGCAATATTTCCATTATTATTCGGCTTACCGTTTTTGAAGGAGCTGAACAAATGGTAATCCGCAAAAGGATAGGCAAACAAATCCACCTGTTCATCTGACTTGGTGCTGAGAAGATCCTTTACCTTGTCATTCAACGCCTCCTGACCGGTATTTGGCTGAAGCATAATCCAGGTCATAAAGGAGTAGTTGTCCCACTTGAGTTTCTGCTCCTGCTCGAGTAGACGGAAAGGAAGCACTACGTCAAAGCGGATGGTGCTATTGGATGGCACATCACGGATTATGGCGGCCACCTGTAGATCGTGGGTGTTGTTCAGACGCACTGTCTTACCCAATGGATCGGCTTCGCCAAACCATTTTCGGGCGGTGCTTTCACTGATGACCAGTGAACCGGGGTCGTGTAACGCTTCTACCGGATTGCCAGCCACTGCCGGGAACGTCATGATGTTGAAGACATCCGGTTCAGCGTATATGCCGGAAGCATAGGTGCTCTCTTCTCCGAGGTTAAACAGCTTTTCGCCTCTACCTCCGGTACATCCGGCGTAACTAATCTCCGGAAACTGTTCACGCAATGCAGCTGATAATGGCGCAGGAGTAGCATCGCCGGTTCGAATCTCACCGCCCAGCATCTGGTTCTTCATCATCAGGTGGATGCCCGGGAGATTTTTGTGGAATTTATCGTAGCTGAGTTTGTGATTGAGCCACAGTAGCAGAAGGATACCGCAAGCCAGCCCCACCGCCAGCCCGGTAATGTTGAGGAAGGAATATAGACGGTGGATGAGCAGGTTGCGCCAGGCAATCATGATATAGTTCTTCATCATGTCCAGCGTGTTCATCGGGGGGGTAAACTTTTTTCTCATAGCATAAGGTCTGAAAAATTTAATGGTGTGAACCACATACAGCCACTTGGCTTTCCGTACTCCATACTCCGCTACCCACTCGCCGTACAATTCATATAAGTCGCCCTGCACCTCTTCCAGCAAGCGCGACGCACAGAAGCTTTCCAGCAAGCGGTTGGCCCAGCGGGGCGGCCGGCGTTCCGGTGGCCGGCGTTCCGGTGGCCGGCGTTCCGGTGGCCGGCATTCCGGTGGCCGGCATTCCGGTGGCCGGCATTCCGGTGGCCGGCATTCCGGTGGCCGGCATTCCGGTGGCCGGCATTCCGGTGGCCGG
>JAVKCN010000162.1:0-17056 GCA_040222715.1 Cyclobacteriaceae bacterium | reverse complement strand
GGAGAAGAGTGGCTGCCGTCTGCCCCCGGGCATGTGCTGCTGTATCGTTACCTGGGGTGGGCAGCCAGCCAGCCTCAATTTGCCCATCTGCCCCTGCTGATGAATCCTGATGGAAAGGGGAAACTAAGCAAGCGTAGTGGCGACCGCTTTGGTTTTCCGGTTTACCCCTTTGACTGGGAAGATCCAAAGACAGGAGACAAATCGCCCGGATTTCGGGAGTCGGGGTATCTTCCCGAGGCCGTGGTCAATTTTCTGGCGCTGTTGGGTTGGCATCCGGGAGGTGAGCAGGAAGTATTTAGCCTGGCAGAGTTAGTGCAGGCTTTTAGTTTGGATCGGATTCATAAATCAGGGGCTAAATTTGACATTGAGAAAGCCCGGTGGTTCAATCAGCAATATTTAAAGGTATTGCCTGGTAAGGCCCTGGCTGGCTACTTATTAGAAGACTTAAAACAGGCGGGCGTAGAAAGCAGTGAGGAGAAAGCCATACAGGTCAGTGAACTCATGAAAGAACGTATTACATTTCCGGGCGAACTCTGGAGTACAGCTCAATACTTCTACCTTGCACCCGAACATTACGACGAAAAAATCGTGAAAAAGAAGTGGACGGAAGAAGTTTCTGCCGCCCTGCTGGCCTACACCGATGCATTAGCCCAACAGACTGGGGTGCTATCTGGCGAACCGGCTAAAGAGCATTTGCACGGGGTCTTAGAACAGCAGGGAATATCAATGGGTAAAGTAATGCCGGCCCTGCGATTAGCACTTACCGGACAGGGGGGCGGCCCGGATTTGATGAGTATTATGGAAGTGCTGGGGCCAGATGAAACGGTCCGACGTATTCGGCAGGCAGTGAAAGCGCTGTCAGGGTCCGCATAAAAATAGGATTATACACACTAAACAAATGAAATACCATGGGAAGAAAGAGGCTGAGCAAACGCGAAAAACCAAAAGTTAACTCTGAACTGGATGGTTTTGATATCAAGATTGATACGTTTGGCGAAATTCAAACCAACTTTGATATTGATAAAATTAACAAATTTCTGAACCGGCACGTAGACGATAAAAAACTACGCGACCGGGACGATATTGAAGGGCGAACCGATGCTGATGAAGCATCGGGTGAAGAAGAAAGTCGGGAAGAAGAACAATAGCATTTTATTCTCCCATAAATTGGCTGCTGGTCATTGGAGGCACAATCTGCAACTGACCTGCCTGATTTTGTCCTAATAATATTCGGGTAAATTTTCCCTCATAATACCAATAAAAATCCGGAGATACCGGAGCTGTATGTTGAGTATACTGCTCAAGCACAAATTCGTACAGGTATTCAATAAATGTTTTGTAATCCACCGGACCTTCCTCCTGCATATTATGTACCAGCACCATTTCCTGGTGCGGAACAGCCACAATAGCTCCGTAGCGTCCAATAGGCTCCGGCATAGCCGCTTCTAATGCCAGCGCTGCGGTGGCCGCAGAACTCCCTCCGGCCAGAGCCAGCAGTTCGGTAGTTTCTCCCAGCATCTTCCGATGCACTTCATATGATCGTTTTCCACTATTTTCCTGAGCCAATTCAAAAACCTCAGTTTCACTCACTCCCCATTGGTCTAATTGCGCGCGTTCTACCGTAGCAAATGCAGTAGGTAAATTAAGCATCACACAGGTAACCGTACCTTCCAGGTCCGAACGGACGACCCATCGCACCCGCTCGGCCTCCTGAAAAACCCCTTCCGGGTACAAACGGAGGGTCAGGTATTTTTTCACCGTAGAGAAATCTGCCGATGCCAGTGTAGATTGATCGTCATAGGCGTTGATGAGGGTACTGATATACTCATGGACAAAAGCTTGCTGCTGTTCATCATCCAGAGTAGTACTTTGCTGAATCAGGGGCAGCATAGAAAACGCGTGGGACTGTTCCCCAAATTGTATGCGAATGGTTCCTTCTTTTACTTCCAATATCTCAAATCCTTCTAATTGCTGAAGCGTAAAGTCCAACAACTGTTGATAGTCTTTTTGGGTGATATAGCTTGTAAAATCAGCAGGTAAGGTGCGATCAGTTTCTTGCGAGAAAAGAGGGTTGTTTATCGCAAGAAATAAAATTAATAATATTTTAATTTTCATTTTTAAGCATTATTTATGCTAAAATGAATAAAAAATACATAAAAAGCAATTATTTATAATAATAGTACTAGTGTAAGATAATACTCGAATTGTCACAAAAGATAAGATTTGTGAAGCGCATATTTTATCAACAGCAAAATACTGGCTTAAAAAAAGAGTGAGTAAGATACCTGATGGATGTTTGAAGGGCAGTGAAAAGGCATTTTAATATTCTAAAAAAATTTGCGTATTTAGAAGACTGCAGATCAAAAAACTTTACTGTTTCATCATAATATAATTGCAACCCACCTATGAAAAGATCACACGAGATAGACTACCAGATCCGGGGCGAGGGTATTCAGGTAGTAGAAGTCGAACTGGACCCCCGCGAAACCGTTATTGCGGAGGCTGGAGCCATGGTGTATATGGAAGAAGGCATCGACTTTGAAACCAAGATGGGAGACGGCTCGAACCCCAATCAGGGTTTTCTTGGTAAGCTGGTTTCTGCCGGAACCCGCATGCTCACCGGTGAGTCGGCATTTATGACGCACTTTACCCATCGGGGGCATGGAAAGGCCAAGGTAGCATTTGCGGCACCTTACCCCGGCACCGTGATGCCCGTAGATTTGTCCGAAATGCAACAGAACACTTTAACTGTACAGAAAGACTCCTTTCTTTGTGCGGCCCTAGGAACCAAGGTGAGCATCCAACTGAACCGTCGGATCGGCTCCGGTCTGTTAGGCGGTGAAGGCTTTATTTTGCAACGATTAGAAGGAGATGGTCTCGCGTTTATCCACGCGGGAGGCACTGTGATTGAAAAGCAGTTAAACAACGAAACTTTGCGCATTGATACGGGCTGTGTCGTAGCCTTCGAGTCATCCGTCAATTTTGATATCCAAAGCTCGGGTGGATTGAAATCCATGATGTTCGGAGGAGAAGGCTTGTTTTTAGCAACGCTGTCGGGTACCGGCCGGGTCTGGCTTCAATCCATGCCGTTCCGAAAACTCGTAGCCGCCTTGGCTCCTTACGGGAAAAACCGCGATAAAGGCGAAAGCTCCATTTTAGGAAGCTTTTTTGAAGATTAAGGCCTTCTTCCCAGTCGGGGAATCAGCATGGGCACCTCCTCCTGGTATTCCCGGTATTCGTCTCCGTACAATTTCAGTAATTTAGCTTCTTCTATTTTTATGCCGATGAGGGTATAAATAATCCAGGCCAGAGCGGTGATCAGGTTGGCCAGGGTAGGGGAAAAACACCAAAACCCCAGGGCAATTAAAATAGTGCCTGCGTACAGAGGATGACGTACCTGCTGCAAAATGCCTTCGGTTCGAAGCGGTTCAGGTTGCTGTTCTGGTGGTGTGGTGATACCTAAAAATTCCCGTTTGGAATACTGCTTGAAGGATAAATGAATGAGAATGACTCCGTACGTGGCAAAGGCCAGCCCGGCAAATTCCAATACACTACGCAACTGCGAGGAGCCAATAAGCGGTTCTGACGAAAGAATGGCATTGTACAGCAGCACGGGTAGAAGGCTAATTACCGCAACAATATTGTAGAAGAGACGGTAATATTTACCCAAAAGGCGTTGAACCCTGCTCTTTACACTTTCGGAAGCCAACAGACTGTGCAATCCAAAGTAGAGCAGCCATGCACCCGCCAGGATGAAATAGGAAGAAGAAGCAACCATTCCCAAAGATGGCAAAAATCAACGAAGATGGTGGCTTCAGATCTATTTTTTAAGCATTACTCATACCGCAACGCCTTCACCGGATTCGCTCGGGCCGACTTTAACGTTTGCCCACTTACGGCCAGCAGGGCAATCAGGATTACCAATATACCAGGTATGACAAATAACCACCAGTGGATGCCAATACGGTAGGCAAACTGTCCCAGCCATTCACTCATCAGGTAATTGGCGATGGGCACTGCAACCAATAGCGCAATCAGGATGAGCCGAAAGTAGCTTTTAGTGAGCAGGAAGATAATATGGGAAACCGAAGCGCCCAGGGCTTTTCGGATACCAATCTCTTTGGTGCGTTGAATGCTGGTGTAAGAGGATAACCCTAAAAGGCCCAGGCAAGCCACAAGGATCGCCAGCCCGGCAAACAAACCAAATACCTGCCCAAAGCGTGTCTCGGCCTGGTACTGCTGGTTGTAGGTATCATCCAGAAAATAATAAGAGAAGGTGCTACCGGGAAATATGTGCTGAAAGGTGGCTTCAACTTTCTGCACGGTCTGCTGTACGTTAGCCGTGTTTAATCGGAGATAACTAAACAGGTTGCCAACGCTGTAAGAAAACACAAACGGAACGATAGGTTCCTTCAACGAGAGGTGATGATAGTTTTTAGCGACACCGATAATCACCGAAGCACTATCATAGGTGAGGGTTTGACCCACCGCAGCCTCTGGGTTTCCAAAGCCTAACAGACGCACGGCTTCTTCATTAACGATTACCTTTCTTCGGTTATCAACCCCTTCCCAGAATCCCTGTCCGGCAACCAGCTCCATTCCCAGGGTATTCATTAAATGAGCATCCATGGTGTAGATGTAGTAAGTGTGTCGGTTTCCTTCGTCCTGGCCTAAGCGGCGAATACCGGACGACGAGCTAAGAAAATTATAACCGGTACCGGGCACCGACTGGGCACTGGCTACGCTTTCTACGGCTGAAATTGTTCTCCACTCCTGCTGAAGCGCATCAATCCGGGTGCTGGCCAGTGAATCATATTGAACATCCAGAGGAATATCTACGATCATGACCTGCTCAATGTCCATACCTAATTCTTGCTGGCGCATGAACGTAAGCTGCTGATAGACAGTAAAAGTGCCGACCATCAGTACTACTGAGGCGAGAAACTGAAAAATAACCAAGCCCTGCCGCAACCATCGTCCGTGAACGCTATTCTGCAATTTCCCTTTCATTACCGCTACCGGGCGAAACGAAGATAATACCAAAGCCGGGTAGAGGCCGGAAAGCAGGGTACCAACCAGCACCAATCCTCCAATGATAAGCAAAGAACCAGGGTCAGTAAAGAGCTGAAAGGTAAGAGGCTGACCGCTGAGGTCTCGAAAAGCGTTAAAGCTAAGGTATACCAGCACCACGGCCAGTAGCATGGCGGCTACATTGATCACCAAAGATTCAAAGAGAAATTGGCGCATTAGCTGCGGGCGAGAGCACCCCACGGCTTTTTTGATACCCACTTCCTTGGCCCGTTCTGCCGAGCGCGCCGTAGCCAGATTCACATAGTTTACCCAGGCAATGATCAGGATAAACAGGGCAATCACCGATAGAAAGTACACCGTGTCCGCATTGCCATTGGCCTCAGGCTCGTAGGTCTTGTGCGAATACAGATGAATATCCGGTATAGGCTGCGCTACGAAACGATTTTCACCTATCTTGTCTTTCAACCCTTCCGCAAAAGTGTCCAATTTTTTGTTGAAGGTCGCCAGGTCAGTCTGCGGAGCCATCAGCAGGTACGTAAACTCATTGTTGGCATCCCAGCCTATAGGGTAACCAATATCTTTATCCCGTAAGGAGATGAATGAGAGCAGAAAATCTATTTTCAGATGGGTATTAGGCGGAAGATCTTCCATAACCCCCGTGATCTTGGCTATTTTCTTATTGTTACTGGCTCCGTACACATCCAGCGTTTTTCCTACCACGTCAGTCGTCCCGAAATACTGCTTCGCTTTGGACTCGGTCAGTACCAACTCAAAGGGTTCGTCCAGCGCTGAAGTCGTATCTCCCCGGATCATCCGCAGAGAGAAAATGGAAAGCGCCGAAGGATCAGCAAAATACAGTCTCCGTTCAGTCTGCCGATAGTTCTCCGTACCTAACGCGATATATTCCTGATCATGCAGGCGAGCAAAATCAAGTACCTCCGGCATCTGGTCTTTTAACTGAGGACCCAGCACCGGAAAGGTTTCGGCATCCTCTACCAGCAGTTCCCCGTCCTGGTAATTGCTCAGCGTGATCCGGAAGATTTGATCCGCTTTCTCGTGAAAGCTCTCGTAGCTGAGCTCGTAGCGAACATAGTGCAAAATTAATAAACAGGCGGCAGTACCAATTGCCAGGCCCAACAGGTTAATGAACGAATAAAACTTATGCTTGGTCAGACTGCGATAAGCGATGGTTATGTACTCCCGGAACATGTGGATGGAGGTTTGGTAATAAACACAAACGCATAATCCACTATTTAGAAAGTATTACCAAGTTTTTTGCAGCCACCCGAAGCTGTGGTGCAGGGAGTGGAAAAATAATGATGTGGTTTAGTGGGTCTTGGATTGTAGCAAACAGTTTACATAAACGCGCATGTAACAGCCTTTATCTATTGTCAGCATTCGCTTTCAGTCTATTGCTTCCCTTTCTTCTTTTTAGGTTGTTGAAGCCTGCTATCAAACCGGAAAGGAATGGTAGATACGACATTTATTCCTTCGGAATCAGGGTGATTTGGATTTATCAAATAATTGAATTCCTGATGAACGATACAACTGGGTACTTTTAGTACGGCAGCACTGTTATCCCGGACAAAATCATCCCCTATGTATTGAGTTTCCAGAATAGGTGGTTTTGCATCCCACCCATCCGGCAGATCTTCGGATCGTAATTCAAGTATCTGAATAGTGTCAGGAATTTCAATTTCCACATAATATCTGTCGGTAGGTAGATCTTCACTCAGGTCTAAATGCACCGAAACCTCCAATGTCGCTAATGCTCTCGACTCAGCCGTGTAAACCAAATACGTATTCAGACTATTCCAGCGGTATCCTTCTGCCAAGGCGGCACCTACTCCTTCTAGTGTTGTCTCAAGGTATTTTTCTCTTTCAACTCTAAATACCTTCATTATGCCATATTTCCGTATTCAAGTCTATTGAGTGCATTTCGCACTTCCTGAATTCCGGTAAGAGAATCAAATAGGCTTTCTGGTGCGACATTCCCTAACGACCCATTCGGTTTTTTCAACCACCGCTGAAATTTTTCCTTTTCGTTGTTAAACACCTCCAGCCCAAAGTCAAGTAATTCTGTGAAAACCAGCACCACCTCACTGTCTCTTCCACTCAAAAGATCTTTCTCTCTTTTTTTCTTATTATAGGTTGTCTGCGCGAGACCTAAATAATGAAGCATTTGCTTGGTTGGAAGGCCGGCCTTATGTCCGAGTATCTCAATAGTTTCATAAGGCAATCCTTTGCGTATGATAGCCACTCTCTCCATCTTACTTCCCCAAGTCACTTTTCCGCCAGAAGTAACGATGACCCACTCAGGGCTTTTCGCTCTACTTTTCCTGGCTCGTTTTATACTTTTTTTGGGATCAAAAGTCTTAGAATCGATAGTTATTTTATCTTTTGAAATCATTGCAGCATATTTACTATAAGTGTACAGCAAAAAAACTACATAACAAAATGCTTTTGAAATAAGTGCTTACATTTTGCGACTTTGCGTTCAGGCAGGCTTTGGAGCACAAAGTTGTCAATAAGCATTGAACTTGAGTAGAAGCAAAATGCTCCAAGTTTGCACGTTACCCACCTGACGCAAAACCCGTGTTAGCAGTAAAGCATCTGTCGGTTATGTGTTTGCTACAAAATACCAATGGTCTGCAATTTTAGTTATTTCTATGGGGTCGTAAAATATAGTGCTTGCACCAAATTGCCCGACCTTAAATTTTGACATTATTTTTTCGTCTGGCACATAAACAAAGCCCGCTGAATTGTCTGTCAGTCCACGAAACGTGTAGAAGAACACACAAGTAGTATTGTCTATAGTAGTATTGTCTATATTTTCAACTACTACGTTTGCAGAACCAGCAGATAAATTTTCATATTCTACTGGTATTATGACACTTGATGATTTGTCCAAATCGTAAGGAATAGTCTTCTCGGTAATCATCTTTACTACCTTTTCTCTTTCACTTAGTTTCAGTCTAAAGTCAATATTAAGTGTCAGCCAATTGAATGGAAAATAAAGAATAAAAACGATTGTCGAGATGCTAAAAACGAATGGCAAAAATGGTCTATGGGCTTTATTTCGTTGTCGAATCCAATAAATTATTGAGAATACTAAAAGTATCAATAGTCCTAAATAACCAATAAGGATTATTGGTGTATAGAAGAATATGAAAACTGAATTTATTAAAGGACTTTCAAACAACTTTATTGTCGTCAAAATGATTATCCACCAAAGAATCAGTTTAAAAGTTGTCGATGATGTTGATTTCGGTTGGTCTGTCATCGGCTTATTGCTAACGAGTGAGTATAGGCCACATGGCGGATATATTTAAAAGAAACTATACTAACACAGACTTATGACTATTCCGCCATTATTCTAATTCGTCAATAACTTCCTGTATTCCGTTCATCTTGCGTTCCGAATAGGCTCCGGAGGCCGCATACACAATTTTTCCGGACTGGTCCAGTAGGAAGAAATAGGGAACGTCTTTTTTCTCAAAATCCAGGGCTTCTTTGTAGGGCTTTAGTTTTCCTTTATAAAATAATATGTAAGGCAGCAGTCGCTGGTCAATCCCCTTTGCTGCTTTTCGTTTAGCGGTTCCGGCCGCTGCGGCTTTCACTCCGGTAAACATGGGAATCAGGTACACATCAATATCGTAAGTAAAGCTGGAGAAAATGCCACCACTGCCCGGGTTTATTTTTTGCTTAATAAAGGTATTAAAAACCGGATCCATCCAGGTAGTCAGGTCTTTCTCGGATTTTTTAGAATACGCCAGCCCCACCAGCGTAATGCGGCCTTTGGTATCGGCTGGTAAGTTAATCACTTCATCATCTACGGTTTCGGCTTCCATGGCCGGGAAAGGCTGATTAATGACCGAGGAGGTTGGACGTCCGGCACCAAATAACAAACCAATCATCAGAAAATATACCCACTGCTTCATAATAATACTATTGATTTTGCTCCACACAACACAACTACTATACCCAACGGACGTAGTTTGAAGTACGTGTAAGATGTTATATGAATTTGAGCCGAACGTGCCCCGTGGAGATTCTTGTAGAGATTAAAAAATCACTATTTTGTACATACTTTTTACCCACATAACCTTCGTATCATGGCGATGCTTCATCCTTTCTTCCGTATTCGTTGGATATTACCCTTTCTAACCAGTTGGTTACTAAGCTTTATGACTTTGGCGCAAAAAGACCTCAATTATCAAATACCTCCTCAGGCGATGGCCGACCTGATCAATGCTCCGCTGACCCCCCTCGTGAGTGTCAATAATAACCACGAGTGGATGGTGTTGCTGGAACGCTCGGGCTATCCGCCCATTGAAGAACTGGCCCAACCTGAACTCCGACTGGCCGGGCTGCGGATCAACCCTCGAACGAATGGAGCCAGCCGGGGAGGCCACTATACCGGCATGGCCATCAAACCGCTGGATGGTAGTGACCCCATTTCTGTAACCGGATTACCGGAAGCACCGAAGATTGAAAATGTAAGCTGGTCGCCCGACGGGCAGAAAATCGCTTTTACCCTGACTCAGGAGGAGGGCATAGAGCTCTGGATTACTGATGTGAACCGCCAGCAGGCCGAAAAGCTGACTGATGCAATTGTCAATGATGCCATGCGGGGGCTTCCTTATGCCTGGTTGTCTGGTAGTAAAACCATTGTTTACAAGTCTGTCGTGGTTGATCGGGGGGAAGAACCTCAGGCCGCGCTGGCTCCTACCGGTCCGGTGATCCAAGTCACCACTGGTGAAAAATCTCCGGCCCGCACCTATCAGGATTTGCTGCAAAATGCTCAGGATGAAGCCCTGTTTACGTACTACGGCACGGCCCAACTACAGGCGCTGGATATTGAAACCAGGGAGAGTAAACCCTTGGGAGAACCAGCCCTGTTTGCCGAAGTATCCCCTTCGCCCGATGGTAACTATGTTTTGGTGGTGAAAATGCACCCGCCTTTCTCTTATCTGGTGCCCTACTATCGCTTTCCGATGACGGTTGAAGCCTGGGATCGGGAAGGAACGTTGGTACAGGCGATTGCGGAGATCCCTTTGGCCGAAAATATTCCCATAGGGTTCAATGCCGTAGAAGATGGCCCCCGCGATTTTACCTGGCGCCATGATCAGCCTGCTACGATTTACTGGGTTGAAGCCCAGGATGGCGGTGACCCAAGCCGGGAAGTAGACATACGGGACCAGTTGTTTTATTGGAAAGCACCCTTTACCGAAGAGAAGCAAGCCAGTATTCCTATGAAACTGCGCTACGGTGGCATCACCTGGGGAAATGATGATCTGGCCATTGTTTCGGAATGGTGGTGGAGCAACCGCCAGCAAATTACCAGTGCCTTCGACCCGGAGGGAGAAGAAGCTTCCAAGCGGGTATTATTTGATCGATCTTTTGAAGACCGCTATAATGATCCCGGCACTTTTGAGACAAAAGTAAACGAATACGGCCAATCTGTGCTGTTAACCGATGAATTAGGCGAGGTACTTTACCTGACGGGGGAAGGAGCTTCTTCCGAAGGCAACCGCCCGTTTGTGGATGCCTTTACGTTGGCAACCAAAGAAACGGAACGTTTGTGGCAATCTGAGGCGCCTTACTACGAGTCGCCGGTGCAATTATTAAATGTAGCGGAAAATACAGTACTCACCAGGCGCGAATCCCGGGAAGAGCCTCCTAATTACTACATCCGAAACTGGAAGGCTGATAAACTGACGGCGCTAACCGAATTTCCGCACCCATTTCCTGCATTGAAAAATATTGAGAAGCAGGTGGTGTCGTATCAGCGCGAGGACGGAGTAGCATTGCAGGGAGATTTATATCTGCCCGAAGGCTATACACCGGGTGACGAACGATTGCCGGTGCTGATGTGGGCGTACCCCAGCGAATACAAAAGTGCCGATGCTGCCAGCCAGGTTGACGGCTCGCCCTACGAATTTATCCGGATCGGCTGGTATTCACCTTTGTTCTGGGTCACGCAAGGCTATGCAATACTGGATGACCCCAGCATGCCCGTGGTGGGTGAGGGCGATGAAGAACCCAATGACACTTTCCGTAAACAATTAGTAGCCAACGCCAAAGCTGCCATTGACAAACTAGTGGACATGGATATTGCGGATAGCAGTCGTATTGCTATTGGCGGCCACTCCTACGGAGCCTTCATGACGGCCAACCTGTTAGCGCACTCAGATTTATTCGCCGCCGGCATTGCCCGTAGCGGAGCGTATAACCGCACCCTTACCCCGTTTGGGTTTCAGGCCGAAGAACGCACCTATTGGGAAGCCCCGGAGGTATACTATCAAATGTCGCCTTTCATGCACGCTGACAAAATCAACGAACCGATTTTACTAATTCATGGAGAAGCAGACAATAATTCCGGTACTTTTCCTTTACAAAGTCAACGCTATTTCAATGCGCTGAAAGGGCTGGGAGCTACGGCTCGTCTGGTGATGTTGCCCCACGAAAGCCACGGTTATCAGGCCAAAGAATCTGTACTACACATGCTGTGGGAAATGGACCAATGGCTGGATACCTACGTGAAAAATCGGAATATCACTGAAACCGCCCGCCAGCAAGAGGAAGAATAATCGTTTGGCGTTAGAGAAATAATTTATTCACCCAATCATTCAAAACTTCAATCCTTAAATAAAAATGGAAACAGCCACAGTAACCCAAGGTATGCAGGAGGTGTTAGACACGCTGGGCATACAGTCGCTAAATTCATCCTATAATACCGGACAGCAGTCTGGGAGTATTCAGGAAAGTGCCGTGCCGAGAGACATTCACTCACCCATAGATGGTTCATTGATCGCCACGGTACAACTGGCTAATGAATCGGCGTATGAGCACGTCATCGAGCAGGCGCAGAAAGCATTTCTGACCTGGCGCATGTTGCCCGCACCCCAACGGGGAGAGATTGTTCGGCAGATCGGACACAAACTGCGTGAATACAAAGAGCCTTTAGGAAAACTGGTAACTTATGAAATGGGCAAAATCTACCAGGAAGGCTTGGGTGAGGTGCAGGAGATGATTGATATCTGTGATTTTGCTGTGGGGCAATCTCGCCAACTCTACGGATTTACCATGCACTCGGAGCGGCCCCAGCACCGTATGTACGATCAGTACCATCCGTTGGGCATCGTTGGTATTATTTCGGCCTTCAACTTTCCGGTGGCAGTATGGGCCTGGAATACCATGCTGGCCGCGGTTTCCGGCAATGTCTGCGTATGGAAACCCTCTGAGAAAACTCCGCTGACCGCTTTGGCCTGTCAGAAAATTGTGGCCGAAGTGCTCAAAGAAAACGACCTACCCGAAGGTATCTTCAACCTCATCATCGGTGGGGCGGATATAGGTTCCCTGATGTCGCATGACCGTAGGGTGCCGCTGGTGTCGGCTACTGGATCTACTCGTATGGGTAAAAAAGTAGGGGAAGCCGTAGGAGCTCGATTGGGCCGCTCGTTATTGGAATTGGGTGGTAACAATGCCATTATCATCACTGAACATGCCGATCTGGAAATGGCGATCCGTGCCACAGTATTTGGAGCAGTAGGTACCTGTGGGCAGCGTTGTACTTCAACCCGACGGCTGCTCATCCACGAAAGCCGGTATGATGAGGTGAAGGAGCGTTTGCTGAAAATCTATCCAACCCTTTCTATTGGCAATCCATTGGATGAAAAAATTCTGGTTGGACCTATGATTGACCAGGATGCGGTGAAAAGCTTCAAAAATGCCTTGGGTCGGGCGCAGGAAGAAGGCGGAAAACTGCTCGTGGGTGGTGAAGTACTGGAAGGAGAAGGGTATGAGGGAGGAAATTACGTCACTCCCGCCCTGGTAGAAGCCGAAAATCATTTTGAGATCGTGCAGGAAGAAACCTTTGCCCCAATCTTATATCTGATCAAATATCAGGGCAATGTACAGGATGCCATTGCGACGCACAACGCGGTAAGCCAGGGGTTATCCTCAGCAATATTTACCTCAAACTTGCTGGAGGCCGAAGCCTTCCTTTCCCATCGGGGGTCAGATTGCGGGATTGCGAATGTGAATATTGGTACTTCGGGAGCCGAAATTGGTGGAGCATTTGGAGGCGAGAAAGATACCGGTGGCGGCCGGGAGTCCGGGTCGGATGTCTGGAAAGCGTATATGCGCCGGCAGACCAATACCATTAATTATAGTACTGAATTGCCTCTGGCGCAGGGTATTAAGTTCGATCTATAGGCCATTTTTCTGGCGGTGAAAAAAAATTACCCCCCAAAGCGGGGGATTTTTTAGCAAAGTGTTGTTCTTATTTTAAGTATATTGTACCTTGTATCCATTCACCACCAACCAACCCCTCCTATGAAATTGCTAAAAAAGATTCTCGTAGGCATTTTTGCTGTGATTACCTTTCTACTGATTGCAGCCCTGTTTATGCCCGCCACCTACCATGTAGAACGTTCGGTCGTTATCCAGGAACCGGTAGAAAAAGTATATTCCCGGGTGAGTAACCTCAACGAATGGGCCGACTGGAATCCCTGGACCATGATGGACCCAACCGTAGAAAATACGATTACCGGCTCGGGCCATGAGATAGGGTCTGTTTGGGCCTGGAAGGGAGAAGAAGTAGGAGTGGGGTCATTGACCATTCAGGAGTTAGAACCTAACAAGCTGATGCAGTCCCGGTTGGCTTTTCAGGAACCTCAGATGTTTGAATCCGATGATATCTGGACATTCGAAACAGTGAATGGAGGCACCAAAGTTACCTGGACCAACGAAGGCCAGTTGGGCTATCCCGTAGACCGTATGTTCGGCCTGTTTTTGGATAGTATGCTGGGAAAAGATTTTGAGCGGGGACTGGCCAATCTCAAGCATATCACCGAGAACTCTTGAATCAGCAACTAAGCCAACTCTTCGAGCAAAGCATTATGCTGGAGAGTGACACCGTACAGCTTATGCCATTTGAGCTCGAGCACCTGTCTGACCTGGCCGACGTGGCCTATGATATGGATATTTGGCAGTGGACCAGTCCTCATATTCGTTCCGCTGAAGATTTACAGCAGTACGGCGATGATATCATGCAGTATAGAAGTCATAAACAGAGATACCCCTTTTCTATTGTAGAGAAGGCATCAGGAAAAGTGATTGGAGTGACCGCTTATATGAATGTCAGTGCCCAGCACAACCGGCTGGAAATCGGCTCGACCTGGCTGGGAAAAGGAGCCCACCAAACCGGATTGAATCGGGAAAGTAAGTTTTTACTGTTGCATTACGCCTTTGAAAAGTTAGAAGTACGGCGGGTAGAATTTAAAACTGATCGCTTAAACAAGCGATCGATCAGGGCCATTTTAAAATTAGGAGCGAAAGAAGAGGGAATTTTACGAAGCCATATGGTGATGCCCGGCGGGCGCGTACGGGACACCGTGTACTTTAGTATCCTCAATCACGAGTGGGAAAAAGTAAAAAAAGCAGTATTCTCAGAACAGTTATAACCCAAAAACAAAAAAGTCCGATACTATCGGACTTTTTTAGTGTTGTAAGTTAAACCACAAAAAGGAATAGAATGATCGTAATCAAATTACGAAATTTTTATTTAAACAGCAATTTATTGTCCTTTGTTCGTGCTCTCAAAAATTTTATCCGCTGATTTTGCGACGAATCCCTGATACAAATCCCCATTGGGCATGGCATAACGCTGCGCAAACTCATAATAACAGGCTGGAACGGCTTGGGGCCCATCATTAAAATTTACGTCTACCGTATCGGCCAGGGTAGAAGATTGCTCCAGGAACACTTCTTTCGAGCCTTTCACTTCACCGCCGCTGTCGTTCATGGCAAAACCATTCTGCTTAATAAAGTTATTGACCTCCCGAATATCCTTGAAACTGCTCAGTCCGTTCACGAAAACCGTGAAGTGGTTGGGGCGGTAGCCATGGGCTGACATCCAGGCAGCATATTCGCTTTTTGCCCGAAGTTTTTCATAAGTGTCATAGCTTACCTCCCATGGACGACCATTGGAGCAAAAATCGAATTGTTGAGAAGCATCGTCCGGCACTTGCTCCAGCAACTGATGCACCGTTTTCTGTACATCATCATCAAACTCTTCCAGTTTAAGCTCACTGATAAAGATTTTGGGCATTTGCGCATCGGGATGTTCGAAATGCTTGGCGTAGAGTTTTTTCTCAGTGAAGTGGTAGTCTTGCTGGTATTCATATCCCCCTTGTAGAAAAGGTTGGGCCAGCGCGTCGACATTCACTTTGTGGTGATTAAAGGTGCGAAGCGCAATATGGTCGTTTTGTACACGATCACCTCGCTCAAGAAACAAATTGTAGATTTTCAGGGCCTGGGGATTCATGTTGGTATAATCTTTCCACATTTTATCCAGCAAATCAGGCAATGTTGTAATAGGCATAATCAAAAAGTTAGTGAAACATACGATTGAAATACATATGTAAGTAAACGCTATGTTAACAAGAAACCTTTGGAAAATGATTAATTAATTTCGCTTAGTTAAGAAGAACGATAGTGGAAAGCAGGAATGCAATGAAGTGGGGGCAAGCATGGTAGTTATTACAGAGGGTAATGGAAAAAAGAGAGAAGCCTACATCCACTGTGGGGCAACGGAGTGAGCAAAGGTCTGACTACCAGGTGGCAGATACGACATAGAAAAGCCTGGAAATTAAATAACCGTAGTTTCTCCGACTACGATGACCTGCAATCTTTGAATCGCTCTGAGCAATGGAACGCTTCCGCTAGGTCTGATCTCAGCATATTACGAAGTCTACAGAACCAGAGTTTACTTCAGTTAGCAAAAACCCCAAGGCTGTATTGATATAAGTATCCGGCCAATTAAAGTATCATTTTTCCAGACGTCACCGCGAGGCTCTGCGAAGCGGTCTGCCGTGGCGTAAGATCGCCTCACATTCGTTCGCGATGACGTATTGATTATACTTATTTCTGGTCGGGTAAGCATTATGACGAAAATAACTATAACGTCATTGCGACGAGGCACGAGGAAACAATCTCCTGCTAAAGAGCCGACGTGGCGCGGAGAGATCGCTTCGTCATTCTTCCTGGCTATGACGCTAAAAATATATGCTCATTTTGTCACAGTGCTTACTTAATCAGGAAGAAAAGTGGTTTTGCGCAGATCACGTCAGTGGCGTGTGCTGCAAAAAAAGTGTGATTACAAAGTCGTGCGCCGGTCGGGGATAGTACAGAAAAGACCTGATACTACATATATTATGACATATAGATTGACCAATCTTGCTAATACAAGAATAAGAAGGAGTGGGTAAATCTCCAGCAATTTACCTAAAGAAAACGCTGGTGAGTGGTGAGAATCCCTCCGAAATCAGCGTGTCTGAGCCAAAGGACTTAAAGCATCAGTAGCCTCGACAAAGGAAATGCCCAAAGGAATTAATTCCCGCAAAATAGGCTCATACACCTCACGATGCACCGGGATGAGTAACCCTCGCTGAGCAATTTTATCTTCCAGAATCAGTTTGGCGGCGATCCCCATAGGGTAACCCACCGTTTTGGCCATGCCGGAGAGACCGGCTACTTTGCCAGTCACAACCAAAGAAGATTTGGTTTGGTATTTTTCACCGCCCTGCTGATATTCAATCAGATGCTGCATCGCGATCATGTCTTCGTCATCAGACTCAGCCTTCCACTTATTTTCCAACAGTTTTTGCAGCACATCGGCGGGTGAGGCTTTGGTTAGACCAATGGGTTCCTCATCCAGTAGACCCAACCAGGCAATCCGCTCCATGGTTTCGGAGGTAATGTCAGTACCGATGTAGCGGCTAAAGTTGGTGATAAGATCATCTTCACTGTAGGGAAGGTAAGCCCGGACAAAATCGGCATAAGTCATATTTTCCAGGTTACGAACTTCATAACTGTCGTCAGTTAATCCCAATTGTACGAACGCATGCCAGGCGGCGCAGAAGCCGGGGCGGCGCAGTGTACCCCTCAGGATAGTTTCCGCATCGTGCAGTCCATACAGTTCCTTATATTTTAGCGAGTCCCGATTAGGATAAGACTC
>JAVKCN010000161.1:0-6224 GCA_040222715.1 Cyclobacteriaceae bacterium | reverse complement strand
AAAGAAGAGCTATACACGCTATTAAGTACTAATAGCGAAATATTTGACTTTATCCAGGAGTCCTCGCTGGATGGCATGTGGTATTGGGATTTGGAGAACCCCCAAAACGAATGGATGAGCCCTCGGTTCTGGACTATCCTGGGGTATGAACCGATAGATATGCCTCACCAGCCTGATGCATGGCAGCATATTATTTTTCCTGAAGATTTGCAAAAAGCTACTCTGAATATGGAAAAGCACCTGTCTGATCCTTCTTTTCCTTATGATCAGATTGTGCGATATCATCATCAAAACGGAGATACCATTTGGATTCGCTGCCGCGGGCTCGCTATTCGTGATGAACAGGGCAAACCAATCCGGATGCTAGGCGCTCATGCTGATGTGACAATGTTAAAACAAAAAGAAACGCAGCTACAGCAGACAATACAGGAGCTGGATGAATCAAAAGAAGAACTCCAATACTTTTTGGATGAAGCCAACGATTTAATTCAGAGCGTCGATGGGCAGGGAAAATATACTTATGTAAATCGGGCATGGTGTCAGGCATTAGGCTATACCACAAAACAGGCCCTTAAGCTCAATGTACATGATGTAGTTGCTCCGGAATACCGCACTTATTACACCGAACAATTTAAAAAATTAGCCCAGAGCCAGGAACCAATATCTACCGAAATCGTACTCTTAACCCGTTCTGGTGACTCTATTCAGGTAAAAGGTACAATTAGTTCGCGCTATAAAGCCGATGGGCAGCTCATTATCCGGGGAATATTCTGCGATGTAACGGCTCAACAGACTGCCGAAAAAGAATTGAGAAGAACCAAAGAAATGCTGGAACAAACCAGTGAGGTAGCCAGTGTAGGCGGGTGGGAACTGGACTTGGTCAATAATAAGATTTATTGGACCAAGACAACAAAGGAAATTCATGAAGTTGAAGAAGATTTTGTGCCCGACCTTGCCACAGGTATTAATTTTTACAAAGAGGGTTATAGCCGAAATACTATAAAGCAAATTGTCTCCCGAGCCATCGAGACAGGAGATCCATACAAAGTAGAACTTCAGATCATCACGGCCAAAGGAAACGAGCGTTGGGTCAGATCCATTGGCCGAACTGAGTTTAAAGGTGGTAAATGTGTCAGGCTGTTTGGAACTTTTCAGAATATTGATGAGCAAAAAAAGAAAGAAGCCCATCTCAAACTTTTAAGATCTGTGGTAACGCATGCCAACGATGCCATCATTATTATGGAAGTTGACGCATACCCCGATAGTCACCGGGTTATCTATGTAAACCAGGCCTTTTGCCAGATGACCGGCTTTAGCAGTGAAGAAATGATTGGCAAAACACCGGATTTTCTTACCGGACCTGAAACAAGCAGGAAAGATTTAACGCGTATGAATAGGGCCTTAAGAACTTTACAGCCTTTTGAAGCCGACATCATTAACTATAAAAAAGGAGGAGAAAAATACTGGGTAAATATTTCGATCGTGCCAGTAGCCGATAAAAATGGTTCCCACACCCATTGGGTAGCTATCCAGCGAGATATCACCAGGCAAAAAACCACGGAACAAAACTTACAGCAAGCCAAAGCCGAAGCTGAAGCTGCCAGCGTAGCCAAGTCAGAGTTTCTGGCCAATATGAGCCATGAAATCCGCACTCCCCTAAATGGTGTCATCGGATTCTCAGACCTTTTAATGAAAACCAAACTGGACGAAAATCAAAATCAGTATATGCAGGCCGTTCACCATTCAGCCAACGCACTACTAGACCTTATTAACGATATACTGGATTTCTCCAAGATTGAAGCAGGTAAGTTGGAGCTCTCGGAAGAAAAATGCAACCTATGGGAGCTGCTGGAGCAGGTTAGTAATATCATTAAGCATAAGCTAAAGGAGGCAAATATTGAATTATTATTGAATATTGCCCCCGAATTGCCCCAGTACGCCTGGATAGACCCCGTACGAATTCGACAGATCTTGATTAACCTGTTAGGCAATGCTGTCAAATTTACCGAGGCGGGCGAAATTGAGATTTTGGTAAAACCTATTGCTGACGCAGAGGCAAACGAGCTAAGTCACCTGGAATTTTCCGTCAGAGATACCGGAATTGGTATAGATGCCAAAAGGCAAAAGATTATTTTTCAGGCTTTTTCTCAGGAAGATGCCTCCACAACCCGCAAGTATGGGGGCACGGGCCTGGGCCTGACTATTTCAAATCAACTGCTTGGGCTCATGGGGTCCAGACTAGAATTAGAAAGTAAAGCTGGAACAGGCAGCAGATTCTTCTTTAATCTCAGGTTAAAAACCGAACAAGGTGAGCAGCAAACTTTAGAAGGAGAAAAGGATATTCATCATGTCCTGATTGTGGATGATCACCCCAAGAATCTCCAGATTATTCAGGAAATGCTTTCTATCAAAAATATTACCTCAGATACGGCAGGTAATGGGCTGGAAGCCTTAGAAATGCTGGACAAAAAACAGTATGATGTATTGATTATAGATTACCACATGCCCTATATGAATGGTATTCAGGTTATTCGGCAGGTAAGAGAAACCCTTACGATTGACAAATCTGATTTGCCAATCATTTTATTGCATAGTGCGGCCAACGATAAGGAGATCAATATTTCGCGACATATGCTGGGAATACAAAGGGTTATGAGTAAACCCATCACCCTGCATCAGCTTACCCATGCCTTAAAAGGTATTAATTCGCAAAACCCCACAACTGTTCAACAGCCTGTTACCTCCAACACAACGTTAGATCACAAGGTTAATATTCTGTTGGTAGATGACAACCCCATGAACCGGTTATTAGCTAAAAAAATGTTATCCCAGGTCCTGTCTCAGGCTTCGGTGCAGGAGGCCAACGATGGTTTTGATGCGGTAGAAAAGTTCAGGAAACTCCCCGCCGATATTATTTTCATGGACGTGCAAATGCCCCAAATGAGCGGTTATGAAGCCAGTCAGCAAATCAGAATACATGATAAAGACCGCCAGGCTACGATTATTGCATTAACTGCCGGTACCGTTAAAGGCGAACGCGAGCGCTGCCTGGAGGCCGGTATGGATGACTACATTAGCAAACCTTTTGTATTGGACACTCTGAAGAGTACACTTCAAAAATGGATGGACCAAAGGTATGCTGCAACCGGGCAAAGTGACTCAAACAGCTCAGAATATCAGCCTCAGCACTTTGACATTGAAAAATGTAAAGTGACCATGAATATTTTCGATGAGGCCACGATAGAAGAGCTTATCCATGACTTTTTCAAACAGCTGTATGAGGATTTACCACTGATACATCAGGCTTATAAGAATGGAGATGTGCAAACTTTAAATAAAATTGCCCATAAGCACAAAAGCGCCACCAGTTTATTAAGTATGGAGGTTTTGGCTACGCTCATGACCTCTCTGGAAGGGCAGACCGTGTTTGATCAAAAAACCCTCGGCGAGTTGATTCAACAAATTGAACAGGAAATTCAACATATCAATGTACTGGTAAGCCATGTCCTGAAAAAAACTGATACGCAACCTTCCTGAGACCCGTGGGGCAAAGGCGCTCTTCGCAGAAACTTTCATAAATACAACTCCCAAAATACTCATTGGTCCCGATTTCAATAGAAACTGCCTGACCGCAGCTGCTTTGCGGTAAGCCCTTTGCTTTCTTTTAGACGTTGAAAGCCCCGTATTCGGATAGAACGGCTTCGCAAAACAATCTTTTTAGAAAACAAAGAGCCTGATGATGAAGCCAATCCTACGATATTATCAAATCGTTTGGAGTAACCATCATGCTCAATGACCAATTCCAGGTAACTCCTTTACATTTATCACTAAGGATTCCCTCTATAAAGAAAGAGACATAATATTGAGTTGCAAAATTAACCAATCAGGTTCTCAGTAACTCTCTTCACAATATTGTCAAAAAATCAATCTGAACCAACAGGAGGTATATTATCTTTAAAAGATACAAAATATAACAAAAATTAGCCTTATGCTTTATATACCCATTTTTAGGTAGATATATGCCCAATACTCCGTGCAATTTTTTATCAGATCAATTTAATTTGACTGGTCATATATAGTTCATCCACCCAGATAATTGTGATATGACTGGTCAGCAGTGAAATAGCTTCTTGGATGGATTTCATTTGACCGGTCAAATGGTGTTCGTCTGGTGAGATGAATCGTATTTGACCGGTCATGCATACAATATCCTGCTGGATGAATCGTATTTGACCAGTCATATATAGTTCGTCCGGCGAAATGAATCATATTTGACCGGTCATCTGCCATTGATCCGGCCGGATCAATCGTATTTGACGGGTCCAATGCGGTTCATCTGACTGTCTTAACTATTTCAGCCCAGTCATTTGCCATTGGGCTGGCTGGCGCAAATAGTTACGATCGGTGTGTTTCTTATCAGTACTTTAGCGAAATAGGTAATACCATTCTCACGGCTACTGGTCTTCCCTCTCGTTTCGCCGGAAACTAGTCTGGCATGGCCCCGATAATCTTTATAACCTCCTGGTCAATCTCTGGGGTGAACCCTTTCATTATCTCTATATTGATGATCCGCCCATCGCCATTTACTACAAATGCGACAAAGCCTTTCTGCTCTTTTTTATAATGGCTTAACACCGGAGATAGCCTTATTTCTTCAGCCACATCGGATAAAAACCCTCCCAGTCCCGTTGGGTACTCAGGCGCCTGATCATATCCTCCCCGCCCACCATATACGGGCTCAACTTCTCCGTTTACTACTATCTCACCAGCCACTTCATATCGGTCTTTATACACTTCCTCCATACTCTTCCCTAAAACTGTGTTGAGCGTATCCATCATCCATTGGTAATGCGTTTGCTCAGAAGTGTTCCGACTCTCGGCATACAGGTAATCATACATCAACATCCCTGATTGGTAAAATACCTTATCAAAGGTGAAAGAGCTGTTCATGAGCGTTTCAAAGTAGGGCGCGGCTTTCTTAAACTTTTCCTTTTGGTAATATCTCATAAACTGCCTAAACTGTTTATCTACTTCGCTGGTCTGGGCATACGCTGATACGTTAATGTATGCTAACGCTACAATGAGTATGAACTTCATATGTAAGAATACTGATAATCTTATAAATAGCAATTTACAAAAAGACACATATCTGCCTTGGTCATAGAGCACAAACAGCTACCGCCATATTATTATCCGAAAGCCCCATTGATTCACTCAGGACTTTTACCTTTGTAGTATGGAAAAGAACGATGCTTATTTTATCTCGGTCGCCATTGAACTGGCGCGGGAAGGGATGCAAGCGAACCTGGGTGGGCCGTTCGGGGCCATCGTCGTGCGTGATCAAAAGATCATCGGGAGAGGGCAAAACCGGGTCACCTCTAGTCACGACCCTACCGCCCATGCCGAAGTGAATGCCATCCGCGATGCCTGCCAGCAACTGGATACCTTTGTGCTGGATGGGTGTACGTTGTATACCTCCTGCGAGCCTTGCCCTATGTGCCTGGGAGCCATTTATTGGGCGCGGATTGCCCGGATTGTGTTTGCGGCTACCCGGGAGGATGCGGCCCGAGGGCAGTTTGATGATGCATGGCTTTATCAGGAGGTGATGCGGCCCTGGGAGGAGCGAGATATTGAGTTTCTTCAACTGGCGCAAGGGGAAGGGGCGGTGGTTTTTGATGAGTGGAGGGAGAAGGAGGATAGGGTTAAGTATTGATTTATTTGAGGTGGGAAAACATAGTAAGGGATACTTCTGTTTTTAGGGTGAATTTTTGTTTTAGAACTTAATAGGTATACATGGGGCAATTTTTTCATTTTCTTGTTGGCAGCCCTTAAGCCGGGCGGGCTTCTACTTTTCCATCGATGAAAAGTAGACAAAAATCTAGGAAAGCTTGAAACTCGCTGCGCTCAAACAGCAAGCTTTCCCCGTAGCTGGAGAAGTACTTGAATCAATTTATACATTCTGGATATGCAAGTATTTCATACATTTAAGTGCGTTGGCCCGAAAGTTCAGCGGGCGTGCGCTGGCCTTGTGCGGAGAAGCATTGAACTTTCTTGAATTTTTCTTTGGTTCCGTTTCTTTTGTTTCAAGTCATTACGGTTATTGAACCGAATCTCAAAAGTAGATAACTTGGGATCATGAATCAACCTGAGCAAAGCCCGGTTTTTTTATTGGTATAAATTACCATGATCAAGTTTGGGCAAAGCACTTTTTGAAATTCCAATTG
>JAVKCN010000160.1:0-25445 GCA_040222715.1 Cyclobacteriaceae bacterium | reverse complement strand
TCCACGGTTTTGCCAATGTGCCGGAGTTCCGGCAATCCGATGAGGTACTGGATGAAGTAGCTACTACCCTGCACGCGGTATTTTGAGCGGAGAACCTTGCTTATCGGCCATTTTTTTAGGTGACAAACAGTCGGAAATTGCTACTAATACGAAAGATCGGCAATAACCACTACTGCTATGTCAACCACCTTACAACACCACGCTTTATTACTTGCCCCTCAGTGCAACCAACGGGGAGTACTGCGCAACCGGGC
Source organism: Cyclobacteriaceae bacterium (assembly GCA_040222715.1). Taxonomy (GTDB): domain Bacteria; phylum Bacteroidota; class Bacteroidia; order Cytophagales; family Cyclobacteriaceae; genus Tunicatimonas. The sequence continues at coordinate 25,191 of JAVKCN010000160.1, read as the reverse complement.
AGCGGGCAATATTACCTTTCACAACGGACCTCAAACCTACCAGGTAGTCATTCCTTTTTACAGTGGCTCCAGCGGTGTCAACGCTATGGAGAAGAAAATCAGGGCGGCGGTGGAGCAGCAATACCAGATCAAGCTGGCGGCGCCTCGCGGAAGCATCACCCTGGGGACGGGCGGGCAGAATGTACACACCGAAGCGGGGCTGGCCATCATTGCCAAACGGCTCATCAGTCGGAATAGTGGCCTGCTTACCCGGATTGATCTTCGGATTTTCACCGAAAAAGAACCCTGTAAAGATTGCCTGGCCGAACTGCGCGTGGTCAACAGAAGCCTGTCTATTGGCGGGGGCAGCATTACCCTGCATACGCAGGACGAGCACCAGCATGCTTCTCCGGTGGCTCTGCCTCCCATATAACCCTGTTTTTTGCCAAAAAGAAGGTATCATCAGCACCGAGGAGGGGCTTTTTGGTCGAAAAAGAGGCCATTTTACCCCCCAACATACCCCATCTGACGTGCAAAACAGGGTATATTGGGTACCAAAGTACGTAATTTTAGGAGTCAGACCGCACATATCAGGGGGTCGAATGGGCTTTCTGACACGTCAGATGACCTATCCTGGGTATGTGAATCGTCTTATCTTCGCGCTATGACCGATTCTGGTGCTTTGGCGAGGGATGTAAGGTTGAAATCCCAGGTAAGATTCATTGCGGTAATGAACGGTTAACAGTGATTCCCCTCCGAAAACATGCCTTCAATCGCCGGGCTACCTATCCATCATGGAAGATGCCCGCTATATCCACTCCTGATCGTGTACGGTTTTCTCGTGTTCTACTTCTCCGGTGTGTTTGGTGGACATGGGTTCAATGAGCATGAGCCAGACTTCTTCGCCATTGGTGCGCGGGAAGTGCTCTACCCCTTTCGGTACCACCAGAATCTCCCCTTCGTGTACTTCTACGGTTTTGTCCCGATAGTCCATGTACAGAGTCCCCCGGTAAACAATGAACAGTTCATCCTCATCTGCATGACTATGCCAGACCAGTTCATCTTTTACTTTGGCCAGTTTAATGTGCTGACCGTTCAGTTCTCCGATGATTTTGGGAGTCCAGTGCTCGTGAAACTTATCAAATTTCTGGCGCACATTAATCGTATCCATAGGTATCAGGGTTGGTGGGTGAAGGATTGAATAAGTAAGTAAATGTTAGTACTGCCTCAGTGCTTCGTATAATTATTCAGCGGTTTCATTACCTGACTTCTCCAGCCCCTTCTCAATGGTATCCTGCGCCTTTTCTTCCTCTTCGGGGCTGGCGTCTTCCGGTTTGTGCTGCTGCCATTCCTCGCCGGGCTGAAAACTGAGGGTAAAATAGAAAGGAAAATGATCAGAGCCAATATCCGGCAGCACTTCCAAATCTACTAACTGGAAATGTTCGGTATGAAATACATGATCAATGGGCCAGCGCAATAAGGAATAGTTGGCATTAAAAGTATTGTAAAAGCCCCGGCCTACCCGGGGGTCCAGCATCTGGCTGATCTTCCGAAACAGATTGGACGTAGGCGACCAGGCTACATCGTTCAGGTCTCCCGTTAGGATGGCAGGTTCTTCTTTTTCTTCTATCATCTCTCCCACCAGCAAGAGTTCGGCATCACGCTGGGTGCTGGTTTTGCTATACTCAGGCACGGGTGGCTCCGGGTGCACGCAGTACAGTTTTACCGGCTGCCCCGAGGGCAATGTCATATAAGTCTGAATAGAAGGGATGCTATCCTTCAGCAAATTGTGGACCTCGGTTTGGTGCAGCGGAAGGCGAGAATAAAGCAGCATACCGTAGGTGTTGTCCAGGGGATGCAGCACGGTATACGGATATGTTTCTTCCAGCGGTGCCATCTGCTGCTGCCACCACGCATCGGCTTCCATCAGCAGTACCAAATCCGGGTTTTTCTTCCTCACCAGCTCCAGCAGGGATTCCGTTTGATGATTGGTCATCAACACATTAGAACTCATCATCTTCACGAAGGTGGTGGAATCGCTCGACTGGGCTAAAGAGGTCTGCTCTTCCGCCAGGGGAGTATACGGATAGATCTGAATGCCCTGGTAGATGATCACTCCCACCATTAGAGTGTACAATATGGCGTTCCCCCGAGACCTGAACCGAAAGAGCATGCCATACAAAAGCAACACCAAAGCCGCCAGCACCACGATCTGAATACGCGGGAAATCGCACAACCTCGACCACCACTGGTTCAGCGGCAACATGGACAATACGGTAGCCGCCAGCAACATAAAGGCCAGGGCAATGAGTATGATCTGACTAGTTTTCCGAAATATGATTGGCATTAACCTCCGGCTGGTTTGGCTGAATATCCCTCTGACCGGAGGTATTCAACTGCCTTATCCCGAACATCGCCCTGGATCAGAATTTCACCATTCTTCGTACTGCCGCCCACTCCGCAGCGGGTCTTGAGTTGTTTGCCCAATGCCTTTAAGTCCTCATCGGTACCCACAAACCCCCGAACCACAGTAACCTGCTTACCACCGCCTTTGCGGTCGCGCCATACGCGTAAGTCCTGCTCCCGGGCGGGCAGGGTTTCTGCCTGCGCCGCATCTTCAGATTCATAAGAGAAATCGGGATTGGTAGAGTATACCATTCCACCCTGTTGTCTTTTGTGTTTTTTAGCCATAGATAAAAAAGATTAAATATTGGAAGGATTACCTTGGCGCAACGCCTTCACCTATACTGTTCAATGAGTAAGTACGCTGGTTGTTTGAATAATGCTTTACAAAAGTAACAATATTACCGCACCAAGGGCAACGCCTCAGGGATGATGTTCTTACCGGATACCCGTCCAGCCCATCAGTTGCATCATACGCCGGAACTCGGTTTGCAGGGGGGCATCGATCACCACCTCCTGCCCGGTACCCGGATGGGTGAAGCGGAGTGATTCGGCGTGGAGCAGCATGGTAGTCATCTGCCATTGTTCTTTAAACAGACGGTTCTGCTTATTGCAACCGTGGGGCCGATCCCCGATAATAGGATGGAAAATATGACTGAAATGCTTTCGGATCTGATGCATTCGCCCGCTCAGGGGCTTCACCGCCACCAACGAATAACGGGAAGTTGCATGCTTCCCAAAAGGAGTGGCTAATTCGGCCTGAGCCAGGGTCTGGTACGCGGTACAGGCCTCTTGCAAGGGACCGTCTTCCCGCCGTAGGGCGTAATCAATCTCACCGGAGGCTTCCGTATAACCCCGCACAATGGCCAGGTAGCGCTTATCCATCTCATTTTGCATAAACTGCTTCTGCAGCAATGAGAGCATCTCCGGGTTGAGGGCAAATAACAGTACTCCCCCCGTCTTGCGGTCGATCCGGTGGGCGGGATACACCGGCTGCCCGAGCTGGTCGCGCAGCTGTTGCAAGGCAAACTCCCGGGCATCTTTGGCCAGTTTACTGCGGTGTACCAGCAGCCCGTGCGGTTTGTTGATCGCTACAATGTCTGAATCCTGGTAAAGTATGGGTAACACAGCGGCAAAGGTAGCAATCTGCAGGTTGCCTCACCAGAAGTTTCCTCGACTGGATTTGTATTTCAGGAATTATTTTCCAGAACTTGCCCAATGCTTTTAACCCATTCAAACATGCGCGTTGCTCTCTTACTGGTATTTATAAGTATGGGATTGTCCTCCTTCGCCCAGTCACCAGCTCCCAAACGTACTGTGTGCATCACCATTGACGATCTTCCGGTCGTCACCAAACGCCACACTCCTGAGGTATACCGGGATATTACCCAGCGGCTGGTTGCCAGTCTGAAGAAAAATGAAGTGCCGGCCATCGGGTTTGTCAATGAGCAGAAGCTGTATCCCTCCAACCAGTTGGATACTTTTCGGGTCTCGTTACTGAAAATCTGGCTGGAGGCGGGGCTGGAACTGGGGAACCACACCTATTCTCACCCGAGTTTACACAAGATCCCCCTGGCTGCGTACCAGCAGGAGATTTTACAGGGAGAAAAAGTGACCCGTGAGATTAGCCAGCCCTACGGCAAAGCACCGGTCTACTTTCGTCACCCGTTCCTGCACACGGGGCTTAGCGTAAGCATCCGCGACTCACTGCTGTTGTTTCTGGATGAGCACGGCTACGAGGTAGCCCCGGTCAGCGTTGATAATGCTGACTACTGGTTCGCTGCCGCCTACGAACGGGCCCTGCTGGACCAGGATGCTGCAATGCAACAGAAAATAAGGGAAACGTATATCGCCTATATGCAAGACTATTTTGCCTACTACGAACGACAGTCGCAGGCATTACTGGGACGGGAAATTGCCCAGATATTGCTACTGCATGCCAATGCCCTGAATGCCGATACCTTCGATCAGCTGGCCGACATGCTGCGCCAGCGAGAGTACACCTTCATTTCCCTGTCCGAAGCATTGGAAGATGAGGCCTACTCTACCCAGGAAGATACTTTTACCGGCACGGCGGGCATTTCCTGGATCCACCGCTGGGCCCTGACCCAAGGGAAGCAAGGTGATTTTTTTCAGGGTGAACCGGAAGTTCCGGAGTTTATCGATGAACTGGCGAACAGCTTTTAATCATTTTTCATATCATGACCTCCCAGGCACTACTCGATCAGGCACAACAAGCCTCCCAGTCCATTGTTACCGAAGTGGAGGGGCAATTCCTGCCGCTGGATGAAGCAGTATTGCGCCACCGACCGGCCCAGGCCCAGTGGAATGCCCTGGACTGTCTGGAACACCTATCGCTTACCTACGACCATTACCTGCCCCGGATAAAAGCCGCTATTCAGCAAGGAACGCCCCAGCCTGCTCACGAAGAATATAAGTCGGGCTGGTTGGGTCGTCAGGCCATTCAGGCAATGCAACCGAGGGAGGGAGGTACAATTTCTTTTAAAATGAAGGCCTTTGCCCGTATTGTACCTCGTACCGATGATTATCCGGCTGAGGAGATACTTCGCCGCTTTATCGCCCACCAGGAATCTTTCGAGCAACTTGCCCAAGAGGCACGCACCGTATCATTGAATAAGGTGCGGGTGATAACCCTGGCGGGCCCACTGGTCCGGCTACGACTGGGCGACTGCTTCCGCTTCCTGCTGGCACACGACCAACGCCATCTGCTACAGGCCCGGCGGGCAATAAAAAACAAAGCTTAGGGGAGCAGTTGCACCTGCCCCTGATAAGTACGCTGCTCTCCGGCCGGAAGTTCGGCCTCGATACGATAGTGATACGCTCCGATAGCCACTTTTTTACCACGGTACGTGCCGTTCCATCCCCGGGCTTCGGTATTTGCAGGAAAATTTTGCTGTCTGAAAATCAACTCTCCCCAGCGGTTATACACATCCATGCAGACGATGTTCATGGTTTCTTCGTCTCCGGTAGGATAAAAGACATCGTTTAAGCCATCGTTGTTGGGCGTGAAGGCATTGGGCACCGATAGCACGGCAGCGTCCAGCACCTCTACCGCAATGCGATCGATTTGTACACACCCACCGGGGCCAATAATCTGTAACTCGTAGACGGTGCTTTCGGATGGGTTTACCCAGGGAGATGCACAGTCCGTACAGCTTATATCCTGCTCAGGAAACCATTGGTAAACAATATCTTCTGGAAAAGCGTATGTAGGTTGGAGCTGAATTTCCTCTCCGCGACGCATGGTTGTATCAGGCCCCAGATTGAGTTCGGGAAGAGCGTGTATGACTATTTCTACAGAATCTACTAACGTACAGGCTTCTACTGACCGGTGAAAATAATAGTAGCCGCTTTGCTCAGGGTTTACTTCTTCAATCACAGGATCGATTTGCTCCGAATAAAAATCCTGTGGGCCAGTCCAGTAAAAGGCGGCCGACTCCGTACTGGCGGCAAGTTGCAGATTTTCAGATTCACACACCGGACTGTTGCTACTCAAAGCAATTGCCTGAGGCGAGGGAACAGGATCTATTGTCCAGCTACCCTCCAGCCCGGATGCACATCCTCCTTCGGGGGAGGGCGATAGGATCAAATCGCTATAGGTGCCTGCTTCCAGACCGCTCATCAGTAGTTCTCCCGCAGTCTCAGCATATAGCTCCTGAGGTTCGGCGGCAACTCCATCCTGCTGATACGAAACATAATAAGGAACATCTCTTTCAAACTGCTCATTAGCAATACGCAGGGTAAAGGTATTCTCGGCACAAGGATCAGCATTCAGCACGCTCACCTCGCTGGCAGTCCAGTCAGGGGCCTGCACCACAATAAGCGATGCATCTCCGGGAATATCCGTAGCCACATCATCGGAACGCAATGTGCCCCCTAATTCCGGAGGCACGCTGCGTAGCTCTGCCTGATGATAGAAGCTCCCCACCTGACTACCCACCTGTACCTGAACCGTAAATGTAATTTCCGCATCGTCGGGCAGTGAAACATTTTCGAGAATCAGCGTATTGAACCCTTCTCCGGTACCATCCTTCACTGTACCGGGAGCGATTGCGGAGAGTGACTGGATGGTCATCCCTTCTGGTAAGCTATGATGGTATTCCAACCCACTTATCGGCTGGCTAAAGCTATTGGTCAACGTTATTTCATAATCTATTACTTCCTGACAAACGACCTCCTGAGCCGAGGCCTGCATGCTTAACATCAGGGTATAGGGGCAAGAGCACCCATCCGTGCCAATGGCCACCGGTCCTTCTCCCACTAACCGGGCCGTGCCGGTCTCTTTATTGATCGCAATCAAGCGGTCTAATCGCAGGGGGTCCATTACCTCCGAAGCATAACCATATAGATTACCAAACGCATCGAAGAATAATGCTCCGACGGTGCGCGCCAGACTCTCATCTATGCCATCACCCACCGCGGATACGGTTCCGAAGGCAGGGCTGTCCGGATCACCATCTATTTTTAACAATGTGCCCCGGGTATTTTCCGGCTCCTGCGCGTAGGGATAACTTAAGCGGTTTCTTTGAAAGGTGTAAATCGTATATGGGTCCTTTGGGTCAAAAACAAAATCATCCAGTTCTAACACTACTTTACCCGAATTACCTGAAGAAGGGGCCCAGTGAAGCACCACACTTGCATGCAGTGAAAGCTCCTGCTGATCAGGCACCTGGAGTACATTCAGATAAAGAAGCTCCGATGTTTGTCGGTTATTCACCACAAAATGCCCATTTGGTGAGCAGTCTGCGGCACTGAAATGCCACTTCATCGTACTATTTTCGGAACCTACAATTTGGTAACTATTGTCAGCAGATAGTCGAATAATATCATGGGTCTGCCGATGAATTGCGTAAATAAAATTGTCTACGGCATTAAATCCCAGGCCATTGACGATAATATCTTTAGCGTTAGTCACTGGAGTAAAGGAAACTTCCCCTGCCTCGGAGCTGGTCGTCACAACTTCAGTATATGAGTCTATCGGATTAGTCAGCGAGATGAATAGCCTTCCATCACACGCAAACTTTTGTGATAGTACAGGAGTCGTTTTCAACAGCCCTAACACCAAACTAAAAAAAATACCTTTCCACAGCATAGCTACATCACTTCATTTTAGCCGAGAACGCTATTATATAGTCTAGACTTAAACCGTCAATACGATACGGAAAGTTTCTTCTTCCCTTACTTCAACACTAACCGCATCAGATACATATCTGCGGTAATATATAGAACCGACTCGTCTTCGTTAAAAGTGCAGTTGGCAGTATCTACTCCGGTTTTCAGCGTTCCCAGGTGGGTTCCCTCGGCATCAAATATCCAAATTCCACCCGGCCCGGTCGCGAAGATATAGCCTTTGCTGTGCACGGCCATCCCATCGGGCAGCCCTCCAGCCTGACTGGTCATCTCTGTGGCATCATAAAAGACCCGACCGTTGCTGACATTACCATCTTCGTTTACATCGTAGGCCATCCAGATTGCTCGCTCGGGGTCGGAATTGGCCACGTATAAGGTTTTTTCATCGGGCGAGAAAGCAATGCCATTGGGGCGGGTCAGTGCATCGGTGAGCAATGTCAGGTTGCCATCTTCTTCAGAATAGCGATACACTCCCTGGAAGTCCAGTTCCTTGGCATCACTATCGGCCCCGCCGGGTAAGCCGTAGGGCGGATCGGTAAAGTATAAATCACCATCGCTATGAAAGGTGACATCGTTGGGGCTATTGAATCGCTTTCCTTCGTATTTTTCTACAATGGTGGTATACTCGGGTTGCGGATTACTCACCGGAGTATTCATTCGGCCCAACTGTCGGTTACCGTGCTGGCAAAGTACCAGATTTCCTTCGTTGTCCAGTACCAGCCCGTTAGAGCCAGGCTCTTTTCCGTTAAAATCTTCGCCAGAGAAACCGGCGGGCTCCAGATAGAGAGAGATACTATCTTCCTCCCTCCATTTATAAACCCGGTTCACCGGAATGTCTGAAAAAAGCAAATACCCGCCGTCCTGGGGTACCCATAAGGGGCCTTCCGACCACTCAAACCCTTCGGCCAGTATTTCGAGTTGGGCATCCGCCGGAATGAGTTGATCCAGCGAAGCATCCAGTCGCTCAATGGAACCGGTGGTGGCATAGTGGGAAGTTTCCTGGCTTTCTTCCCGGGTGGTTGAAGATTGTTCGCCCTCAGGAGAAGAACAGGCAATGAGTGCAAATAAGGCTATTGCGTATTGTGGTTGTCGTATCATAAACCGAAAATTTTGATTCATATTACGAATTTTTCCAGAAAAAACAGTTTATGCCAGAAATCTCCATGCCTCAACCGCATGCCATTCTGCAAAACTATTTAACAGATTGGGCTTTATCAGGTTATCCCTGTATCTAAGCCTATTAACAGTCTTTGCCCATGAAAATATTATTGACAGGAGCGAACGGATATATTGGAGTACGGCTGTTGCCGGTGTTGGTCCGGTTGGGGCATACGGTGATCTGTCTGGTGCGCGACCGCCGTCGCATGCATGTGGATCAGGCCATTCACGAGTCAATTGAATACTTTGAAGCAGACCTGCTGAAACCGGAAACGCTGGAGAATTTACCGCAGGATATTGATGCCGCGTATTATCTGGTCCACTCCATGGGCAGCTCTTCTAAATTTGAGGAACTGGAGAAAAATGCGGCGCATAACTTTGTCAATGCGATCAGTAAAACCGATTGCCATCAGATCATTTACCTGAGCGGTATTGCCAATGATAAGAACCTGTCTACGCATTTGCGCTCGCGACGGAATGTAGAAGATATTTTACTCAGCAGCAGCATTCCTACCACCGTGCTTCGGGCCGCCATTATCATCGGCTCGGGAGGAGCCTCCTTTGAGATTATCCGCGACCTGGTGGAAAAGCTCCCAGTAATGATTGCTCCCAAATGGCTGAATACCAAATGCCAACCCATCGCCCTGCGTAATGTGCTGGAATACCTGCAAGGAGTGCTGGGTAAAGAAGCTGCCTATAACCAGATTTTTGACATCGGTGGCCCCGACATACTGACTTATAAAGAAATGCTGCTCCGCTTTGCTGAGGTGCGGGATTTGAAACGCTACATTGTCAGCGTACCTGTGCTGAGTCCGCGACTATCTTCTCTGTGGTTGTATTTTGTCACCAGCACTTCGTTTATGATTGCCCGCAGTCTGGTAGACAGTATGAAGAACGAAGTTGTGGTTGAGAGAAAAGGTATTGACAAGGTGGTCCCCCTGGAACACGAATATACTTATAAAGAAGCCGTAGAGCGGGCTTTCCAGCGGATTGCTCAGAAAGAAGTAATCTCCAGTTGGAAAGATGCTTTCAATAATACCAAAGTTGATATTAATTTATTTGACCATGTAGAAATGCCCCAGCATGGTGTTTACCTGGATGTGCGTAAGGTTGCCTTTGATAAACCCCGGGAACAGGTGATTGAGAATATCTGGAGCATTGGTGGCCAGCGGGGCTGGTACTATCTGGGATTTCTGTGGGAGATTCGCGGCCACCTGGACAAACTGGTGGGTGGAGTAGGTTTACGGCGGGGGCGGCGCAGCGCAACTGAGCTGGTACCCGGAGATGCACTCGATTTCTGGCGGGTGCTGGTGGCTGATCGGGAGGAAGGACGCTTACTCCTTTATGCCGAGATGAAACTACCCGGTGAAGCCTGGCTGGAATTTAAGGTGGTAGCTGAAGACGGACAATCGTATCTGCTGCAAAACGCTACCTTTCGTCCGCAGGGTCTGGCTGGTCGCTTATATTGGTGGTCAGTATGGCCCTTCCACGGATTCATCTTCCCCGGTATGGCCAAACGCGTAATTTGCTTTGAAGAAAAACAGCGAGAGATCAAGGAAAAAGAACAAAAAAAGAAGGAGAAAGAGATCACAGCTTGACAGCCGGAGACCAAAGCATGGAAAAAGGAGACAGGAAGAAAAACAAAGAATAAAAAAAAGCTGAACTCAGTCTAACCATGAGAAAGTAATAACCGTGGCCAATGTTAAATTATATTCTTACGGCTTCCGGCCTCCGTTTTCCGAGAAACCTAATCCCTGAAGCTTGAAAGATGTCATCATTGTGGGCGGCGGACTGGCCGGACTGATCAATGCCATTCGATTGGCCGAAGCCGGGTTGGAGGTGTTGCTGCTGGAGAAAAAAGCGTATCCCTTTCATCGGGTGTGTGGGGAGTATATCTCAAACGAGGTGGTACCATTTCTGGAATCCATTCGGGCTTTTCCCTACGATTTAGCTCCGTCATCCATTCGTCAGTTTATGCTCACGGCCTGCTCGGGAGCATCCGCTACCATGACGCTCGATCTGGGAGGGTTTGGCGTGAGCCGCTACGCACTGGATCAGTTTCTTTGCGAGCGGGCGCAACAGGCCGGTGCCGAAATCCGCCAGCACACAGCGGTGCAGTCCATATCATTCAAAGAAACCCACTTTCAGGTAACGCTGCCGCAAAATGAAATGGTAGAAGCCACCATCGTTGTTGGAGCCTACGGCAAACGCTCGCGCTTAGACAAGCAGTTGCAACGCCCATTCATACAGCAACGCTCGCCCTATATCGGCGTGAAGTACCACATCCGTACCGACTTTCCCGATGACCGCATTGCGCTACATAATTTCCCGGGTGGCTACTGCGGAATTTCCCGGGTGGAAGATGGGCGCTATAATGTTTGCTATCTGGGTAGCCGCGCCCAGTTGCGAAAGCATGGCTCTATACAGGCGATGGAGGAAAAAGTACTGCACCAAAACCCTTTCTTGCGCGATTTATGGTACGATGCTGAATTCCTATTGGACAAACCCGAAGTGATCAACGAAATCTCCTTTGCCCCCAAGCAACCTGTTGTTGATCATATACTGATGTCGGGAGACACCGCCGGACTGATCACTCCCCTTTGCGGTAACGGTATGGCGATGGCCATTCACTCTGCCAAAATCCTATCCGACCTGATCATCCAACATTATCGCCCTACCGGCTTCGACCGTTCCGCCCTGGAAGGGCAGTATACTGATGCCTGGAAAAAACAATTTGCCGCCCGCCTATGGGTAGGCCGCCAGACTCAACGATTGTTCGGAACAAAAATCACTTCGGAGATTGGAGTACAATTAGTCAAACGCTGGCGTTCACTAGCTCGCAGTATCATGCAATATACGCATGGGGAGCCTTTTTAAGTGAGGTAAGAGAACTGTATGACAAATCTACGGCACACACTACTTCCAGTAATATACAGCGCCTGTTTTTTTAAATAATTTGGTAATTCATCACTTATCATGCATGGGTAGATGATCAAGTTTTACAATAGCGGTACTGCAAACTCAATTCTTCTGCTTAGTGCGCGATATTTTCACCGAAGAAAAACTCACACAACCCATAGTGATGTATCCGAATATGGATTATATTCAATGGTGTTAGATTTTGAAAATAATAGAGAAGATAACAGCTCTAAACATTCAGAGATTGGAAACCTTTAAAATCGATCTGGTAAATCCACGAATCAAGGTCAAGAATTGGTTCTATAAACAAGGGTTTAACAAAGTGAATTTTGGCAATGATAATAATTACACAGTAACTACTTATTGGTTAAATAAGCCAGTAGTGTTCAAATTATCTGAAATTGAGGGCTTTTCCACTTTTTATACGGAAGGATCTCGTGGTGGACTAATTGTGTTTGAAGTTAAAGTAGAACAGAATGTTATGACTTACAACTGCTATTGTCCTATTCTTTTATTCGGCTTTTGGAATATTAAACTCTCATTTAAAAAGAATGCCGGTTGGATTACAAAATACAGGAAGGAAGGGTATTTTCTTAACCAAAAGTTCAAAGAATTTTTAAAGTCATCGGAATGCCGACCGCTTGAAGAGAGCTCTGAGCATCGTGAGACTTAGATATATAATGACTTATACTTTGGCTCAAACGCTGAGAGTCTAAGAGAAAAAGGACTCATGACTGAGCCCTTTGATTCTTACCTACAATTCACTTTCTAGGAACGCCTTGGCTAATCTTCTGCAATGGAGATGTTCATGGGCATGTCTTGTTTTACAGCATCGTACATTTCAGCGTACTTTTCACTGGTATCCTTTATCTCAAAAAGATCCCAGTAGCTCTCTCCGTACATCTCTTGGCTACGCTCCTCGTACAGTTGATAAAAGGCTTGTTGCAGATGGTATACTTCTGCCAGATACTGGTTGAAGGTATCGTCGTCGCTAAAGCGGGCACTGATCACGTAGTTCTTTTTTTGCTCGGCCACCTGATCTTTCACAAAATCGTAGACCTTCTGCTGCTTGGCTGGCCCGGCTTTTTCATCAGTAGTGACTTTATACAGATTTAGATTATTTTCTCTGACAAACTTGTCATCAAGCTTTGGTTGAGTCATACCAGATCTGCTACCCGGAAGCGGCGGAAGCATGATCGCCACATCTACCGGTTTTCCATCTGAGGTTTGGCCCAGATACAGTATTTTCAACCGGTCGGCTTTTCTCACTTCATTCTGTACTTCCCGCACTAGCGACATAGGCTGGGTACGGTCAATCCGGAAGATAATCACGTCATGTTCACCCGATTCGCTTTTCAGTGTGGGGGCAATATCGCCTATTTCAACCTTTTCGCCATCAAGGGTGATCTGGTTGTCATCTACGGACAAGGTTACGGCAGTGGCTGGATCGCCCTTGAACTTGAAACCTGATTCTGGCAATACCGGTACATCAATGCCTTCGGAAGAAGCTTGTGATTCCCGTAAAATCTGCTCATCGTTTTTAGAATTACACTGCACAAGCACGAGGCTAAAAACTAGTACGGTGGATAGTGCCAGCGCCACTTTGGCTCGACCGGCCCATCCTGATTTTTCTATGTTCATCATGGTTATTCTCTTTTTTATGAATGATAAATTGAAATTATGTATCAACCCGTAGGAGTTGGTGCTGATCAACTGCCTCAAGAGCAAAGTCTGATACGTAACTAAGGAGTAACCCTGATTAATGGTGTTTTTATCGGCTATATATTCATGCGTTGTTTTTAGAGATTTTATGAGCTGCCAGACCACGGGGTTAAACCAGAGGCCGGCCGCTGCCAGTTGAACAAATAATAAGTCTAAAGAATGTCCTTCGCGAATGTGCGTTTTCTCGTGTGCCAGTATCTGATCAAAGTCTTCGTTCGGCATGGTGTCTTCATGCACAAAGACCAAATTCAGGAAAGAGAAAGGTGCTATCGGATGTGGAACTTTGACCACCCTTATTCCCTGAATCACTTCTTGCTGGCTCGAGCTTTTAAGCCGTTGAATCCAGCGATACGACCCGATAAGGCGGAAAATAACCGCCACCAACCCGATGCAATACAGCATGAGTGTCAGGCTTAACAGCCAAGGTTGCGTATCGGCTTTTTCTTTACCCAAAGGGTCATCAGTATGCTCAGTAATGGGCGAAGGGTACGCGGCTTTATGCGACCATGCTTCAAAAGCATCGTAGTACGAGATTCGCATATCGCGCAGCTCTCCCATCGGTTTGCTGATCACACTATGGGCAGAAGGAAACAGGTCAAAACTCAGTAACGGAATTAGCAGTGAACTCGCCATAATCGCCAGCAGAAAGAAGCGGTTAAAGCTGAAGAACGTTTCTTTTCTAAGAAGTAGCCAATACAATGCGTAAAGAATGGCTAAGAGCCCATTGGCTTCCAGCAAGTATAGAATAAGGCTACTCATTGTTCTTTGATTTGAGATCTTTCAGCATTTTCATTACTTCATCCAGTTCTTTCTCATCCAGCTTTTTGCTTTCGGAAAAGAAGTTGACAACCTGCTTCAGCGAGTTATTGTAGTAATCCGAAACCAGTTGCGATAGCTGTCCTTTGCGGTACTCCTCCTTAGAAATAAGCGGATAGTACTGGTGAGAATTACCGTAAGCTTTGTAGCTCACAATCTCTTTCTGCACTAGTACTCTCACAATGGTTGAAACCGAGTTGTAAGGAGGTTTGGGGTCGGGGTACTGCTCGATAATATCCTTGATAAAACCTTTTTCAATACTCCAGAGAATTTTCATAATCTTCTCTTCTGCCTTCGTTAAGTCCGTCATTACTTTCTGCGTTTTGTTGATCAGCGAAACAAGTATACAACTTAAAATTAAGTTAGTCAACTTATTTTTAAATTAACTAACTTAATTTTAAGTTACAAGTCCAGATTACCTTATCCTGACTGATACAAAAGTTCCCCATACTTTTTTTCTGCACTCGGGTAAATGATTATCCTAGTTTTTTTGTTAAGCTTAGCACAACGCAAGCGGAACGCGCTATGCGGATTAGTATATTATGACTGAATTTGACGTATACACCTTGCCTAATGGCATTCGGATTGCCCACAAGCAAGCCACGCATACCAAAGTAGTACACTGCGGCTTTATCCTCGACATCGGTAGCCGCGATGAACAACCGGAACAACACGGACTAGCCCATTTCTGGGAACATATGGCCTTCAAAGGCACCCACAAACGCAAAGCCTACCACATCCTGAACCGGGTCGACTCGGTGGGTGGGGAACTGAACGCCTACACCACCAAAGAGAAAATCTGTTTCTACGCCTCGGTGCTGGACCGCCACTTCGAGAATGCCCTGGAACTACTGACGGATATCACCTTTGATTCTATTTTCCCTGAGAAACAGATTGAGAAAGAGCGCAACGTCATTCTGGAGGAAATGTCCATGTACTACGACTCTCCCGAAGATGCCATTCAGGATGATTTTGATACGGTAGTCTTTGGCGAACATCCGCTAGGCAAAAACATCTTAGGGTCCGACGAAAGCATCCGCCGTTTTCATCGGGAGGATTTTCAGCGATTTCTGCTGGAGAATATGAATACCGAAAAGTTGATTTTCAGTTGTGTAGGCAATATCCCGGCGAAAAAAGTCTTCCGGCTGGCTGAAAAATATCTGGCCTCGGTGCCTGCCCTGCAAGGCAAAGGTCACCGTTTGCCATTTACCACCCAAAGCCCCCGGCAGGATACCAAACCCCGCATCCTTACCCAGGCACAATGTGCCATCGGCCGAACGGCCTACCCCGTACAGGATGATCGGAGTTTACCTTTTTACATGCTCACGAATTTATTGGGTGGCCCCAGCATGAATACCCGCCTCAGCATGGCGCTGCGCGAGAAGCACGGTCTGGTTTACGCTATTGATGCCGAATATCAGCCTTTCACCGATACTGGCTTGTTTGCCATTTACTTCGGTACCGAACCCCGCCAACTGAAGAAGGCCATTAATTATACCATGAAAGAGTTGAAGCTACTGCGCGAAAGAACGCTGGGCACGATGCAACTACACCGCGTAAAGGAGCAAATGATGGGGCAGATGGCCATGAACAGTGAGAACAACCAAAGCCTGATGCTGGCCATGGGCCGCAGCCTGCTGGATCATTACGAACTGGAAAGCCTGGAAACCCTTTACCAGAAAATCACCAAAATCACCGCCACGGAACTACAGGAAATTGCCCGGGACATGCTACAAGAAGATGCTTTGAGTATGCTTTCTTATATACCGGAAAATTGAAGCAGTTAGCAAAATTTAAAAGCTTTAATGTTAATTCCTCACTGTTCATTGTTAATTGCACATTGCCAATTGTTCAAAACTGGACTAGGTAGCCTAGTGACACGGTGATGGTATTATTTTGCATAATGCTGGGGATGGCCGTTCGGTTACGGTCCAGTACGCTGTTGAGACTGAAGCTGTAGGTTCCTTCCAACTGGAATGTCCCCACCTTTGTCGCGATCGCCATCCCGCTACCTCCACGGATGCCCAGGTCAAAGTTATTCTGATCGCTCACGGTGTATGGATGCGTGATTTCTTCTTCGTCCAGAGCCGGAGCGCGCGCTACCTGATGGGAAAGTAACATTGCTCCGAACATACCGGCATTCAGGAAAATCTGCACATTACGCTTGCCAAAGTAACCATACGCCAATATCGGAACTTCCAGGTAATCCAGATTAACCCGATAATAAAGCGTAGGATCAAATTCCTGAATAGCTTGATTGATAAACTTTTCCTCCCAGCCTTTTTCAACGTAATTTGCTTCTATCTGTAGACCAAAATTTTTCTCAGTCATGTAGCGGATAATTCCCCCGTAGGTAATGCCCTGGTAAATATTGGTATAAAATCGTTGACGCGTAATCGCTTCATCGGTCGCTGAAACAAAAGAAACAGAAGCTCCCCCCTTGACTCCAATGCTCCACCGTTTATATTCTGTTGTCAGACTATCCTGGGCCTTTCCATTCAGAAAGAAAAAAAATAGCCCGACAAGTAAGAGTAATTTTTTCATGTCACTGATTAAGCCAATTTACCATAGATAACGCCCGCCGAGTGGTCGTATTGAGCACCGGTGACCGAACGCAGGCAATTTACTTCATTTCGTGCCCGAAGCACGCCCAATAGCGCAAAAACCAGGGCTTCTTTGAAAGCCACAATATTTTTGTCGGGTACGATTAGTTCTACCTGATCCGAGCCATACTGCTGAATGCATTCCAGCAGGTAAGGATTGAAGGCTCCTCCTCCCGTCACCAGTACCCGGAATTTTCCGTTGGAGGATTGTTTCTCGGCAAAGTACCGCAAGCTGTCGGCAATGGGGGAAGCGGCATGATGCAGGGCGGTAGCAATCGCATCGGGAACGGAAAGTCCTTCGCGCGCTATGGGCTGAATGACCTCCTTATATACCCATTCGTACCCTAACGATTTTGGAAAAGGTTGCTGATAATAGGGCAAGGCATTTAACATAGTCAGCAATGCCTGGTGGGGAGTACCCTGCCGGGCCAGTTGCCCGTCCTGGTCGTAGGATTGGCCGACCTGCTGGGCGAAATAGTTCATCACCATATTGGAAGTGCCAATATCGTACGCAATCCGTTCTCCCTGCCAAACGGTAGAGAGGTTGGCAATACCGCCCAGGTTCAGGCAGGCATCATAATCGCCAAAAAGTAATTGGTCACCGATGGGAACCAGGGGCGCACCTTGTCCTCCGATGGCCACGTCATAATCACGGAAGCGGCCAATAACCGTACATTGGCTGGCCGCCTGGAGCGCAAACGGATTGCCCATCTGGTAAGTGATGCCCCGCTCGGGCTGATGAAAAACCGTGTGCCCGTGGGAAGCAATGAAATCTGGTTTTAGCTGGTGGGTATCGATAAATTGCCGAACGGCCTTGCCCATCCACGCGCCCAATTCCTGATCAGCAATCATCAGTTCCTCTCCACTCACTTCAGTGATATGTTGTAGTTTTTGCTGCCAGATGCTATCGTACTCTCGAGTTTCTGCTAAAGGCATACTAAACTGCCAACGGCCTTCTTCCACTGTAAACTCACAGTAAGCCATATCCAGACCATCCAGCGAGGTGCCTGACATTAGGCCAATCACCCGGTATTGCGCTTTCTCCATGCGTTATAAATTCAGAATTTTTTCTTCAATGCCTTTGGTCTGAAAGGTTTTGGCGGTGCCGTTGTCGTCGTAGATAATGTACACTTCCAGTCCGGGTTCCTGCGCCACAACTTCTTTAGCGCGTTCTAAGCCCAGCACCATAAAAGCCGTCGCAAAGGCATCGGCCGTCATACAATCTTCAGCAATCACTGATGCGCTCAGCACCGAATGTTTTACCTGATAGCCCGTCTTGGGATCAATGGTATGGGCGTATTTTTTTCCATCACGCTCGTAGTAATTGCGGTAATCTCCCGAGGTAGCAATCGCCTGATCATCCAGGGCAATAGCCACTGACATTTCACCCGACTGGTTGGGGTTGTCAATGCCAATGCGCCATACATCGCCTTTATCGTTGATCCCACGGCAGGTGACTTCTCCGCCGATTTCTACCATAAAATTATCTATACCCTTTTCTGCCAGATAATCTCCGACAACATCTACTCCGTAACCTTTGGCAATGGCGCTGAAGTTCAGGGTAACGCCGGGCATTGTCTTGGTAACGTACTCTGCTGTATACACTATTTTCTCAAAGCCTACCATTTGCAGAAGGGAGTCCACCGTGGCACTATCGGGAAGTTGACGATCCTCAGGCCCAAATCCCCAGGCATTCACCAAAGGCGCCACCGTAGGATCAAAAGCCCCGTCGGTGGCTTGCACAATTTCATCGCTACGCTTCAGGACCGGATAAAAATAGGGCAGGTCAAAATACACTGTATCATCCTGGTTGAAGCGAGACACTTCTGAATCGGGCAGGTAATGGTTCACCGATTGATTGAAGATCTCCAGCAACGAATCGATGCCGGGTTTGAGGCTCCGCTGCTGTTCGTCCTGATATTTAATGTTGTAAGTCGTTCCCATCGTCTGCCCTCTTACGCTAATGTAAGTGCTGTTACTGACCGGATCTTGCTTATCCCGCACCCACCAGACAATGACCACAGAAGTCAGCAACACCAGGGAATAAATAATATTCTTCTTTTGGTTCGGATTCATGATAAAAAATGATTTTTTCGCGTCACTTTCGTGTTATGTTATTGGTATTTTAAGTAAATTATACCCCATTTAAGCACACACCCTACTTTATTCATCGCGATAGTACGGAATTTTCCGTACATTCATGTTAACCACGTTTAGAACGGCTGAGTTACTATAAATTTTACTATGAGAGAAGATTATTTAACTGGTGATGCCTCGCATCTAAGCCCTGCTGAGAAAGAAATCGAGCGGGCGTTGCGGCCCTTATCGTTCGGAGATTTCACCGGTCAGCAAAAGATTGTTGAGAACCTGAAAATATTTGTACAGGCGGCCAAAAAGCGAGGCGACCAACTGGACCATGTGTTGCTGCATGGCCCTCCCGGCCTGGGAAAAACCACCCTGTCGTATATCATTGCCAACGAGTTGGATGCCCAGATCAAATCCACCTCCGGCCCGGTGCTGGACAAACCCAGCGAACTGGCGGGTTTACTCACCAACATGGAACCGGGTAACGTGCTGTTCATCGATGAGATCCACCGGCTCAACCCCATCGTAGAGGAATACCTGTATTCGGCCATGGAAGATTATAAGATTGACATTATGCTGGATTCGGGACCCAATGCCCGTACGGTGCAAATCAGTCTGAGCCCTTTTACGCTGGTTGGAGCCACGACCCGTTCGGGGTTGCTCACCTCTCCTTTACGCGCCCGCTTTGGCATTAACGCCCGCTTGGAATACTACGATGCTGAATTACTGACCACTATTGTCAATCGTTCCGCCCAAATTTTGAATACGCCCATTCACGAAGATGCTGCTTACGAAATAGCCCGCCGCAGCCGGGGCACCCCGCGTATTGCCAACACCTTATTACGACGCACCCGCGATTTTGCCGAGATTAAAGGCGATGGAACTATTAACAAGTCCATTGCCGAAATTGCCCTGAAAGCCCTGGATGTAGACCAGAACGGGCTGGACGATATGGATAACCGGATTCTCTCAACCATTATTGAGAAGTTTAAGGGGGGGCCGGTAGGTATCAGCACCATCGCTACGGCCTGTGGCGAAGAGGCCGAAACTATTGAGGAAGTCTATGAACCGTTTTTAATTAAGGAAGGATATATTAAACGCACATCCCGCGGACGGGAAGCGACTGAAATTGCCTATAAGCACTTAAATGTCATCCCCCCCGGAAGGGTCCAGGGTTTATTTGATTAGCCATAGAAAAGCCGGATTGAAAATAATCCGGCTTTTTTGTTTTTCCTGTCTTGTCTTAAAATAAGCTTTACAAAGCTGGGAACCTGGTCTAACCGAAGAAATAAAAGCCTGAGCAGATAAGCAAAGTCCAGTAATTATCGGTATTCACTGTCATTTTTTCTCATAACTATTTATTTTAAGAGCATGCAACAGCTACTAATACACTATACCGCCTTCTGGCTGATTTTTATCGCTATTTCACCCGCCGTAAAGGCCCAATCCAACTCCTCCAGCCTGCCCAATATTGTATATATTTTGGCCGATGATCTGGGTTATGGTGATATATCTGCTTTCAATGAAAACTCTAAGTTACATACCGAAAATATTGACCAACTTGCCCAAAAGGGAGTACGGTTTACGGATGCTCATACCAGTTCAGCGGTATGCACGCCTACCCGTTACAGTATTTTAACAGGCAGATACAACTGGCGATCCCGCTTAAAAAGCTCGGTGCTCAGCGGTTATTCCAAAGCGTTGATAGAACCCGAGCGACTCACCGTGGCTGAATTGTTGCAGGATAAGGGTTATCAGACGGCCTTCGTTGGGAAATGGCACCTGGGCTGGGACTGGCAGTTTTCCAATGACCCGAATAACATAGACCAATTGAGCAGTAATCCAAAGGTGGACTTTAGCCAGCCTATTCAACATGGCCCTGCTGAGCAGGGGTTCACTTATTCTTATGGGTTTAGCGGGTCACTGGATATGCCTCCTTATGTTTATGTAGAAAACAGCCAGCCTACCACCATTCCCCAGGATTCTACCGTCAGTACCGATACCAAGGGGTTTTGGCGAAAAGGACTTACCGGGTCCGATTTCAACCATGCAGATGTCTTACCTCATCTGACCGATATTGCCGTTCAATACATTGATCATCAGGCCCAGAATACCGACCCTTTCTTCTTATACTTTGCATTACCCGCCCCCCATACGCCCATTCTTCCCACCACCGAGTTTATGGGAAAAAGTAACACAAACTTCTACGGGGATTTTGTACTACAGGTAGACGATGTCGTGAGACAGATTGTGGAAACGCTGGAAAAAAACGGCGTCCGGGAAGAGACCATGATTATCTTCACCAGCGATAATGGTTGTTCGCCTCGAGCCGATTTTGAGGAGTTGGCCAAAGTGGACCATGACCCCAGTTACGTATATCGTGGTCATAAAGCAGATATTTACGAAGGGGGCCATCGGGTGCCCTTCATTGTAAGCTGGCCCAGTCGTATCAAGAAGGCTTTTGCCTCGGATGAAGTAATTTGCACTACCGATTTTATGGCTACGGCGGCCCAAATTGCAGGCACTACACTGCCCGATGATGATGCTGAAGACAGTTACAGTTTTTTACCAATATTGATGAACGAAAATTATCAACAGCCTTTACGCGAAGCCACGGTACACCATTCTATTGAGGGCCGATTTGCGATCAGACAAGGAGACTGGAAGCTTATTTTGTGGCCTGGCTCAGGAGGATGGAGTGCCCCCACATCTTCGGAACTATCGGAATTACCATCGCTGCAATTGTATAATCTGAGTCAGGACCCCGCCGAAGAGACCAATGTTTTTCAGGAGCATCCTGAAAAGGTGCGGCAATTGAAAGCATTGTTAAGAAAATATGTTGAAGAAGGCCGAAGCACTCCGGGACAGTCTCAGCAGAATGACGGGCCATCCAACTGGGCACAACTGGATTGGATGGAAAACACCACCAAGGGCAATTAATGCACCTTTCCCCTAGCCTGTTTTTGTTAATTATCACCGATCCCTAAAACATTATCTTGTGACCTTTCACTGCTGCATTTCAGTACTCTTTTCTCCACGAAGCTTGCTCGCTTACGCGCCAACATGACTATTTCATGATTTCATTAAATTAATAATCTCTAATCATGCATATCGTAAGTTTTTATGAAAATTAGACTTGTTTGTGATTGTTTACCTATACCTTTGTGAGTCTCACGATTTTTTATAGGCATATACTGGCCATTTGCCCTACAATGTGAACAGTTCATATTGTAATAGAAAGCAAAGAACTTGTCATTTTTTAGTAGAAAAACGTTATTTTTGATAATATTTTGTGAAATAGTATCTTAAAGCTGCCTTTTAAAGTGAAAGCCCTATTTTTTGCTTCTCTGCTATTTATCTCCTTTTCGGTATTGCTTCATGCACAGCCACAAGCGTGTTATTACCTAACCGCCCCTTATCCAGTACCTATTACTGAGCCTGATGGCAGCCAGGTGATGGTAGTAGGTCAGGGCACTTCCGCGCACCATCGTCAGGAAACGGCTGATGGTTATACCGTAGTCAGGAATAAGGCGGGTTTTCTGGAATATGCTATCAAAGTTAATGGTAAACTGGCCCCCAGTGGCATCCGAGCCAACACTACCTCCCCTACAAACGCGGCCAGTCCGGCCAGGTTGAGCATTCCCAAACATTTGCAGGAAGATATTCTCCATCCATTTGCCAACGCCAGCTCATCGGCCCAGCAGGCGTCTGATCTGGCGCAGGGCGTTCTCCCTTCTCGAGGAAATATCAATGTGCTGGTCATCTTAGTAGAGTTTGAAGATTTCTCTCGTCAGTATTCCAGGGCTGAGTATGAAAAAGTATTCCGCGGCCCTATGGAAGATCCTGATAAGGTCTCATTTAAAGAGTTTTACCAAAAGGCCAGTTACGGGCAATTAAACTTCAATGTGGACTTTACCCGCTGGTATCCGGCCAAAGGGAGTGTGTACGATTATGGGTATCGCAACAACGGCTATGAATCAGCCAGAGAACTGGCCGCTGATGTCATCCAACAAGCCGATGCAGACGTAGATTTCACCAAATACGACAATGATCAGGATGGAGTGGTAGATGGGGTCATTATTTTGCAAGCCGGAAGAGGAGCCGAAGAGGGTAGCCAGACCCAATACATCTGGTCGCACCAATGGTCAGTACCCGACCAGATTGTAGATGGAAAAATTCTGAATCGATATTGCATGGTACCAGGCCTGAGAAACTCGGGCATTGTGGATATCGGGATCATCGCCCACGAAGTAGGACATTTGCTGGGTCAGCCCGACCTGTACGACACAAGTGGGCAAACTGTCGGGCTTGGCAACTGGGACATCATGTCTTTTGGCAGCTGGGCTGGAAGGGGACATTATCCCGCTGACTTTTCGGCTTGGACCAAAGACCGCTGGGAGTGGATTAATGTTCAGAATATTACCGGAGAATTTGGTAAGCATGCCTTGTCTCCTTCAGGGGAAGCACCTGACAATTATTACAGAATTAATACCCCCGTAGACCAGGAATATTTTTTACTGGAATACCGCGACAACCGAACCTGGGAGCAGGGGATACCCGGTGCAGGACTAGCCATCTGGCATATCAATGAATTTGGCAGCCAATACGTCGGTATACCCAAAGAAGATGCCATCATCGATATGGAAGAAGCGAATGGCGAGGATGGTCTGGATTATGGCAGACGGGGCGTCTGGGATGATGTATTTGGCAATGAATATCAGCAGTTTGATCCCGATACCTGGCCCAATTCCAATACGTATCGTTCAGCCAATAATGATGGTGAATACTATTCCGGGGTAGGTCTTTCTAAAATAGTGTTGGATGAAGAAGCCAGCCAGGTAACTTTCCGGTATTCTCCCTCATTTGTGGACCAGGGGCTATATTGTGAGAGCCCGTTGACTGCAACCGAAGAAAATACCATGAAAGCCGAAACGCTGTATTACAGCTATGTAATGCCCGCCTGGGGAAGATTGATCATCTCTACGGATGACCCGGACGTAAATCGCACTGATGTAGCCATTGGTTATGATTGTGAAAGCACTTTTTTTACTGGCTCCTTTCCTGGTGACTCTTCGCTTCGAACTCCTACTATTGCCAAAGGGCAGGAAGTCAGGATCATGATCACTCAGAAACGCGCCCGGGAAGACCGCCCTTTTACCTGGAAACTGAGCGTGAAAGATCCTTCCGTAGTGGAGAGCGACTCGCTGGCGGTAATCGCAGTACTAAACGGCTTGCTGGATACCGGGTGGCAGAATGAGTATGCCGGTGCTCCTGTATCGGACTGGAAATATGTGGAGGTAAGAAATCGGCGGGTGAAATCGCTGCAAATAAATTCCAGTGCAACCCGAAAAGACCTTAAGGTGGCCGAAGATCTCTACCAGCTCACAGCGCTTGAAACACTCTATATCTCTAATGAAAGCCCGAATAAGTTAACAACCGGCATTTCTGAAAATATCAAGAATCTGACCGCCCTGAAGAATATCTCCCTGAACAAAATCCCTACGAGCGGCCTGATACAGAACCTCCCTGCTCTTAAAGCACTGGCGACGTTGGACATAGTAGGTGGGGAGACGAAGGGGCAGTTCCCGGAAAATATGGGTACCCTTACCCAACTATCCATACTGCACATTTCAAATGCCAACTTCCAATCTGCCCTGCCTAAAAATCTGGGTACAGTAAGCAGCCTGGAGGTACTGGATTTGTCAGGCAACCAGGTGACGGGGAGCATACCATCCGGTTTAGGTAAACTGAAAAAACTGTCCTACCTGAACCTGAGTACTAACCAAATCTCCGGAGGCATTCCGGAAGACTTGATCAGTGGAGCACCGTTGCACACGCTGGATATCAGCCATAATCAGCTAACTAAAGTACCAGATAACCTGCTGAGTAGTGAATTGCTGGCCAAGATCTCGCTTTCTCATAATCAGATCAGCAACTTTCCGGTCAATGTACCTAAACTGAGTAGGATATATACTTTAGATCTTGCTCAGAATCAGATCAAAGGCCAGATTCCTACCGAAATCAGCAATCGCACGTTCGATACCCTGGATCTGAGTTATAATCAACTGGAGGGGCGTATGCCCGCACTATCTGTTAATGCGTTTCTGGATGTAAGCCACAATCGTTTCACCTCCCTGGGCAAGATAACTCCCAAGTCTGCTGGTATTACTGAGGCACGGGTGGCTGCCAACCAATTCAGTTTTGACGACCTGCTTTTAAACCAGGCGCTATATCCTTGCTGGGGATGTGATAAATATAAAGATAAGCGCCCTTTCTGGGCCGTACGGCAGGATTCTGTACACCTGCAACAGGAGATCGTGGTGCAACCTGGAAAAACCCTATCCATTGACTTGTC
>JAVKCN010000159.1:0-7144 GCA_040222715.1 Cyclobacteriaceae bacterium | reverse complement strand
AGATGGTAGGTCGGCAGTCCGTCGGATTTTAGCAGTACTTTATCATCCAGGGTAGACGAATGCACCTGTACTTCTCCCCGGACCAGGTCAGTCAGTCGGATGGTTTCATCGGTAGGCGTTTTTAACCGAACAACCGAAGGTTCTCCCGCCGCCAGTTTTGCGCTTACTGCTTCCGGCGTCAGCGTCAGGGAGTTTTGCATACTCATCCGGCTGGCGGCATCGTACTGCGGATTGGCACCCTCTCCTTTCAGCCGCTCTCGCATGGCTTCCAATGCTTCGGAAGTATCGAAGGCGTAGTAGGCGTAACCGGCTTCCAGCAGTTGTTGCACATATTCCTGATAGAGCCCTTTACGTTCCGATTGCCGGTAAGGAGCGTATTCCCCTCCCTGCACGACTCCCTCATCAGGAGTAATACCGCACCAATCCAAGGCTTTTTGAATATATTCTTCCGCTCCTGGAACAAAGCGCCCCTGGTCGGTATCTTCAATCCGCAGGATGAATGTACCCTGGTATTGCTTGGCAAATAAATAATTATAAAGTGCTGTGCGCACTCCTCCAATATGCAGGGGGCCCGTAGGACTGGGCGCAAATCGTACTCTTACCGTTTCCATGGATATTACAACTGTTTGCTTTTTCAAAAGTTCTGGTAAAGGTATGGGTCAGCGTACGGTATGCCAAATTACGGGGTCAGGTTTGTAAAGTATACTTCATCAGGCGGCTACTAATGACCACCTGTTTCTGAAAACTAAGCAGGGAAATAATGTAATTCATCAGCCCAATGCCAATAGCAATGCCGCCATACGCGTGCAGCTTTTCGTAGAGCATAAAGTAGAGCGCAATCAGCAGGGTAATGATGGACCAGAACCCAATGAACAGCAGGGTAGCGGAGAACATTTTGTAGGATAGAAAGACAATACACCCTTTAGATGTAGGAGCGACTTTCCCCGTAATCATCGGTAAAAAACTATTCGGACGGGTCAGCTTGCGCGACAGATGAAATCCGTCAGGTTTTACGACTCCATTAAACTGAATGGTTTTCTCCTCCTGGCTTGCTAGCGGCAGATAGGGTTCCAGCGGCTTGGTTACCTGCCGGATGCGCATAAAAACCTCTTCTGCCGGGTAGGGCAGTACCAGGGTTTCATTCTCAACCGGAATCCAGGCCATATTATTTTACCGCGACGCAGGAGATCTCCACATTGACATCTTTCGGCAGTCGGCTGACTTCCACTGTTTCACGGGCCGGAGGTTGCTCGGAAAAATATTGCCCGTAGGCTTCGTTAATGGTCGCGAACTGTCCCATATCCCGGATAAAGATGCTGCACTTCACCACATCGGCAAATCCCATCTCTGCTGCCCGGAGAATCGCCTCCAGATTTTTCATCACCTGATGGGTCTCCTGGGTAATATTGTCGTTCAGTACTTCTCCCGACGCCACATCAATTGCCACCTGCCCTGATACATAGAGAGTATCATTGACCAGAATGGCCTGGTTGTAAGGTCCAATGGGGGCCGGAGCTTCTACTGTTTGTATGATTTTCTTAGCCATAAAAATTAACTATTGACTTTTCCTGGCTAAAAAAAGTAGCCAGCTATATACTCAATTATTTCCGATCTTATTTGTTTAGGTAAACAACCTCAATATTCTGCCCTGCTTTGAAAAACTTTGTGGGACTAAAGAGATTATCTTAGAAAGCACTGAATATCTTAAATACAATTTCGAAAACCTAATACCCCTTCGGAAATGAAAATACTGACCGCCTCGCAGATTCGCGAAGCCGACGCAGCCACCATACAGCACGAACCCATTGCTTCCATTGACCTCATGGAGCGGGCTACCCAGCGATTTACCCAGCGGTTCGTGCAGCAATTCCCTGAACACAATTGCCCCATCTATCTCTTTTGCGGCCTGGGTAATAATGGTGGAGATGGTCTGGCCATTGCCCGGAAATTGTTGGCGCAACAGTACGATGTATCGGTTTTTATCATCGGCTCCAAAGCTGGTTCGGATGATTTTGAGGCGAACCTAAAGCGCCTGACTGATCACCCATCGATACACCGAATTGAAGAATCCGTCCAGCTCCCGAACTTATCTGCTCCGGGCATCATCATTGATGCGTTGTTTGGCTCCGGACTCAGTCGTCCGCTGGAGGGCTTATATGCCGAAGTTGTTCAGTTGATGAATACGTCCGAATTTACCATCGTGGCGGTGGATATTCCTTCCGGGCTTTTTGCCGATCAGGCTATTGAAAAGGGAGCGACTGTGGTGCAGGCCGATTTTACCTATACTTTCCAGTTACCCAAGTTAGCCTTTCTGCTTCCTCAAAATGAACCCTACGTTGGAGACTGGGCGACCCTGGACATTGGCTTGAATCCTGAGTTTCTTCGGGAGGTAGATACCCAATTTCATTTTCTCACCCATGATTGGGTAAAGGAACTACGTCGTAAGCGAGCGTGGCACTCGCACAAGGGCGATTACGGAAAAACCATCCTGATTAGTGGTGGCTACGGCAAAATGGGCGCGGCGGTGCTATGTACCCGGGCTTGTGCTAAAAGCGGCGTAGGCCTGCTTACCGTGCATGTGCCTCGTTGCGGTTACGAGATCATGCAAATCTCCATCCCTGAAGCAATGACGACCGTAGACGATGACGAATACCATTTTACCCAATTAGCGCAGGAGGGTCGCACGGATCTGGAGAACTACGATGTCATCGGTATTGGCCCGGGCATTGGCACCGAGGAAGCTACAGCCCAGGCAGTGCGCACTTTGCTGGAAAATGCCCATACCCGGGACATGCGCATGGTGCTGGATGCTGACGCGCTGAATATTTGTGGTAAAAATCGAGAATTGCTAAACCTGATTCCCAAAGGTTCTATTCTAACTCCCCACCCGAAGGAATTTGAAAGGCTTACCGAAAAAGCCCGCAATGATTTTCACCGACTGGACTTACTAAAAGACTTTTGCCAGCAGTATCAGGTATACGTAACGCTCAAAGGCTCTCATACGGCCATTGGCACTCCCGAAGGAGATATCTACTTCAACAGCACCGGAAATCCTGGCATGGCGACGGGTGGTACCGGCGATGTGCTTACCGGCATTCTCACCGCTATGATCTCCCAAAAATACGATTCTCTCTCTGCCGCCCTGCTGGGAGTGTACCTGCACGGGCTGGCCGGTAACCTGGCTGCTGAACAACTCAGCCAGGAATCTATGATTGCCTCTGACATTATTGAATATCTGGGGCAGGCTTTTAAGACCTTGTATTAAACGATGTCTAAGCTTTAGATACAACAGCTTCCCAAAGCACTATTCTTCACATGTTATTTATAAAGTAGTGTTGTATTTTTGAGAAGCTGGCCTTTATGCCTACTCTGCGTTTTTCGGGAACCATAGTGTTTATGAATGATTATTACCAGACTTTACCCACTGCCTCCGAAGGCTTCTATAAAGAAAAAGGAAGTAAATTTTTGGCTTTTGCGTATCCGGTTGTATCTGAAGAATCTGTAAAAGCCCAGTTGGATGAACTGAAAAAGCTCCACTACAACGCCCGCCACCATTGCTATGCTTTTATACTAAAACCCACCGAGGGACAGGAAGAAACTTATCGGGCCAGTGATGCGGGCGAACCTCCCCACTCCGCGGGCGATCCTATTCTTGGGCAGATCCGCTCTCGTCAGTTACACGATGTGCTGGTGGTGGTGGTACGCTACTTTGGAGGTACCAAGCTGGGAGTGAGCGGATTGATCCACGCCTACAAAACAGCCGCCGAAGATTCCCTGGCTAATAATACAATCATAAAAAAATACATTGAACAATCTTTTACCCTGGAGTTTGATTACACAGCTACCAGTGGAGTTATGCAGATCATCGACCAGTATCAGGTGACTATCCTGGATCAGGTTTTTGTCGAGAATTGCCAGTATCAGCTTTCTGTTCGCATAAGCCAGTATGATGCAGTCGTAAAGTTATTTACAGAACTGGCGCAGGTGTCTGTTAAACTTTGATTCTGCCCACCGTGTTAAATTATACATATGCAGCCCGCCCCCCCAAAATCTATTTTTCTGACCGCCAGTTGGCGATATCTGCTAATGGCCAACTACATTGTAGATTCTACTGTTCTCGCTCCTTATGTTCCCCGAGGCACTGAGCTCGATTTCTACGAAGGGGAGACCTACGCCAGCATGGTTGGATTTCGGTTTTTAGATACTAAGGTGCTGGGAATTCCCGTTCCGTTTCATCGTAATTTCTGCGAAGTTAATTTGCGCTTCTATGTGCGTTACAAAACTGATGAGGGTTGGCGCAGGGGCACCTCTTTTATCAGTGAGATCGTTCCGCGCCGGGCCATTGCCTGGCTGGCGAACATTGCGTATCATGAGCATTATGCCTATGCCCCCATGCGCCACCGCATCATTCCGGGAGATCAGGAATTGAACGTCACGTATGAATGGGGAAAAGGCCGACAGAATTATCTTCAGGCCTCAGCTTTGCCCAAAGTCCACCCCATAAAAGAAGGCTCACTGGAGGAGTTTATTGCTGAGCATTACTGGGGTTACAATGCTTATAATCCAAATACGACTATGGAATACGGAGTGGAACACCCTCGCTGGTTGTACTATCCGGTTACGCATTTTCAAGGCAGCTATCAGGTTGAAGCCTTGTATGGTTCCCACTTTGTTCCGTATCTTCGTCAGGAACCGGCTTCCGTATTTGTGGCCGATGGTTCTGAGGTAGTTGTTCGGAAAGGCAGCAAAATTGCTTTTGAGGTTTAAACGTTTGTATTAATGAAGGCAAAAAAAACGGTAGCCCTGGTGGCCCACGACAATAAAAAACCCGACCTCCTGGATTGGGTTCGCAAGCATATTGACCTGATGGTCAACTATCAGTTATTTGCGACGGGCACTACAGGTACTTACCTGGAAGAAGGTACGAAAGATATTGGAGCCCTTCAGATTCAAAAACTGCTCAGCGGCCCTCTGGGAGGAGATCAGCAAATTGGGGCGAAGATTGCCGAGGGTAACATTGACTTTCTGGTTTTCTTCTGGGACCCTCTGGAACCCCAACCCCACGACCCGGACGTGAAGGCCCTGCTGCGGATTGCCGTTACCTGGGATATTCCTTTTGCCTGCAATCGTGCTTCAGCCAACTTTCTGTTCGCATCCGCCCAGTTAGCTGATGCTTACGAACGTACCACTCCCAATTTCACTTCTTATTTGCAGCGTTCGGTACCCAAAAATTCATAAAAAAAGTCCGGTTAGTAGCCGGACTTGGTTGCTAAATCGTGTAGTAACTCTTTATACGTTCATCAGAGATTCGCGACGGCGCATTTTACCGGCGGGAATACCGAACATCATTTTAAACCGACGACAGAAGTACGCAGTATCTTTGTACCCCACTTCTTTGCCAATCTCGCGAATACTTTTCTTGGTGGTTCTCAGCAGATTTACTGCATGTTCCATCCGTTGATATTCAATATAATCTTGGGGGTTGATGCCCGTCAGCATTTTAAAATACTGCCCCACATAATCTTCCGATACGTTGGCAACGTTGGCCAGCACTTTGTTAGAAAGATCGCCTCCGATATTATTCTTGATGTAAGCAAAAATATCAATCAGGCGAGGATCTTTGAAGTAGGTGCTGTTGGTAGCCAGTTGCTCTACAAACATTCTGGTTTCCAGGATGTGTCGGACAATCTCAATCACCAGACGCTCAGTGCTAAGCTTGATAATCCGATCTTTACCCGGAGTATCTGAATTGTTCTCCGTAGTAATATCTTTGATAATATCCACAATGCGCGGATTATCTTTGATCTCAAACGGCGGAATGTCCAAGGATGCGAAGAAGTTCACCGAATCAAAAACCTTGGCTTCAAAATTAATAAAGCTGTAGTTTTCTGCTTCCAGTTTGGTGACATCGGTTGTTTCCAGCGACTGGAAATACAATTCCTTATTATTGATAAAATCATCGTTAGACAAGCTTACCGGATCACCGGAGCCGTAAGTCACTGACATCATTTTACCACCTGGAATAAACAGGATGCTTCCTCCGCTCACCACATTTTCATCCTCGCCATAATGGATTTCACCCCGATTCAGGATCAGAATTGAATTCTCAACATCGTAATAATTCTGAATCTTGACAGGTTGTAAGATTCTGATGTTTTTGGACTTGATAAATCGAACGCTGAGCGACTCAATAATTTTATTATAGTCTTCCATTCGTGTAAATCGCTAATTTTGTGTAGAATATATAAGTTTCTTTGGTAGATTTAAGATAGTCAAAATTACGAAACTTATGTAACTTTACAAATATTTGTTGTATTCTTATACATAAAAATACAAAATTCTTCACTTTTAATTAGAAAACTTACGCGAAAATTACCTACCGCAGCAATTCTCGGGATATCACAATTTTTTGAATTTCGGAAGTTCCCTCATAAATCTGGGTGATTTTGGCGTCTCGCATCATTCGTTCTACGTGATATTCCTTCACATATCCGTAGCCCCCATGCACCTGCACCGCCTCAGTGGTAACGTCCATGGCCACCTGGGAGGCAAATAATTTTGCCATCGCACTTTCTTTAGAATAAGGTAGTCCTCGATCCTTCAGGTCGGCCGATTGCAGACATAACAGGCGGGCGGCTTCAATTTGCGTAGCCATGTCGGCCAGTTTGAATTGGATCGCCTGGTGCTGTACCAGTTCTTTTCCAAATGATTTGCGTTCCTGGGCATACTGCAATGCCCGCTCGTACGCTCCCGAAGCAATGCCCAATGCCTGAGACGCAATACCAATTCGCCCGCCATTCAGTACGGACATGGCAAACTTAAACCCAAAGCCATTCTCTCCGATCCGGTTGGCTTTGGGCACCTTTACATCGGTAAACATCAGCGAGTGGGTGTCAGACGCCCGGATGCCCATTTTATTTTCCTTTTTTCCTACCACAAAACCTTCCCACTCGCGCTCCACAATAAGGGCATTAATACCTTTATATCCTTTTTCCGGCTCAGTTTGGGCAATGACCAGGTACACCGATGCACTGTTTCCATTGGTAATCCAGTTCTTGGTACCATTTAGCAAATAATAATCTCCCTGATCAATGGCGGTGGTTTTTTGAGAAGTAGCGTCTGAACCAGCTTCGGGTTCCGACAG
>JAVKCN010000158.1:0-24028 GCA_040222715.1 Cyclobacteriaceae bacterium | reverse complement strand
ACAAATTACCAGCCGAATCGTCATCTGCGGAGCACTGTGGCTGCTCGCCTCAGGTTGCGAAGATTTTCTCACCAAAGATGACCCTTCAAATTTCACTGTTGATACTTACTTTACTTCTCCCGAACATGCGGTGAGTGCGGTTAATTCTATTTACCAGGAGCTCAGAGAAGGAAAAGGAGGAGGGTTTGGTGGTGCACCCTGGATGATGCTTGAGTTCCAAACCGGACTGGCCAATACGGAACTGGGGCAGGCCGATAACAGCATCATTATCCGCAATCTGCAAAACACCTCCGATAACAGCTATGGCAATACTTACTGGGTCAGTCACTACCAGGGTATTGCCAACGCAAACCTGGCCCTTGCCAAAGTTCCGGACATTGAAATGGACCCTGTCCGAAAGGAGCAATTGCTGGGAGAAGCCCGGTTCTTACGCGCCTACTATTACTACAACCTGGTAAGAATCTTCGGAGAAGTTCCCCTGATTGATGAAACCGTTGATTTAAATTCTGAGAAGCTTTATCCGGAAGAGGCTTCCATTCAGGCCATCTATGATTTTATTGTGGAAGACCTGACCCGGGCGGAAGATTCCGGTTTGCCTTTCACCGATCAGGACGGACGAGCTTCGCTGGGTGCGATCAAATCTTTTCTATCCAGCGTATACCTCACCATGGCAGGATATCCGTTGAATGGCGGCAATCAGTATTATGAACTGGCCCGAGACAAAGCCAAAGAAGTAATGGATGCCGGTGCTTACTCCCTGTTTCCGGAGTACAATGACCTGCACAGCGAGTCTACGGAAAATATTGGCGAACATATTTTTATGGTTGAATTCAATAAAACAGACCATAACTCGGATGGCTTGCAGGTATCTATTATCCCCTACAACCAGGGCATTTCGCTGTATTCTGCTGAGACCGGAGCTATTTTCGCGCAGCGGGAATTCATTGAATCTTATGAACCCGGCGATAAACGCGTAGAGGAAAAAGAGTTTTACTACCGCACCTTTTCCTTAGAGTCAGATCGAAGCCAGATTGTTGACCTGGGAGGCTGGTATATCTTCAAGCACATGGATGTGGATGCTCATACAACGAATGCCGTGACGGGACTCAACTGGCCCCTGATGCGCTACGCAGAAGTGCTGCTAACCTATGCGGAGGCTTCCAATGAAGTGAGCGGCCCGGACAGTGAAGCTTTGGAAGCCGTCAACCAGATCAGAAGAAGAGCGGATATTCCTGAACTGGCAGGGTTAGACCAGAATGCCTTTCGAGAAGCCATCTGGCGGGAGCGATGGCACGAATTGAGCTATGAAAACAAAACCTGGTTTGATATGGCCCGACTCCGAAAAGCGTATAATGTAGTGAGCGGCAACTTTGAAGACTACGTGGGGCATACGTTTGTCTACGGTCCAACGTTGAGTGAAAGAGAACTGTTATTTCCTATTCCTACCAATGAAATAAGAAATAATGAAAAGCTAACCCAAAATCC
The DNA here is from genome assembly GCA_040222715.1 of Cyclobacteriaceae bacterium. Lineage (GTDB taxonomy): Bacteria > Bacteroidota > Bacteroidia > Cytophagales > Cyclobacteriaceae > Tunicatimonas. The sequence continues at coordinate 22,543 of JAVKCN010000158.1, read as the reverse complement.
GGGGTATTAAGGTTTTTTAACTTTGATGTTAATATCTTTAGAGACGTAACTATTGCAGCGCAATTGATCACACTGCAATAGTTACGTTTCTATATAACTCGCATATACCCATTCATTCAGGACAGCGCAGGACTGTTTACGCTTGGTTATCCTATACATTCCACCACTTAGCTAGATTTGATGATCGTGAGAAAAACGCTTATTTACACAACCGCTCGCCTTATTGGCTTTTTAGTACTTGCCACCGCCACTTTCCAATGTACCTCTGATCACACCGGGCTTACCGTCCATCAGGGAGATCACATTATCCTGGTCGGTAACAACCTGGGGTCCAGGATGATGAACTTTGGCCATTTCGAGACCGAAATGCAGCTTCGCTACCCCGACAGCCTCCTCTTCATTCGTAACATGTGCGACGGTGGAAACACCCCCGGCTTCCGCCCCCATTCCGGACGGGAATCTCCCTGGGCTTTTGAAGGTGCCGAGAAATTCCAGACCGAACTTGCCCACGAAACGGGCAGCGAAGGCCATTTTGAATCTCCCGACGAATGGATCACCCGCCTCAAGGCCGACATCATTGTTGCCTTTTTCGGTTACAACGAATCTTTTCAGGGGCAGGAAGGAGTAGAAAACTATAAAGCCGAGCTTGATGCCTTTATCAAGCATACCCTGAGTCAGAATTATAATGGTAAAAACCCTCCTCAATTGGCAATTGTATCGCCCATCGCTTTTGAGAATTTATCCGACCAGTACGATCTGCCCGATGGCACGCAGGAAAATGCGAACCTTTCGCTCTACACCGAAGCGATGAAAGAAGTGGCGGCTAATAACAATGTGCTTTTTGCCGATGTCTTCACTCCCACCAAAGAATGGTTTGAACCCACCGATGAGGCTTTGACCATTGATGGCTTCCAGATGACGGACGAAGGCTACGCCCGATTTGCCCCGTTATTAGCGGACAAGGTGTTCGGAGAAGTGAAAACCAAGGCCGAAGAAAACCGCAACCTGGTGCACGCGGCCGTGATGGAGAAAAACTGGATGTGGCACAATGATTTTAAAATCCCGAATGGTGTGCACGTGTTTGGCCGCCGGTATGATCCCTTTGGGCCGGATAACTACCCGGCTGAGCTGGAGAAAATCCGGGAGATGACCGCTTTGCGGGATGAAGCCATCTGGGAGGCTACCAAAGGCGAAAAAATGAATCTCACCTCGGCTGATCAACAAACCAAAACGCTTCCGCCGGTAGAAACCAATTACAAGCCCAGCGACAAAAATGGGACGCCTGAGTATCTGTACGGTCAGGAAGCACTGGACAAACTGCACGTAGCTCCCGGCTATAAAATTGACCTTTTTGCTTCCGAAGAAGAATTTACCGATCTGGCCAATCCCGTACAGATATCCTTCGATAACAAAGGCCGACTGTGGGTAGCTACCATGCCCAGTTATCCTCACTACAAGCCGGGTGACAGCAAACCTAACGACAAACTTATCATTCTGGAAGATACCGATCAGGATGGTAAGGCCGACAAGCAAACGGTGTTTTTGGATAGCCTCCACCTACCCACCGGATTTGAACTGGCTCCCGAAGGCGTATACGTCTCTCAGGGCACCAACCTCATGCTCTTCACCGACACCGATGGTGACGACCACGCCGATAAGAAAACAATTTTACTCAGTGGCTTTGACGACCATGACACCCACCATGCCCATGGCGCCTATACCGCCGATCCCTCGGGCGCCATTTACATGGGTGAAGGCGTGTTCCTGCATACCAATGTAGAAACCCCTTACGGCCCCGTACGGGCTACCAATGGCGGCTTCTACCGCTACAACCCGCAGCGGCCCCGCCTGGAACGTACCGCCCAGCTTTCTATCCCCAACCCCTGGGGCATTGCCTTCGACGAATGGGGGCAGAACTTCTTTGCTGACACCTCCGGCCCCGATGTGCGCTGGATGATGCCCGGCACCATGAAGTCGCGCTACGGAGTGTTCAACCCAAAACCTGATAACCTGATTGAAGAAGCTCATAGGGTACGTCCTACCTCTGGTCTGGAGTTTGTATCCAGCCGTCATTTTCCTGACGATGTGCAGGGAGACCTGCTGATCAACAATACGATTGGCTTCTTAGGCACCAAGCAACATACGATGGTGGATGACGGAACCGGCTTCCACAGCGAATACCGGCAGGACCTGGTATGGGGTGAAGACAAGAACTTCCGTCCGGTGGACATGGAGTTTGCTCCCGATGGATCGCTCTATCTGGTTGACTGGCACAATGTGCTGATCGGGCACATGCAACACAATGCCCGCGACCCGCTTCGTGACCACGTACACGGTCGAATCTATCGTATTACCTACCCTTCTCGCCCGTTGGTAGAACCAGCCAAAGTAGCCGGAGCCAGCATCAGCGAGCTACTGGATAATCTAAAATTACCCGAGTTCCGCACCCGCTACCGCACCCGCCGCGAACTACGGGGTCACGATCCTAAAGAGGTACAATCCAATCTTTATAACTGGGTAGATAATCTTGATCAGAATGACCCACGCTACGAACACCATTTGCTGGAAGCCCTATGGGTAACCTGGGGCCTCGATCAGGTAGATCAGTCATTGCTGCGTCAGTTACTGCAATCGGAAGATTTTCACGTACGGGCGGCAGCAGTCCGGGTGCTGCGCTTCACCGGTCATCAGGTGGAAGATCAACCCGAACTATTGATGGAAGCAGCGCGCGACGAGCACGGACGGGTACGTCTGGAAGCGATTACGGCCGCCTCCTGGCTGGATAAGGAAGAAGGACTTCCGATTGTGCAAGAAGCTGGTAAGATGCCGCTGGATGAGTGGATGGCTCCGGCCTACGAAACCGCTCTGGCTCACCTGGAAGGGCATGAAGTAGGCGAGAAAAAAGAAGAAGCCATTGCCACCAACCTGAAAGGGGCCGAACGTGATATGTTTATCCAGGGAAAAGCTATTTATGAGCGGGAAGGATTCTGTAGCACCTGCCATCAGCCCGATGGTGCTGGTCTGGCTACCTCCGGTTTCCCACCTTTAAAGGGAACCGAATGGGTAAACGGTGATGAAGAACGACTGATCAAAGTAGTACTCAACGGACTGATGGGTCCCATTGAAGTGCTGGACAAAGAGTATCCCGGGCAGGTTCCGATGACCCCCTTCAAAGGAATGCTTAATGATGATGAAGTAGCGGCCGTGCTGACCTACGTACGCAACTCCTTCGGCAATGAAGCTCCGGCCGTTTCCCCCGATCTGGTAAAAGAAGTTCGTGCCAGTACGGATGCTAAAGCCGGGTTCTATTCTCCCGAAGAATTGCTCAGCGAGCACCCCATGGACGACTAAAATTGTTACTTTGCACAAAGAAATTCATTAAGCCCGATCTATCACTATGGAAACCTGCACCAATATAGAAACTTCGGCTACGCACACCGGCGCCTTAGTTTCAGCCATCATTTTAGCACTGTTTTTTAGTGTACAACTGACGCATGCCCAGCAGGGCAAAACCTGGGTAACGTACGAGCCCGGAGATGGTCCTGGCCAGGGGAAGCATATCGTGCTCGTCAGTGGTGACGAGGAGTATCGCTCTGAGGAAGCCCTGCCCATGATGGCCCAAATTCTGGCTCAGCATCACGGCTTCAAAACAACTGTGCTGTTTGCCCTTGATCCGGACAGCGGAGAAATTGATCCTGAGAACCAGAATAATATTCCCGGCATTGAGCAATTACAATCGGCTGACCTGATGGTAATCTTCACTCGCTTCCGGGGACTGCCCGAAGCACAGATGAAGTATGTTGATGAGTACATAAAAGCTGGAAAACCCATTGTAGGGATGCGCACCTCCACCCACGCTTTTAAGTTTCCCGAAGACAGCCCGTACGCCAAATACAGCTTTGACAGTAAAAAAGAAGGCTGGGAAGGTGGCTTCGGTCGGCAGATTCTGGGTGAAACCTGGATTGACCATCATGGCTCCCACGGTAAAGAAGGAACGCGGGCACTGATTGATGGCATCAAGGCCCGGGAAGAACACCCCATTCTGCAAGGGGTGGCAGACATCTGGGCAGCCACCGACGTTTATGGAACCCGAGAGCTTACCGGCGACCCGGAAGTACTGGTGTGGGGACAGCCGACCAATGGTATGACTCCGGAAGCCTCTATCAACTGGCAAAAAACGGTGATGCCCGTTGCCTGGACGAAAGAATATACGAGTGAAAGCGGCAAAACCGGCCGGGTATTCAATACCACCATGGGCGCTTCTATTGATCTGGTAAACGAAGACTTGCGCCGTTTGCTGGTCAATGCCTGCTACTGGGCGTTGGGGATGGAAGCCCAGATTCCCGAAGAGAGTAACGTAGCCATTATCGGCGAATACAAGCCTACCATGTTTGGCTTCGGGGATCATCAGAAAGGTATGCGACCCTCCAATTTTACCGTAAACCAAATTGATGAATAATGATTTTAAGATTATTGACGAATGTTTCACTAATCATTATTCATTTGTCATTAATCATTATAAATACGACAACTTATGACAAAAGTAGGATTTAATGTGCTGGCCTGGTCGGCTGCTGTTTCGGAAGAACTTTTCCCCATTATCGATAAGCTGAAAGACATTGGTTACGATGGTATTGAATGTTTTGTGGGTGCCCCCGATGAGGCCGCTTATCAGAAAGTGGGCGATCATGCTAAGCAGTTGGGCCTGGAAACCACCTGCGTCACAGTGGTGAGCCCCAATGAAAACCCGATTGACCCGTCAGCGGCCGTCCGGGAAAAAGGGCTGAACCGTATTAAATGGGCCATTGATCGCACCCATGCAATGGGAGCTAAAATACTATGCGGCCCCTTTCATTCTGCCCATGCCCACTTCCCGAAGCACGCTCCGCAGGATCAGGAGTATGGCTGGGCGGCCGAAGTGCTGCATGCTGCCGGTGAACATGCCGCTCAGGCTGATATTACTCTTACCCCGGAAGCCTTAAACCGCTTTGAGTGCTATCTGTGCAACACTATGGATCAATTAGTGAGACTGATTGAAGTCGTGGATCACCCAAATGTGCGGGCGATGTTCGATACGCACCATGCGAATATAGAAGAGAAGAAGCTCTCCAAAGCCATTCAAACGGTGGCTCCGGTGCTGGCCCACGTCCACATCTCCGAAAACGACCGCGGCACTCCCGGCGATGGACATGTGCCCTGGGACGATGCGTTCTCAGCTCTATCTGCGATTAACTACGAAGGCTGGCTCACTATTGAGGCCTTCTCCCGCGCTGACCCTGACTTTGCTAACTCTATCTACGTATGGCGAGAGTATTCTGAACCCTGGGATATTGCCGAACAAGGGCTGGCGCACATAAACCAGATGCGAGAAAAGTACGATTTATAGGTGTAGACCCGAATAGGCTCTCTGTTTATTCAAAGAATCACAAGGGCAGGCTTCATGGAACCATGAGGTCTGCCTTTTTCTTTCGATCTTCTTCAATTACCCTATCGTCTAACAGAAAATCACCGATACCCCCATTAAAGCAAACTAATTGCACCCTGATTCACTTATTATCGGGTAATCAGAGATTCATTATTTTAACAGATACTCATGGAGAGAATAGAACGAATTGAGAAAGAAATTGAAGGGTTGAGACACGAGCTAACCCATCATAAGCTGTACAGCCTCCTATCCAGTGTAGATGATATCCGGCTGTTTATGGAAAAACACGTGTATGCGGTGTGGGACTTTATGTCGCTACTTAAGGCGTTACAATTCCATCTTACTTGTACTACCCTGCCGTGGAAGCCCGCCCCTAATGCCAAGCTAGCCCGGTTTATCAACGAGATTGTGCTGGGAGAAGAAAGCGATGTGAACGAAGAAGGTGTGCCGAAAAGCCACTACGAGATGTATCTGGAGGCAATGGCGGAAGTAGAAGCCGATACCTGTGCCGTAAGCGATCTGCTGCAAAAGATAGAGCATATACATGCAATCGATGCGGTGCTGGAAGAAGCTGACCTGGAGGCAGAGGAGAAAAGCTTTCTGCAATTTACCTTTAAAATCATCAACACCGGCGAGCCACATAAGATTGCTTCGGCCTTTACCTTCGGGCGAGAAGACCTGATTCCGGATATGTTTATCGAGATTATCCATAAGGCAGAACAGGAAAGCAACGCGCAGAACTTTCCGAAGCTAACCTATTACCTCAACCGCCATATTGAACTCGATGGCGACGAGCACGGTCCCCTATCGCTGGAGATGGTGAAAGAACTGTGTGGTGAAGAAGACGATAAGTGGGAAGAAGCCTTAACGGTAGCCAAAGCCGCCCTAACCGAACGCATCAACTTATGGAATGGTATTGCCCGAAGCATTGAGAATAAATCAGCTCAGCCCGTATCGGTGTGAGTACTTTCAAAGTGAAATAGGGAGCTATGTTCACCGTAATGTGTTTTTATCTACGTCAATAAACTGTCGGGCTTTGCGGACTACTTGGGGCGGATACTGGTTAAGCTCCAGAATACGGATGGCATTGGTGGTTTGCAGACGACCTGATTTAAGCTGGTAGTCAAATACGATGCTATCATCTTCTATTACTTCTGTAAAGTGATATAGGTCGTATTTATCCCTCAGGTAGGCAGCTAGCTCCAGATCGTGGGTGGCTACCAACACAAAATGATCGTGCTGATTCAGGTATTTCAAAACTGAAGCTCCTGCCGCAACTCGCTCTACCGTATTAGTTCCTTTGAACAATTCATCCAGGAGAAACAGACAAGGCTCTTTGGCTTCGCTTGCTTCCAGCATCTGCCGAATGGTGAGCACTTCCTCAAAGTAGTAGCTTTTCTCACTCATCAGGTCATCGGTGATGCGGATGGCTGAGTGTACTTTAAGGCGAGGCAGGGTAAATGCTCGGGCAAAGCAGGTGTTAAATGCCTGCCCCATGATAGCATTGATGCCTACGGTACGGATAAACGTCGTCTTTCCCGACATGTTAGAGCCCGTAAGCAGCATTGATTTTCCGGAAAGTTCCACCGAATTAGCCACAAAATCATCGACCAGCGGATGGTAAATATCCTGTCCGGAGAGGGACTTTTTCGGTTCGGTTAGGGTCGGGCGCGCGTAGTAGGGTAAGGATTCTCGCAGGGCGGACAGGGAAAGAGCAGCGTCTATTTCGGCTACAAAACGGTATACTTCATGAATCTGATCGCGTTTGGTGTCCAGTTTCTTCAGTACGTTGAACAGTAAGAGCGGCTCTATCAGAAACAATGCTTTCAGCATCTCCAGCAAAAACTCAAATACGGCTCCTATATCGCTCTGCACCTTTGCCTCTAATCGAAAGAACGCCATCTGATACCCCACCTGATCAATCGTTTGAATAGATCGGTCTAGCGAATCATTCTCTGCAATGAGCGTCTCCTTTCTAAAGGTCTTGGCTATCTGGTTGGGTTTCCCCCATTTTAGTAGACAAATGATTAAGCAGCTTTAGCAGTTGATTTCTTCCATTGTTCTTCGTAAGCTACTGGGCTTTTGTAGCCAATAGACGAATGCTTTCTTTGACGATTATACCACACTTCGATGTACTCAAAAATATCTTGTCTGGCTTCGATGTGTGTAGTGTAACTGGTGCGGTAGACGAGCTCACGTTTGAGCGTAGCGAACCAACTTTCGGTGGGAGCATTATCGTAGCAGTTACCCCTTCGGCTCATGCTACCTACTATTCCCTTTTGCGCCCGGCGCCCGGTTGAAGTGCCCTTTGATAATCATAACTGGCATACTGGCTGCCTCGGTCACTGTGATGTAATAGTCCTTCGGTGGGGTTACGTGCCACAACAGCCATTTGCAGGGCATCTACAACCAGCGTTCGTTCCAGACTTGGTGCCATTGACCAACCTACCACTCGACGAGAAAACAAATCAAGCACCACGGCCAGATACAACCATCCCTGCTGGGTCCAAATATATGTGATATCAGCGGTCCACACCGCATCGGGTCTGTCCACTTCAAACTGCTGATTCAGCCGGTTGGGAGCCACTGGCAGAGAATGATTAGAGTCGGTTGTTCTAATAAACTTCCTTTTCTTTTCAGCCGCAATACTGTGTTGTCGCATTAAACGGGCTACACGATTCTGACTGCAAATTATCTTCATGTCCTGTAGCTCATCGTGAATCCGAGGGCTACCATACGTTTGCCGACTCTGCTGATGTATGTCTTTGATTTGCTCTACTAACCGCTCATTATCTTCACTACGCTTGCTCTGTGGCCTTCGCAACCAAGCATAGTAGCCGCTTCGGGAAACTTGTAATATTTCACACATGACAGTAATAGAAAACTTTTGATAGTGCTCCTCAATAAACTGGTATCTCTCTAGGAGCGGTCTGTAAAGATACCCACTGCCTTTTTTAATATCTCCACCTCTTGCTGAAGTCGCCGATTCTCCTTCTTCAATTGAGCCATCTCCTCATCTCGTGGCTTGCCATGCCCTGGAAACGCCTTCTTTCCGTTTGCTTGCAGTTCCCGCCGCCATCGGCCTAGTACGCTTTTGGGAACATCCAGATCACGGGCTACCTGGCTTTTGTTGCCGCTCTCCTCAGCTAGGCGGACGGCTTCCTCTTTAAACTCCGGACTATAGTGTTTTTTTCTCCTCATTGTTGACACTGATTTAATTAACTAAGTTAAACGTTATATCCGCTAACTCGCTCTCTTCTCATTGTCTACCTTTACGGGGGAGAACCAGGTTGAGCACTAAAAGCTGGGGAATGGAGCCGCCGTATTGATACAGGTTTTTCTTGTTCCAATAGTGAATGATGTAATTGATGATCAGCACCGTAATGAGGACCAGGGTAAACTGCGGGAAGAAGAAAGCCAAAACCACGGAACTGACACTGATTAATGAAAGCACCGGAATGACCCCAAACCAGTTTGGTTTTTCAATATGCTCCTCTTGAAACAGGGCCGTGACATAGTACGTTTCCTGCTTACTGAGGCGGGCTAACTGAACAATAGCTTTCTCTTTCAGTGCCTGGTTCTCAGCAAATAAGGTCATCAACCGTTCTAGTGTTTCGGTTCGCTTTTGATCCGGCGGCAACGTTCGTAAAAGATAGTAAATATACTGCTGACCAATCCTGGAAGTGGTGCGATCAATCAACATAAAAACCTCATCCATATCTAAATCATGATAGGTTTGGTTGGAGATTGTCTGGAAGTGATGTTGCTTATCGCATTGTAGAAAGTAGCGTTCTATACGGGAGAAATCGAAGGCAGTGTTCTTGATGCTGCCATAGTTTTCCAGTAGTTTTTCTTTATTTTTTTGGTAGGATGCACGCATAAGGAAAGGGGCTAATATTAAAATGATGCTTAGGTTTGGATAGTCTTCTATTATGGGTCGTCTGAAATCCCGAAAAATTATAGATAGGATGATTTTTTAATTAACGGATTGGTGGGTTTCGTTTTGAAGGAAGGAACGGTATAGTTGCTATACCGTTCCTGAAATTTGATAGTTATTCGATCTTGATGGGTCTGCTCTAGGAGTGCAGAAAGCTTTCAATATTGTTAGGTATAACTTTTCAACTTTCTCACTCTCTCTGTTCATTCTCTTCAAGATTACCCTCATCTTCCCGGCGCTCTACCAGTTCGGTTTTCACTTCCCGATCCTGGTAGGTGTAACGCATTTCGGGGATAATGGGAAGGCCAAGACCAAGGGCCACACAGGTCAATAGAATTAGACAGAACGTACCGATCCGTCTTAGCATTTTCTTTACTTTACGCATAGTTTATTAGCATAAATCAGCAAGCAGCCAGGGCCCACTGATGATGGAGTGAAATTAAAGATGCATGCCACTGATAGTGGCTGATGAAAAACAGGAGGAACTATCTGAAGTGTAAAGGAGGCTGATTGTCATCCGAGGCCGAATGCCGGGGAGGTAAAAAAAGAGGTTGCGCGGAAATGAAGCAGGAAAGGTTCGCCTTTTTTGTGCTTTTCAGCCTTACATTGTTTAGTAATTGATGGGCAAGTAAAAGATAGGTCTGGTTTTGAGACTGACCCAAAAAAGCATTTACGGTAAGCTTTTGTAAAGCTCCCCGATACGAAATGGTACTTTTATTCGCTGAGAAGGTGACAGATACCATCTCAGTGTGATGAACGTACGGTAGCTGATAAGAAGTGACCGGAACGAACCCGGGAGCAAAAATACCCAATACTAACAAGACGACCAGCCACCCTCCGGTTTGCGTTATTTTCGCGGATGAACAGGCAGCATGAGGCATATCAAAGGTGGCAATGGATTTGATTACTCATACGGCCTATGCCCGTCAAAGTTTGGCGCTGATGCTGCTTAGTAGGCAATCAACAGTGGAATATCCTCAAATAGTTTACTTTACCCCTGCTTCCCATTGTCAAACTCCAGCGTGAGACGGTGCTGATCGGATGGTTCAAAAACCACCATGGAATTTCGCTCCAGAAAATTGGTCAATGGCGTTTGAAAGGCGGTTTCCGGTATCCCATAGGTAATCTTTGTGAGTTTTTGTACGCCCGCCGGATGATCTACCGGTTCTTCATTTATTCTCTTCTGATCGCCCCACGGCACACGGCATATCCAGGGTAGATAGGGTTCCGCTTCGTGCGAAAGAATACCAAACGTTTTTCCATCCGGGGAATACATGGGTTGATCGGTGATACTATCGAGAAATAACTCGTTAAGGTCTTCGGTATGGGCAAGAGACATCCCAAAAGGCGAGTATCCGGTAGACTGAAAATGAATACGTTCCCGCAGACCGGTTGAAGACACCAGTTCGCTCTGTAGCTCCTGCGCATCATTCTCCCAGGCAATCTCCAGGAAAAAATTTTCAAAATAGCACTTCCGGTTGCGTGTACCCGGTTGCTTCCCACCATCAAACCGAAACCTATTAGTGTATCCACTTCTTTCAGTAGAAGTTATATTATTCCTGTTCTCCCAGAATGAAAACTGTTCCTGCCGGGTCCATGATCCAGTGCATATTCTCGGGTATCTTCTCCAATTCATCGCAGGTATCCACTCCTTTTGATTTCAGATACCGGGTGGATTGTGCGACATCATTGGTTTTCAGATCCAGCCAGATTTCCGAATGCGTATAATTATCCACGCAGTCCAGCCATACGGTATTACCTCCGAACTTCACTTGGTGTGTTCTGGATACCGTTGGGTGATCGATAGGCTTTTCGGTTACATCCAGCTTCAGGATATCCCGGTAAAAAGCGACGGTTGCTTCGTATTTACTTTTTGGTATCTTGATCGCAATGTTGATTCCACCTGAAAATTGTACCTCCATCATATATAATTTAATAAAGTTATACTTCCTGCACTGATAGGCTCGGATCGTGCTTAACCGTAAAATTACAGGAGTTGGAAATAAAGCACATTTTATGGGCTTCTTGGTGCAGCTCCCGGGCTTTGTCCATTGGCTGATCATGGGCCAGGGTAACCACGGGTTTCAGTATTACTTCCTTAAACCGTCCGCTACCGTCCTTACTTTCTTCCATTACTCCCTCAGCCAGATCTACATAACCCGTCACGATAATATTATTCACCGAGCATAAATGCAGATACCAGAGCATGTGGCAGGACGAAAGGGAGGCCACCAGCAGTTCTTCCGGGTTGTAACGGGTTTTGTCTCCCAAAAAGGCGGGATCGGATGATCCGGGAAGCGTTTCAGTCTTGGCTGTTCCCGAAATCAGGTGATCCCGGCTATACGCTCGATAATCCAGCGTGCCCGCTCCCTGATTTCCGGTCCATTCCACTTTGATCTGATAGTTATGTTCTTTCATGGATGTTGTCGGTTGCCTGAGGTACTAACATTAAAATACTGATGTTTTGGAATGGAAACAAGGCAAATTATCTCTGATATTTCTGTAGCTGAGGATGTTTCTGAAAAGTCTTTTCATCGCTCCGCTTCGGTGCTGCCCAGCCAGCGTATCGCATCCATGATCAGGGTGTTCTGCGTTTCATTCTGAAAAGTGAAGGATAGTTCTTCATTTGTATTGTGTTCGTAGTCAATATCATTGTGCCCCATGTTCATATAGATCATCCGATATCTGGTATTCATCCACACGACCGGATAATAACCACTGTGCCATATTTCGTGAGGTTTGGGACCAGTACCCAGCGGAAAACTGCTGGGGTCAATAGACAGCAGTATGCGTATGTCCGGGTTCTCCTGTAAATCATTTTGCCAGCGGTACCATTCGTTCGGTGATGATTGGAATGTGTTGGGCAGGTGTTGAGTAACCAGATGCGTTGAATCCTCCACTTTCAGGATTGCTGAAGTAGGCCGCCAGGTATTGCTACTGTACTCCCCCGATCCCAAAAACTCCTGATGGTACCAGTCCCAGTCCTGGGGAAAGTCGGAAGGGGTTAAACTGAAAGCCGAAAAGTGAAACCCTAGCCAGGCTCCCCCCTGCTCCATATACTGCTGAAACGCTTTTCGCTGAGTCGGGTCTTCCGGACGAGTATCCAGAAAAACAACTACCTGAAACTGGGAAAGAACATCGGTTCGAAGGCTATCCCACTGATCGGTAGCCTCATACCGAAAATGATGTTTCGTGCCCATCCTGGCGAACCAGCGGTTGGCCTCCTGCACAAAGCTGATGTGTGCCTGATCGTTTTTGGCGGTATAAAAAGCAAGAACATTAAACTCAGCGGAATTACTTTGTGCCCACAGCCTCCCGGCAAAGCCACTACCGATCCACCCAACGAAAAACAGAGTCCAGAAAGAATATCTCATTAAATTATCCCACGTGCTATTCAACATGCGGCTAAACTAGTAAATTACATATGATTTTTAACCATTCCCCCAACAACCTTCGCCATGCTCTGATCTGAAGCCGGAGAGCAATGATTTTAATTCTGAAAAACAGTAGTAGGTGCCCAACTTTCTTTTGAATCCGGTAAATTAAAGGCCGGATATTGTGCCAAGTTTAATTTATGAATATTTTGCATATGCGTAAGTGCACACGCGCGCTTGCCGTACACTAAACCTAACAACTATGAATTCTCGTCGTGACTTTTTACAAAAACTGACTGCCTCTGCCCTCGCCTGGCCTTTGCTGCCTGAGTATGATGCTGCCGACATTCGTTCTCTGTACAACCAGCCCTACGACGGCCCCATGCTACGGGTCGCCATTATGGGACTGGGAAGCTACGGAACCCGGGTGGCCGAGGCCATGCAAGACTGCAAAAAAGCCAAACTCACCGGAGTGATCAGCGGCACTCCCTCGAAGATCAAAGACTGGCAGGCCAAATATAATATTCCCGAGAAGAACTGCTACAACTACGAGAACTTCGACCAGGTGAAAGACAACCCGGATATCGATGCCATCTACGTGATTACTCCCAATGGCTTACACCACGATCAGGTCATCCGGGTAGCGAAAGCGGGGAAGCATGCCATTTGCGAAAAACCCATGGCCATCAATGCCCGGGAGGGACAGGAAATGGTAGACGCCTGTAAGCAGGCGAACGTGAAATTACTGGTAGGCTACCGCATGCACTTCGAGCCAAAAACGCTGGAAATCATCCGAATGCGGGAAGCGGGTGAGTTTGGGAAAGCACTGTTTTTTCAGGGGTTATCCGGCTTCACCATTGGCGACCCTACCCAATGGCGATTGAATAAGAAGCTGGCCGGGGGAGGGGCCATGATGGATATTGGTATTTACTCCATCAACGGCGCACGCTACATGATCGGGGAAGAACCCATGTGGGTAACCGCCCAGGAGACTAAAAATAATCCGGAAAAATTTAAAGAAGGCGTAGATGAAACCATTCAGTTCCAGCTTGGCTTTCCCAGCGGAGCAGTGTCTTCTTGTTTGTCTACCTATGCCATGAGCCATTTAGATCGTTTTTTCCTGAATGGTGAGAAAGGTTTTGCTGAATTACAACCTTCTACGGGCTATGGGCCCATCAAAGGCCGCACCCATCAGGGAGAACTCACTCATCCCCATGTGACCCACCAAACGGTGCAGATGGATGAGATGGCGGGTATTATTCTGGAAGGCAAAAAACCAATGGTGCCCGTAGACGGAGAAGAAGGCGTGAGAGACCTCAAAATCATTGATGCCATCTACCGGGCCGTGGATACCGGCCAAAAGGAGACTTTATCAGTCTGATGGCATCAATTCAGCCGACCTCATCGGACTAAGAAAGGCAGGAATAAACTTCCTGCCTTTTTTTGATGCTTCAATCCCTCAATTTCCCTGAACCAGACCCGATATTTACCATTTGCTAATACCTGAATTTATCGGGCAAATAATGGTTAAATTGTTTTTTTTATTCAAAATAAGTAACATGCCTTAATAAATTTTGAAGATAGAGGCGAACAGCTACTCATAGCATGTATTATGGAAAACCCGAATGAAGCGGTGGTATGGCAGCATTTGAAACAAGGCGATAAACGGGCGCTGGACTATTTCTATGATACTTATGTACAGTCATTGTATAACTATGGTAGAAAAATCACCAACCATGAGGCGCTGGTCAAGGATTGTATTCAGGAGTTATTCATAGATATCTGGAGAAACAGAAACACATTATCATATCCCCGGTCGCTCAAGTTTTACCTGCTGAAATCGCTTCGTTACAAAATCATTCATCAGCTAAAAAAGGAAAAGCGAAAACTTCAGATAGAGCATCTTTCTTTAGACATGACCGGAGATCATGAGCCCTCCTACGAGTTTGATCTCATCGCCAGCCAATGCACCCTGGAAAAACAGCAACAACTACGGAAAGGGCTGAAGAAACTTTCTAACCGCCAGCGGGAAGCCGTCGTACTGAAATTCTACGAAGAGCTCAGCTACGAAGAAATTGCCTCCGTCATGTCCGTCCATCCCCAATCGGTGTATAACCTCATTCATCAGTCTATCGAGATTCTGAAAAAATCATTGATCATAGAAATAACCCTGTTCGCCCTCCTGCAATCTATGTTGCTGTTTTTTTAGGCAACTACATATTTGCAGATTACCACATCCACCTCTTTACAATATCATCAATTCATTCGTATTTTTATAGATATATTAACAATATACATAGCAATTAATTGATAATAGTGTAATTATTAAAAAATACTAAAAATTTTCAAGTAGAAAAATGTGATGGCCCTACACTGCTCAATAAGAAAGCGACACTTTTCATCACATCATGGACTACACCACTTATCAGGCCGAGGATTTCGTTTTAGACCCGGACTTTCAACAATGGGTTTACCGGCCAACCCCGGAAGCTGACCACTTCTGGGACGCATTTTTAGCGGCGCACCCGGAAAAAAAATCAGAAATAGAAAGTGCTCGACATATTTTACTCACTTTCCGGTTAGACCAACATTCCCTGACCGAAACCGATCTTCAGGAAGTAAAACTGGCCATTCATGAGAAAATAGCAGAGAATGATCAGGAAGCCTCACCTGAAAAAGTGCTTCGAAGATCAGCCTTCCGCGAACCCAAGGTTTGGCTAAAACTGGCGGCTGTTTTTATCGGTTTTCTGGTGGTGAGCATGTTGGCAGTCCAATTCCTGGCCCAGCCCGACGAAATTACTTATTCCACTGGCTACAACGAAACCCAAACCGTGCTTCTGCCTGACAGCTCTACGGTTATTATCAATGCCAACTCCACCCTGTCTATGGTAGGTAGCTGGGAAAAAGAGACAGACCGGGTAGTACGGCTGGAAGGAGAAGCATTCTTCGAGGTGAAGAAGAAGCCTCAATTCGGTAATCAGAAATTTATTGTACGCACCAGGAATGCCTCCATTGAGGTATTAGGCACTGAGTTCAATGTCAACAACCGTCGTCAAAAGACCCAGATCGTCCTCAGTTCGGGAAAAGTAAAACTTACCAATCATCTGATTTCTGAGAAAGATGTGCTAATGGAACCCGGCGAACTGGCAGCCCTTTCTCAGGATCAACCGGAAATTATTCAGCAAAAAGTCGAAACTGAAAAATATACTTCCTGGATAGATAAGAAGCTGATGCTGGATAACACCTCCATGAAAACCATGGCCGAATTGCTGGAAGATCATTATGGGTTTGAGGTGATTATCGAAGATGAGCAGCAGGCCGCAAGAAAATTTTCGGCCACAACCACGCTTACCCTGAGCGATGTAAACGCATTGCTGGACCTGATAGAAAAGTCATTCGATGTAAAAATAATTAAGCAAGATCGGCAAATCATCATCAAAAACAACTGAGGGATCGCCCAACGATCACCCCAACGAATTAAAAGTTTTCCTGTCATGAAATACAAAAACCTATGAAACACCCTGTACAACATCCAGCAGAAAATCGCGATTTACCCATCTCCGGTACTTTCTGGGCGCCGTTGCTGCTGTTTTTATTTCTTTATCCTGCCGATATTTTTTCCCAGGATTTGATCGCCTCGAACAAAAACGGACCCAGCGCCCCGCTTACCACGGGAGTAACCCAAGACAGTGATCAACAGTCTTTGAAACGGTTCCTGGATCAGCTAGGCACCCTGAATCAGGTGAGCTTCGTCTTTGAAGACAAGCTCGTAGAAGATAAATACGTACGGGAAAAACCCAAAGTGCTTACCAATGTCCAGGAGCTGCAAAATACCCTGGAGAAGCTGCTGGAACCCATGAATCTGCAATTTGAACAGTCGGGCAGCTTTTATGTGATTCAGCCTAAAACAGATTCCGAAAAAGGTGGTCTGAAGAAGCTGTATAAGAAAGCGCCTCTTCAGAGCGCCAACGAGGTATTACCCCCTTCCCAGCTAAAAAACCTGGAAAAGAAGGCTTTAAGTATGCAACTGGTCCTGGATAAAACCATTCGGGGTCAGGTCACCGATGAAAACAGTGAGCCCCTGCCTGGAGTAAACATTGTCGTGAAGAACACCACGACGGGAACCGTCACGGATATTGACGGTGGCTATCGCCTTACGGTGCCAGATGATGCTGAAGCCCTGGTATTCTCTTCGGTAGGATATGCCCAGGAAGAAATAGCGATTGGCAACCAAAGTGTGATCAACCTAACAATGGTGCCGGACATACAGGCTCTCTCGGAAGTGGTAGTCGTCGGGTATGGTACGGTGAAGAAGAGCGACCTGACAGGTTCGGTTACTTCCCTGAAAGCAGAAGACCTGAATCAGGGAGTGAATACCTCGGTGGATCAATTGCTGAAAGGTAAGGCGGCTGGAGTGAATGTAGTGCAAAACAGCTCAGAACCCGGCGGCGGTATTTCTATCAGTATCCGGGGAGCCAGTTCCATCAATGCCGGTACGGGGCCGCTCTACGTCATCGATGGGCTTCCTATTGACAATGCTGCCCTCACCGATAATTCAGGGAGTCGATATCCCACCTCTCGTACCGCCACCAACCCGTTGAGTTCTATCAACCCGAACGATATAGAATCGATTGAAGTACTGAAAGATGCTTCGGCCACCGCCATTTACGGTTCAAGGGGAGCCAACGGAGTCATCCTGGTAACCACCAAGAAAGGTCGTCAGGGAGAAATGCAGGTTAATTACGACGGGTACATCGGAGTACAGAATGTAATTGGGAAATTAGATTTACTTACGCCCACTGAGTATCAAACCGTGCTGAACGACTTAATTGATGCCGGGGGCGGACTGGAAGAACAACGCGTAACGGAAATTGTGAACGGCGGCACCGACTGGCAGGACGAAATCCTTCGCACCAATGCTGCTGTCCAAAATCACAACCTGTCTTTTTCGGGCGGGTCGGAGAAAACCAAGTATTTCGCCTCACTCAACTACTTCGATCAGCAAGGAGTCGTGGTCAGTTCGGCCTTCAAGCGCTATAGCGGACGGCTGAATCTGGAGTCACAATTCTCAGAAAAGTTTAATGTAGGGCTGAATTTCAATACGTCTTACAACAACAATGACCTGGTACCCGCCCAGTCTTTTGGGGTCAATGAAGACAATGGGGCTTTGTATGCCGCTTATAATTTTGACCCTTCCTTACCGATTCGAGACAACAACGGCGATTATACGATTTCCAGCTTTATTTCCGTTGACAACCCCTTGGCACTGGCGTATGGTAAAAATGCCACGGTAAATACTTACCGAACCTTTGCGACAGTATACGGAAATTATCAGGTGCTCCCCTCGCTATCGCTTAAGCTGAATTTAGGCACCGATGTGACCAATCAGCGAAAAGATATATACGTCAACCGCCTGACCAAAGATGGAAGGGCCAACAATGGCATTGCTACTGTATTGCAAGATTTGAACGCAAATTACCTGGCAGAGGCCACCGCCACCTATGACAAGACGATCGATATTCATCATTTTAATGTATTGGCCGGTATTACCACCCAACAGTTCACGCGCAGCGCGACCAACGCCAACGGAAGCAACTTCCCTTCTGATGCAACCGGTACTTTTAATATGGGACTGGGTGACCCGACCCAGTACAACATAGGAAGTGCCAAAGCAGTAAATAATCTTCAGTCATACATCGGGCGGGTCAACTACTCGCTGCTCGACAAATACCTGTTAACCGCCACTTTAAGGGTCGACGGTTCTTCCCGTTTTGGCGAGAATAATAAGTTTGGCTACTTCCCCTCAGCCGCGCTGGCCTGGAAGATAACCGAAGAACCGTTCCTGGCATCAGTTGATGCCATCAGTACCCTTAAGTTGAGAGCCAGTTGGGGACAGACCGGAAACCAGGAAATCGGTAATTTCCTGTCGCTTACCACTTTTGGTCTGGGGCCCACAGCGGTATTCAACGACGATCAGGTATCTACGACGCAGCCGGCCCGTCTGGCCAATCCTGATCTTAAATGGGAAACTACCGAGCAAGTGGATATCGGATTTGACTTCGGCCTGCTGCAAGACCGGATTTACGGTAGTGTGGACTATTACAGCAAAAACACCTTTGATATGCTGCTGGCCCTGCCCGTCCCTTCTTCTACCGGCTTTACCGACCGCCTCACCAATATTGGCAGCATCAAAAACGACGGGATCGAGATTACGATTAACTCGGTGAATGTAGAGGGAGAATTTACCTGGAATACCAACTTCAATCTGGCCACTGTCAGAAATGAGGTTGTTGATCTAGGTGGCATCCCCAGAATTATCGCGGGCAATGCCGGGTTTTCCAACCAGCTCCGAATCATTGAAGAAGGCCGGCCCCTCAACTCATTTTATGGCTACCAGATAGACGGCATCTGGCAGGAAAATGATGATTTTGAACAGACCATCGATAACGTGCAACCCGGAGCATTGAAGTTCAGAGATGTAAACGGTGACAGTACGGTAAATGCCGATGACCGGATGATCCTGGGTAATTCATTTCCGGACATCACGCTGTCTTTGGGTAATACCTTTTCCTACAAAGGGTTTAACCTGTACGTATTTATTGAAGGCATTCAGGGGATTAGCATGTTGAACAACAACCTGGTAGACACTTATTTTCCGATCAATTTCCGTAGAAACAAATTTGCCGAACCTTACCTGAATCGCTGGACTCCGGAGAACCCTTCCAACGAGTACCCTTCGTTTATCAACCCCACAGCCCAGGGGCAAAAGCAGGTTAACTCCTATACCGTACAGGATGCCTCTTACATACGGCTCAAGACGATTTCTTTCAGCTATACTTTACCCAAGTTTAGTGATGCTATTCGTACGGCGATGGTGTATTTCACGGCGGATAACCTGTTCACGCTCACCAATTACGATGGCATAGACCCGGCAGTAAACCCCAACGGTAATGCGAACATCCGAATAGACTATAACGCGTACCCCACGTCTACGAACTTTTTACTAGGTGTGAAAATTGGCCTTTAATAATAGCTTATTATGAAAACATTCTCTATTACCAAAAATACTGTCCTGTTCGCCCTGCTATTATTGCTCGCCATGGGATGTGAAGATGCCCTGAAGGAAGATTTATATTCTCAACTGGCTCCGGAAAACTTTCTGACAACGGAAGAAGGAGTGGTTTCAGTACTCAATGCTGCTTATGCCGAAAGTTACCTCAATGGGTACTCGGCGCATAGCGTGCGTAACATTGAAGAGTGGTGCACGGATATTGAATGGGAAACCGGAGGCGGAGAAAACCTGACGGCCGTGCTGATGATTGGGTTCACCTGGGATGCTTCCGTCGGATGGATGTACGGTGAAATGTGGCTGAAACCTTACCGAGGTATTCGTAATGCCAATATCGTATTAGACAACATTGAAAATGCTGACCTTAGCGAAGAAGCCCGAAATGGATATGTGGCACAAGCTCGGTTTTTACGAGCACTGAGCTACAGCCACTTGTATACCTGGTTCGGCACTGTTCCGCTGAGAACCAGCACCACCGATGAACTGGAATTACCCCGAGCTACTGAAGAAGCCATGGAGTCGTTTATTGAGTCCGAGCTGCTGGCCATAATTCCTGTGTTGCCCGAACCGGGTGAAGTGTCGGCCTACGGACGAGTGACCAACGGAGCGGCCCGGGCACTACTTACCAAATTCTACCTCAATACCGGACAATGGCAAGAAGCAGCGGATATGGCCCAAGAAGTGATTGATATGGGAACGTATAGCCTCTATCCAGTCTATGAGGACCTCTTCAAAGTGCAAAATGAACGAAACAATGAGTATATCCTGGCTTATCCACAGGTACCTAATACTCCGGGCAATAACTACATCAACGGAGCTTTTCCCCCAGGTTTCACGAGCGATCCTCGCAGCGGATTAACATTCCAGGGCAACTGGCGAAACTGGGCTGCCCAGTACCGGCTGTATGATCGCTTTTATGATTCTTTTGATCCGGCCGACCTTCGCCAAAACCTGATCATTGACAACTATCTGAATAACGATGGTGACTCAGTATCTCTATTGGGTGCTGACAATACCCGCTCCTTCAAATACTGGCCGGACCCCAACGGACTGGGCAACGAGCACGGAAACGATATTCCCGGTATTCGCTACGCCGACATTTTACTCAGTCGGGCTGAAGCGCTGAATGAGATCAATGGCCCTAACCAGGAATCCATCGACCTGATCAATCAGGTACGCAGCCGGGCCGGGCTGGATAATGTAAATCTGGCCGATTTTGGAAATGCAGAAGACCTCAGAATGCATTTGCTGGATGAAAGAGGCTGGGAATTTTATAGCGAAGGAAAACGGCGCGAAGATCAGATTCGGATGGGTACGTTTATCTCCTCAGCCTTAGGCCGGGGGATTTCCAATGCCAAATCGTATCATGTGCTTTTTCCGATTCCGCAGGCCGCGATGGATGCGAACCCCATGCTTGAGCAGAATGATGGGTATTAAATCAAAAATGAGCTTAATAGCCCTGTTGCTGGTTATCTATACCGGCAGCAGGGCTTTTGCCCAGACAGAGAAGTACAATGTGCTGTTTATCGCCATTGATGACCTGAATGATTACGTAACGCTGTTAGAGGGATATCCGGGCTTGAAAACTCCTAACCTGGACAAATTTGCGCAAACGGCGCTGACTTTCACCCAGGCTTACTGTGCGGCCCCCGTATGCAATCCCTCCCGCATAGCCGTTATGACGGGTATCAAACCTACCCGAACGGGTGTTTATGAAAATACTGATGCTTTTCAGGATTCACCGGAAGCGGTAGCGGCAACTTTACTTCCTGAGTTATTCAAACAAAACGGATACACGACGGCCTGGTCTGGGAAGATTTTTCATACCCGGCCCCATGAGGAGCGATTGAACGCCATGTGGGATGACATGGAAGGGCACGACGGCGGCTATGGTCCCATCCCTACCGAAGAAAATGTGTCGGCTGAGATCACCCGCCCCAATTGGTTTAACTATCAGGCCTGGGAAGGTGCCGATACTGATTTTCCCGATGTCGTTAATTCAACACTCACCATCGATCGTCTCAAGCAATCGTATAATCAACCGTTCTTTATGGCCCTGGGATTGTATCGCCCCCACAACCCCTGGACTGCCCCGCAGAGATTTTTCGACATGCATCCGCTGGAATCGGTCGAGTTACCTGAAGTGTTGGAAAATGACCTGGAAGACCTTCCTCCCATTGCCCGGCAATGGGCTCATAGTCCGGTAAAATTAGATGATTTAAAAAAGATTGATCAATGGAAACCCGTCGTAAGATCGTATCTGGCTTCTATCTCTTTTATGGATGATAATTTAGGTCGGGTGCTGGATGCTTTGAATAATAGCCCCCACCGGGATAATACCATCGTGGTGCTCTGGGCCGATCATGGATTTCATATGGGTGAGAAAAAACATTTTGCGAAATTTGCTTTGTGGGAAAAAACCACTCATGTGTTATTCATGGCCCGAATTCCCGGCATGACCGAGGGCGGACAGTCCCGGCATCAGCCCGTAAATCTGCTGGACATTTACCCGACTTTGGTTGACCTGTGTGGCCTACCAGCGCCGAAGCAATCCTTAGATGGTGAATCTTTGATTTCTCTGATCAAGGATGAAAATGCCGAGCGAGCGCAACCTTCTATCACCTATTACCAGCAAGGTAGTGTCGGAATACGAACCTCTGACTGGCGCTACATTAAATATTATGATGGTGCCGAAGAACTATATGATGAGAAAAAGGATCCAAAAGAATTTAATAACT
>JAVKCN010000157.1:0-149150 GCA_040222715.1 Cyclobacteriaceae bacterium | reverse complement strand
AGAGCAGGGCAAAAATAAAATGCTAGTGTTAAATGCTATTCGTAATAAGATAATCCATCGAGTTTTTGCTTGCATCCGAGACAATCGGAAATATGAAAAAAACTATACTACTGCCCTTGCTTAAACCATAGAAATCGCTGTAGAAGCCCGCCCGGCTTGAGGGCTGCCACTATGAAAGTCAAGTGAAAAGGAATTCTGGCTAAACTGATTGTACAAGAAAATAATCTACTTGAAGAAACCATCAAAAATGTCTGAACAACAACACAAAGATAAAACCTCCACCACCCTGGAAAGCGGCACCTACGAAATCCTAAAAAACCGTTTAGGACAAAGTGCTACCGACTTGCAGGATCGCCTAGCAAAGCTCAACGAAACCCGCAAGGAGGTATTCGGCGCTATTGAAACCACCCTCATTGCCACCGAGCGCATCCACACCATCCATAACTGCATACCATACGACATGGTGCCAGTGGGTAATAATTTCATCTTTGGCTACAATGTGCATCTGGGCCTGAAAACCCACGTAGAACTATCGGATGTTTTCAGTCTCTATACCTACCGGGATCACAGCTTCCACGAGCTGGATCATACGCTAATCAACAATTCCACCTTTCAGGACGATTTTCAAAAGCTTTACAAGTACTATAAAGATACCAAGTTCGTCCGATTCGTACTGAGCGAGCCATTCGTCTACATGGTGTTTCAAATTGGCAAAAGTGCCAGCGATATCAAAGCCTTCAAGTGGGAAATCAAAGGAGAGGAACTGGTCTACCGGGATAATCGTAGTGAGCACGAAATCTCTGTGCCGGCACAGCACGCCTTCCGCTGGAAACGAGCCACCCGTGATGATCATCGCACCGGAAAGCATCCGCATATCTCCATTGCCGACAGGGTCTTCGTCGATACGCTGGGAGGCGATCTGACCCTCAAAGTTGAAGACAATACCGATGCCGGGCAGGGAGTTTACCGGGAGCCTGTAGAGGATGCTGACCAAACCCTGGACGATGCCGAAGTTTACTATGCGGTGCAGGATAATATTGTATTACTGAAAATCCGTCCGTATCAGGAGAAAGCGTATCGGTACATTGCCTACAATGCCAAGTTGCAGGAGGCCCGTCGGATTGATGCCATCGAAGAAGCCTGCATAGTACTGCCCGACGATCAGGGAATTCTGTTTCCCAACGGCTACTATCTGCAAACCGGAGAGTTCAAAGCCTTTGACCTTGATCTGGAGACGCTGGTGTATGAGAAGACCATTCCTTCACCCAACGGAGAGGATTTTCTGTATGTCTTTTACAATCGGGAGCAGGGCTTATACCAGTTACTGCTGTACAACCTGATCAATCAGGAGATGGCTACCCCGATTGTGGGGCACGGTTATGCAATCTTTGAGAGTGGTGAACTGTGCTATTTTAACTCGGATCATGAGCCCAAAAAACACCACGTTATTCGTATCTGGCAAACCCCGTTTGTAGGTCCGAACTACGTGCTCTCTTCGCAAAGTGATTCTTTCCTCTATAAAATTGGCAACAAAGATATTGTGCGGGCAATGGCCGAATGTCAGGCCCTGCTTACCCTGATTGATAAAGGGGAAAATTACCAAAACCTGTACGTTGATCTGCAACGGCAGGCTACTACCTTGCTGGATGCTTACTATTGGTTGAATAGTGCGGAAGCTCAAAACCTACAGGAGCCACTACTCACCATTCGAGACATTGCTGCAACGGCTATTGAAGAATACGAAAAAGTCGTAAGTCTTCGTGAAAATACCAAAGAGCAGGTCGCCAGTACTACCCAGGCGGTAGATCAGCTATTGCGAGAATTAAAAAGCCAACCCAAAAAACACATCCAGGAATTTGTGACCGCCCTGGCCCAGTTACGGGAGAAGCGAGGAGAGGTGATCTCGTTAAAGGAGCTACGCTATGTAGATGCCGCAAAAGTAGAGCAATACGAAAATACGCTAGCTGATATATCCGAGCGTACCGCCAAGGACACCGTAAGTTTCTTACTACGGGATGATGCGCTAAGCCCTTATACGACTCAGGTCACTAATTTTGAGCAGAGTATTGAGGAGGTAAAGAAAGTCGTAGATATTCAGGAGCTGGAGAAGCAGGTTGCGAAGTTTTCCGGCGAACTGGAAATGCTTATGGAGGTCGTCAGCAACTTGACCATTGAGGATGCTACCCAAACTACTCAGATCATTGATCGTATTTCGGTCATTTTTTCCGAACTGAATAAGATAAAAGCCCATCTGAAACGAAAACGGAAAGAACTCCTTGGGAAAGAAGGAAAGGCCGAATTCCACGCGCAATCCAAACTGATCCGTCAGGCCTTGATCAACTACCTGGATGTAGCGGATACGCCCGAAAAAACGGAAGAGTATCAGAACAAGCTGATGGTGCAACTGGAGGAGCTGGAAGGAAAGTTTATAGAGTTCCCGGAAATGCTATCCCAGATCGGAGAGTTGCGGGAAGAGGTATACAATGCTTTCGAAACCCGCAAAGTGCAGTTAATTGAAGCGCGAAATCAGCGAGCCAATGCTTTGCTGCAATCAGCCGATCGTATTCTGAAAGCAGTACAAAATCGTCTGGCAAGCTTTTCCTCGCCCACGGAGCTAAACGGATATTTTGCTTCGGATTTGATGGTGGAAAAAGTGCGTAGCATTATTGCCGAACTACAGACTGTGGGTGATACCGTAAAAGCCGACGATGTACAAAGCCGCTTAAAGTCTACCAAGGAGGATGCCTTACGTCAGCTAAAAGATCGGAATGAACTTTACGTAGATGGCGCGCAGGTCATTCGCCTCGGTAATCATAGCTTCTCGGTCAACACCGCCGAAGTTGCTTTGACCACCGTAGTAAAAAATGAGCACCTTTTCTATCACATCACCGGAACCAGCTTTTACGAAAAAGTGACGGATGCCGAAATCATCTCCTATCAACCTTACTGGCAGCAAACTCTGGTATCTGAGAATGATGGAGTATACCGGGCCGAGTATCTGGCCTATCAGCTATTTGAAGCTTCTCGCTCCGGTACCCAGGAAGATGTTGTTGCCCTGTCTCAGCTAGCGGAAATACCAATGGATGAGATGTTGACTTATGTACAACAATTCATGGCCTCGCGCTACGATGAGGGCTACGTAAAAGGAGTACACGATCAGGACGCTGCCCGGATAATTCAGCAACTGGCTATCATCCATGAGCAAGCAGGGTTACTGCGGTATTCTTCGGAAGCCCGAACCTGTGCAATGTTGTGCTGGCAGTATCACCTGGATAAAGACAGTAAGCAACTGTTGAACTATCAACTGAAAGGAGCTGGGGCAATACTGCAAGTGTTTCCACACACCAAAGAGTTTGATCCGGTACTTCGGCAGATCGAATCCGTTATCAGCGATTTTATCGGAACGAGCTCCTTGTTTGATACCAAACTAGTGCCGGAGGCCAGTGAATATTTGTTCCTTGAGCTAATCAACGATGATCACTTCTGGGTTGACCAACAGGCTATTGAGCTTAAAGAAAGTTTTGAAAAATACCTGGAGAAGCAAAAGGCAAAAAAGGGCTATGAGCAATCGGTCAAGAATCTGACTGACCAACCCTGGATGCAGTATGCACTGATTCGTAAGTGGTTACACTCCTACGTAATGCAAACGCATACGGACACTGATTTCGTTTCTGAGGCTGCCTGGCTCTTGTTTGATCCTCAGGCGAACCCATCGGTAGGGGAGGCCTCACTGGTTGCTGAACTGGGAAAGATGCAGGGCAATCATCCAATATTGACCGAAGGTGTATATACCCTTCAGTATCAATCCTTCTTTCAGAAATTACTGCATTTTCATCAGGAGTCAGTATCGGCATTTCGCACGTACCAGCAGCGTAAGCGTATCTTGGCGGAACAGTTTGCGGAAGAATTACGCTTATCAGAATTTAAACCTCGCGTGATGTCTTCCTTCGTCCGCAACCGACTGATTGATCAGGTATACCTGCCGCTAATTGGTTCAAACCTGGCCAAGCAGATCGGCTCAACTGGTGAAAACAAACGTACCGATTTGATGGGAATGTTGCTGCTGATCTCTCCCCCCGGTTACGGAAAAACTACCCTGATGGAGTACCTGGCCAACCGTCTCGGACTGGTCTTTATGAAAATCAATGGTCCGGCTATCGGGCATCAGGTGACTTCGGTAGATCCGGCGCAGGCCACCAATGCTGGTGCCCGGGAAGAACTGGAGAAGCTGAATTTGGCCTTTGAAATGGGTGATAACGTGATGATCTATCTGGATGATATTCAGCATTGCAATCCCGAATTCCTGCAAAAATTCATTTCCCTCTGTGATGCGCAGCGCAAAATTGAAGGCGTGTACAAAGGCCGCAGCAAAACCTATGACTTCCGGGGTAAAAAAGTATGCGTGGTGATGGCGGGCAACCCCTACACAGAAAGTGGTGATAAGTTTCAAATCCCGGATATGCTGGCCAACCGGGCCGATATCTATAATCTGGGGGATATCATTGGTGATTCTGCGGAAGCATTTAAGTTAAGCTATCTGGAGAATAGTTTAACCTCCAATGCTATCCTTGGGAAGCTGGCTACCAAGAGTCAGGCCGATGTGTATACTTTGGTGAAAATTGCCCAGTCCGGTTCGCAGGATGGAGTACAGTTTGAAGCCAATCATTCGGCCGAAGAAGTACGGGAATATGTTTCGGTACTACAAAAGATGCTGGTAATCCGGGATACGGTGCTTACCGTGAATCAGGAGTACATTCGTTCGGCGGCCCAAGCTGATGCTTACCGCACTGAGCCTCCCTTCAAATTGCAGGGCTCTTATCGGGATATGAATAAGATGGCTGAAAAGGTGATGCCCATTATGAATGAGCAGGAACTAAAAACCCTTATCAATACCCATTACGAAAACGAAGCCCAAACCCTGACTTCCGGCGCGGAAGCCAACCTGTTGAAATTTAAAGAACTGCATCAGGACCTGAAAGAATCGGATCATCAACGTTGGGATGCCATCAAGTCCGTTTTTCAGAAGCAGCAGCGTACCAAAAGTTACGGGCAAAATGGAATGGGACAGGCGGTTGAAACCATGGAAGATATTTCCACCAGTCTCAAAGGTATTATGGAGTGGCTGCAACGGAAATAGCAGTTTCGCTGCTTCAATTGCGATACTTTTTAGGTATTGGCTAAAATTCAGCCAGATTTTATTTTCTAAATGAGGGTTCCTGCGCCTAAGTTTTCTAAATTACTGGCTGAATTGTTAATACACTAATACCGTTCCTATGTCTTCGTCAACGAATTCTTCTCCCGAAGAAACAACTCCCTCCCAAAATCTACAAAACTACTGGAAACGAAACGTCCGCTATCTGCTCATCCTGCTTACGGTCTGGTTTCTGGTTTCCTATGGTTGCGGTATCCTCTTTGCTGAACAACTCAACGCTATTCAAATCGGTGGGTTTAAACTGGGTTTCTGGTTTGCCCAGCAAGGTTCTATTTACGTATTCGTTATTCTCATCTTTATCTACGTCTGGCTCATGAACCGCCTGGATCGTGAATTTGATGTAGACGAAAAATAAAAATGAATGAGTGAATAGCAGCAAAATGAAGCTTTTTAATTTATTCACTCACGCTATTCTTCAAACCCGCGCCGCGTCGGTTTCTCTCATTTTCTATAACTAACCATCTCAATCAACAATCTATCTTCATTATGGATGTTCAAGTCTGGACGTATATTCTCGTAGGCATTACCTTCACTATTTATATCGGTATTGCGATCTGGTCGCGGGCCGGTTCTACCAAAGATTTTTATGTGGCCGGGGGCGGAGTGTCTCCATTGGCCAATGGTATGGCAACCGCTGCTGACTGGATGTCGGCCGCTTCCTTTATCTCCATGGCCGGACTCATCTCCTTCATGGGTTACGATGGCTCGGTATACCTGATGGGCTGGACCGGCGGCTATGTGCTGCTGGCATTGCTACTCGCCCCTTATCTTCGCAAGTTTGGTAAGTTCACCGTGCCTGATTTCATCGGTGATCGTTACTATTCCAACACCGCCCGTACGGTAGCAGTTGTTTGTGCTTTATTTGTTTCCTTCACCTATGTAGCCGGACAGATGCGGGGAGTAGGAGTTGTGTTCTCTCGTTTTCTGGAAGTAGACATCACCTGGGGAGTGATTATCGGGATGACCATTGTATTTTTCTATGCTGTGCTAGGGGGCATGAAGGGGATTACCTATACCCAGGTAGCTCAGTACTGTGTGTTGATCTTTGCCTTTATGGTGCCAGCCATATTTATCTCTATTCAAATGACGGGGCATATCTTTCCTCAGTTGGGTTTTGGGGGCACGCTGGAAGGTACCGATACTTTTCTGCTGGATCGGCTGGACGGACTGAATCAGGAATTAGGGTTTGCGGCTTATACCACCGGTAGTAAGTCGGTGATGGATGTGTTTTGTATTACGGCGGCATTGATGGTTGGAACGGCCGGATTGCCTCACGTGATTGTTCGGTTCTTTACCGTGCCCCGGGTGCGCGATGCCCGGGTTTCTGCCGGATACGCTCTGGTCTTTATCGCAATTCTGTACACCACGGCCCCCGCCATCTCAGCCTTTGCTCGGACCAATATGATCAACTCCGTATCCAATGTGGCGCTGAACGACCTGCCTACCTGGGTCAGTAACTGGCAGGCGACCGGGCTCATTACCATCGAGGATAAAAACGGGGACGGACGGGTGCAATACCTGGCGGATGCCGAACAGAATGAATTTGTCGCCGATCAGGATATTATGGTGCTGGCCAACCCGGAGATCGCGAAACTACCCAACTGGGTCATTGCCCTGGTGGCAGCCGGAGGGTTAGCCGCGGCGCTTTCCACGGCGGCCGGGCTACTGCTGGTGATTTCCACTTCCATTGCCCACGACTTGATCAAGAAACAACTGAATCCCGATATATCTGAAAAAGGGGAGCTGATTGCGGCCCGGGGAGCGGCGGCAGTAGCCGTTATCATTGCCGGGTTCTTCGGAATCTACCCACCCGATTTCGTAGCTGCTGTTGTGGCCCTGGCTTTTGGTCTGGCCGCAGCGTCCTTCTTCCCGGCCATCATCATGGGAATATTCTACAAGCGGATGAACCGGGAAGGAGCGGTAACCGGCATGGTGGTAGGGCTATCGGTGATGTTTTTATATATTCTGAAATTCAAGTTCGGCCTGCTGGGTGGTGGAACCGAGGAGGATTGGTGGTTGGGAATTTCTCCCGAAGGTTTTGGCACCATTGCCATGCTGATCAATTTTGCGGTATCCGTGGTCGTATGCCATCTCACGGCAGCACCACCGGCCGACGTACAGGATATCGTGGAAGACATCCGCTACCCCCGGGGAGCCGGAGAGGCCACGGCCCATTGATATGTTGAAGGAGTAAATGAGTGTGTGATGGCTTAAAAGGGGATGTTTAGTTTTCAATATTATACTTTTGGTAATAGAGGTTTTAATGCTCGTAGATACTGATTTTCACAACTACACAGTGGAAATAAGCATAATCAAATTTCTATTTATGCATTCACGCAATCTCTCATTCCCTCATTTTTTTTAAGTCTAAGAAAATTGGTAATATTAACGCCTAGGTTTATTTTTTTGCACGCACAGCCTTATCAAAAAATATCATGAGTAACAAGATTGAGACCCTGAGCGGTTACATCCACGAGTATCAGAAGAGTGTACAACAACCCGAGAAATTTTGGGATCGTATTGCTGATTCCTTCCACTGGCATCAGCGGTGGGATAAAGTATTAAATTGGAATTTTGAAGAACCTAAAATAGAATGGTTCGTCAATGGAAAGCTAAATATCACCGAAAATATTCTTGAGCGGCACCTCTTTATCATGGGCGATCGCCCGGCCATCATCTGGGAACCCAACGACCCGGATGAGGACAACAGAATACTTACCTACCGTCAGTTGTACGAACAAGTTTGCCAGTTTGCCAATGTGTTGAAAGAGCAGGGCATTCAAAAAGGCGACCGGGTAATCATTTATATGCCGATGGTGCCGGAAGCTGCCGTCGCAATGCTGGCCTGCGCCCGGGTAGGGGCCGTACATTCCGTGGTATTTGCCGGGTTCTCTTCCAAATCGCTGTCCGACCGTATCAACGACTGCCAGGCCAAGATGGTGCTTACCTCGGATGGTAATTTTCGGGGTAAGAAAAGTATTGAGGTGAAATCTGTGGTGGATAAGGCCTTGGAGACCACCAGCACGATTGAGAAAGTGATCGTCTACCAGCGAACGAACACGGAGGTAACCATGCAGGAAGGACGCGACCTGTGGTGGCACGAAGCCATCGAGGGGGTGTCTAAGGAAAATAAGGCCGAAGTGATGGACTCGGAAGATATGCTGTTCATTCTGTATACGTCCGGTTCTACCGGCAAGCCAAAAGGGGTAGTGCATACCTGTGGCGGGTATATGATCTACACGGCTTATTCTTTTCAGAATGTCTTTCAGTATAGTGTGGGCGATGTGTATTGGTGCACCGCCGACGTTGGCTGGATCACCGGCCACTCTTATATCGTGTACGGTCCTCTGCTCTGCGGAGCCACTACAGTAATGTTCGAGGGCGTACCCACCTATCCGAATCCGGGCCGCTTCTGGGAGATTGTGGATAAATACAAAGTGAATCAGTTTTATACGGCGCCTACGGCCATTCGGGCATTGCAGGCTTTCGGCACCGAGCCACTGGAGCCTTATTCTCTGGAATCTCTGCAGGTGATTGGGTCGGTGGGGGAACCGATCAATGAAGAGGCCTGGCACTGGTACCACGACCACGTTGGGAAAGGGAAATGCCCCATTGTAGATACCTGGTGGCAAACGGAAACCGGGGGCGTCATGATCTCACCTATTGCCGGAGTTACTCCTACCAAACCCGGTTATGCTACCTTGCCCATGCCCGGAGTGCAGCCCGTCATTGTTGATCCTGACGGAAAGGAGCTGAAGGGCAACAGCGTGCAGGGCAACCTTTGCATTAAATTTCCCTGGCCGGGCATGTTGCGAACTACTTACGGCGACCACGAACGCTGCCGAAACACCTATTTCTCCGCCTATAAAGGCATGTACTTCACCGGCGACGGAGTAAAACGCGATGAAGATGGTTATTACCGCATCCTGGGCCGGGTAGATGATGTAATCAATGTCTCCGGACACCGCTTAGGTACGGCAGAAGTAGAAAATGCCATTAACGAACATCCAAAGGTAGTAGAATCTGCGGTGGTGGGCTACCCGCACGAGATCAAGGGGCAGGGCATCTATGCTTTCGTGATCTGCGACCTGACCGACCGTTCGGAAGAAAATCTGAAGAACGAAATCCGGCAGACGGTGAACCAGATCATTGGCCCCATTGCCAAACCCGAAAAGATCCAGATCGTTTCCGGATTACCCAAAACCCGCTCCGGTAAAATTATGCGCCGTATCCTCCGTAAAGTAGCCGAAGGAGATACCTCCAGCCTGGGAGATACTTCAACCTTGCTGAATCCTGATGTGGTGGAGGAGATTATTGAAAATAGAATTGAAGGGTAGAAGGCTGAAAGATTTGGAAAGCCAGTAAGGATATTTGGCGAATTGCTTAATATCCTTCTCTTATCCGTTCAAAAAAAAAGAGCGAATCTTGCGACCCGCTCTTCTATTGGTGTCTTACAGTATCTTAATAACGGCTGTTATATCCTCCGAAATTTTGTCTGCGTTGGCCACCGCCACCGCCGCCTTCTCCCTTAGGTCGAGCTTTCTTTACAACGATATCGCTACCGTCAAACTCAACTTCATTAAGTTCAGTAATGGCACGCTGAGCTTCTTCGTCATTGGCCATTTCTACAAAGCCAAAGCAACGAGAATTGCCGGTCTCCCGGTCAAAGATTACTTTAGCGGAACTGATCTCTCCATATTCAGCGAAAAGATCGTTTAAGTCTTCACTTGTGGTGGAAGGACTTAACTTTGCTACGAATAAATTCATAAAAGATAAAATAAAATAAATAAAATAGTTAAATAGACAATCAGGTAGCAAAGCATTTCAAAAAAGAAGTGCAAATTACATCATGTGCTATTTCTCAAAGGTACGTTTTATTAGTCAAGAAGGTTCATAGAAACTAAAATATATTTTGAGAGGTACAAGAAAACTCATCTATTGCAGGACTTTTTCAAGAAAATACCTTTATTAAGTGATCAACAACCCCTATTCCACTTTTCTGATATGAAAAATTTACACCATTATGGTATCTTTTCTTTGACGACTTTTGCCATCGTTTGTCTGTTGGCGGTATCCTCACTCGCGCAGGAAGTGCTCTATGTAGGCACCTATTCCGTGCGGGGCAGTGAAGGTATTTACGCCTACACCTTTGACCGGGAACAACAAACCTTTGAGCTGCTTCAAACGTCTACCACGCTCGAGAGCCCTTCCTTTTTGGCATTTAGTCCAGATGGGCAGCATTTGTATTCTACCAACCGGGGCGGCGTTGGCAGCCAGCCGGATGCCGGTTCGGTTTCAGCATTTGCCATTGCTCCGGCCAGCGGAAAATTAACCGCGCTGAACGAAGTGTCTTCTTATGGCATCAGCCCCTGCCACGTGGAGGTGGATGATGAAGGAAACTGGCTGTATGTTTCTCACTACGGGGGTGGTTCCTTATCGGTATTTCCGATTGGGGCAGAGGGCGAAATAGGGGAACTGGCGGATTCAGTGCAGCATACAGGTGGTAGCGTTAACGAAGAACGGCAGAGCGCTCCGCACGTCCACTCCATTCAGCCCATTCCGCAGAGCGATTACTTCATTGTGGCCGATTTAGGGCTGGATCAGCTGAAGATCTACCAGATGGATGAGGGAGACATTTCGGCAGCTCCGATACCTTATATTGCTACCGAGCCAGGGGCCGGACCCCGCCACTTTGTGCAGGCTGAAGGCACACCCTATATTTATGTAGCCGAAGAAATGACCTCCACCGTGAGCGTACATACGCTGGATATGCAGCAGGAAGAAACCCGGCAGATCCAGCGTCTTTCCACGCTACCGGATGATTTTTCGGGAAGTAATTCCGTGGCCGACATTCACATCAGTTCCGACGGGAAGTTTCTTTACGTCTCTAACCGGGGACATAACAGCCTGGCCATCTTCGAGGTCAATGCTGAAGATGGAACACTGACGCCGCGCGGGCATCAATCCTCGATGGGAGAGATTCCCCGGAATTTTATGATTGATCCCAAGGGCGAATTCGTGCTGGTTGCTAACCAGGATACGGATAATGTGGTGTTCTTTCAGCGGGATACGGCCACCGGGCAACTTACGCCTACTGGTATGGAGCTATCGGTGCCCAGCCCCGTCTGCCTGATGATGACCGATACCGGACAAGGAAGTACGGAGGTGAGAAAATAGTATTTGGAAGGCTGTTTTCCTCAGAAAGAATGATTGAAGCCACTGCGCTGCGGTGGCTTCAATATTTACGATCTTACTTCAACCCCTAGGGCTTCCAGCAGTTGAGGCTCGTTTGCCAGGGCTACTTCGGCTACGCGGGTAAACTTCTGGCGCCAGTCTTTCCAGGCGTCTAAGCTGTCGTTTCGGTTTTTCGTGGCCTGCTGGGCTTCGGCTACTTTGCTTTGGCGATTGATAAGCACTTCCAGCAGCGTACCGGCCATCACGTTAGCTCGCTCTAAATCTTCCGTGGGCGCACCAAACTTCTTCATGGCAGCATTGGCCGGAGGAGTAAGCCGACGGTAAAAGGTGCGTATTTGTTCCAGTCTTCCTGCTCGGTCTCGGAGGCGAGGAGCATTGAGCTGGAGATTGTTTTGCCAGAAGGGATCATTCCGAAAGGCAAAGCGCGCAATGGTGAGATGGTTGTTAAATAACTCTAATAGATCTTGTTCATCATTGGCGATCTGCCG
Source organism: Cyclobacteriaceae bacterium (assembly GCA_040222715.1). Classification (GTDB taxonomy): domain Bacteria; phylum Bacteroidota; class Bacteroidia; order Cytophagales; family Cyclobacteriaceae; genus Tunicatimonas. Next base: position 137,255 of record JAVKCN010000157.1, on the reverse strand, counting down.
GGTTAGCTCACCTTTAGAGGTGTACAGGTCTTTCTGCTCATGTTGCCATTCTTCGGCAGCATCCAGTAAGGCTTTCCCTTCCAGCAGTCGGGTTTCATTGTAGCCGTATTGAGCTAAAGCTTTCTTCACTGCCCCATTTCTCAGCGCATTTTCCAACATCATGCGACCGCCCAGGAAGCGACCATCCAGTGTATTCTTTTTCATAGTGGTTTTTTTAAATCAAAGGTAGGACGGTAGGGGGTGAAAGTCGAGGAGGAGTGCGGCGAGTTCTTACAAAGGTAAGGTAATGAATAATAATACGATCAATTAGGTCACAATCCTTTCCTGTTTTCATTTTGAGATCTCTTTGTTAGTACTGGAGAGGGTAGGAGACCCGGAAATTCGGGCCGTAGTGGGGTAAATGTCCTAATGTCAGGTTAGGGGATAATCTACATGATTGAGCATAAAAATATATACCCTGGGTTGTGAGGTGGCATTTATCTGCTTAAGGATGTGTTCTTTTCTTCTGTTTCAATACGGGGTCGAATAGACAAAGTAATGAACTTCATAAGGACAGTAATGCTCTCCAAAACCAGATAAAACACCCACCTGAATTAGTCCCCCAATGACATCCTGTACCCAAGAAGCTATCATACTCAGCCCCAAATCACATGTTAAACCCAAACCGCCCCAATGTACCCTTGCAACGTCACTGTTTCAACCAAAAAACGCACGATATAACTCCGCGTCGCAACTTTCTCAAACACTTTAGCGGTAATGCATTCCTGCACCGCCACTTTTTCTGCTGAAAATGCCAGCATGTAAGCCTGCACTGTGACATATCCAGCCAAAAATGTAAGGTTGCAACGCTACATGGTCATGTTTTCACTTCAAAAAACGGCTATGCACCCTTGCATCGTGACATTTCCAATCCGAAAAACGACTGGGAGGGTTTGCATGGCTTCTGTTTGGGGTGAAAGAGCATGGTTGCCGCTCGGAAGCTGTATGTAAGGATCACCCGCAATCCCCATAAGCAGGGCTTCGTCAGAAAGGTATAATCTTTTTCAATCACTGTCCTATTTCTACCGGATTTTCCTTATACTCGCTTCCTAAATACAACAATACCAGCAACCAAATGACCAGCCATCAGCCCACTGTATTCTATCCAATCCCATCAATTATTCACGCTTTCACGCATACTATCCTCCGCTCAATGCGGAAGTACTTACTACTCGGCACATTCGTCATGATTGCCCTCAGTGCCCAAAGCCAGCCGGAAGTGCCCCGCTGGAGCAAGTTTGAGCAATCCTTTATCAGTGCGAAACCCTACGAAAACCCGCTCTATGACCTGAAAGATTTCTACGCCATGTTCACCGCTCCCAGTGGGCGTACGCAGAAGATTCATGGTTTTTGGGATGGTGGTCTGGAGTTCAAAGTGCGCTTTGCACCCGATGAGGTGGGGGAGTGGCAGCTCGAAACGGTCTGCTCCGATACTACTAATGCCGGATTGCACGGTAAGCAACTGTATTTTACCTGCCGGGAGAACGATAGCGACCAAACCATATATCAGCGGGGCAGCCTGATTCAGCCCAAAGGCACCTATCACCTGGCGTACCACGACGGCACCCCTTTTCTGTGGGTAGGCTGCACCGCCTGGAACGGCGGACTGAAGTCGACCGAAGAAGAGTGGGATACTTACCTCCAGCATCGGGTTGACCACCATTACTCGGTCATTCAGCTAACGACCACGCAGTGGCGGGGGGGCGATCAGAATAGCGAAGGGCAGACGGCCTACCAGTATACTGATCAATTACAGATCAACCCGGAGTTTTATGAGCACATGGATCAGAAGATTGACCGCATCAACGAGTACGGACTGGTGGCGGCTCCCGTATTGCTCTGGGCCTTACCCAACGGACCTGGACGGAACCTCAGCCCTGGCTACTCATTGCCGTTGCAGGAAGCAGTGATGCTGGCAAAGTACCAGGTGGCCCGCTATGGGGGCAATCAGGTGGTGTGGATTTTAGGTGGGGATGGACGTTATGCCTACGAGTACGAACAGCGCTGGCTGGAGATTGGGCGACGGGTCTTCGGTGAAGATCATCCCGGCCTGGTTGCTCAGCACCCCCACGGTCGGCTGTGGATTGGCGACAACCATGCTCAGGAAGACTGGCTCGACATTGTCGGTTACCAGTCCAGCCACTCCAAGGCGCAGGGCACGGTAGACTGGATCAACAAAGGTGAGATTGCCAGCCGCTGGCCGCATTTACCGGCCCGCCCGGTAATCAACCTGGAACCAATCTACGAAGAGCTTCAACCTGACTTTACGGCGGAAGATGTGCGCAATGCATCTTACTGGAGCCTGTTCGCTACGCCGATTTCGGGCATTACCTACGGTGCCAATGCCATCTGGCCCTGGATTCGCGAAGGAGAGTCTATTCTCAACCACAGCACACCCAAGATCCTGAAAACCTGGCGGCAAAGCATCGACCTGCCCGGCAGCCTGCAAATCGGGTACCTGGGGGAGTTTATGTCTCATTACGAATGGTGGAACCTGCGTCCGGCGGGAGAGCTGCTGGTGGAGCAGTCGGGGGATTCGGAGTATAACCATTTTATCTCGGTAGTGCGCTCCCTGGATCAGCAGACAATCATGGCCTACGTACCCCATGCGGCCACCGTCCGGCTCTACAACGAAGACCACGCCACCTACGAAGGGGAATGGTTTAATCCCTCAAAGAATAGTACGGCCAAAGCAACGGTGAAGTCCACCGCCGGGGTGCTGGAAGCTACCTCACCTGAAGAAGCCGATCTGGTATTGGTACTGAGAAGGGTGAAATGAATGATAACGCAGAGGGGTTTAAGCTAGGAAAACGATTGACGGGAATGATAGTTTAACTCTTCGCATAGCATCAGTTCACCACATAAGTTTTTTAAAATAATGCCGATAAATACACTCTCAACAACCCATCCAATAACTCGCCTGATAGCTCATTCCCGTTTGCGATCATGCCAGCATTCTCTGCTACAACCTTATTACTTTGTTGTATTACTCTTGCTGTTGGGTATCATTTCTTCGGGGCAGGCGCAGGATGGTGCCCAGCTTTACAAAACGTACTGTGCGGGTTGCCACGGTGCTCAGTTGCAGGGTGGTTCGGCTACTACCCTGATCAAAACCGACTGGACCTACGGTCGGGGGCGCGGTGCGCTGATTCGCAATGTGAAATTCGGTATTCCTTCCACCGAGATGGCCGCCTGGCACTCAGTACTTAGCGATGAGCAGATTGGGGCGGTGGTCGACTTCGTAATTGAAGCTCAGGCTACCCCGCCCAGCGCCGAGCGGCCCATTCCCGAACAACTGACTACTGAAGAATATAAGCTGAAGGTAGAAGCGGTCGTAACCGACGGCTTGGAAACTCCCTGGGGCATGACCTTTGTGGATGAACACCGCGCCCTGATCACCGAGCGCCCCGGCCGCATCCGCTGGCTGGTAGATGGTAAGCTTGATCCCCAACCGATTCAGGGAGTGCCGCCCACCTACGAAAGCAAAACCGGCGGTTACATGGACATCATCTCCGACCCGAACTACGCCTCAACCGGCTGGGTCTATCTGGCCTTTAGTCATACTGATGGAGACCTCAACGACGATGGTGCTCCGGCCATGACCAAAATCGTGCGGGGGAAAATCAAGGATCATCAGTGGACGGAGCAGGAAACCCTGTTTGAAGTGCCGGATTCCCTGCTGGTTGTAGGAGGCAACCGCTGGGGGTGCCGTTTCCTTTTTGACGAGGAAGGGCTGCTGTATTTCAGCATTGGAGATATGGACCAGGCCATGGATTCTCAGGATCCCGGAAAGGCCACCGGAAAGACGTTTCGCATCCATCCTGACGGCAGCATCCCCGAAGACAATCCGTTTGCAGGCGAACCAGGAGCGCTGGCGGCTATTTTCACCTTGGGTAACCGCAATGTACAGGGAATCGCGCAGCATCCGGTCACCGGAGATATATGGGCTACCGAACACGGGCCGATGGGCGGGGACGAACTGAATATTCTGAAGATGGGAGCCAACTACGGCTGGCCAGTCATTACCTACGGAGTAGACTATAGTGGGGAAATTGTCTCCGAAGAAACGCAGCAGCCCGGCATGGAGCAGCCCGTCACCCAGTGGACTCCTTCTATCGCCGTGTGTCCGGCTACTTTCAGCGATAGTCCGCTCTTTCCCCAGTGGGAGAATAACCTGCTGGTTGGGGCTTTGGCTTACGAAGAACTTCGTCGGCTGGTGATTGAAAACAAGGAAGTAGTCCGGCAGGAGATGATTCTGAAAGGTGTGGGGAGGGTGCGAGATATTGTGTTCGGACCGGAGGGCGCTTTGTATATCCTGCTCAATCAACCAGATAAGATACTCCGTTTGATACCAGACAAAAAACTGCCCTAAAACATAGACATTATATAATGAAACGAGTAATTAGCTGCTAAATTGGTAAAATAATACACTGATTAGAAGGGGGTTTTGATTTACGAAAATGAACTGATGATGAAGATGGCAAGCTCATCTTCCAGCATTTTCCAGGATTTTTTGGTAGAAGGAGTAGAGTGCGCGGCATTCCCAAAGCGATTGTAAATAGAGCGGATTACAGAAGCGACCAGCATGGAAGCCGAAGTGCCTTTGATCATCAGATTCTTTTCTCCCCGATACGAGATTTCCACCGCAATAAACGGGGATTTTTGCACAACAATGCTTTTAGGAGAACCAAAGCCGGAAAAACGGTAAGAATAATCCTGGCAGAATTCAGTTCTCAGCTTTTCCATTAACTCATGTTTGCCGGGGCGTCTCAGTAAGCTCAACTGTTTCATGAACTCTAGAAGTATGATGGGCGGAAAGCTAGTAAAAAGATAAATTAGAATCAATAATTTACGGCATTACTCGCAATAAGAAAACGTAAATTGTGCTAAGAGAGTATATTCCCTTTTCTAAGTTTTTTGAGAAAATAACTGGCAATGCGTTCCATCTTCTAATTGAACCATTTTTTCGTAGCGAAGTCCCAGTTTTGTTAGCAGGCGAATAGAATCCGGGTTTTCCGGTGAAACTATTCCTATCAGATGCTTTAATCCTAAGGTAGTATGCCCATAGTGCAACACTGCGGTGGCGGCTTCATAGGCATATCCCTTCCCCCGGTAATCTGGTAAGAAGGCAAAACCGATATCTACGTGGGGCAGACTTTCTCTTTTCAGCAGTCCGCAGAGGCCAATCGGTACATTGCCATCCTTCAGCCGGGTAAGATACAGGCCAAAGCCACGCTGCGCGTAGCTACGGAGGGGGCCATCCAGAATATAACTCCGGGCATCATCCAGGTTGTTTACTCCCCGGTCGCCAATGTGCTGTAACCAGGCCGGGTCATTCAGTAGGGAGAGGATGAAGGGAGCATCGTGGAGGGTCAGTTTGGTTAACTGTAATCGCTCAGTATCGAGAATCGGGGTAGGGAATTTCATGGGTTAAAAAGGTCATTGGGCGGTTGAGGTTGAGGGCGAAGTGCTCAAAGCGGTCACATCGAACCTTTCTACCCGCCCAAAAGTCAGTCGTTTAGCAACCGCTGAGGGAGGTTGATATGTATGGTCGTACCTTCTGCTTCGGAGGTATGGTAGGCAATGGTGCCTTCGTGCAGTTCCACAATCAGCTTGGCCAGATAGGTGCCCAGCCCGCTGCTGTTCTCTTTTCCAGCGGTGGTATATTTTTCAAAAAACTGCGGCCGCACCTCCAGCGGGATAACACCCTGGTTGTGCAGTTTCAGCCGCAAACCATCATGCTTTTCAACGCCCAGCGTGACAACCCCTTTGTTAGGAGAGGCCTCTACGGCATTTTGCAACAGGTTGTGTAGTAATTGCTCAATGTAAAAGGCATCGGCTTTCATCGGAACGGCCATATCCTGGATATCGATAGGCTGCCCTTCGTAGATCAGGGCCAGGTGGATTGCTCGCTGGCTTGTCGCCGGGCTTAAAACATCCACCACTTTCCGGACAATATCGGCCAGATCAAATGCATTGATCTCCGGAGTATACTCCTGCTTGTTCATGCGGTCATAGTCAGAAGAAACTTGCAGGATGCTTAGGGTTTTGGTGCCTACCTGCATAATCATCTGTAGCCACCGCTCTTGTTCCGGCGTTGGTTTACGGTGCAGCAGGATGTCGGCGATATTCACAATGGATCCCACGTTGTTTTTCAGGTCATGTACCGCTTCCTGTTGCGATTCTTCCTGGGTATCCAGCCGCTGATACAATACATTGATGGTGCTTTGGAGCTCCATGTGGGTTTTTTCGTAGTCCTGAATGTCTACCAGAAAGATGATCTGTTGCAACTGCATTGTGGTTTCATCCATCTGGAAAGAAGAATTCGCCAGCACGCTGAATGTTTTTCCCTTTCGGTTCACCATACGCCATTTTCCCTGCTGAATATAGTGCTGGCCATTCCAGTTGCTGGGCAGGGTAGAAAAGTTTTTCCGGCTTGATTCAGCAATCAGGTCGATGAACGGAGTTCCGATTAATAGTTCTTTGGTATACTCAAAGAGCTTGGTAAAAGCGACATTGATATTCAGTATCATTCCCCGCTGATCCGTAATGCACACTCCGATCGGGATACTGTCTAAAATTAGTCTGGTATCGATGGCTTCTTCCTGTATTACCTCCTTAATAGTTTCCAGCTTTTTCTCATTTCTGCTTTCCTCTTCATTATTAATATTCTCAGAAAGACTTTTGGTCATAAGATTGGGGCTATGTGTGTGTAATCGTTAATGTTTCAGCAAAATATAGCCAATTTTTAATTAATAAAAGTCGAAGCCTATCGTGAGCAGAAAGAATACGTACCCGGAAAAAATAGTGGGATTCGTAGATGATACAGAAAATACAGTTTCTACATAAAGCAGTTTATTCGTGTCTTTCAGAGATGAGAAATCCCAGAGTTGTTTGATGCTAACGGCCGAGGTACTGGGCTGATGCTTGCATATTTTCTTTTCTGGTAGAAATTCAGAATATTTGTCAGATGCCTCTGGGCATGGTCTGACAACAACCTGATACATGAGCAAATCTGATTCTCCTTCCCGAGACTCCTTCATTGGGCGTGCCCGAAGGATAATTTCCTCTTATGGCCCGGCTATTTTTGTGATCGGTGCGATTATCGGTACGGGTAGCGTGTCTTCGCTGGTGTGGGCCGGGGCCGAGTACGGGATGCAATTACTGTGGACATTAATTTTATCCTGTCTGTTCTTCTGGGTACTCATCAGTTCCATCAGCCGCCTCACCTTTGCTTCGGGCAAAACCTTTGTCAGCCTGGCCAAAGCGCATTTCGGAAAAGCCGGAGCCTTTTACATCGTATTTGCCATTGTGGTCAGCCAGTTTGCCTCCAACATCGGAGTGCTGGGGATTGTGTCCGAAGCCTTCGCGGCCTGGCTGGGGCTGAATACCCTGGCGGTGAGCATCTTCTGGAGCACGTTGATTTACCTGTTAATCGCCTTTGGCCGATATGCCACTTTTGAGCAGGTACTTACCTTCTTTGTCACGGTGCTGGGGTTGAGTTTTATCGTTAATATCTTTCTGGAGCACCCCTCGGCCCAGAGTGTTGTACTGGGTTTGGTACCGGCCATTCCCGAGGGCGGAGCGGTGATTACGGCGGCTATGGTAGGCACCACCCTGGCTGGCAGTGTGATTGTGATGCGCTCGTACATTGTGTTTGATAAAGGCTGGACCATCGGTGACCTGAAACATGCCAACCGGGATGCCAGGATTTCCGCAGTCCTGATCTTTGTGGTTTCGGCGATTATTATGGCCTGTGCTGCAGCCACCCTGCATGTGCGGGGTATGCACATTGAGAGTGCCCTGGACATGGCCTATACCCTGGTGCCGCTGATGGGGTCATTTGCCGCAACGCTCTTTGTGGTAGGCATTGTGTCGGCCGGAGTGTCTTCCGCGTTCACCAATGCTCTGGTATCCGTCTGGTCGGTGGCTGATTTCTTTGGGTTGTCCCGGGATTCCCGGTCTATCCACTTTCGCTTACTGGCCCTTCCCTTTTGTGCCGCTGGAGTGATTGCGCCGCTTATAGGAGGAAAACCGGTACTGTTGCAAATTATGTCGCTGGCATTGCAGGCGATCTTCTTACCGCTGCTGGTGCTGTTTCTGCTCATCCTGACCAATAAAGAAGCCGTCATTCGTCAGCATAAAAGCTCACTGATGATCAATATTCTGAGTGTGATTACCTTACTATTTTCATTATTCATGGCCTATCAGGCATTTGTCGGCCTGTCGGAGATGATAAGACAAGCGTGAAAGATTGAATGAGTGCGTGATTGAAGAAAGGAAGCGAAAAGTAAGGAGTCTGAAGTCGGAAGTAATCAACAATTTAACAATCAAACATTCACATAACCTAACCATGATGAAATCCTTATGCTTACTGGGCCTTTCGTGCCTGATCTGTTTGCCTGCCCTGCTACAGGCACAAAGCGGTAAAGTTTACGACAACCTGTCGCTGTCCAGTGATATTCTGGGCGGTGACCGAAAGTACGCCATTTACCTGCCCCCCGATTACGAGTCGTCGGAACGAAGTTACCCGGTATTGTACCTGTTGCACGGTGGGGGAGATGATCAAACGGGTTGGGTACAGTTCGGCGAAGTACTGTATATTGTAGACAAGGCCATTCGGGAAGGCACGGCCACTCCCATGATCATCGCCATGCCTGATGCCAATACCGGACAGCGGGGCTATTTTAACGATGTATCGGGTGAATGGCGTTACGAAGACTTCTTTTTTGAAGAATTTGTGCCATATGTTGAAAGTACCTACCGCATCAAAGGTGAGAAACGCTACCGGGCCGTGGCGGGACTGTCGATGGGTGGAGGGGGTTCGTTCATGTACGCTTTGCATCACCCGGAGATGTTTTCCTCAGCCTGTCCGCTTAGCGCCAGTACGGGGTCATTGACTCTGGATGACTTTAAAGAACGGCAGGGCGAGCGGATCAACAATGTATCGGCAGCGGATGTGAAAGCCTACTACGAACGGCATAATGCCTTGTCACTGATTGAGGCTATGCCGGAAGACCAGAAAGAGGCGGTGCGCTGGTACATCGACTGCGGTGATGATGATTTTCTGTACGAAGGTAATTCTCTGGTACATATCGCCATGCGCAAGAAGGAGATTCCCCACGAATTCCGCATCCACGATGGTGGGCATCGCTGGAGCTACTGGCGTAATGCCCTGCCTACGGTGCTGGAATTTGTCTCTCAGGCATTCCACCAGTATTAATGATTGAACTAGACATTATTCTGATTTTCTTTTAAAGACGTTACTGGAGGCGGTTAGCAGGAGGCCGTATGGGCATTTCCGCCTCGGTAACGCTTACCTTCCCGGCCAGATAAGACTTCCGAAAATTGCTTCTTACATGAGTATCGGAATAAACGCTACTGTTTGGGCAATCGCCGGAGGCTCATTATCTTCGTTAGTGAATTGGGATGTTTAAGTCTCTCATTATATGAAGCAAAATAATGCCTCCGTTCCCGTAATTGATATTAGCGCGCTGGTGCAACAAAAGAGTGATCAGCAAGCGGTGGCCGATCAGATCGGTGGCGCCTGTCGGGACAATGGCTTTTTCTACATTGTCGGGCACGGGGTGTCGGAAGCATTGCAGCACCGTTTGGAGGTGGTGAGCCATGCGTTTTTTGAGCAGGGGGAAACAGTAAAAGATCAAATTCGAATGCAACTTGGTGGGAAAGCCTGGCGGGGATATTTTCCGGTCGGGGGCGAGCTTACTTCGGGTAAACCCGATCTGAAGGAAGGCCTGTACTTTGGAGAAGAATTAGGCGTCGATGATCCTCGGGTAGCGGCCGGACTGCCCCTGCACGGAGCCAATCTTTTTCCTGAAACGATCGCGAGCTTCCGGGAAACCGTGTTGGAGTATCTGGCTGTGATGACGAAACTGGGGCATACTTTGATGCGTGGGTTTTCCCTCAGCCTGGGGCTGGAGGAAGATTATTTTGCCAACCACTACACCACCGATCCACTGATTTTATTTCGCATTTTTCATTATCCGCCACCTCCTGTTGAGCAGGATATAAACTGGGGTGTAGGCGAACATACCGATTATGGGGTGCTGACGATACTGAAACAGGATCAGATTGGTGGATTACAGGTAAAGACCCGCTCGGGCTGGTTTGATGCACCACCTATTGAAAATGCCTTCGTCTGCAATATCGGAGATATGCTGGATCGGATTACCCGCGGATTGTACCGGTCAACACCGCATCGGGTGCTCAACCGTTCGCGGCAAAGCCGTTATTCCTATCCGTTCTTTTTCGATCCTCACTTCGATGCTCAAATTACTCCGGTAGACCTCAGCCAGACCACCGTGCCGGAGGATGATCCACAGGAGCGGTGGGACCAAAGCAGTGTACATGCATTTCAAGGCACCTACGGTGATTATATTATGGGGAAAGTATCCAAAGTATTCCCGGAATTGCGCCGGGATGTCATTTAACAGCATGAAAAATACGAACCAATACCACTTTGTTACCCATTGGCGTTTGAAGGCCACACCGGAAGAAGTATACGACATACTGGATGAACCGGAAGCACTGGTACGCTGGTGGCCATCCGTCTACCAGGCAGTTCTGGTAAAGGGCTATGACAGCCAGGGAAGTGCGAATCAGTTTGCCCTGGATACCAAAGGCTGGTTGCCCTATTCTTTGCACTGGGAGTTTCACACTGTTGAGAAAAGTCCGCCCCGACGACTGGCGCTGGAAGCCCGGGGAGACTTCGTAGGAACAGGTATTTGGCGGTTCATTGCTGATCAGGATATGGTGGACGTCACCTACGATTGGAAGATCAGCGCTGAGAAACCTCTGCTGCGTTTCTTTTCTTTCCTGCTGAAACCGATTTTTTCCGCCAACCATCGCTGGGCCATGGAGAAAGGTCGGGAAAGTATAGCCTTAGAGCTTGCCCGGAGAAGGGCGTTGTCGGCTGAAGAACGCTCGAAAGTTGCGCTACCACCCGGGCCGGTTAAAGAAGCGCCCTTCTGGCTGGCCGGATCACTGGCCGGTATTGCCGGACTGCTGTTGGGAGGCTGGCTTTGGAAGAGTATCGGGAAACGGTAGTTTGTTCTTAGTGATGATCTGTTAACTTGCTAACGAATTCATTTACCCCTTATTTTCTTACACTACATGCAACGTATTATCATTCGTACCCTGGGTTTTCTTTCTGTTATCACCACCCTTTTTTCGGGCTGCTCGGGAAGTAACACCTCCACCGATACTCCTCCACCGGCAACCACGCCCGACCAACCAGAATGGATTTCCCTTTTCAACGGGCAGGATATTGACAACTGGATGGTGAAGATCCACCATCATGAGGTTGGAGAAAACTACGGGCATACCTTTCGGGTAGAAGATGGCATGATTAAAGTCCGTTACGATGAATATGAAGGAGATTTTAATGATCAGTTTGGGCATCTGTACTTTGAGCAGCCGTATTCTCATTTCCACCTGAAAATGGAATATCGATTTGTGGGAGAACTACACCCGGGCGCCCCCGATTATACGCTACGCAACAGCGGGGTAATGTTTCACTCGCAGGACCCCCGCACCATGCCGAAAGAACAGGATTGGCCCATTTCGGTAGAGATGCAGTTTTTAGGAGGTTTAGGAGATGGCAACCCCCGACCCACCGGCAATATGTGCTCTCCTGGCACCGATGTGGTTTACGAAGGACAGATTGATCCCCGGCATTGTATCAGTTCCAGCTCCGAAACCTACGAGGGCGATCAATGGGTTACCGCGGAGTTAATCGCATTGGGCGATTCGCTAATTACGCACATCATCAATGGAGATACCGTATTGCAGTACAGTCAACCCCAGATTGGCGGGGGAGTGGTCGACAATTATGATCCGGCCCTGAAGCAGGATGGCAAGCTGCTGAAAGAAGGGTTCATTGCGCTGCAGAGCGAAGGACAGCCCATTGATTTTCGGAATATAGAACTACTGGTATTGGAATAGCACAGCACTTCACACCTCCTCGTGCAAGTTGACGGATCTTTCTGATCTTCTCTGAGCGGCTGAAACTTGGCATATTGCATTGAGTTTTATTGCCTGTTTCGGCTGTTTTCGTTGCGATTTACCCCATTCTGAGGCTTACTTTCCCCATTGAGAAGGTAATAATTATTATTTAATAGTTTGATTATCAGTTGATTGTGAAAATAAGGCTGAGTGGAATGATATTGTCAATGGTGTAGGTAAGATTAAATTTTACAACGATTAACCATTGTCACATATGAAAAAGTTATTGTTAAGCATAGGATTCGCAGCAGGCACAGTATTATTTGTCAACGCGCAGGAAGTTGTTCCTCAGGAGCAGCCACAACCAGAGGAAGAAACTGAAATGATGCAAGAAACCAATACCCAGCAAGGTATGGAGTCTCAGGAAGGTATTACGTTAATTTCGGAAGAAGAGCTTCCTCAGGAAGTAAAAGATGGCTTAGCCAGCAGCGAGTTTAGCGATGCAGTCATCGAGCAGGCTTTTGAACTAAGCGGTGAAGCTGTTCCCTATCAATTGGTTGAGCAGACTACCGATGAGCCTATTGACGAGAAGTTTTACCAGTTACAGGTAAATCAGGATAACGAGCCAGCTATTTTATATTTTGATGAACAGGGAGAGTTGGTAGAAGCGCAGACTATGTAATAGCCCTTGTTAATAATCCAAGTGTTAAAAAAGCATTGCTTAAAAACAATGCTTTTTTAATGCTGATCATCAGTCAGAACGCTACTAACCTAATTTGACATGATCGAGCAATTGTTAACCGAAGCTCCCATACCGCGAGAGATTAGTGTACAGCAGGATGGGTTGATATATATATTCAGATGCGAGAAATACGCATTGCTGAATAAATTGAGAAGCTATATCTATCTACTGAATTGCCAGGAAGTACTTCAGGTAAGTTACATTTCTGATATTCATCCAAAAAAAGGTCTTTCCCACAGCTTCACATTGGTATTGCAAGATAATATTGATTAGTCAGGCATGAATGGCGCGGTCCAGGTGCGTGTAGCCACCATCAGGGAAGAGGTATTGCCCGGTGGTATGCGAGGCGCGATCGGAAGCCAGAAATAAAACGGTATCAGCAATTTCCCGCGGGGTTGTCATGCGTTGGCCCAATGGAATTCGCTGGTTGATCTCGTGTTCCTGCTGGTCAGGGTTATCAAATTTGGCTAGCCAGGCCCGGTACATCGGAGTCATGACCTCAGCAGGTAAGACTGCATTTACCCGTATGCCGTAGGGTAGCAGGTCAACGGCCCATTCCCGGGTAAGGGCTAACTGGGCTCCTTTGGAGGCAATATAGCCGGAAGTGCCTCCCTGTCCGGTCACAGCCGTTTTGGAACTGACATTGACGATAGCACCCTTGCTTTTTTTCAGGTGGGGCAGGGCATAATGGGCCAGAGAAAAATAGTGTTGCAGGTTATTCTGAAGGGATTGCATAAAATCCTCGGGAGAGCCATCCTCGAGGCCAATGCCATCGTTAATCCCCGCATTATTTACCAGCACATCCAACTGTCCAAGCTGATCTATAGTCTCCTGAATGGCTCGTTCGCATTGGGAAATTTCACTCAGGTCGGCCTGCACAAACAAACAGGAATGACCGGATTCTTTCAATGCTGCCGCCAGTTTTTGGCCTCGTTCGGCACTTCGATTTACAATGACCGGAATAGCGCCCTCTTCTGCGGCACCCTGCACGATAGCTTCACCAATGCCGCTGGCTCCACCGGTGACTAGAATAACTTTATTTTTAAGATGAAGATCCATAAGGTTGTTATCGTTTGATATTAAATAAACTGAATTACAATGCACCGTTATGCGGTGGTCGTAGGAGGAGAAAGGTCGTAAAAGCGTAATGCATTCTCATAAAAAATGCTGGTTTTTTCATCTTCGCTGAAATTAGCGAAATAGCGCTCGATGATCTCCATCACGCCATCGTACTCCGTAGCAAGACGGCACACCGGCCAGTCAGAACCAATCATGAGCCGGTCAGGTCCGAAGGCCTCAACGACCACATCCAGGTAGGGAACGAGGTGTTCGTAGGTCCAGTGCTGCCAGTCGGCTTCCGTCACCATGCCGGAAAGCTTACAGCAAACGTGTTGGTATTGGGCCAGGGAACGCATATTTTCCTGCCAGGGTGAAAACTCCTGCTGCTGAATTTTGGGTTTGGCGATATGGTCCACGACGATGGATACCTCCGGGACATAGGAGACAAAGGATAAAGCCACGGGCAGATGCCGTTCGTAGATCAGTAAATCATACGTCAGACCAAACTGCGGTAGCATTTTCACTCCACGCAGAAAGGCCGGGTCCAGCATAAACTGATCATCCGGTTCGTCCTGAATAACGTGCCGGATTCCCTTGAGTTTAGGGTGCTGTGCCAGTTTCTGTAGCGCATGCTTTACCTGAAAATCCCGCAAATCAGTCCAGCCGACCACGCCCAGAATAAACGCGTGCTGATCAGCCAGGCTCAGTAGCCATTCGGTTTCCTCAGCCGTTTGACTGGCTTGCACCGCCACACAACCCCGGCAATCGCTTTTCTCGAGCAGTGGCGCTAAATCGGCCGGAAGGTAATCTTGCCGTAGTACCGCCATCTCTTCGCTAATCCAACTGTGGGTATGGGGGCGGTACTGCCAAAAATGCTGATGAGCGTCTATCTTTTTCATGGTAAGGCAGGGTCAGAACTCAAAGACTTTTTTCATCATCGCCCACTTTTCGTTGGGTTGGGCCTCGGGTACTTTCTCCTGAAAAGTGCCCATCATCTCTTCCCACTCCTGGCAACGAGGGTGCAGCGTCAGATACCGGGGGAGATCCACCTCAGGGTCAAAATCATCTTCGGTTTGCATGAACATGAATAAACGTCGGCCCAACCGGTAGATTTTCATATCCAGAATACCCACCTGTTTGAGCGAAGCGAGCACTTCCGGCCAGATGCTGGTATGGTAGTGCTCATACTGTCGAATCGCTTCGGGGCCATCTTTCAGGTTCACGGTCTGGGCAAAGTCTTTCAATTGTTCAGTGGTTTGATGGCTGAATGTTGCGTACTTAATCGCTACTTGCTTCTCGTTTCATTCTTCATTCACTTACGCAACGCTTCACTTTTTCTCAGGTATAGGCTTTTGCTTCCTGGCGGGAGCTGCCTAGTCCTTCAATACCTAATTCTACTACGTCTCCGGCTTTCAGAAACTGGGGTGGTTTGAACCCGAGACCTACTCCGGCCGGAGTGCCTGTTGAAATAATGTCACCGGGTAGCAGGCTCATGAACTGGCTGAGGTAACTGACGATGTGGGGAACATTAAAAATAAGATCAGCGGTGGTGCCTTGCTGTTTAAACTCTCCGTTCACTTTCAGCCAAAGATCTAGTGAGTGTACATCTTCGATTTCATCGGGAGTAACCAGGTAGGGGCCGATGGGGGCGAAGGTATCGCAGCTTTTGCCCTTTACCCACTGACCAGAGCGCTCCAGTTGAAAGGCGCGTTCGCTGTAATCATTGTGGAGCATGTAGCCGGCTACATAATCCATGGCCGCATCTTCGGAAACATAGGATGCTTTTTTTCCGATCACGATGGCCAGTTCTACTTCCCAGTCGGTTTTTTCACTTCCTTTGGGAATGATAAGGTCATCGTTCGGGCCTACAATGGCGGAGGTTGCTTTGAAAAAAATGATGGGCTCCTTGGGAAGGTCCATATTGCTTTCGGCAGCATGGTCTTTATAATTCAAACCAATGCAGATCATTTTACCAGGGCGGACCAGGGGAGGAGCCAAACGCTCATCGTCACCTACCACGGGGCAATCCGCCACATGGTTTTTCAGCCAATCCGACAAGCGGTTTACTCCATCGGTAGCAAAAAAGGTTTCGGTGTAGTCTTCACCAAAGGCGCCGACGTCTAGTTTCTTTTCCTGGAATACGACACCTGGTTTTTCTGATGCGGGAGCTCCAAAACGGAATAATTTCATGGATTATAAAAGGTTAGGATGATATAGAGAAATATATTGGTAATGATGATAAAATCAGATTAGGTATTCAGGGTAATGAAACCTCCATCGATGGGATAAAAACTACCCGTGATAAAACCCGCTTCCTTTGAACAGAGATAAAGTGCCAGGTGGGCAATCTCTTCGGGTTTCCCCATTCGGCCAATGGGCTGGGTCTTGGCCAGGCGTTCAAACATTTCTTTTTCCTTACCTGGATAGTTTTTTTGCAGAAAACCATCCACAAAGGGGGTATGTACCCGGCCCGGCCCGATGCAATTGCAGCGAATGTTGTCATGCACATAGTCTTTGGCTACGGATAAGGTCATGGTGAAAACGGCCCCCTTGCTCATGGAATACGCAAAGCGGTCGGCAATGCCCATCACCGAGGCCACGGAAGCCAGATTCAGAATGACCCCTCCGCCTTGTTCTTTCATGAGGGGAATACTGGCGTGCATCCCATTATACACACCTTTGATATTCACGGCGTAAATACGGTCCAGATCTTCTTCGGAAGTGCTCTCCACATTGCCTACGTGGGCAATACCGGCATTATTCACCAGTATATCGAGAGAACCACTGCTTTGGTAAATTTCGTTGATGAGCTCTTTTACTTCGCTTTGCTTGGACAGATCGCAGCAATGCACATGCCCTTTGCCGCCTACTTGCCCAATGTCTTGCAATGTGCTAAGTCCGGCTCCTTCGTTGATTTCCAGGATGTGTACCTGGGCTCCCTGCTGGGCAAACACTGTGGCAATGCTCTTACCGATTCCGCTACCTCCTCCGGTAACAATGGCGGTTTGCCCAGTCAAGTCAAAAAGTGGCATAAATAATGGTTAACGCGTGTAGGAAAATTGACTGCTGTCAAATCTACAAAGATTCTGATGGGTTAACCAAAGAGAAGGATACAAATTCTTATCCCAAGGTTGGCATAATTTC
Source organism: Cyclobacteriaceae bacterium (assembly GCA_040222715.1). Classification (GTDB taxonomy): domain Bacteria; phylum Bacteroidota; class Bacteroidia; order Cytophagales; family Cyclobacteriaceae; genus Tunicatimonas. The sequence goes on along the minus strand of JAVKCN010000157.1, from coordinate 120,307 downwards.
TGTTCCCCTAGGAATTCAACATTTTATGCAGTGTGATTCCACCTATGGGCATTTTTGCTTTATTTGTATTTTCGGGAACATCATGGCAGGTGGAGTGTTGATTTTATAAAACCACTAACCAAAAGAAAAAAAACAAGATCATGTATATGACGGCGGAAGTTGATGCAAAAACTTTAGTAAAGGAAGCTAAAGACATACTGGCCGGCAACTGGACCGGCAACTTTACCAAACCTGCTCCGAATCTTTATCCGCACCAGTGGAACTGGGATGCGGGGTTCATTGCCATCGGGTACTCGCATTACGACATGGACCGGGCTGAATCAGAGCTGAGATCCCTGTTTAGTGGACAGTGGAAAAACGGAATGGTACCGCAAATCGTGTTCAACCCTGAATTCGATTATAACTATTTCCCAAGTTCAGACTTCTGGGAAACCTGGCGTTCGTTTGATGCTTCGGAAACGAAGAAGACCTCGGGCATCACCATGCCAGCGGTACACGGTTTTGTGTTGCAGCATATCTACCGAAATGCCAAAGATAAGGGGCGAGCCATCAACTTTGTGAAGGAGATGTTTCCGAAGATCCTGAAGATGCATGAGTACTTTTACAACAATCGCGATCCGTTTGACGAAGGACTGGTCTATATCCGTCACCCCTGGGAATCAGGAACTGATAATTCTCCGACCTGGGATGATCCTATGGAGAAGATTACTTTTGAGAAGATAAAAATACCCCCCTACAAGCGAAAAGACCTGGATAACGGTCATGCCGAACATCGGCCGACTGATTACGACTATAACCGTTATATTCATCTGATTGATATTTACCGGAAGTGCGATTATAATGAAGAGGCTATTCTGGAACGATGCCCTTTTGTGATCCAGGACCCGCTGTTCAACTGTATTCTGGTGAAGTCAAACCAGGCACTGATTGAGCTGGCTGGTATTATTGGCGAAGATACTGCTCAACTGAAAGCATGGAATGAAAAGACCATTGCTTCCATGAATGATAAGTTGTGGAATCCGAAAACAGGTATCTACGATGCCTATGATTTGCACAACGATGATCGTATTGAAATGGAGGCCTCTTCTGGCTTAGTTCCGCTTTTTGCCCATATTCCTTCTCCGGAACAAGCGCAGCAGTTGGTGAATCGATTGACTGGTCCTACATTTAGCGGTACGCCCGATCAGCAGTTATACCTGTGTCCGTCTTATAATCCGACAAGCAAGAAATTTAACCCTAAAAAGTACTGGCGCGGCCCGGTATGGGTGAACATGAACTGGATGTTGCACCACGGACTGAGTCACTATGGTTTTGAGGATCTGGCCAAACAACTGAAGCAGGAATCTTTAGAACTGATTAGCCACTACGGTTTTTACGAATACTTTGTACCGATTAAAGATGTGGTTGGAAAAGAAAAGCAAGGTTGTGGCAGTCACCGGTTTTCCTGGTCAGCCGCGCTTTGTATTGATTTCCTGCAAGACGAATTAGATTAAAAACTCATTTGCCGATCTTGGTAAGGTGTTAATAATCAGTAGATTGATTAACTAAAGAGCTTAGGGATCCATCACCACGATGGTTCCCTTTTTTTTTGCTTTCGCCAGTCAGGCAGGGTAGTTTTGAGATAGATTGATTCCAAATTTCCCACAGATCTTTGGCACTGCCGATTATTGGTTATTTTAGGCTGATAACGAAAGCAGTGCTATGGCAAATGTATCGAAGAAACACGAAGATGTACTTCATGGAACCGCTTCGCCCTGGAGTAGATTTCAGGATTATCTGGGCGAGTTTGTCTACGGCGGTATTGATGGCAGCGTGACCACCTTCGCCGTGGTAGCCGGAGCAGCGGGTGCCGATTTAGGCTCTTCCATTGTCATCATTCTCGGGTTTGCCAATCTCTTTGCCGATGGTTTTTCCATGTCGATCGGGAGTTATCTTTCCACCAAGTCGGAGCGGGAGAATTACCAGAAACACAAGAATATTGAGTACTGGGAAGTGGATCATATGCCGGAGCGGGAGCGGGAAGAAATCCGGGAGATTTACCGGGCCAAAGGCTTCGAAGGCGAATTACTGGAACAGGTAGTGGCGAAGCTCACCGAAGACCGGGATCGCTGGGTTGATATTATGATGAAGGAAGAACTGGAAATGGTGGAAGAGCACAAATCGCCGCTGGCCATGGGGGGCGTTACATTCATCTCGTTTCTCATTGTCGGGTTCATCCCATTGCTGGTATATGTATATGAGTACCTTACCCAAAATAACATTGCCCATGAGTTTGCCATTTCCTGCGTACTTACGTCCCTGGCCTTTGTGGGAGTGGGTTGGTTGAAAGCAGTAGTGACGCAAACGAATCGCTGGAAAGGAGTGCTGGAGACACTGGTGCTGGGTGCTTCGGCGGCCATTTTAGCCTATTGGGTGGGAGATGTACTGGAGAAACTCATTGCCTGATGATTACGTCAAAAAAATGTAAAATCTACGGGTAGTGGCTATACTTTTTCATAATTGCCTTCTTTCCACGCTTAATATTGGTTCATCGCTCAAAGGAATTTATTTAGCTTTTCCGGCTTCCTAACTCAGCTGAAATTTTTATCAGAATTTTTTTCGGTAAGCCATTAACCTCTGCTTCCTTCTCCGGATAGTAAGGTGAAATTCAATCACAATATGCATTGACTAAACCTTACGATCATGAAAAATTTTGTAATCCTTATCACCCTTTGCCTGTTCAGTGCTTCTTTTGCGCAGGCTCAGTCTGAAACCAAAGTCCATTTTAACCCCAAAGTGGGGATGAATATTTCCACACTTTCCACAGAAGATTCCGAAAACGGGATGCGAACAGGTTTGCAGTTGGGGGCGGACTTTATCGTTAAATCCAACAAAGAAAGCTGGTTTTTCTGGCAGCCGGGCCTGCACTTTTACCATACCGGAGTGCAGCCGGTGAACGAAACAACCACGGAAGCCGAACTGGAAAACCAATTCTACTACAACAGCCTGAAAGTGCCGGTAAGCGGGGGCTTGTATCTGACCGGATCAAACGGGATACTGCGCATCCGGGTGAATGCGGGTATTACGCCCACCATCTTGTTGGGAGTGAGTGAGAATCAGTACGGAGTGACCCGGGAGGATTTTAAGGGAGTAACCGTGGGGCTGAATGGAGGAGTAGGTATTGAAGTACTCATCGTCACCCTGGACCTCAGCTACGAGCACGGATTGACGCCGATGCTCAACGGGAATGATGGTATCAACCAGATGTTTTCAATCTCGGCGGGTATCCGCTTTTAAACAGAAAGCCACTCTTCATAGCATACATTCATTGGTTAGAACTGGTATACGAAACGCTTCCCTAAAGTTAGGGGAGTGTTTTTTTGTTAGTGATCACGGTTCAGTATCCTTCGGCCCAAAAGCTTTTCCCGACTTTGTAAGTTTCTAATGAAACCATATCATGAGGTTTTCCGGTGGCTGGGCCAGGGGCAAAGATATTGAAGCAAAATCTCAGCGGTTTATACATCAACGTTCCCTTCCAAGGCCCTGCCCCGCCAGGAACATGCTTTCAATAGCACCGGACGGTTTCTCGACAGTGTCGGCAAACCTGTCAGGTTACTTGATAGCTTCCCGACAGTGTCGGCAAACCTGCCAGGCCTTTGAAAAACCTCTCCCCACCGTGGGCAGGCTTGCCAGCACCGATGATTACTTCTCCCCACCGTGGGTAAAGCAGCCTGCCGAACGGAAAGCTCACTCAGACCGAAAGCCACCTTTCTCAGGCTTTCAATACCTCAAACCATCGTGATCCTAATAAAAACTAAAAGCAAAGCAACTAAACCAACCCGGATAGCCCCTGGCAAGATGACAAAACTGCGTTATGGAAAGCGTTTCTTACCAGCAAACTGAGCTTGGAAGGCCTCCTTGCTCTCCGTATATTGCGGTTATATGAATATATACGCCATATGGCGTATACACACTCGTTGGCACCAATTAGAGAACGACTAAGATCATGACAATTACTAGATGGGTAATGCCTTGTTATTTCACAGAGGAAAGACATGAAACAGCCCCAATTGAAATTGACTTAACAAGTCATTTAAAGCTCATGCTTAAAAATGAAGTTTGGAATCGGAAATTTGATTTTGGATTTAGCATAGGGCTCAAGAATACGAATCCAGATGAAATTGATAAGGCAAAAGCTAAAATATATCCAAGGTTTATATCAGGTTATGTAATTGAAGAGAGGGTTCCAGACCTAATAGAACAGGAATGTGGAAAATTTCCTACTCATCTAAAAATAGACGATTATAAAACTTGGTCACACCAACTAGGTTTTGTGCTTTTTGAAATTGACTATAATGTCAAGACAAAAAATATTCCGACAAAAAAAGACTTAACAGAAGAAATAATCCCACATTACGATTTTGACTTTGTCGAGAAATTTGATCAGATGCTAGCTGTATTAAAGGAATTAGCTTCCTTTTTACTAGCTGGTTTACATTTGAGTTTTCCAACTGAATCAATTATGAGAAGAACCGACAATCCAATAAATGATGGATTTTTTCAAATAAAATCTGGTAGATCAATGTATGCTCGAAAGGTAAGCAGCAATGCATTCATGCACGAGATACTTATTGAAACCAGCAAATTATCAACCAACGTAAAGCCAAATCTAGAAGGATTAGCATCAGTCTGGCATTATAACTTATGGTCATTAAAAAGATACCTTCATGCAGTTGAATCGGATCAATTATCTATGGACAATCTTCTTGACTTATTATTTGCTCTTGAGGGTCTTTTCGATAAAAGTACATCATCTGACTTTATCAAATCCATGTGCCTTGTATCCCTTTGTAAAAACAGAAAAGACGCAAAAAAAATGAAGAATTTGCTTGATGTTGCATATTCTATCAGAAACGAAATTGCTCATGGAGGACAATCCTACGATCCATATGATAAAGTGAAATTAGATGGGAAGGAAACTTTAGCTCAAATGATTTACTGGAAGCTAAAACCTATTGTAGCTACAATGATAATTAAAGCAATTTCAAAATTGTTAGAAGATATGAATATGAAAAACCTAAGGTTTAATTCAGACGATTTTGTAAATCTGACATTTGAGAAATAAAAACTGGTGCCAACAAATTGCAGTAGCCAATCCTATTAAAATGCACTCGGTGGCTAAATGCTCTAAGCACGAAAATTGATATTTGAAAGAAAAACGCAAACAAAGCCGGGCCGGCTACTCGCAATGGCATTGGTTGCTCAGGGAGCATGTAGTGCAGTGTAAGGCTACGCTTTTACAGTATAGCAGACCTTGAGTGAAAAATGAGGTACGGAGAATTGTAGGCTCTTACATTCTTGCTGAAAAGGTTTAATACAGGATATCCTCCCGCAGGTTCATCACCAGTTGGGTATTATCGTTGTCGTAGTCAAACAGCAGGTTGCCGTCGGTTTTGAACAGTTTTACATGGTTGAGCTTAAAGCGAACGAAGGCTTTGCCTACCGTAATCCCGGAGAGCACATCCACTTGGGCATTGCCATCGGTAAAGGTGCGTAGCCGTATCTGGGCATTGTCGTGAATCCGCATTTTGTTGAAATCCACATTTCCTCCGGCTTCATTGACAATGGTAATCACTCCGCTTTCGTTTTTCATAAACCTGAGCTTCGCGATATTGGCATAGATCTCGGGGCAGTCCTTACGGAAAGTCGGGTTATAACGGTCCAGCGCTTTCAGGGCGGCGGTTCCTTCAATAATAATCCCGTTCTGCATAATGCAATGAATGACCGCAAACAGTCCGGCAATGGCTGGTTCGTAGGCCTGCTTTTGCAGCCGATCACTTTCTGACTTGAGGGTTTCTACCATGTCCAGGTCAGAAGCGGCGGTTTCCGGGGCGAGACCCCGCGTTTTGGCAGCAGGAGCCAGGGGTGAAAAGGTATCATGGTGCTCGCTGAAATAGACAAACCCATGACCGTCCAGAGCCATCCCTCGTTCGGCCACGGCATCATCAAATATCAGCGTTTCCAGTAGCTCTCCCCGTTCGCTGATCTTCGCAGCGAAGGCATGTTCCAGGTTCTCTACCTGGGCCGGAATATCCCGGGCCCAACTGAGTTGCCCGTTGGGAGTAAACTTGGCCACGAAGAACCCGGAGGCAGAAGTGGCGAGCGTGATATCCGGCGTTACCTGAAGCTCGTTTTCGTAGCGTCCGGCCAGGTACACCTGCTGCTGTTGGTCAATGGCAAGGTACTGCCCCAGGTCGTTCCCGATTCCGGTCAGGGTTTTGTCCCAGAGTATTTTTCCGTTGGGAGCGAGTTTGGCCAAATATACGTTTTGTCCTTCGGTAACCTGGGCCGAGAGTTTGTAACCGACAAAATAGATGTTGTTCATGGCATCCATTACCACATTGTGGTGATTGGCCCCCGGATATACGCCATTGACGGAAGCAATTTCCCAGATCATCTCGGTAAGCAGTTGCTGGTACGGGTCTCGAAGCTGCACTACAGCTACGGGGTCCTTCGCGTAGCGGGGCATTACTTTTCCCACCGGAGCGTTCACATAGGTAGGATCACAGATGATAAACTTCTCGCCATCCTGCTCCACAAATTCCCCCTCTCCATTCGTCAGACTCACCGCCGTAGCTACATGACCGGGATACTGCAATCCCATCACTTTCAGGCCCAGCAGTTGGCGAACCAGGTAGATGAATAAGGCCGAGCGGTCTTCGCAGTCGGAGTAAGCATAGTGGAACATCTCTTCCGGAAAGAAATACTTTTCCTGCCCAAACTGGGCTTCATCCAACTGATACTCAAAAGCCGTTTGCACAAACCGCAACAGCATGGCGACCGCATCAGCAGGAGTGCGATCCTGTAGCAAAGGCTGAAACTGAGCAATTAACGACTCCTTGGCCTCCCGGGACAGGGTAGACTCCAGCTTAACCCGTAAATCCACTTCGGGATAGTCCTGATAGAATTGTATTGCGCGGGGGTTGTACTCCACCTGCACCTGATAATCCTCCGCTCCGTAGTGAAAAGATAGCGCTTTTTCGTTGGGCGTACCTCCCAGGTTGAGCGGGTGCTGTAAATCAAGATCCAGGCTTAGGTCGGCCCCGGCATAGTCCTGGGTATAGGTGTAGAGGGATTGCGGAGCATTGCCCATCGCATAATAGGTTTGCTCACCGAATGTGTAGTAATTGGTGGCATACACCGTGCAGTTGGTAGGCAGCAGCAGGAACAGTTGCTGATTGGTATAACCGATTTTCGCCTTATAACGTGACTTATTCAGTAAAAACCAGGTGGTGAGCGGAATACGAGGGTCGTCGGAAGGGTACAATTGTTCGGTAAATTGCCGTATGAGTTGGTAGTAGCCCCAGTCATTTAAATTCATCTGGTTTTTGTAGTGGTACAGGCTGTGAATCAACGCTGTTAGGTGAGTATTGCTCAGATACAACCAGGCTTCGCTGAGGGTCTGGGCATCGTATGGTTTTACTTCTGAAAGGAGCATCCGGGCATCGTACGGTAGGGTTAGCGATGCCCCGTAAAAACTCAATTGGATATGTTTCACCGAATATGCTTTTCCATTGTCTTCGGTAGGAATGGGGAAAAGCAGACTACGGGAGCGCCCCAGACTACGGGTAGTAGTATCAATGTCGATTTTTTCATTGGCAGGAACCGTCGTGTCCGGTGGATAGGCGGGGATGACCGTAGGTTTGGGAGAGCGATCCGGCTGCAAGGCGCGGGACAGTTCTATTTCCCGGAAGCGGTCTCTCAGCATCTCAGCAAATTCCTTATCCCGCTCCTCCACGAAGCGATTAAAGTCTTCGGTGTACTGTTGCATGTATTCATCCCGGTCCTGGCCCATCGCCTCCCGGGCTGAGTCCTGTTGTCGGCGGTACTCTTCCAGCGTCTGGCCCTGGCTCAGCGCAGACCATCCCATTGTGAGGAGTAGGTAAATCACTAATTTTTTCATAGGTATAAAGCTTCAATAAACCTTACAATAACGGATGATCAGGTTAGTACTGCGGTTTTTCCATGGTGGTAATCACCAGCCGCTGCTCTGCCTGAAACATTGTTTCGTCCTGTTTCATGCCCCGCGTTTTTTCCAGCATGCTTCCCAGGTCTTCGGTAATAAAGCGGTAGCCACTGATGTCCTGGGTAGCCAGGGGCGTGAATGGTGCTTCCTGGGCGTTGATCTGCAAGGTCTCAATACCGCAGGGAGCATCCGTGCAGTCACACACAAAATCGTAGGGCAGTTCGTGTACCCGGTCCACTTCGTCCTCCGTGAGGTACTGGTCGAAGAAATGTACCCTACGACCATCGGCCAGGTGGTAAATAAAGCGTACGTGACAGGGCATGTTTACCCGAAAGAACACGTTCATTCGCTCACCTTCGGTAAACACCAGGGCCTCTTTTCCCTTATTAGTCCATACTTCCAGATCGATGCCGCTGGCAGTTACCGGATTGGAGGCCATGAGTTGCTGTTCTTCCTGCCTTAGTTCAAACTGGGTAGGCAAATACGTCAGCTGAGCCATTTCAATAACGTCTACCTTCAGTTGAGCAGTGGCCATGCTGATGACCTGCTGGGCAAATACATCTTTCACAAATACGCTGATGTGCATCTGGTCGCCCAGCACTTCGTAGGTGCCCTGCAGGCTGTAACGCATGGTCGGGTTGCCCTGATTAAAGTGCACATCATCCAAGCGGACGGTCTGCCAATCCGCGTATTGAATCAGCTCCTGCTCCAGCCGGTTTCGGAAGAAATACGAAAACGAACTGGCCATTTCTGACTCGCGGTACAGCAGTGGCGATACCAGTACGCGCTGCAATGGCTGCTCAACCGATTGTTTTAGTTGGTGGGCCAGTCCGTAGGCCAGGTCACTCAGGCTTTCTGCCTGCTGTTGGATAAGCTGGTGCAGGGCATCCTCCACCTGTACGGCGGTTACCGAAGGTGCTGCCAGGGATGTACCCGGTTGCAGACTCAGCAGCAACGCCTGCGCCTGGGCCTGACGAGCCAGTAAGGTGCGGCAGGTAAGCAGATACTGTTCGGCTTCGGCTTTCATACCTCCTGAGGAATATCGCTCAGCCTGCTCAAAACGTTCATGGATCTGTTGATCTAACTGAGCATACTTTTGTTGATAATTGGCAATAACTTCCTTTTTTGGGGCATACACCCAGGTATACAACAGCTTTTGCTTCCTGTCGTGGTAAGTCTCCTTTTGCAGTCCTACCACCTCCAACTGGCTGCTGGCGGTCACCATCGCCTGATAAGATGCGGTAAAAGACTGGTCTGTCTGCTGCTTCAGACTTTCACTACTGGCCTGAATATGGACCCGCACTTTTTCTACCAGGTCCTTCTGAGCCGCGGCATACGACTGTCGGATAATGGATTCTTCGGTAGAATCCTTATGCCAGGTGGCAATGCCAAAACCGGTTAAAAAAACTGTCTCAGGAAAGCGGGCTGAATTGCCTTTCTGTGATACCCAGTCGGGTTGGGCATACAGAGAAAGCGAGAGCAACCAGCATCCGATGAAAGTACGAAGGAACATAGGTTAGGAGTTAGAAAGGAGCGGTGTTCAGCGCTAAGAGGCCAGGCGAACACACTGGCCGGGCGGCATCGTATTTAGTTTCTAGCCTGATTCTGGCGTAATCCCTGCATTTCCTGCTCAAAGATCTCCCGGAATTTTTTACGGTCATACTCAATGCGCAGCTTGGTGCCATCGGACATGCCATTGCCGGTGGCGCCTTCCATGGCATGCATGAAATCATCCCGTTTGAGTGTCATGGCTACGTGGGCTTCGTACACCTGACGGCTCCCATCCTGTACTTCGTACATCTTCTGGTCGTTGACCATCACATTGTTCAGAGATTGATCTACCAGGTTGCGGGTGAGTTCTTCAAATTTGGCATTATAGGATAGCTCTACGGTATCCTCAGTGGAATTGTATTGCTCACGATAACGCTCTACGGCAGATTTTACGGTGGTTTCTACCTGTTGCGCAATGAAGGTACGGGCATCGAGGCGGGCCTGTTCCAAAGCAAATCCCTGATCGGGACTTTTTGCCATACCTACTCCCCGGAAAGCCTCTTTATCACTGAGATGATCAGCAAAGGGCAGGGTGATTTCCGTTCGCTGTGCAGATGGTTGAGGGCTTTTAGCGCCACAACCGGTCAGATAAAATGCTACCAGACCGATCAGGACAAAGCGAAGGTAAAGTAGTGAAGTTTTCAACGGAGTTTTCAACGAAGTTTCCATAAGTGAAATAAGAGTTAAGTAATGGGTTGAACAAGTTATTTGATTTAAGATCATTCACTCATTCATCCTCAGGATGGTGAAAAGGTTAATGAACCAACCTCGAAAAATAAAAATTTTTTGGAAGAAACGGCTCGATTGCGGTAACTTTCGGAAGTTTTGCTTTGGTAATACCAGGTCATTTTAAAGTGATTCTTTCCTGTAAAATTATAAAAAAGAACGCCCAATGGCATTAACCTTCTACGAAGAAAGGGTATTAAGAAGCAAAGGGGCAACCGGGTATTACCGTATACAAGAAATACTTCTGCCGGGCCAAATCCGTTACTTTATACCTAACGCTAAACTACCTATCCAAATGTGGAACCGTGTACTTCCTCTGATTTTTATAGGGCTCATGAGCAGCCAACTGTTGTTCGGTCAACGTAACTATACTGACATTACCGCAGACCAGCGGACTGAGTTGTTTTATGATGGATTCGATGACAATCATAATCATTGGTTTACGGGTACCGACCGCCGCGGCCGACGTGAAGGTCGGATTGAAAATGGGCATTACGTGTGGAAATCCAAATCAGACTTCTACGATGAGCATGCCAGTTGGATCGAAGTGCCAATCAACCAAACCAAAGATTTTGAGATAGAAGCGCGGATAGCGTTTGTACAGGGTAATCCCCGGGAAGAGAGTACCTCCCTCTCGTGGGGGCGATCGGAGAAAGGAAGCTACTTTTTTGGATTTAAGAAGGGAACGTATTTTATCAGCCAGTGGCGTAAAGTCGGTGGATTGGAACAATATGTGAAGCCCCGGAAAACGACTTATCTGCATGCCAATGGCTATAATAAGCTCACAGTACGGAAGAATGGAGCTTCTTGTTTTTTTTATATCAATGAAGTGCTGGTACATACCATGCCTTTCCAGGAGTTTTTCGGTCAGCGTATCGGTTTTGAATCCAATAACCTGATAAAGGTAGACTTTCTTCGGGTATCGTATATAGAAGAAGGCGGAGAAACGCCATTGGCGCAGCAATCCACCGGTAATCCGCCAAAAGAAAATCCGGATGAAATAACATTCGATGCCCGGGAGGATGTATCAGGCACAGAGGTGCGAGATAGTGACGTTGCCCCGGCTACCACTGTTGCTGAAAAGGAAAACTCATCAGAAGGCGATCATACATTTGATAACCAGGCGATTGCCGAAAATAGTCGGCCAGTGATTACCATAACTGAGCCTTCCCTTACCCGAGGCTTCAAACAGATTGCCGTGCAGAATATTCGTATTGTTGGACAAGCGGAAGACCAGGATGGTATTCAGGAGGTAAGAATCAACGACCAGCCAGCCTGGCTGCGTTCGGATGGAAGCTTTAGTCTGGAGGCCCCCTTGCACCTGGGCGACAATCAGTTTACCGTGACCGCTACCGACCGCCAACAGCAAAGTGCTAGTACTACCTTCTCCATTCGGAGGGAGGCTCCGGCCCTGGAGAAACGGTTGGCGCTGGTGATTGGTAACAGTGCGTATGAGCAGGGAGGACAATTACGTAACCCCATGAATGATGCCGCCGCTATGCAGGAAATGCTAGAAGGATTGGGGTTTACGGTGATGAAGTACGAGAACTGCCGGCAGAATGATATCAAGCGGGCGATTGATGAATTTGGTGAAAAACTCAAAGACTTTGATATCGGATTATTCTTCTACGCGGGGCACGGCTTGCAGGTAGAGGGCGCTAATTATCTGGTGCCAGTGGATGCCAAATTGTCTAGCGCATACGATGTTGAGTACGACTGTGTGCGAGCTGATCGAGTGCTGGCCAAGATGGAAGCCGCCAATTCCCGAACCAACATCGTATTGCTGGATGCCTGCCGGGACAATCCCTTTGAACGGAGCTGGAGTCGTAGTACCCGGGGCAATGGGCTGGCTTTTATGAATGCGCCCCGGGGGTCGCTGGTGGCCTATGCCACTGCGCCTGGCCAAACTGCCTCTGATGGAGGAGGGGAACATGGGGTGTATACCGAAGCCCTGCTAAAACATCTTCCTACCCCGGATATTACCATCGAGCAGGTCTTTAAACGGGTACGCACCACCGTCTCTCAGAAATCAGAAGGGAAACAGATCCCTTGGGAATCCACATCGCTAACCGGGGATTTTTACTTCAAACGCTAAGCTGTCGGCTGTCGTTTTTATTGATAATACACCCTCACCCGAAGGCTGGAGTGATTTTTTAATCGATCAACTAACCAGCCTCAAAATTACCAGTTAAGATACGTTTTGATCTGTACAGAAGATCGTGGAAAAAGTGCGCCTATCCAAGATGCCTGAATTTGTTAAAAAAAGTTTCACTCAGCATTAACCTCTGCAAGTTCCCCGGCATATAAGGGTGAAAGTAATTGATAACTACATAACTGCCCAACGCGATGCGACACGATATTCAGAACATACTTCGCTTATTCTTCCTGGCCATTGCCATTTTGATTATGAAAACCGCCAGCGGTATCAGTGGCACTCCGGATCATAATTTACCGCTGAATACCCAGGGAGGAGTACAGATGACGGTATCATCCGATACTGTGTCGCTTTCTTATAAAGCAGTATATTAGCAACAAGTTTATCACGATGCAATTTCTACAAACCATGCACACGAAACAGCTACTTTTGATTTTAGGACTGATGGGCATTTTGTCTTCAACCACATTGCATGCTCAGCAACAACTGGACCCATTGGAATACGGAGTGAGGGTTGGATTAAACTTTTCCTCCTTATACAATATTGACGAGGAGGAAATTTACGACCTGAAAGCAGGAGTGGTCATTGGTGGGTTGGTGAAGTTTCGGCTGTCTCGTTGGCTGGCGGTGCAACCGGAAGTATTATTTTCCCAGCAAGGAGCCATTGACAATGGATTAGTGTCGACATCATCTACCAGCAGTAATGATGTGAAAATGAATTATCTGGCCATTCCTGTGATGCTAAAGATTTACCCTTCCCGCCGCTTTAATCTCCAATTGGGGCCCCAGATGGGGTTCCTGCTTTCCTCCTCAATCAATGATATTGATACGAAGGAATATTTTACTTCAGCAGAATTATCATTGCGTTTTGGTTTAGGCTATGAATTTAATAAGGGGTTATTGCTCGCCCTTCATTTAAACACCGGGTTGACCAATATCAACGATGTTACCAATTTATCACCACTGACCGGGAACCCTGAACAAGTAAGCAACGCGCTGTATTCCATGAGTGTCGGCTGGCGCTTCTAAACCATCTGCCGGATTTTCTTCTACATTTTTCAGTAGGTCCAGCCCCGCGTATGTCTGACCTTCTCTGAGCTAACCCACCTTGGTCAGACCCAAGGACAGGATAGGCGTGTCCAGTCTGATCAGGTTTTTCACCCAAAGTATTGGTGGTGGGTGCACGCTTGGGGAGTAGGTTGTTGCTTCAGAAAGGCTATCCAACTAAAATGTCTACCCCATGAAAAAAATTGTGTGTCTGCTAATGAGTTTGTTTTTACTGTATCTGCCAGCCTGTACAGATACTGGAGAAATTGCTCCTGCTTCAATGTCCGAGGTTAGGCAATTAGTCACTACTACTGAGTCACAACTTGTGTATACGTATTTGAACCATCTGGTGAGCAAACCATTATTGGCTAATAAGAAGGTTGAAAAGGATTTGTTATTTACTGCAATGGCTTCTTTTGCTCTGAGTGTACAGCAGGGGCAAATCCATTGGCAACAGGCCGATCAATACCAGAAATGGTACGAAAATAACCTCGCGCAATCCTGCGCATTCACATTCACCGATCAACAAGGAAGCTTTACAACGGTTGGTTGGGATTATGAATCAACATTGTGTCATCAGAAAGGTGAGCCGCAGGGTGGGAGGTGTATGCTTACCGTACACCAACGGCGGGATACCTTACATGCTTCCTTTACTTATGAAGACCTGCAATTAAACGCTAAAATACTAAATGGCCACCACCAGATTGTGTGGAAAGTACAACCGGATGGTCAGGTGCAGTTTATGGCAGAAATCCTGTCTCTGAATAGCTTTTAGCCAAATCTCAGCACGCAAATTTACCCTTACCCGGCCTGAGAACGATCTGAGATTACGGTACCTACGTCTACGGTTGTTATCAATATCCCTTGTGAAACTCCACAAGGGGTTTGCTTTTGGTATATAACCCTACGTATGTGAGGCTTTATCCAATTTCCTCCGGTAACTCCGTCTGAAATACTCTAGACTTGTAGGCATAAACCACAAGAAATCGCATGCGACACACATTACTCTTTTTCGGACTATTTTTTGTCATCTGTTATACCTCAATGGGGCAGGCTGTTGCCATTGACGTCACAGTTAACCGGCTTATTTCCCTTCAGCCTCATGGGTTATATGAGGACTACCGGAGCGAAGCATCCAGCCAAAGCCATTCTTTAGAAACCAGTTTCTCATCGGCCGACCAGCAAACGCAACGTGCGAGCCTGCCCGAAAATCTGGATAATGCCTGGGCGCTGGAATACTGGCACATGTTACAGGGGCTTAAGACGGCCACCCAATTTAAAGCGTCTTTCCTGCGTAAGCGACTGCCTATCCATAGTAACAAGGGAGAAATACTCAAACTAGATGAAGACGTGATTCCCCGCATGAAGCAGGATCTGGAAGTGGCGTATTAAAAGCTTGTTGTCAACGACGCTAGTTACTCGAGTTCTTTCCTCGGATAGATACACCGGGTTTTGATATTTTCTTCGGACAGGATTGTACGGATAGAAAAAAGCCTGCACCAACTGTGAGGCTGATGCAGGCGAAGTGAGGAAGCTCGTTAGGCGTTACTCTAAGGGCATGAGCGGTTGCTCCGTATCATTGTCCGAAAGGTTAAGACGGTAGCGGTCTTCGTTGATTTGCAGAATAACCGTATTTTCATCATCCGTCAGCCGGAGCGTTTCTGCATAGATATCCTGAGGATAATAGACGAATAGGGTATCCGGACTTACCCGATACGCTGCTGCAGTGCGGCTCTCATCAATAATAAGCACCGCTTCCGCTACCTGCTGAGACTGATCAGTAGCAATGGGATAAGCAGAAGTATAGGTATCTGTTCCTCCGTAAGAAGGAGCGGGCACTTGTCCACCTGAAACCGGATTTTCCGTTTTGGTATCATCCTGGGTAGCGATAGCAGCTCCATCGGGAGCATCACTTCGATTGTGCAGGAAAAGAATACCGGCGGCGATAACGGCTACTATTGAAGCGGCAATCATCCAGCGTGCTGCGGAGATGGTATCATAGAGCGAGCGTACTGGAATTTCTTCAATTTCTACTTGCTCATCTGTTATTTCCGTTTCCTCACGCATGGCACTTAACTGAGACTTCAATGATTCTTTCAGCTGTGCTGCACCGAAAACTTCAACTCGCTCGTGAATCAACTCGCGCAGGCGGAAGGCCTGACGAAACGCTTCATCGTCAGTCAGCTTCTGCTGAAATATCGTTTCTTCCTGGTCGGTAAGATCGTGCTCAAAGTGCCGATCCAGGAGCTCCCGGTCTTCGTTGGTCAAGTTCATACAAGTATTCTTTTAAGGTTTCTTTCTGCGCCGCAGGCAATGCCTTCTCAATCGTTTGAATACACTGGCGCTTTTTTACTTTTACCGTCTCTTTATTCTTATATCCCACTTTTTGGGCAATGGTTAACATATCGAGGCGATGAAAATAAAAAAAAGTTAAAATAGCGGCGCAGGGATCTCCCAAAGCGTATAAAATCTCATCCAATGCTCCACTCAGATCTTCCAGTGGATCGCCAGAGTCCAGGGTATCTGTCTCCGCAACCGGAGCCATCATGGGGGCAGGGCGGGTAAGCTTTTTCATCCAGAGATTTTTGGATGTCACATAGAGGAACCCGCCAATCTTGCCTTCTCCATTGTACTGATACGCATCGCTGAGGACTTTCTGATAAAAAATAACCTGAGCTTCAGAGAAAACATCTTCAGCATCTTCAATTGCACCACTGTTGGAAAGCACATATTTTCGGACACTGGGAAAATGCCGGTTGAGTTGGCTGAGCACCTCATACTTTCCGGCCTTGATCTGGTCAATAATGTCGCGATCTTTTATCATACGGCTAAATCTCGTAGCTAACAGTAAACACAAAAGTAAAATCATTTATATAATTTCTATCGATTTTGTGCTAAAGACTCAGCGGGGAGGATGAATTGCAGCAGGTAAGCGAAGGTGAAGCGGCAGGGGAGAAGCGCTGCCTGAACAATAAAAAAGCTACCGCTCACAGGAGCAGTAGCTTTCCGATTACGCTTAATGTGTGAGCGTAGCTCTAAAAGGATAAGGCGGAAAAATCAAATCCGGCGTGAGGTAATTTTCGTTTACCCCACATGATTTCTTTTAGTTTGTGTTGGTACTTCAATTTCAGAATAAGTGATCGTTTATTAATCGTTTACATTTAGATATGCCAGGGAACTTGCAGAGGTTAATGCAGGGAGTGGAAAAAATGTTAAAAACTAGGAAGTTCTGTTGTAAATCATTGATTAACAAAATGTTGTAAATTTTTTTAAATTTCCATCCAAACATGATCTAAGATGATCTGACCGGTGAAAAGCTTTAAAGGCAGCTGCGTGCTGTTGCAGTAAACAGCTTTTTTCATGACATTATGACTGATGCTGATCACCTTGTTGACGGGTATTATTTTTATGGGAAATCTGGATGGCCTGTCTATTTATATTCTGGATGAAGCCAAGAATGTGAGGTGTGTCTGGGGGCGCTAAGTGGCAAAACCGGACTCACTACAGCCTGTGTTTCCGGTCGTATTTCAGCAGTAGAAGCTATTTTGGCCGATGACGATTGAAGTACGTAGGGCAGATGGGGCTAAAAAAATTCCCCGGCAAAACCTTCATTCGGCAAAAATTAAATAACTTATCGAGCAAACCAGTCAATCCTCTATGCGGTGTTTCCTAGGTAGTTTATGCGGTCTACTCATTTGTTTCCTGAGTTGGGCCCAGACAGAGGTGGGGGCACTTCGAGGTATCGTACAGCAATCCGACGGACAACCCATTCCTGGTGCTTCTGTATTGCTCACTGGTACAGATCGCGGAATTGCGACAAACGAATTGGGGCAGTTTTATTTTTCAGACTTACGCCCTCTGACCTACACCCTACAGGTAAGCTTTGTTGGCTTTGAAGGGCAGCAACGGGACATTGAGGTACGAGTAAACCAAACTGCACAAGTGACAATCATCCTCACTGAAAACGTGCTTTCCCTGGGCGGATTGGTGGTCACTGCCCAGAAACGCAGCCAACTGGCGCAGGATGTACCCATTGCGTTGACTACCCACGATGGAAATTTTCTGAAAGAAACCAACATCTACGAGTTTGATGCGCTTTCCGAATATGTACCTGGGTTGCAGGTGCAGGTGCAAAGCCCGAACAATCCGGGGTTTGTAATCCGGGGCATTACCAGCGATGACGGAGATTCTCGTCTGGAGCCTCGGGTATCGATTTTTCAGGATGGAGTATCCATCAGCAAATCGAGAGGGTCAGTAGTAGAATTATACGATCTGGAGCGGGTGGAAGTACTAAAAGGGCCACAGGGAACCTTGTTTGGGCGTGGTGCACAGATTGGAGCTGTACATCTTATCCAACAGAAACCCCAACGAGCTCTGGACGCTGAGTTACGACTGGGATACGGAAACTACCACCAACAGTTACTTTCCGGCTTTGTGAATATTCCGGTGGTGGCCGATACTTTTCTGGTGCGGGTGGCGGGTATTCTTAATCAGCGGGATGGGTATATCCGGAACCTTTCGGGAGGAAATTTGAACGGGAAAGATATTCAGGCGTTTCGCACCTCTTTTCGCTATTTGCCTACCTCCCGTACGATGATAGATCTGATCATCAACTATCAGCGAGATACACCGCCCGGCACCGCTTTTAAGAGTGGAGTTTATGCCCCTGCCGGAGGAACAACCAGCCCATTTACCTTCGCTGACCTGGAACGAGGTAAGGACTTGTTTGTTGATCGAACAGTATGGGGAACAACTCTTTTGGTGAACCATACACTTACCAATACCCTGGATCTGACTTCTATTTCAGCCTACCGGAAATTTGATGCTTACGAGTCGTTGGATGCCGATGGGACGGTTGCTCCTGCCTTGTGGTCTTCTGAAAAGGCGCTTGGGCAACAATGGAGTCAGGAGGTTCGAGTTACGTACCAGCGACCGGCTGGCTTTTCCGGTTTTGGGGGAGTGAACTTCTTCTGGGAAGATGGTTCTCAACAGCTGGTGCTGGAAACGGACGAACGTAGCCTGTATACCCTCTTTACTCCGGCCATTCGTGGTGCCATTCAATCGTCTAACCTTCCGGATAAAGAAACCTTGCTGGCAAACGTTCCCGAAGAACCTTTACTAAATCCCGATGGCACTCCCAACCTGATACCTACCATTCCAGACGTACCGGAGCTTTTCAGCATCCTGGCCGGGTTGCCTTTGAATGCCTCCAATACCGAGGGGCAGACCAATTTTGGTAAAAACTATGCCTTTGAACTGTTTGCTGATGGTACCTACCCACTCAATGAACAATTAAACGTGACTTTGGGACTGCGAGGTACTTATGAGCACATAACTGGAGCGATAGAATCTCAGGATGCGGAAAAATTTGGCACCTTAAGCTTCGTATTACGAAACCCACCCAACAATTTGTTTCCTCCTACCCGGGGCCGGGTGTCGCATCAGGAAACCTTTATTTCAATGGTAGGGCGCCTGGCTTTGGATTACCAGCTACAACCCAACTGGGATCTGTTTGCCAGTGTATCTCGGGGGCGGCGCCCAAATGTGATTCAGGTATTAGGTGAGGATATCAGTGTGTTGAATGATGAGATTGTCTGGAGTTACGAACTGGGGAGCAAATTTCTGACCCGACAGGACCGCCTTCAGTGGGATGCCAATATCTTTTATTATGATTACCACGATTTTCAAACACAGGTAGCTTCTCTATCCAGTGCCGGGTTGGTTTTTGAAACCCGTGATGTGGGCAATGCTACCGCTTATGGGCTGGAAACCTCGTTGCGGGGAGTTATTTCCCGGGCCTTGCAGCTTTTTGGAAATTACGCCTACATTGATGCTGCTTTTAATGATACCGACGCGGATGGAAACGAGCAGGCGCTGGCGGGCAATACCTTCCGGCTGACTCCCCGCCATTCGGGTTCAGTAGGAATGAATCTCACACTACCCTTATCCAATGGGAGTACCTGGTTTCTTCGGCCTACCTATTCTTACAAATCACACGTTTTTTTTGAAGAAGAAAACCAACCGGGACTGGAGCAGGCCGGATATGGGTTATTGAATGCCCGCACCGGACTTCAATGGTGGAATCAACGAGCTGAACTGGCACTGTATGTGAATAATGCGCTGGATGAAGACTACCTAATTGATGCTGGAAATACTGGCGAGGCGCTGGGTATTCCTACTTTTATTGCCGGGCCGCCTCGTTTGTTTGGAGTACAACTTATCGCCCGACTCAGATGATAAAAAGAAAACCCATCCAAATCAGGGATGGGCCTTGCTAAAACGTCAGATTATGAGATACTTTATCTTTCTTTACGGCAGGTTTTGGGAATGGTTGATGCACTAATTTAGTCTTTGAAAGAACGTTTTTTTTAAAAATACAGGTGTTTTGTGTTTTCAGGAGCATAATCTGTTTTGCTGATCAATAACCGAAGAGATTGCTTTTGGAAAAAGCAGTATTTATAAAATTTAAAAACTGTTCAGCTACTTCATAATTAACGATTCGGTAATATTCACCAACATTTTCTAACCGCTTCTTAACATCAAAGGGTTAGAATTTTTGAATTCCTGAGAGCATAAAAAGCTGGTTTGCTCTGGAGATAAATAGGGGGCCTCAAAGCTGTCCATCAAATTCAATCCTGCTTTTCCTGGGTAAAGACCTTATTATAGAAGATAGCTTAACTTTTGCCATCATTACAACTTTGCACAGCTTGCTTCGTAAGAGTGCTACACACATTGTTTCTCGACTTTTTTTCAGAATTGTCGTTAAACAAATAACAAAACCATTGACAAGACTATTTTACATGAAACATACATCAATGACCGAATTAGAAAATCCCAATCAGAAACTTAAGTGGTCAGAATTGCCAGAGGGGTTTCAAAAGTTATTAAGGCGCTCTTACGGTGAGTATAAAGAAATACTGTACGATCCCTGTCTTCATCCGGCCGCTCGCAAGATTCCTTCATGGGTAGAGTGGCTGGATAAACATGACATTGACGAAGATGTGATCTCAAGCGAGTCAAATTGACCGGACAACCTGAGTTTTGAAATATTTTTAACGTTTGAACCCACCTATTGATCACTTCTATAGAAAGAATATTATGATGTTGGAAATATAGCAATTGGTAATTATTTTATTCGATTCTTTGACAATTCGGCATCCTGAAAAAATTTAGCGTATTAGTTACATCCCGGATTTATCTTATTCTTCTGCTTATTGTTTTATCAAACTCAGCCAGAATAAAACGCTCCGAACCTTCCGCCAGGGTTTGCACATTCAGGAAATTTGTTTTCAGTTTTAGGACATCAGCTTTTTGTCGTGATTGTACCTCAGGATAATAATTTAACTGTTTGAATAACAAAGAATTATTCCCGCATTTTGGGGCTCAGCGCTCTTGAATTACGTGTTATAAATCCAAAATCGTAACCTTTTTATAGTTAGTAGCGTTGTCTTTCAATAAATTATTGGCATTTGGTTTTAATCAACATGAATCTCCTTATTAGATATAAGGGATTTCTACTAGGTGATTGCATCAGGGTGTTATTGAATTGGTATATTCTTTACTTTCCAAAAGCTTTTAGGTTTGTTATTAACTAGGTTTTTATCTTTTATTTTACATAATTTATACCCAAAAATGGTGAACTTTTATTGGGTGCGCTTGTTTTAAATTTTATATATGTGTCATCTGTGAGGTTGAACATTTTATTTGGTTGATTGTATGATACCCATTCCTGGAGAAGTTAAGGCGAAATTAGTGGAGCTGGATCAAGAATTGCATCTGTTGGGCAGACAGCTCTACGGGAAAAAGCTTACAGGCGAATATCACATTAATGGTTCCTTCCAAAACTTTAGATTAGAACTTTATCTAAACGGATCTTTTACGCTTTATTTTCAAAAAAGAATATTAGGAAGTATTGAGTCTAAAACGCTGGATGCTACCGCTATGGATCAATCTGGCATTTTAGCTGAGTTGGATATACTTTTGGCCGTTGCCCGGAGTCAGCTCCAGTTAGTAAGCGCCTAGGTAAATTTAAAAAGCAGTTATATTTATTTATATGTATGAGTTGTTTTATGCTATCTATTAGTCAATTTTTCATTTTACGTAACTATCTTTAATTTATGGAAGATACCGCTATGCAAGAAGCTGTTGTCATTGCTGATAACGGAACAGAGCAAGGGACGGTCAGTGTTGATGACATTCAAGTCAAAAGCGAACTAAAACAGTTTATCCCCCCTCTTACCGCCGATTCAAAACAGCAGCTGGAGCAAAACATCAAGTTAAACGGATGTTTAGACCCCCTCACCGTATGGAAAAAGGAGAACGGTGAGCTGGTATTAATTGATGGCCACAACCGGCTGGATATATGCCAGAGAAACAATGTGCCTTTTAAGGTTCGTTTACACCCATTCCAAAGCAAGGAACAGGCGAAAGACTGGATGCTAAACCATCAGTTAGGTCGCCGGAATCTTAATCCCGATCAGTTGAGTTATTTTCGTGGGCTTAAGTATGAGCGCATGAAGAAAAAAAGAGGCGGGTATGATAAAGTGTTATCCAGTGGGCAGAGTGGCGACAAAACCTCTGAGATACTGGCGAAAGAATTTAATGTAAGTGACCGTACCATTCTTCGGGATGCCGAGTTTGCCAAAGGCTTAGAACTCATCGGGCGCACCAATCCATTACTGAAACATGATATACTGTCGGGTAATGTAAAGGTGAAGAAAGGGGACGTGCAATTGATTGCTCAGGAAAAAGACGCCCGAAAAATCGGAAAGATCAAAAATGCGGCTGACTTATTTAATAAAGCCCAGGCTATAAGGCGATCAAAGCAGGAGCATAAAGAGAAACAGGCCATGATGCACGAAGATAGTCGCATCAAAGATGCTTCTGATGAGTTGAGGTTGAAAGATCCGGTTTTCTCTTCAAAAGAAGAGCGCCTGCAAATGCACAAAGGCCGTATTATTTCGGCTATTAATAAAGCAATTCAACGTAAAGACAAAACATCTCTCAAGCAAGCTAAGGAGTACCTTAAGCGGATTGAAGATGAATTGTTTGGCAAATTTGCCAACGCATAAAAGACGGAATTCTTCCACAAAAAGGCGGCTATCGATATTAGACAGGCGCCTTTTTTTAGTAAAAGAGGCTATGTTACTTTCTCTTTCACCCAATGTTCTGCACGGCTCAGAATAGAATCTTCCTCATCTCCATCCTCACTATCATCTCCAATAAGGTAGGCATAAGGCTTGAATGAGACGGTGTGGTCCAGAAGAATTTTGATAATGCCCAGGTAAGGAACCGCCACGATCATTCCAGGTATATCCCACACCGCACCTCCGAGCACTACAATCATGATGGTGAAAAAGGGATTGAGGTCTACCTTTTTACCGACAATCAAGGGGGTAAGTACGTAGTTCTCAAGCAATTGAGCGATGGTCATTACCACAAATACTCCAATTACGCCGTTGAGAGAGCCATTGGAAATAAGCGCGAATAACACGGCCAGTCCACCGCCAATCATATTTCCGAAATAAGGAATGAGGCTTAATACGCCGGCAATGATGGCTACAATAAATGCGTATTTAATTCCAATGATCATAAAACCCGCTCCATACAGGCAGGATAAAATTACGATGAGCAAAAATTTCCCAAATAGATAGCTCTGGGCAATGCTGCTGATTTGTTCGAGAATTTTACTCGTCTCTTGAGTATCTTCAGGAGGAGTTAATTTCTGTATGAACTTTTTAAATTTACCTCGGTAAAAAAGTAGCAAATACGCATAGATAAGCATCAACAAAAACTTACCCAGACTTCCGAAGGTCGTAGAAAGTAATTTCTGCACATCGGAGCCACTCGATTTGGAGATATCTTCAATTTTTTGCGATACCCATTCCGTAGAGATGCCGTTGCGGTCCATGTAAGACTTAACCTCTTCAGTAGTAGAAGTGATTTGCTCTTTGGTTTGGTCCCAGTTTTCGGCCAGGCTTGATATCTGATAAGTCACAATCAGGAAAACGCCTATGAAAAATGCCAGCACCACCATTATACCCAGAAAACTGGAGGAACCTCGGTTTAGTCCTTTGCCCTCAAGCCAGCGACACATCGGTACCAGGGTTAAGGCAATTAAAACAGCCACTGCCAGAGGGATAAGAAATGAACTGGCCAGATACAAAGACCCGAAAAACAGGAGGCCAAACAGCAGGTACAGAATGATTTTCTTTAAAACGGGTACTTGTTGATCAATACTAGACATACAGTTAAAAAAGTAATATGGCTACTACATAACGAAAAAGCAGGCGGGTAGTTTACTAAGGAGTTTTGCAGATCTTCTGAAGTACCGGTTGAGCCTTTTTATAGCCAAGTTGTAATGCTTTATCCAGGTATGCGCATGCTTCCGAGTATTGTCTCATACGATGGTGGCACAAGCCTATATTAAAGTAAACTTTAGCGTTATTTGGATGCAGCTTCAAGGCTCGTTCGTAGTCTTGTATCGCCTGATCCAGCTTTTTTTGCTTGTAAAAAACATTGCCGCGGTTCACAAAAGCCTTTTCTAAAGTAGGATTTAATTGCAAGGCAAAGGAGTAATCCTGAAAGGCCTGATCCAAATGCAGGAGTTTTTCATGGGAAAACCCCCGCTGAAGATAAAAGTCAGCCTCATGGGGCATTTTTGCAATGGCCCGATCGTATAGTGCAATGGCCTGTTGGTATTTTCCCTGCTGGTGTTGGATCATCCCCTGGTGAAGCAAACTTTGTGGAGAGGCTTCTTCGGTGCTGGAAGTCTTCTGGAATGCAGCTTCGGCTAAATCCAGGCGATTGGTTTTCCGAGTAAGATAAGAGAAGTTTTGCAGGGCAATTGGGTGATTAGGCTGCAGAGTTAATGCGTTGCTGTAATGCTGAATGGCTTGTAGTGTATCTCCTGATCGTTCCGAAGTAAGCCCCAGATTACTGTGGAGGTTTGGGTCCTGAGCCCGTTGCGACAAAGCAAGTTCAAAATACGTGGCTGCTTTGGAAAACTCTTCTAGTTCCAGATAACACAACCCCATAAAATTCCAGATGTCGGTCTGAATACCGGACTGCACTGTGGTGGCCGATTCGGCAACGAAAGATTCTGTGCCTCCGGTAGTTTGTTCAGCCCCCCGGAAGTATACTGTGCTCGTTTCACCGCTGGTGTTTTCAAGCAAATACTTAAAATCGGCCAGTGCGGTTTCGTAGCGGTTCAGACGATACAGCAGTTGGGCGCGCTCAAAGCGGGCCTCAATATGGTCAGGCACCAAATAAAGGAATGCCTGGTAATCAGATAAGGCCCCTGCAGGATCTTCGTTCCTGCGTTTGAGTCGCGCCCTCAGCCACAGGGCTTCTTCATGGTCATGTTTAAAAGCCAGTGCCTGGTTTAACGATTGGAGCGCAGCAGGCAACCTCGACTGCTTTTCTAATTGAACAGCTTGCTGAAAATGAGCTTGTGCCTGGGCATTACGCGAACGGGTAGCCAGCGTAGCCACAGTATGCTGTGATACTGAATCAACCGGAGATTCCTGAGCACTCAGGTAAGCGGGAAGAAGGAGCAACATCCATAGAGGTAGGAAATGATATTTCATAGGAGGTGGCGGTTAAGCGTCTTCTCATCGATAACAGTAATCATCCTCTAATTAGTTTATAAAGCAGCCTACTGGTTGGGAATGGGCTGATGGTTCAGAATAAACTGAACAATACGTTTAGGATCATCCGACAGAAAAAGCAAATCGTGATACGGTTTGCCATACGATAATTTTCTGACCATCGGAAAAATCATGGATTCAATGTCATACCATTTTTTACCCAAAAAGATCATCGGACTGAAATAGCTGAAGGAGCCATAGTGATTCTGAGCGGCATCCATAAAAATTTCCTGTACCGTTCCGGCACTTCCCGGAGCAAAAACGACCCCGTACAGGCAAATTGCCAGCAGCGTATCTTCCCGAATGCTATTAGAAAAATATTTGGCAATATGGGAAGCAAACAAATTACTAGGCTCATGCCCGTAAAACCAGGTAGGAATGGCCAGGCTAATTGCACCTTGCGGATACTTCTCTAGTACCTTTTTGGCCTGCATGATAAATGCACGGTCCTGATAATGAGGAGCTTCACTCAAAATTTCAATGGCTTCTTGCAGGGCCTGATCAGGCTGCCCCTTAAAATAGGCGCCCAGGTTGGCCGCTTCCATAATACCGGGCCCACCTCCCGATGCCACGGTATATCCCTGCTCAGCCACAAGTTTTGCGGTTTGGGCCACCAGACTATAATAGTGGTCAGTGCGTAGTACACTGTGCCCACCCATAAAACCAACGCAACGTTGCTCAGTCAACCCGTCGGGCTGGTATTTGAGAAAGTTGCGCAACGCATCGTCTATTGAATGATCATGAATACGCTGATACAAAGCTTCGTTGATGGGAGGATTAAATTTATTTTGAATAAAATATTCATAAATGGAGAGATCGATACTCTCATCATGGTCAGGGTGGTAACCCTCCATTAGCTCCTGCCAGGAATATAAACTGGAGCGATAAGGTTGATACGGCAGGTGGGTGGCAGTAGGAAAAATTACTGCGCCCCGTTCAATCAGTATGCCCTGATCCTCCCGTCGTAGGGTACAGCCCAGAAATGTAGTATTCAAGATCGTGATTTCATTCCAGTCAATGTGCTCGTTTGAGAAGTCAATTTGCTGGATTGTGCAATTCGCCAGCGAGTGGGTACGGCGAAGGAATGCGGAAAGCGTTTTGATTTCCCGGAAAATGGGTTCGGAGGGAGAAGTATTCATAAGGTTGTGTAAATGATATTGGTCATGGCAAAATACTGAAGGAGGGAAGCATGTGCAAAACAGAAAAATAGCGTGGGCTGAAGGGCGGACACTGGATAATTCAGGTAATAAAACCAAAGTGGATGCACTTAAGTAGGGGAAAAAGTGCGTTTTTTTTCAAATATCACTTAAATATATTACTTCAAGTAAAGGGGGTAATAATGGAAAAACTAGGGTTAAAGGCTATTAATGTCTATTTTTGAATGTAATTTATTAAAAAAGTTAAATTATTTCTTTTATTTATTACATAAAATAGATACCTTTGGATATGCATTAGTATTTAAAGACTAAGAATAGTAAAAGACATGGAAAAGTATCCTGAACTGATTAAGACGCCCGAATGTGCTGAGCAATTTTTTAATGAATATAAAGGAGTTATGCCTGACAGCAGTTTGCTAGCGGGTTTTAACTTTGCACTGAATTGCGATAATTTTCATTACGCATTTAACCGATACTTGCTGAGCGAAGGCAGAAGCTTTTACCGGGTAGGGCAGTGCATGCGCCAATATTATGCAGAGAATGAGAACAATCCACGTAGGGCGGCGCTGTTTTCAGTATTTATTAATGAATACCTGGAGGCAACTCAGGGACTGCTGCTGGCAAGAGAATATTACGAGCTTATGCCCCGGTTTGAGGACGCGAAAGAGAAAGTAACCAAATTGGTAGGCATGCTTATGAGTGAAGCAAACCAGCCATCATAAATCCTCAATGATTGCCATAAACTACCCCTTTGAATTAGGGAAGTTGTAATTAATACCTAATTACTTAGTGATATTTACTTGAAATTTGGTGAGTCACTAACTTTCCTAAGTATTGCGCCGTTATCACGGTATAATTTAGGTAGTAGTTTATATGGTAGAAGCAAAGGACCAGTCTTATCTAGGCTGGTTTTTTGTATTTTTAGGCATCTTACGACCCTTCAAAGTTATAATTCTTGCTTTTTGTACTGATGTTAGAAATGAAACCCAAAGGTTTTACTATGTTCTGTTTTGGTAAAAAAAAGGTAAAAACTTACATTGCTACAAAATCATAAATTTACTACCTTATTATGTAAGGTAATATTACTCTAGTGTGGTTGAGATTTAAGATAACGCTGTTTTTAACTATTTTTTAGGACTTGTTGAGGAAATTAGTAGAATAATTGTATACTAATACAGCCGTTTTTTGCAAGAATGAGTAAAATACATTACGTACTATTCCTAGTATTTTTTGAGTTATTTTAATATTCTTTGTGAGACTTTTTTAAAATTTTCTGTTATTGGTATGGAATTACCAAAAACTACTCAAAAACACATTAACGTCTTGCTCACTGTGTCCATACTTCGGTTAACGTGTATTTTATCTCTTTTCCTGTTTTCCTTCCCAGGTTTTCTGAAAGCACAACAGCTTCCCCACGTTACTCCACCCGCCCCTTATGCCGTTAAAGTAACCCAACCGGATGGTAGCACGCTGGAAGTAATTGCCCGGGGCGATGCTCTCCACAACTGGATGGAAACTACCGATGGCTATACCGTATTGAAAACGGCCCGTGGTACCTACGAATTTGCTGAAATGGTGCGGGGCAAATTGAAAGGCAGCGGCGTCCTGGCAAAAAATCCTAATCAGCGCACATCCACCCACTTTAATAAGCTCAACCAGATTAATAAAGGCTTACAGCCACCGCTGAGTAAGAAGGAGAGTAGAGAACTTCTGCAGCCTACTCCTTTATCCAATGCTAAAGCAAAGCTTAGTGCGGCAGGAGTGATGCCAAGCAAAGGCAATATCAAAGTATTGGCTATTCTTATTGAATACCCTGATCTGGAACATGAATACGAAAAAGAGACATTTGAAACGTTCTTTAACGGTCCATCTTCTAAGCCTACCTTTAAAAGCTACTATCAGCAAAACAGCCATAATACATTTAATCCTACCGTAGAAGTTGCCGGCTGGTATATGGCCAAAAATGAGCATGATTATTATGGTGAGCAACATGGGAAAACCCGAGCCAGAGAACTGGTAGATGAAGCAATTGCGGCTGCTGAGGCCGATGGTATAGATTTTTCGGATTATGATAATAACGGAGATTCGGATGTGGATGGAGTCATCATTGTGCATGCTGGTCAGGGCGCTGAAGAAGGAAGCCAGGAGGAATACATCTGGTCACATCGGTGGAAGATTTCACCCAAATTTCTGGACGATACATTTGTAAAGGATTATACCATTCAGCCCGAAGTGCGGGTACGGCACGATGGGTTGGTGCGCGTAGGAGTGTTTTGCCATGAGTTTGGGCATTTGCTGGGGCTCCCTGACCTATACGATACCGACGAGTCTGACGATAAGCATAATGGTATTGGGGAGTGGGGGCTGATGGGCACCGGAGGTTGGGTCGGAAATGAAGAGTATCCCGCCGGGATGACTGCTTTCTCGAAGGAGAGGCTGGGTTGGGGCAATGTGCAGGATATTACCGGAAAAGGGGACAGTTATGAACTAGCAGCGGCTCATAGTAGTGGGCAGATTTACAAAATAAAAACCCAAAACGCTAACGAATACTTTCTGTTGGAGAATCGACAGCGGGCAGGTACCGATGAATATCTTAAAGGCGCTGGTCTGGCCATTTGGCACATTAATACTGAGCAAACGAACAAGTATCCGGGAAGTATTCATGTGAATAATCGGGTGGATCATAAAGGGGTTGATCTGGAAGAGGCGGATGGTAAAAACGATCTGGATTTTCGTCGCAATCGGGGTGATGATGGAGATTTCTTTCCGGGAAGTACAAAACGCATTAGTTTTAATGGTGCTTCAGACCCGAATTCTAATACCGATGAAGATCAGGGTAAGGGAAAAGTGACTGATATCGCAATCGAAAATATTGCACTGTCAGGGACGACCATCAGCTTTGATTATAACAAAAAAGAAGATACCAGGGGGAGCAACTGTGAAGAAGCCGTTGCTGCCAAAGAAGGGGATAATTCATTACCCAAAACTGCTTATTGGTATACTTTTACCTTGCCCAAAGACGGCAAGGTTGTGATCAGCGACGCGAACGCCGTAGTTTATCGCAAGTGTGAAGATGGCACCTCACTTGCCTCCTCAACAAACAATACTCTTGAAACCGGAAGACTTAAAAAAGGAGAGACAGTTCGTATCAAATTTGGTGAAAATCAACCCAAATCCTTACCGCTTACCTGGAAACTATCGGTTGATGACAGCAAAGCTTCTCCTTCCCTTAATGTAGAAGCCGTTGCTGATAAAACCTATGGGGATGAGTCTTTCTCTCTCAAAGCTTCCTCCGATAGTGATGGAACAATGGTGTATTCCAAAGTTTCGGGGCCGGTAGAAGTGGAAGGAACTAAAGTGAGTATTACGGGAGTTGGGGTAGCCAAGATTAAGGTCACAACGGCAGAAACCGATGCTTATATGGCTATGGAAAAGGAAGTTAGCTTTACCATTGCCAAAGCCTCACAAAGCATCACCTTTACCGAAATTGCTGATCTGGTTTTTGAAGAAGGTAAAGAGATTCCATTACAGGTAAAGTCCAGTGAAGAATTGCCAGTTTCGGTTAAAGTAGAATCCGGAGGAGTTGAATTAAAAGATAATACGCTTCGTGTAAAGAAGGCTGGAAAAGTAACCGTGGTCGCCAGTCAGGCTGGGAATGAAAATTATAAGTCGGCGTCGGCCACCCAAACGTTTGAGATAACGAAGGCCAGTCAGAGGATCACATTTGCCAAAATCGAAGCCAGAACGTATGGGGATGACCCTTTTACCCTTCAGGCATCTTCCAGTCAGAACTTTGAGGTGTCTTATAAAGTAGTAAAAGGGAAGGTGAGTTTAGACGGAGACAAAGTCTCTATTGAGGGGGCAAGTCCGGTGGAAATAGAGGCTTACAATACAGGTAATGAAAACTATAAAGCCGCTTCGGCCACCCAGACATTTACTATCAACAAAGCCAGTCAAACCCTTTCGTTTCAGCCAATTGGCAATGTGGTCTACGGAGCAAACAAGGAGGTTTCATTACAGGCTCAATCCAGTACTGCCTTGCCGGTTTCTTTTGAAATAGTTGATGGCGCAGGTGAAGTGGATGAGGCCGTATTCCGCATTGCAAAAGCTGGTATAGTAACCTTGGTGGCCACTCAGGGGGGCAACGAAAACTATCAGGCCGCACAATCTGTAGAACGTACGTTTGAGGTGCAGAAAGCTCCGCAAATCATCACTTTTACGGAAATAGAAAGCAAACAACCCGGTGACGAGCCTTTTTTATTGGAAGCATCTTCTAATATTGAACTACCCGTAAGCTTCCGGCTTATTCGTGGTAATGCCAGTCTTGATGGAAGCACCCTAACCCTCACCGGAAGCGGCGAAGTGGTGGTTGAGGCCTATAATAATGGCAATGAAAATTATCAGTCGGAACAAGTAGAGCAGTCGTTTGTAGTGGCCGAACCAGGTAAACTTGCGCAAGCCATCACCCTGGGCGACTTACCCGATACGGTGAAGGTAAATGAAAAGGTAGCTTTGGACATTACGGTCGATAGCGAACTCAATCCTGATATTGAGGTTATTGGTACCGCCGTGCGCGAGGGTCAGCAAATTACGTTTACCCAGGCCGGTGAGGTGACGGTGAAAGTGGGGCATCCCGGAAATGAGCAATACAATCCCGCTGCTACCGTATCCCATACGTTTGTCGTGATCACTGAACCTGTTGTTGAGGTGCCTTTGGGGGTGACTGAGCAAACATTGTCTTTTGAACCAGTTGAGAACCAAACCTTCGGAGTAGCTCCGTTTTCCATTGGTATGCAAAGCAGTTCCGGGTTGTCGCTGACCTACGAGGTAGAGGGGCCGGCCGAGATGTCCGGAGACATGGTGACGGTGACCGGAGCCGGTGAGGTAACGATCCGGGCCTACCAGACCGGAAATGATGAGTTTGCGCCGAGCGATACCGTCATGGTCACATTTGAGGTAGCCAAAGCGCCGCAAACCCTCAGCCTGGATGTGATTCCAATCAGCAACAATACTTACCGCCTGGAGGCGAGCAGCGACTCCGGACTTCCTGTTACCCTTCAGGTGAGTGAGGGAACGGCTACCATTGAGGGAGATATACTTACGGTTCCGCAATCAGGCACGGTAACCATTGCTGCGGTGCAGGAAGGAAATGAAAATTACGAAGCCGCCCAACCCGTCAGCCGGGTGGTGGAAGCAGAGGTGATCACCGCACTTGATGATGGATTGCCAGCGTCAGGGTTGCGAATATTTCCTAACCCAAGCAGTGGCGTTTTCCAGATAAAAGCATCGTACGATGGGCAGGAAATCCCGTATGAGATATACGATTTGTACGGAGCCCAGGTACAAAAAGGCTCCCTATCCGTCGCTCAGTCATCTATTGATCTGACTGAGCACACCACGGGTACCTATATGATTCAGATCCAGACCCGGAAAGGGCTGGAACGGTACCGGATTATTAAACAATGAGACACTATATTACCTAAATTATAAAAGTCACTCCTAACCGGGTGGCTTTTTTTATGGTGGTTCCGTAATTTCCCAAATGATTCTACCCAAGCCCTCTTTAAAGACCTTTCTGGTTAGCCGACAAAGCGAGAAAAAAAGTATATGGCATCTACTGCTATTGATCGGATTGGTCAGCGGTTGCCAGCCTTCTTCAACATCAGAAGAAACTGCTTCGCGCCCCAACTTTGTCATCATCATGGCTGATGATTTGGGCTACGGAGATATTGGCAGCTACGGTCATCCTGATTATCAGACTCCGAATTTAGATAGTCTAGCAAAATCAGGTTTGAGATTTACCGACTTTCATAGCAATGGCGCGGTTTGCACTCCCACCCGAGCTGCGTTATTAACGGGTAGCTATCAGCAGCGCTCAGGCATGGAAGGTGTGATTTACGTGCGGGGAGAAACCCGTCAAACCGGTCTGGATACTGAACAGGTTACATTCGCTGAACTACTGAAACAGGCTGGTTATGCTACTGGCATGGTGGGAAAATGGCATTTGGGTTATCGCCCCGAGTACAATCCGGTACAGCAGGGTTTTGATTTTTTCCGGGGATATGTGAGTGGTAATATCGATTACCACTCGCACTACGATAATGCCGGAATTTATGATTGGTGGCATGAGCTGGATTCAGTGCAGGAAGAGGGTTACGTAACTGATTTGCTCACCCGGCACGCCAATGCCTTTCTGGAAGATCATCAGCAGGAACCTTTTTGCCTCTATATTGCCCACGAAGCTCCCCACTGGCCGTATCAGGGGCGCAATGACCCGGCTGACCGATTTCCGGATACCGAGTTTCCAGCATTAGGCTCAAGGGAGGATCGACGGGGAGCATACCGGGAGATGGTAGAGGTCATGGACGAAAGTGTCGGAAGTGTGCTCAGTACATTGCAACGATTAAACCTCTCTGATAATACGCTGGTCTTCTTTTGTTCAGATAATGGCGGAGTAGATTCATTAGGGAATAACGGATCACTTCGAGGACATAAAACCCAATTATGGGAGGGGGGGCACCGCGTTCCGGCCATTGCCTATTGGCCCGGAACCATTACCCCGGCAGAAACCAATGCGACGGTGTTGAGCATGGACATCTTGCCCACGCTGCTCTCGCTCGCGGATATAACGCCGCCGGAAAATTATAACCCCGATGGAGTAGATATTAGTGCGCTGCTCACAAAATCAGTGCAACTGGAAGAAAGGGCTACTTTTTGGCGATACCGCGGTCAGTCGGTTGTCCGGCAGGGTGACTGGAAACTACTCGTACAGCAAGACAGTGTCTATCTATTTAATTTGGCCAACGATGTTAACGAACAGCATAATGTAGCCGCTAACTTTCCAGAGCGAGCGCAAATGCTACAGGATACGTTGTCGGGTTGGGAGAATGCAATGAACCAGATACCTCAGCAGACAGAATAATTAAAAGGTGTAACCAATCGTGAGCGTGAGTCGTCGGATGGTGCGTTTTTCTTCAATATGGGTGTCCCCATTCCACCCGGGAAAATCATACGCAAAGTCGGTTTTTTGTATTTTATAACCAGCCGCCAGTAATAACCCTGAGCGATCCATGTTGATCTGATAGCCCAGTCCGCCGTGGAGAAAAATCCCGCCTCGGGTTCGCTGGTAGTCAATACCGGAGTTGTGGTCGTTGTTCCAGGCCAGACTGCCGCCGATGTTGCCAAAATAAAAAGGACTCACTTTCCGGTCGGTGAGCACGCCCCGGAGACTGGCATAGACCGGCAGGGTACTGACACTGCCAAAATGATCAAACCCGACGCCCAGACCAGTCATCAGATAGGGAGAGAATGCGTAACCGTTGATGGTATGAATAGAAAGCGTGCCGTTGGCTTCGTAATCATTGCTACCAATCTGTAAGCCTAGTTCAGTGATGTGAAAAAAGCCGGGCTCCCGGACAAAATGTGGTTCCGGCTCTGCTTCGGGGACCTCTCCAAAATAGATTTTCTTGATTTCCCGGAAAGCCAGTTGCGTTCGAGACAGGGAGTCATGCTCCAGCGTGACATAGCCTTCGTGGATTGACATCTGCATATGCCCTTCCACTTTCTGGCCGTTTTTTAGATAAACCGTAACCAAAGGAGCCTTTTCCTGCGCGCAAAGTATGGTAGAGAAACTGATTAATACTCCGATTAGAAAGAGCGTAAATGTTTTCATAAGCGAGGAGGTATAAATCGAGACGAAACTTCATCGCTCAACTTCAAGAGATGATAGATGAAGTTTCGTCTCGAGAGTGGTTTTAGAGCGCAACCAGCGTCATTTTGCTTAATAACTCAATATTTTCCGGGTCCTGGTAATCGTATTGGTACAGACCATCATCCCCGATGACGATCAGCACCCCACCCAGCGGGATGACATCAAAAGCATGAATATCATCAATGTGGGCCAGGCGGTTGGCGGTGATGGCTCGAGAGTCAGTGGCATCAAACACTTTTAAGCCAAACGCTCCCTCGCAAACAAATAAGGTAGTGCCATCAATGGCCAGGCCATGCGGGTGATCCATGTTGTAAGTGGCTACAAGTTGGGGGTTATTAATATCCCGGACGTCAAGCACCTCCAGTTCATTATCTCCTCCCCAGCAGGCGCTACCATCCCGTAGGGTGACGTAGGCCATACTATCATTGGCTACTACTGGGTCGCAGCTACGCACGTGCACAAATTCAGACTCCTGTACCGGGTTATCAGGATCACTGATGTTGTAAATGTACATACCGATTTGAGAACCGATGAACAGCTTATCCCGGAAAGGAAATATTGTCTCAACCCCAAATGCTATGGTCACCTCATTACCAGCGACCGGGTCATTCAGTTGGGTGATATCAAATACCTGAAGGTTACTGTCATCTACGGCATAGAGCCGCTCTCCGGTGATAGCAAAGCGGGCCATAGACCCACCAATACCCGCCTGAGCATTGGCAGTACTTTCTCCGCTACTGAGGTTCCTGCCGGTATTTGTGAAAAATCCCGCATCGAAGTTCACCCAATCGTCTACTACCATACCGTTCTGGTACCGATATAAGCCCGGAGCAAATTCATCGAGGTTACCTTCCAGCACCTCCACCACTTCTTCTTCTTCCCAACTGGCAATGATGACCTCATCTCCTTCTACAAAGGTGGACCAGCTATTGTAGTAAGGGAAAACGTTTTCTATGCGTTTGGTGATTTTCACATTGTCTAAGTCGCTGATATCCAGGGCTAATAGATCAATAAAGCTATCCGCGTAAAGGGTATTGCCTTTCGCCGCCATATCATAATTGCCGGGAATATTGATGAAGCTCAGGTTCACCGGGTTGGCCGGGTCAGCGTTGTCAATTACATGAATTCCTTCTCCGGGTTTATTGATAAACAGGTAGGGAGCCAGATAATAGATTTTTCCGGTGGTGCTGAGGGTTTGCGGTGGGTCAATGGCAAAAGAACTGCGAAGTTCGTCCGTGGTCATATAGACCGGAGTCATATACCGATAGGTCCGGGTGATTTCCACTTTGTCAGTACACTGGGTCAGTGTCAGTAGGCAGCCCAAGGCTAGCAGTTGAAAAGCAAAATAACCGAAGTAGTTTGAGCGAGCGTAGGATACGTGTTTCATGGGAGTAAGTATCAAGTTGATGTTATTACCTAGACACCATGCACCCGGCCTACAGTTGGAAAGACCGACAAAATTATGCGGGTTTTTCTTTTAAAAAGTTAAACCGATCATGGTAGAGAGGCGCCGGTAGGTCAGTTGCTCCTGCACCCGAAGCGTACCGCCCCAGTAATCATTTACCGAATAATCCAGCTTTGCTTGCTGTATTCTATATCCCAATCCGAAAAAGATTGCCCCATTGCGGAACGTGCGTTGAATGCCCAGGCCAGGATGCAGCATAAAACCACCTCTCGCACTATGATATTGTAATGAATAATCCCAGTTTCGGGTGTTGGCGGAACTACCACCGGCTTCCAGAAAGTAATAGGGAGACCAGGGTTTATTGGTAAGCAACCCTTGCACCCGGGCAAAGAAGGTAGTGGTGAGTATGGGATCGTACTGCTCAACGCTCACCCCGATGCCGGGCTGTAGTTTGGGGTGAAAAATATAACCGGCAAAAAAACTAGCGGCCGCCCGGTTGTTGCCCGATTCAGTACTGCCAAACTGAATACCTGCCGCCACGGATAGAAAAAAGGTCTGATCATATCCCCATTTCATAACCGGGGGCTGCACCAAAGGCGGGCCGTAGTGCACATGCTCAATTTTTTTGTACGGAATATGCTGTTGCGTAAACGCATCAATATCCAGTGTTAAATAGCCCTTGAAGGGAGAAAGAGTCTCGTAACCGTGAATGACGTTGCCATTTTTCAAATACACCGTCACCTCCTGGGATGGTGAGGTGTTTTCCTGCCCAAAGACAGGAATGGCAAGGCCAAGCATCAGGCTGACAGCGCTGTACAGAAATATTTTCATAGCATGATAGGTCAGAGAATCGAACGTGAGCCACCCACTTTGAGGTAGGTGACTCACTTTTCAGAAGCATGTTTACAGGGCTACCCGCGTCAGTTTGCTGAGTAGTTTGATGTTTTGCAGATCCGAATAATCATATTGGTAAACCCCATCTTCGGCAATTACGAGCAGATGACTATTCTGGGCGATGACATCGTAAGCATATAATCCCTCAATATGAGATATCAGGTGCTGATCAA
Source organism: Cyclobacteriaceae bacterium (assembly GCA_040222715.1). Classification (GTDB taxonomy): domain Bacteria; phylum Bacteroidota; class Bacteroidia; order Cytophagales; family Cyclobacteriaceae; genus Tunicatimonas. Next base: position 83,835 of record JAVKCN010000157.1, on the reverse strand, counting down.
TCTCATAGGTTTGGGTGGCATCAAATACTTTTACCCCTGACTCCCCTTCGCAGACAAACAGGGTGGTACCATCCAATCCTAAGCCGTGGGGATGTTCCATCTGGTAACGGGCTACCTCATGGGGATAGCTTGCGTCCTTGATATCCACCACTTCCAGCACATCCTGATCGCCCTCGCAGGCGTCTCCGGTACGCAGCGTTACATAGGCCAGGGTATCGTTGGCTACTACCGGGTCGCAACTGGTGGCGTGCCAGTAGGACGACAGCAGGGTAGGGGATTCAGGCACGGATTTATCGTAGATGTACATGCCATTCTGGGCCCCGATAAACAACTTGTCTTCGTGAGCATAGATGGTCTCAATCATAAAATCTACCAGAAACTCATTGACTGAAGTAGGAGTGGTACTGGATGAAATATCAAATACCTGCAAGTTGCTGTCATCAATGGTATACAGGTGCTCACCACTTACCGAAAAACGAGACATGGAGCCACCCCGGCCTACCACGGTTGGCTGCTCTTGGCTGAACTCCCATACCGGTACATTCGACTGTTGAACAAAGTCCTGGCGGGCGTAGTCGGCAATGTCCAGGTGGTCAATATATTGGTAGACGCCACCTCCCCAGTACGATCCGTCTACTTCCCCCTTGTAAGTATCCACGGCCTCTACTTCTTCCCAACGAGTGACCACTCCCTTTTCAGCATCCGGATAAAAACCAAAACTGTTGAACTGCGGGAATACATTCTCTTCCCGGTGCAGTACCTGAATGGATTCCGGGTTTCGGATATCAATGGCCAGCAGGTCAATGTAGCTATCCGCGTACATAATATCGCCCTGCACTGCCAGATCGTAGTTACCAGGGATGTTAATAAAACTAACATTACGGGGCTGGGCCGGATCGGCATTGTTGATGATATGCACCCCCTCTCCGGGCTGGTTTAAGAATAGATAATCACCGTGCGTGAATATTTTTCCGGTGCCGCGGATTGCCTGGGAAGGCAGCACCGAAACAGCATCCCGAATCTCCTGGGTCGTGGTATACACGGGAGTCATGCGATGAAAGCGAACCGTAGACGTAACCTGGTCGGTGCACTGAGACAACAGACCAAGGCCAACCAATGCAGGAGTGATGAAAATCAGGGATTTCCGGATCAGAGAGAGTGCATAAAAGGTGTTCATGGGTGAATTGATTAAGTAAAAAGTGATAACTTGTCAATTCATACACCCGCTGTTTTAGCTAATCATGTAACGAGCAAAACAAGGGCCAAATTATATTTTTAATCTGTTAAATTTTTAAGCATGCAATCTATCACCTTACCCCACAGTGACCTTACGGTTACCCGCATGACATTCGGAGCTTGGGCCATTGTAGGAGGATTTAATTGGGGACATCAGGAAGAAAAGGATTCGCTGGCCGCGTTGCGGGAAGCCTACGAACAGGGCATTACTTTTTTTGATACGGCCCAAATGTACGGCGACGGTGCTTCCGAGCGCATGATTCACCAGGCACTGGGCGATGTCTATGACCGTATTGTGATCACCACGAAAATTGTGCCCGATGACTTTCGGTATGAAGACGTCAAAAAAGCCTGTGAGGCCCGGATCAAAGCATTGCAGAGCGATCATCTGGATCTGCTGCAACTTCATTGGCCCAATCATGATATTCCAGTAGAAGAAACCCTGCGTGCACTTCTGGACCTGAAGCAGGAAGGGAAAATACGAGCCTTTGGCGTTTCTAACTTTGGGCAGCAGGATTTGACGGAGGCTTTGCAGGTCACCGAGGAGATTTCCAGCAACCAGTTACCTTATAATTTGATCTGGCGGGCCATTGAATATGATGTGCTTCCCCTCTGCCAGCAAAATGATATTCCAGTGCTCAGCTATTCTTCCATTATGCAAGGCTTACTGGCCGGGAAGTTTAACGGTCCCGACGATGTGCCGGACGATCGGGCGCGGTCTCGTCATTTTTCTTCTCAGCGTTCACAGGCTCGGCATACCGAAGCCGGGCAGGAGGAAAAAACCTTTCAGGCCATTGACCAGATTCGACAGCTGGCCGAGCGGGAAGGTATTCCCATGGCGCAATTAAGTATGGCCTGGCTATTGGCCCAACCAGGGATGGGCAGTATCATTGTGGGAGGTAGAAATGCCAAACAGGTAAAAGACAATGTGGCAGCAATGGATGTACAGTTGTCCGATGAAGTCATTCAGGAGCTGAATCAGATAACCGACCCGCTGAAAGAAGCCCTGGGCAAGAATGTTGATATGTGGCAAAGTACATCACGTATCAGGTAATAAGGATTAGGCATTGGGTAATAGAGGTGGTTTCCTTAAATCAACTACCCAATGCCGGAATCCCCCAACTTTAACTAGTGCGCATGGGTTTATACCTTGATTTGAAGAACTCAAAGATACCGTAGGCCACAAAGCCAATAGCAACCAATCCCATAACGATAGGTCCGCCCTCAGCTACCAGAAAGTCAAAAGCGCCTTCTGTTCCTTTTGCTTCGGATGGGTTGGCGGTAAAGGCAGCTTTACCCAGAAATACACTGATAATTCCGAATACAATGGCCCGGGCGATGAGCCCGAATTTGCCAAGTTTGCGATAAGTATCTTTAATTTCTTTTTTCAAATGAGATACCTTTACGTCATGAAGGTATTTGCCAGAAGTGGCCTTGTGCATCTGGTAGATTCCCTTTGCCAGGATGATCGCCGCAAAAACTCCAACCAGGAATTGCCCAAATGGCTGCTGGAGTAATTTGGAGACAATGAACTGGTTTCCACTACCTCCACTCGATGATCCACCCGTGCCAGTAATCATTTGAAAAGCATAATACGCGAAATACCCATACATCAATCCGCTCAGGGCATATCCAATCCGGATGAGTATGCCTTTGGTATCATTTCCCTCGTGCTCCGCATCCTGAATAGCCTGTATGAATCGCCAGATGGCATACCCTAAGAAGCCGATCGCCACCAGTCCTAATAATATCTGACCAAACGGTTGCTGGGCAATTTCCCGGAAGGCCCCGGAGCGCCCGGTGGTTTGTCCTCCACTTCCGAAGGCAGCCATAGCTGCAAGAAATCCAACAATAATGTAAATCGCGCCTTTGGCGGCGTACCCAAATCGGGCAAAGCGTTCTACCCACTTTTTGGTTTGGGGAAGCGCTTGGCTAGTAACACTCATAATAGTTAGTTTAAAAAATTAAGAAGTTAAAAAAATAAAGATGTACCATATTTCTAACGATTTGACCTGGTGAAAGTTTATCTTTACAAATCAGGTTTTAGCAGTATTCATGAAAGAAGATCATCATAATAGCCATCAGCACGACCATGCCGGACATGACCATGATCATTCTGGTCACGACCATGCACACGCCCATTCGATTACCAGCAATCTGAAGGTTGCTTTTTTCCTGAATCTCTCCTTCACCATTATTGAATTTATTGGCGGAATCTTCACCAATTCCATGGCGATTCTAGCCGATGCAATTCATGACCTGGGAGATACCTTCGCGATCGGGTCTTCACTATTTCTGGAAAATTATGCCCAGAAAGGACGCAGTAAAACGTACTCCTTTGGCTACAAACGATTCTCGCCCCTCAGTGCACTGATCAACTCAGTGATACTGCTGGTAGGTTCCATCATCATCGTATACGAAAGTGTGCCCCGTCTGCTTAATCCTGAACCAGTCGATTACCAGGGGATGCTTTATCTGGCGATTTTTGGAGTGTTGATGAATGGCGCGGCCGTGTTGCGACTGAAAAAAAGCAGCGATTCTATCAATCAGCGAACGGTAATGCTTCACCTTTTGGAGGATGCATTGGGCTGGGTGGCCGTCCTCGTCGGTAGTATCGTGATGCTGCTCACTGATTGGGCATTGATTGATCCGCTGCTCTCGGTAGGGATTGCTTTATTTATTCTCTGGAATGCCTTTAAAAACCTTCGAAAGGTGATGCGTATCTTTCTTCAGGCGACGCCAGAGAATGTGGATATTGAAAACATTCGCCAAACCCTTCGTTCTCTGGACGATGTGGTGGACATCCACGATACCCATTTGTGGACCATGGATGGACAGTATCATATTCTGTCGGTACATCTGGTATTGAATGAAGACAAACGGCTGAACGAACTTTCGGACTTACGCACCCGGGTGCAACAGGAACTCAAAGAATTTAATATTGACCATATCACGGTACAGTTTGAGGTACAGGGCGAGAAATGTGTCCTGGAAACGCATTAAACTTTTGTTAGGTAGATTGAGGTTGTAATAGGAAGACGGAAGCGGTTGGCAGTAGGCCGGAGGCAGTCGTTGGAAAGTTTCAAGTTTCAGATTTAAACACCGATAGAACCTTTAACTTGTAACTTACTATTGTTTACAAATATTGACTGCTAACCGCTTCCCGCCTCCAATCTTTCACTTACATAAAAAAGAAATAAAGCATATTTTATGAATAGCACGACCACAAAACTTAATGAGCAGATAGACACCCAACGGTGGTTACGCATTGCCTTCTGGCTGAGCATGATCACGATTTTCTATAATGCCCTGGAAGGGATAGTGTCTACCTACTTTGGTTTACAGGGCGACACTTTGGCGTTATTCGGATTTGGGATTGATAGCTTTGTAGAAGTACTGTCGGGCATTGGGATTGCCCATATGGTCTACCGTATGCAGGCCAACCCGAATACAGAACGAGATCGCTTCGAGAAGCAGGCATTGCAACTGACGGGCTTTAGTTTTTACCTGCTGGCCGTAGGCATAGTATTGACCTCGGCCCTTACCATTTGGTCGGGAGAGCAACCCAAGACCACCCTGGTGGGGATAATTGTGGCGCTGGCGTCTATTTTGTCAATGTATTTCCTGGTAAAGTACAAATTAAGAGTGGGGCGAGCGATTAATTCGCAACCGATTATCTCGGATGCAAATTGTACTAAAACCTGCCTGTATCTGTCGGTGCTGCTGTTGGTATCCAGCGGGCTGTATGAATTATTCCATATTCCCTACGTAGATGCCATTGGGGCTCTGGGTATATCCTGGTTTGCTTTTAAAGAGGGGCGGGAAGCGTTTGAGAAAGCGAAAGGAAAAGAATGTTGTGATCACTGTTAAATCAAGGAGTGAAGGATAGAGTGAGCGGGGTATATCCATATCTCAGTAACCAACCATTAACAAGCAACAAGCAGTCAACGATAAACAATGTTACTTCATCATATTCAAAGAGGAGCGGGGCAGCCGGTGGTGCTGCTACATGGCTTTTGCGAGAATCTGCATATCTGGGACCCGGTGATAGACAAACTGGCCGACAGTGCGCACGTTATTGCCATAGACCTACCGGGTTCGGGTAGCAATGCTGCTTTATCGGGTCCGATCAGTATCGAAGAGATGGCTACCCAGGTATATCAAACCTTGCACGAGCTGGGCATGGTGTCGGGAGTACTGGTAGGCCACTCAATGGGCGGGTATGTGAGCCTGGCCATGGCTGAGAAATATCCGCAGTGGATGCAGGGTTTGTGTCTTTTCCATTCCACCGCCTTCGCCGATAGTGCCGACAAGAAAGAGAAGCGGGATAAATCCTTTCAGTTTATTCACCAGTACGGAATAGAGGAGTTTAATAACAGTTTAGTGCCCTCTCTATTCTCCACCAGCCAGAGAGATACACTGCGGGATACTATTGAAAAAGTGAAAACCCTAACCAATCAAACTCCAGTCTCTACTGCGATGGAAACAGTATTAGCCATGAAAAACCGACCCGACCGCATATCAGTACTACGACAAGCAAATTACCCTGTTATGTTCATCACCGGAAGGGAAGACGAAGTGGTACCCCTGGAAGATGTTCAAAAACAATGCTGGCTACCGCCGGGGCTGGTCAGTATGCATGTATTACCCCAGGTAGGGCATATGGGCATGTACGAACAACCGCAATCGACCATGGCGATGCTGGAAGCGTTGGTAAGATCAGTGAGCAGGTAGGTTTTTAAAGAGAGAAACAGTAGTCCGTAGGCGGGAAGCAGTTGGCAGTCAATACTGGCAGATACTTGTTACTACTGCCAACCGCATCCGACCTCCCGCCAACTGCTTATCACCACCTCTTGTAAGTTTTACAAACATATTGCTTTTTATTCTCACCCCACACTAGTTATTTCGCAACATGGTTCATTTAGTGGTTGATGCCGACAAACGTTCGAGCTTGCTCAACTTGAAAGAGTTGCTGCATTATCAGGATCTGTTTTACATTCTGGCCTACCGCGATCTGCGGGTGCGTTATGCGCAAACCTTCTTAGGGCTGTTATGGGCTTTATTGCAACCTCTGGCTACCCTCACCATTTTTACCATCGTGTTTGGCCGGGCGGTGAAGGTGGATACGGGAGGAGTGCCCTATCCTTTGTTTGCGGTTACGGGCATGGCCGCCTGGACCTACTTTGCTTTTGTGATGAAGGAATCGGGCAACTCCATCATCAGTGCGCAGGGGATGGTGAAGAAAATCTATTTTCCCCGGCTGGTCATTCCACTTTCCAAAGCTGTGGTTGGGTTTGTAGATTTTGGCATTGCCTTATTGTTTGTGCTCATCCTGATGATCGTGTATCAGTTCCCACCTGTGCCGCAACTAGCCTTTTTGCCGCTATTCATTCTGCTCACCATTTTCTCAGCTTTGGCGGTAGGCATCTGGCTCAGCGCCCTCACCATCCGCTACCGCGACTTCCAGCACGTAGTACCCTTTCTGGTGCAGTTTGGCTTATATGCCACACCCACCGCCTATCCGGCTTCGGCCATCATTGATAACCTGCCCAAGTGGGCCACGGTGATCTACTATCTTAATCCCATGGCCGGAGTGGTAGAGGGCTTTCGCTGGTGCTTATTAGGCGGAACCCCACCCAGCCAATATGCTTTTCTTTCGTTTGCCCTGGTCTTCGTGCTCTTCATTTCCGGTTTATTCTATTTTAAGCGGGTAGAGCGGGTGATGGCCGATATTGTGTAATTGACTGACTTGTAGCACTGCCAGGACTGACTGTCCGCGACTCGCCGTCCGCGACTCGCCGTCCGCATTTCAAAATCTGGCAGTTCTATTATTTGTTCTTGCTCCCCCAATTAAAACAATTTTTTCCAATTCGCCCAGGTGTAAGCTTCCCCCCCCAAAATTGGTGGCAGCTGGGCAAACTGTTATTTATTTTCATACTGGTTCTATTGTTCAGCTTTAAACAACACAGAGATGAAAAGTAACGAGAATGTGGTATCCGTGCAGATACCGGAGAAGGATTTAGAAACCATTATGAAGAAGGCGCAGGAATTACAAAACTTGCTTAAGCCCTACCTCATTGCCCTGCGCCCCGAAGAACGACAGCGAGGACTGAAGATGAGCGACAAATCTCTGCCCTTCGTAGAGAAAGCCGCCGAGTACGCCAAAACCTGCCCGGATTTTACTCCTCCGTATATGGAAGTAGAAGAACTGGCCATAGACATGAAAGCTGTTAATGACCTGACGCAGGTATACCGGCAGGTAGACCAGCTATGCCAGGGGTTGAATGATACGATTATGCAATCCGGTAGTGAAGCCTTTGCCGAAGCACTGGCGTATTACAATTCGGTGAAGCAGGCGGCCAAAATGAACCGGCCCAATGCCAAAGCTGTCTACGAAGACCTGAAAAAACGCTTTGAGCGAAACCGGTAGTTTTGCAAGACCAGATCTGCCAAACCTTACATATCTGGCAGATCTGGTCTTTTCCATATTTTTTAACCTATGTAAGGTTATTCAACCTTCCATCAACTTTACACCGGCTCAATTAAACTTAATAAGGCTAAAGTGGGCCAGAAGAACATCAAACAACCCCAAAAGTTGGCCTTGCAAGGCCAGGAAAGCATCAAATTACCCCAAAAGAAGGTCAAGCAAGGCCAAAAGAATATCAAACAGACCCAACGTCTGGCCTACCGGGGCCAACAGAAGTTCAAACGACCCCAACCGAAGGCCTCGCGACCCCAAGGCCTGGCCCCTCGAGGCCAGAAAAAGGCCAGACAAGGCGATTGTATGTTCATTGCCGTAGATTGATACATCTGCCCAGGCCAGCATATTATTGATAGGGGGCAACTGAGGTGCGAACGGGGCTCAGTTACTTTAAAACTGATCAGTAGTAGCTTTTCTCAGGTATGGTAAGCATCAATATTAAGAAAATGACGTAAGGTTCCCCCCAAACTTGCCATTCTACCCACTTTTTCTTCTCTTTTTTTTAGCTAGATTTGTAAAAACAGTCAAAGAGTTCATAGCTATTTTTTGATTGGAGAAACAGTATACCACAAGCCATGTCCGACATTGCCATTCGGGTAGAGAATTTAGGAAAGCAGTATAAGATCGGTGGTCAAAAGAGCGGGTCTTTCCGGGAAAGTATATCCCGTGTATTCCAACGCGGGGGCAAAGCCGGGCGCGCTGACGGGTTTTGGGCACTGCAGGATATTAACTTTGAGATTAAGCGCGGTGAGGCAGTGGGCATTATTGGCCGCAACGGTGCCGGGAAAAGCACGCTGTTAAAAATTCTCTCTCGCATTACCGAACCAAGCAAAGGCCGCTATGAAATCTTTGGCCGGGTTTCTTCCTTATTGGAAGTCGGTACGGGTTTCCACGCCGAACTCACCGGCCGGGAGAATGTATACCTCAATGGCACCATTCTGGGAATGAAACGCAGTGAAGTCAAAGCCAAATTTGATGAGATCATCGCCTTTTCAGGGGTAGAGCAGTTTATTGATACTCCGGTAAAGCACTATAGCAGCGGTATGCAGGTACGACTTGCTTTTGCCGTGGCGGCGCACCTGGAACCTGAGATTCTGATTATTGATGAAGTGCTGGCCGTGGGAGACTCTGTATTTCAGGCAAAGTGTATTGATAAGATGACCGAGGTGGCGCAGAGCGGCCGGACGATCCTGTTTGTTTCTCATAACATGGGCACTGTGAAGCAATTGTGTAACCGGGCGGTAATGATTCAGCAGGGGCGTGTAAGTGGAGATGGTACCGTCGCTGAGATTGTAGATCGATACCTTCACACTGAGTTTTTGGAAGGCGAAACCGTTGATCTGGATCGTGTTCCCCGGAAAAAGTATGCCGGGGAGTTACAGTACCGGCAGTTACAATTTGGCAGCCATCCGCTACGGTTTGGAGAGCGCATAGAAATGGCAATTCAGTTAATATCCCGCAAACCAAAACACTTTAAAGATTTAGACTTTGGCATTGCCATTAAAGATAAGCATGGTAATACCCTCATGCACGTTAGCAATCGTTTTATTCATACCTATGCTGACCATCATGACGATACCAGTGAGTATGTATTTGCCATTGAAAACGTACTGAAGCCGGGAGTCTATTATATCACATTATTTCTACGGGTGGCTGATGTGATCCAGGACTGGTTGCCGGATATTATCAAATTAGAGGTGCAGGATGGTAACCCGTATCGGTTTAAGGATACCAGTCAGATTATGGGAGCTATTCTGCCGGAGTTTTCTTTACAAATTAAACAAGCCCAACTAAGTTGAAACAATTTATTCTACGCTTTTGTCAATTCGTGTTTTCTTTTCTGGGAAACGATTTTAAGCGCAAAACCATTGTTCATCTTGCCACGGCATTTAAGGTGAATTTGCTCGGGCTGGCGTATAATAATGTTGGCATATTAAATTACAAAAACCTGCAGGTGAGTGGTGAGCAGCACGTGATTAAAAAGGTTTTACCAAAATACATGGGGGCTTCCCCGGTGCTTTTTGATGTAGGAGCCAATATTGGTAACTATTCAAAGGTGCTGCACAATACATTTCCCTCGGCTGATATTTTTTCTTTTGAACCCAACACAGTAACGTATGAGGCGCTGGAGAAAAACCTTGGCGAGTTTCGCAATATAAGAAGGTGTAATCTGGGACTTAGCCGTGAAACAAAGGAAGCCAGCATTTACTTTGAGCAGCAGAACCATATTTCACCCTTTACCACCCTCTATAAAGAATTAGTGCCTGAGCAGGATGTACTGGAAATGTCTATTCACCTGACGACACTCGATAACTTTTGTTACGAGCACGGCATCGAAGAAATAGATTTTTTGAAGATTGACACCGAAGGGCATGAGTACGATGTGCTTATGGGAGCCAAGGAAATGATTCGGAACCAGAAAGTAAAAATTATTCAGTTTGAGTTCAATGAGATGCACGTGATTTCCCGGGTTTTCTTACGAGATCTGTATCTGTTACTAAAAGGGTATGATTTCTACCGCCTGTTACCCAACGGACTGTTGCCTCTTAATCCCTATCATAGCCGATTTGAGATATTTCAGTTTCAGAATATCCTCTGTGTGCGTGAGGGGCTGGTATAGGGCCGCCTGATGCATCAGTCAGATTGCCTCATGCAGCGAAAAAAATAGAACCAAACAAGTTACTCCCACCGGGGTTTTTTCCAGATGGGGTCAAAGAGTATAGATTGAAGATTATTGAGGTGCGATTGTTTTAGTTTTCCGGCACGTTTGACCGCCAGGAAAAACTGTTTTAAAAAATCAGTTTTCTTGATGAAATACTCCCGTTTGTTGTATTTCCAGAGAAGTTGCCAGTGCCGATCGTATTGATGAACGATGTTAATAATCTGATGGTGTTTGTTGATCACATTTTTTTCATCGTTCAGCATCACGCTACTGGCGGGTTTATGGGTGGTAATAGTAGACACCGCTCCTTCATCATCGGTAATGAGTTTGATGTTTTTTATCTGATTGGTATATATTAAATAATTATGAATCCCCTGATCTTTACAACCACGATCCTTTACTACATAAATAATATAGTGCGTTAGTTTTTCCAGGTATTCCACCATGGGGTGGTAATCTCCTATGGTGATACCGGAGCAGACAATGTAATTTTCACCAATACGGTCTAAGGTATCTTGCCCGAAAGCTTCTTTAAGCCAGAGCGCATTATAATAGTTATCTTTTATCTTTTGGCTTTTATCTTCCAGAAAGCTGTAGATTTTACCATCAATAGAGAAATCAAACGGGTCCTTTTGAAAAATAACATCTCTGACATCGCTGAGCATCACATTTTTATAGCTTTCCTTTCTGGCTTTCAGAAAAGCCAGGTACATGATGTAACGAATGGTTTTAGGGTGGGGAGTAAAATCAATATCCTCAGGTATTTGGGCTGCAATATCAGGATGTTCAGGCAGGTAGGGGTGTTTATAAGAAAAAGGGATGAGCAGGATGGGGTATTCTCTTAATTTGTGTAGGGTAGTCTCATCAGTATCAGAAATAAAAAATGCTAACTCGCCATCGTAGTCGGTCTGGAAAAGGGTTTCAATAAAGGCCTGAAGCTGATAGAACTGGTAACCGCTACCTGATGTGAGAATTACGTTCTTTTTCATGAATACTAAAGTTACCCGGATATTAAGTAAAAGCGATCATTACAAGAAATTTCTGTTGTAAATGAGAAACCAATTTAAGAAGTTCATCTATAAACTATGGTTTTGGTATCTTAAAATTATGCCAATACAGATGGGCAAGCATCGTATTGCTTTTTGGTTGCATAAAACCACCGGGCCAGCTACTTACTTCTTCAAGGGAGTTTATCTGGCATTAAGCCCTTTTGAGTTTTTCTGGAAACGATATATGGAAAGCAACCTGAATGACCCGGAAGTATACGATAGTATTGAGAAATACCTTAAGGAAGGAGCAATATTCCTAGATATTGGAGCCAATATGGGCGTTTTTTCATTATTAGCCGCCAAGCAAAAGAATGCCCGGGTATTTGCTTTTGAGCCGTCGTTCCGGGAATTACAGCGTTTTCATCATAACATTACGATCAACCCAACGATTGGAGACAAAATCACGGTTTTTCCGTATGGCCTGGCAGACCGGGAAAAAACTCAAACGTTTTATCTCTCGCCCGCCCACCATTCGGGGATGAACTCCGTCCTCGATCTGAGTAGCATTACCAAAGAAAACACCCCGGTGCAATGCCATTTCAACAAAATAAGCAACCTGTTGTCAGTGGCGATGCTGCAGCAGGTGGCCTTATGTAAGATTGATGTGGAAGGCTATGAGGTGGAAGTATTACGAGGGCTGGAAGAAAGTATGCCTTATTTGAATGAAGCTGTTTTCATTGTAGAAATATCTCCGGCTTACCTAAAACAAGCTGGGGCAACTAAAGAGGATATTTATGAATTCTTTGGCAGGTGGAATTTTACCGGAAGTGACAGCCCGCCTACCGATGGGCGGCAGTATAATGAATTATTTATCAGGAAGTAGCCGCGGCAGTGCCATATTGATGAAAGAGAAAGGTAAACCGGGAAATTACCGGCCTGCATGCAGGTGGTGGCATATTTAACGAAGCATTGACAGAAATAAATAGCGTTTTGTTGAAATACCCGATGAGTACCTTTTTCTTGTGGAAAAAATATACATTGAGTAGATAAGTTTTCGGGAACATCGAGGTTTCAATTGATAATTTTGCTGAGTTTTTTTTACTGATACAGAAGTATTTTTCTGTTCAGATTTAAGCGGGTTCTATGAATTTAGGCGATGGTCAATAAATTATCCTTATTATACAAAGTTGGTAGAAACTACATTAGCAACATTAATAGCTATATATCCAGTAAAAAAGCTCAGGGGGATAAGCCACTCTATGTTTTCTTTGATTTAAACAGTTGTCGAACGGAAATATATTATTATGCACTGATATTTTCCTTTTATGAGGCAGGGTATACTATTTTTTTGCGACACGACTTTATGTTTATTGGTAACTGCTTTAAAGCAGGGAAGCGTATTTTTGAGTTTTCAACCTTAAGAATAAGATATCGTTTGCCCCAAAAGCTTCAACGAGCGTGCATCCTGGTCTCTGATCATACTAACCGTGCTTCGGGCAAGCGCTGGAAAAAAGTGGTAGATATAAGTTTCGATGTTTATTCAGAAAAACATCCACAGAAAGCGAATGTATGTATGCCTTTTCCTATGAGCCCCGGGCAGTATATATCCGGCAGGTTCAGACAGGTAGAAACGCTTAGAACTTCTGACCGAAAGATACGAATTTTCTTTTCGGGCAATCAGGATCGGGAAGCATACGATCATCCCGTGTTCCGGGATTTTTTTCAAAAGCTGAGCCGGGTAGCGGTAATTGATACTCTGGTCAAGGGACTGAGCCCTGAGGAAATTGCGATTGTGGAGAAGAAAGCACAGTGGCAGATGCTGGATAATGGTTATCAAAATAAACTGGTACTGAATCGGTGGGCCTGGTCGCCCTCCAAATCTGAGAACCTGGAGAGCCGGGTATCCGATGAGCAATGGTTGGAAACCTTAGCCAAAAGTTATTTTTTCTTAGCCCCTCCGGGTATCCGAATGCCCTTATGTTTTAATATTATTGAGGCTATGTCGGTAGGTAGTATTCCTATTACTCAATACCCTGAGTTTTTTGATCCTCCTCTTGAGCATCTTAAAAATGCTCTGGTCTTTAAATCTAAAGATGATTTACTCAGAAAAATCAGAGATGCTTTGTCTATGGACGAAAAAGAAATTAACGATATGCAAGCAGGTGTTGCTAATTACTATGACAAATTTCTTCAAATAGATAGGCTGCCTCATATGATCAATCAGTTTGAACAATCTAATACTGCACTATTTATCAATGCAGAAGAAGTGAGTTACCAGGATTATCTAAAGGAAAGACAAAGGGGGAGCAGATAATGATGAAATATTTTTGCATGATCTGTCAACTAATCCAGGAAAATAGTACTCTGCATAAAATATTTATAATTCCGGCGGTATGAATATGAATAAGTTGCCCAGCGTATCCATTATCACTCCGTCGCTCAACCAGGGTTCTTTTTTAGAGCAGAGTATACAATCGGTATTAGGCCAGCAATACCCAAATCTGGAGCTAATTATTATTGATGGTGGGAGTGACGACAACTCAATAGAGATTATTAAAAAATATGAAAAACATATTGCGTACTGGGTATCTGAGACAGATCGTGGCCAAAGTGATGCGATTAACAAAGGTTTGCGAATAGCCAGTGGCGATATTGTAAACTGGCTTAATGCCGACGATTATTATGAGCCGGATACTTTACAGAAAGTGACTGCCCAGTTTAGTGATGATCAGGTTAACGTAGTGTGTGGTCGGGGAAAAGTGGTAACTGAGCAAGGCGGGTTTATTCAATTTTCTCGGGGGACAGATGTCTATCCGGGTAATTTAGCAAAAACGATTGGCTGGGCCCGGATCGATCAGCCAGAGACCTTTTTCCGGAGAAACGTACTGGAACAAACCGGGCTGCTTAACGCAGATTTACACTATGTGATGGATAAAGCCTGGTGGATTAATTATCTGCTTTTGTTCAGGTTAGATGGAGTACGGATGTTTGAGGAGGTGCTGGTAAACTTCCGATTGCACGATGCCTCTAAAACAGTGTCTCAGTCTGAGTGTTTTGCCCGGGAAACGGATGCACTGTTTTTGCACCTGGCAGAACAAAACTACCTTGAGACGGAAGCAAAAGGTATTCGTGAATTTACGGATACTCATGAGCCAAAAGATCTCAATAACCTGATAACCGAATCGCTTGATCTGCCATTGGTGAAGCAGGTATTGCATTATTATTTATTACACCGGGCGGATGAATTTTATTTTCAGCATCAGCGTGAAAAAGCAAAAACATGTTTATCCATTATCGACAGCTCTTTGCTTGCTGCTGAAGAGCGGTCATTATACCAAAAGCTGAAAACACGTTGCCGTTGGGTTCCGGTGCCACTGGTCAAATTGATGCGAAAATGACAGTATCTGTTATTATTCCTACCTATAATGGAGCGCGTAAAATCATTCATACGCTACGTGCGCTGGAAAAACAGACATTTCAGGATTTTGATACCATCATTGTGGTGGACGGGTCTACGGATGATACAATGGAGATCTTGAAAAAGACCAGGTTTCAGCTGAAAAGCATGACAATTGTTTTTCAGGAAAATAAAGGAAGGGCCAGTGTCAGAAATAATGGAGCGAAAAAAGCTAAGGGCGATTTGCTAGTGTTTTTCGATGACGATATGCGTCCGGTTGAAGACTGTCTGGCGGCACATCTACAACATCATCAGCAATATGAGCAGGTAATTGCCGTAGGTACCCAGCTCAATAATTGGAAAGAAGCAACTACTGAAATGCAGCGATACCGATGCTATTATAGCCATAAGTGGGAAAAAAATCTGCGGGTTGGGGGTAATCAACCATCTTTAATGGATCACAAACAGTTATATATTACTGCAGCAAATTTTTCGGTAAGAAAAAATACTTTCCTGTCGCTAAATGGATTTGACGAGCGCCTGAATGATGCCGAAGATTATGACCTGGCCGTTCGTGCCTACGAAAATAATATTGCCGTTTTTTACCTTCCGACAGCACATGCCTGGCACGATGAAAACTACTCATTGGCTTCTTATATTCGGCGAAGGAAAGGGTATATTGAGGCACTCCAGCGATTAAACCAACTTAAACCGGAGCTTTATCAGAAACATACGCAGCGAAAAATAGAGAAGAAGCAGGGAGTGAAAAAGGTGATATTTTGGTTTTTCTCATTTCCTTTTTTGGTTAAGAGTGTAGATAAATTAAATTTCTTTGGTTGGATGCCTTCTTCCTGGAAATTTAAACTGTATGATTTGATCATTACATCTTCGGTGGTGTATTTTCCGGGTAAGTCATGAAAACGATTATTCATGTCATCGATTCATTAGGAGTAGGGGGAGCTGAAACGCTTTTGGTAAACGCCAATATCCACATACCCGGTTTCAAACATATTGTGGTATACTTGCGCCCCCCTTTCGCCTACGTGAAGCAGCTTGAAAACATTCCCACCTACTGTTTGGAATATCAAGGGTGGTATTCAATGCCTCGTTGCGCCATGAGGTTGCGCAGACTCATTCAATTGCATCAGGCTGAAATAGTACATTCCCACTTATACTATGCAACCATCGTAGCTCGATTAGCATGCTTTGGTAAAATAATTTTAGTATCAACCTATCATAATGTGCTATATGATCCTGAAGGCAGTAATTATTCATTCTTGTATCGCTGGATAGACCGCCTGACCTATCGGGCTCGTTACCGTACGTTGAGTGTTTCCTCGGTCGTTAAGCACGACCTGGAAAAACACATCGGCATAAAGCATAATAGTGCTGTGCTCTACAATTATGTAGAAGATGTGTACTTCAACTTAGGCAAACCCGATTTGAACCATGATGAGATTCGAATCATTTCAGTGGGTAATTATAAGCCTCAGAAGAATTATTATCGAGCCATTCAATCCCTGATACCCTGGTTCAAAAATCAACCTCAGATCACATGGGATATCTATGGTGACGGGCCGGAACGTGTTGCCCTTGAGAAACTTATTAGCGAGAATGCCCCGACAAACGTCCGGCTTATGGGAAAGACCAACCAGATATCAGAAGTAATGAGCCAATACCAGCTTTTTTTCATGCCCTCTCGTTGGGAAGGGTTTGGTATTGCTTTGGTAGAGGCGATGGCAGCCGGCCTACCTTGTCTGGTTTCAGACTT
This sequence comes from Cyclobacteriaceae bacterium, assembly GCA_040222715.1. GTDB lineage: Bacteria > Bacteroidota > Bacteroidia > Cytophagales > Cyclobacteriaceae > Tunicatimonas. The sequence goes on along the minus strand of JAVKCN010000157.1, from coordinate 67,299 downwards.
ACGTGTTTTTAGAGAAGTTGCTACAAGCACCGTCTTATATTTTGAATTGAATAGCGAAGATTCTTTGTCACAGCAACTTGACTGGGTGGCAACACATCCGGAGGAATTGAGTAAACTGGCTGAGCAAGCCGCCCGGAGAGCGCATGAATTTACGAAGAAAAACTATTGTCAGCAGTTACAGGCAATCTATGAAACCAGGTAACAACTCGATTTCAGTACTTTATCTGTCTTATGATGGCATGACGGACCCACTGGGACAGTCGCAGGTAATTCCCTATTTGCAGGGGCTGGCGGAAGAAGGTTACCAGTTTACCATCATAAGCTTTGAAAAAAAAGAAAGGTATAAAGAGGGGAAAGAACAGATACAGCAAATGCTTGATGGTTCGGGAATTCATTGGGTGCCTTTGACTTATCATAAAAGGCCGCCGGTGCTTTCTACACTCTATGATGTTTATACATTACAGAAGAGAGCCTATGAATTGCACCGGAAATACAACTTTCGTATCGTACACTGCCGCTCCTATATTCCGGCATTAATTGGCATGTCTATGAAGCGTGCATTTAAAACGAAGTTCATTTTTGACATGCGAGGGTTCTGGGCTGACGAACGGGTGGAATGCGGTCTCTGGAATCTTAAAAACCCAGTCTATAAAATCATTTACCAATACTTCAAGCGGAAGGAAGAACAGCTGCTCAATACAGCCGATTATACCATTACATTAACCCATAAAGCCAAAGATATTATTCATCACTGGGAAGGGGTTGGCAATCAACCCATTCCCATTCAGGTCATTCCCTGCTGCGTGGATACTGCACTATTTGATCCCGGTAAAATCGCGGAATCTGATCAGGAAGCCTTGCGAAAAGCCCTTAATATACCGGCTGATGCCTTCATCCTTTCTTATTTAGGATCATTAGGTACGTGGTATATGGTTGAAGAGATGTTATGCTTTTACAAGCAGCTTCTGGAGTCTCAGCCCAATGCCCTTTTTCTGTTTATCACCAAAGACTCGCCGGACGAAATTTGTCAGATCTGTAAGAAACATCATATTAATATGGATAAGATTGTGGTTACTCCGGCTTCCCGACGGGAAGTTCCGTTGTACCTTAGCCTGAGCAACTGGTCCATATTCTTTATCAAGCCAGTATTTTCCAAGCAAGCATCTTCAGCTACCAAAATGGGAGAGATTATGAGTATGGGGATTCCAATGATTGTTAATAGTAATATTGGTGATACTGACCAGATCATAGAAGCTGCTAACTGCGGATATTTGATTAAAGAATTCACCTTAATTAAATATCAGGAGGCTGGCAAACAAGTATTGGCCTGGACCGACTCCTCATCAGCATCAATCAGGACTGGAGCAAAAAAATTCTTTCATCTCGAAGCGGCAGTAGCAAGATACTATGAAGTATATACGAGCGTGGTACACCCCATGGTTCTTATTGCTTTTTTGCCGATTTCCTTACCTTCTTTGCTATTGTATGGTTCGTAACAGTAATTTCGCTCCATGTTAGAAACCCCATTGCTTTTTTTGGTATTTAACAGACCAGAGGTCACAAGACAAGTGTTTTCTCGAATCCGGGAAGCGCAACCGAGACGGCTTTTCATTGCTGCTGACGGTCCACGCGGCGGACATTTGGCAGATGAAGTTCAATGTAAACAGGTCAGAGAAATTGTCTTGGCTGTAGATTGGGATTGTGAGGTGAAAACTCTTTTCAGCGAAGTGAATTTAGGGTGCGGAAAGGCCGTAAGCAGCGCGCTTGACTGGTTTTTTAATATTGTGGAGGAAGGAATTATTCTCGAGGACGATACCCTGCCAGATGAGAGCTTTTTTACTTTTTGCCAGACTTTACTTTCTAAATACCGGCACGTACCACAAGTAATGCAAATTTCTGGTTTTAATGTGTGTGGTACCTGGAAAGAACCTTTTCAATCCTACCATTTCTCTCATTTCGGGGGAATATGGGGCTGGGCAACATGGAAAAGGGCCTGGCAACAATATGATTTTGATATATTACAGTGGCAAAGTACAGAAGTAAGAGAGCACATATCAAAATATTTCACAAAAGAGCAATATCTTTCAAGAATCAAGCTGTATGATAAATTGTATAAAAAAGAAATAGATACGTGGGATCTGCAATGGACTTTTGCAAAACTAATTCATGATGGACTAAGTGTGGTTCCATCAATGAATTTGATAGAGAATATTGGTTTCGGAGAAGGGGCGACCCATACTACTGACAAAGATCACATATGGGCAAATCTTCGTGCTAATACGATTACCTTTCCTTTAAAGGAGCCAATAGCAATTATTCGGGATGAGGAATATGATAAAATACATTTGCAACCACAGGTCGTTAGAAAAAAAAATCCTTTCAGTGAATTATTGGAACGTTTACTAACCAAATGGTAATGAAAGTTTGGAAAGGTACAAAAGAACCTCACATCCTAAAACTTAAACAGAAAAGGAGTCGCTTGGGCTCTCTGCTTCGATTCTATGAAGTGTTTTTGTCCGGAAACTTAAATGAGAAAACACTTGATGCCATCTTCAGCACTTCTTTTTTTTCTCCGAGCGCTAAAGTTGTTAGTATGTATGGAGGAGGAGTCTTATCCATAGGAGACAAGTGTTTAATAAATGGAAGTATTGTGTTAGAGAGGAGCGAATCTAAAATAGAAATAGGTGGTAATTCATTCTTGGGCTTTTCTTCAACCCTGAATGCGCGAAAATCTATTTCAATAGGGAGTAATGTGTTAATAGCTGAACAATGCCTGATTCAGGATCATAATTCTCATGCGATAGACTATCTGGCAAGAAGGAATGATATTGACCTAGCCATTGCGAGACACATCGGGAACCCGAAAATGGATAAAGACTTTAGTCAGGTTACTGAACGTCCTGTTCATATAGGAAACGACTGTTGGATAGGTTATCGCTCAATTATCTTAAAAGGAGTGACCATCGGTGACCGATCGATTGTTGCTGCTGGCAGTGTAGTAACCAATAGCTTGCCTGGTGATATTATTGCTGCTGGTAACCCTGCAAGAATCGTAAAAAAGCTAAACTAAAAACCTGTTATGAAAGAGATCAGTTTAAATATTGGATGCGGCACCGATTATAGGGAAGGGTTTATCAATATAGACGGAAGTGAAAGTTTACTAAAGGTTGATAAAATTATAGACATTAGTAAGCAAAGCCTGACGGAATTTTTTCAACCTGATAGTATCAGTTTTATTCTTGCCAATGATATCATAGAACATCATTACCATTGGGAAGCGTACAATATTCTGAAGGACTTCTTTACGATATTACAATCAGGTGGTCATTGCGAAATCAGGGTGCCTGATTGTGAGTTTATTATTTCTAATAAAAGGTTAGATATTGAAACAAAGCTCACGCTACTTTTTGGTGGGCAGGATGTGCCGCAGGGGGTAGATGCTGAGATGGATAAATCAAGAAAAGTGTATCCGCAGTATTTTTGCCATAAATACGGGTGGTCTATGGATCGGATGAAGAATGATTTAATGGAAATCGGTTTTTCTGGGATAAAGACGGAAAGAGCTGGTACGAACTTTATTGCAATTGCAAAAAAATCATAGAGGTGAAAATATCATTTATAACAACAGTTAATCACAATGTGGGGGATGATTTTATTCGAGAAGGACTAAAGTTTCTACTCCGTGAGCGATTTAAAGGAACAAATATTCAATTCTCAAATATTCATAAGCATTCACCCATTACCTCCCGTAATGGGTTCGAAAAGGTTAGGTCCTTGCGTCAGTCTGAACGCTGGGACAAAAGGTTGCCGCTTTGGATCACTTCTGATAAAATACTATCCGCTGATATTGTAGTACAGAGCGGTGCTCCGGTTTATTGGTATCATGAGGGAATTACCGATTGTGTACGAGGTAATGAATGGTATAAACCCTTAATACAATGGAGGTATAAGAAAAAGAGCAGAGGGCAGCTTTTTAATGTAGCAGCTGGTACCTGTCAGACGTATTATTCTGATGGGAAAGAATTCTTGCAATCTCCTGTTGTGTGTGATTATATTAAAGAGTTTCATTCGTTATGCACGGTTACCACGGTTCGGGATCAGCTTGCGCAAAATGTATTGGGGTATTTGGATCTATCTTCCTATCTAATCCCTTGCTCTTCCATATTTGCCATTGATGAATACCGGTTGCAGGATAATGGTAATGAGTATGTTGTAGTAAATTATATGTCAGGTGGTGGGCATTTTACATTTGGCCAGTCTATAGATTTTTCTAAGTGGCAAAATGAATTCCGCAAGTTTTACCATAGGCTTAAAAAATATGAGCGAGTTATTTTTTCCTGCCATAACCAAAAAGAAGTTGATGAGGCGAAGGAGATAGACCCTGAGGCTGAGATATTTTTTTCGGCGAACTATCTGGACTATATGAAGTTCTATGCAAAGGCTAAATTTGGGTTTATGAACAGGATCCATGCGGCTTATCAATTGTCTAGCTATGGAAAACCCAGCCTGATTATTGGCGCTGACACTCGAGCATCTATGGCTAAGGAAATTGAAAACCCGGTGGTGTATGTAGAGGATGCTACCGAAGAAAAGCTGATGGAAACGTATGATTATTTTAACCAGGGGGCAGATAATTATAAGGATCGATTTACCACGATTAAGCATAAAGCCTTTGATCATTATATGAGCGCTTTTCCAAACGGCTGAATTGTTAAAATGCACTATTTAAAAAAGCTTTTTAGAGGTAGAAATAAACTGATTATAGTAAAACTTGATGCAATAGGTGATTATATCTTATTCAGGAATTATCTGGAGTTCATCAGAAAGTCAGATAAATATAATAATCATCACATCACACTTTGTGGCAACAGGCTATGGAGAAACCTTGCAGAGGAATATGATAAAGAATTTATAGATTCATTTATCTGGATGGATATCCCCAGGTTTTCTAGAAGTAGAGCCTATCGCTTATGGTGTGTTTTCCGATTAAAAATACATTATTATGGTGAAGTCATATCTCCGACTCATTCCCGGCGCTTTTATATTGAAGATGACCTGGTAAAAAAAATTCGCTCCGGGAAAAAAACCGGAAGCCAGGGGGATGATTTTAATATCTCACCCAATCAAAAAGTACTGGGCGATGCTTATTATACACATATTGTTACAGGAACATCTAACGTGCTGTTTGAATACGAAAAAAACCGTGTTTTTATCGATAAAGTACTTGATGAACAAACGTCATATTTTGATAAACCTTTCATTCCTGTTAAAAGTCGGAAATTGAATGCCGTGGTTGTATGTCCTGGGGCAGGCGCGAAGTTCCGGCAATGGTCGCCATGTAACTTTGCGGTACTATGTGATAAAATTGTTGAGGAAGTTGCCGTAGATGTTGTGCTTTGTGGAAGTAAGAGCGATAAGGTGCATGCGGGAGTGATTATAGAGCGGATGAAAAATAAAAACAATATTTATGACAGATGTGGGGAAACCACTTTAATTGAGCTAGTTAATCTCATTGCTTCTGCTAAAATTGTTATAGCAAATGAAAGTAGTCCTGTTCATATTGCAGTAGCAGTAGATACTCCTGCCATATGTTTATCCAATGGCAATCATTTTGGGAGATTCAATCCTTATCCCCCAAAAATGACTAAAAAAGTCACTACACTGTATCCACCTAAACTGACCGAAAGACTTGAGTCTGATTATGAAAGTTTAGTCAGTGATTATTATCGAGGATCTAAAGAAGATATCAATCAAATTAGTGTACTACATGTTTTCAAGGCATTTCAAAGTATGGAGATTCGATAAAAGTGGTAGACATGTCTTTGTTTCCCTCTTTTTCTACTTTGGAAGCGCAGTGAATTTGCTGTGGGCTCAATGCCCAGCGCTGGATATTACTTTTTCAAAAGAAACAGTATGTCTGAATGAAAACTTTAATTTAGCAGTTTCGCCAAATAATCTGAGTTACCTCTGGGATTTTTGTCCAGGGAGTATTACAGAAGAGGCACCCTCTGCTTTACAAGTTGCTTCTTTAGTGGATTCTGACCGTTCGTTAGGAACGGTTTTGGTTGAAGATGAAGCAGGGTGGTATGGTTTTGCCACTAGTCGTGATAACAATTCCATAATTAGGTTTTTTTTTGGTGCTGGAGTAGAACAACCTCCAACTTCAGTGATAAACCTTGGCAATATTCAAAGTCTTTTTAATCAGCCAGCATCGATTCAGGTTTTTAAACGGAACGGCGTCTGGTATGGGTTGGTCCATAATTGGGCTGACAAGAATATTGTATTGCTTACTTTTGGCAATAGCTTATCGAATACCCCATCTGCTGAAGAATGGGTAACTAATATCGGGGCTGGTAATTCTTTTTTAGAAGTAGCTGTTACACCCGATAGTGTCATTGCAATAGTTACCAATGCCAATGCTACACTTAGCATTGTAAATTTACCTGATGATTTCGTTGATAAACCAATCGCAAGTGATCGATTTCAATCGGGAACATTGAGTGGCTTTAGTACCTTAATGGATTTGGAATTAATTAATGTCTGTGGTGAATGGTTTGGTTTTGCGGCATCGCTCAATAATAAAAAAATACTTCGATTGTCTTTTGGAAGCTCTGTTTTTAAAGAGCCAGCTTCTGTAGAAGAAGTTGCAGGAAATGTGTTTGGAAATAATAAGCCTACCAGCATTCAATTAGTGAGAGAAGCGGAAAATTACATAATGTTGGTAAATACAATAGGTGGTAGCCTGTATCGCGCTATTTTGGGAAATGATATTTTAGCTACTATTGATAATACAACTGTTGATCAGATTGGGAGTGGATTTGGTGTTGGGTATGACCTTTCTTTTCTGAAAGACAAAGGGGAGTGGTACGGCTATGTAATTAATGACAAAAAGGGTGAATTGTTTCAAATAAGATTTCCTCAGGAATGCAGTGCTTCCATCGGATATAGTATAGAATCAGAGCCGTCTAATATTCGCTACAACCAGTCAGGGATGCACCATGTTTTTGTAGAAACAGTGAATGAAAATGGTTCTGCTTCTGTGGGGCTGGACTCAGTTGAAGTGCTTGAATCTCAGTCGCCTGAGATCGATTTCAGTTATGATAATCAATGTGCAAGCGTTTCAACTGAATTTGAAGGCCTTACTGAAAGCTCAGTATTAAGTTATAATTGGATCATCAACGGAGACGCCCGCACTGGCGAGATTACTACCTATGACTTTCCCGCGCCTGGTACTTACGAAGTTACGCTCGAAGTAGAATCCGAAAATGGCTGTGGACAACGCGTCACCCAAGAAATTACCATCTACGATCCTCCCAATCCAAACTTTTCCCTTCCTTCCGGACAAATCTGTACCAATGGAGCGGTTTCACTTACGAACCTTACCAATACCCAGGGAGCCGATGACATTATTACCTATCAGTGGTTTGTAGATGATGAACTTGTTTCTGAAGTAGAAAATCCTGATATCGTTTTTGCAGAAGGAGGCAACAAAACTTTGCGGCTGGATGCCAGCATTCCGGGTTGTACGGAAACTTATGAAACGACCGTCAATGTGGCACAGGGGCCGACTGTAGCATTTACGCTGCCGCCTCAGCTATGTGCCGGTGAAGTGATTACCTTAGAAAACCAAACCAGTGGCGATAATATTACCGGTTATCAGTGGAGTTTCGGGGATGGAGGAACCCTGGAAACCACCTCCGCCGAAACAATCACCTATACCTTTCCCGAATCTGGCATCTACGATATTTCACTGACTGCCAATACCAGCCTGGGATGTGCCAATGTGATGTCGCAGACCGTTACAGTATTCGAACAACCAACGGTGGGCTTTTCTTCGGATGTGGCTTGCGTGGGGGCCATTACCCAATTTACTGATACGACTACCGCTGGCAATAATGCCAATATTGTCGCCTGGCAGTGGGATTTTGGGGATGGTGTGGGAACTTCTGATATCCGGAATCCTAACTATACCTTTACGAACCCGGGAACGTATACCGTGGAGCTTACCACCCAGTCGAGTGGGGGGTGTGCCGCTTCGGCTACCCAGACCATTACGGTAGAAACATCCGTGACTCCGGGCTTTACCGCCACTCGGGTTTGTCCTAATTCTACTGATCCGATACTGTATCAGTTTGCAGATACGTCTACTGTTGCTGACGGTGATCAGATTACCCAGTGGTTGTGGACCATCAATGGAGAAAATTTTGTAGAGGAATCAGTCACCTACGCTTTTACCGAGCCCGGAACTTATGACGTATCACTGACGACCTTTGCCTCATCGGGTTGTAATGCCACTATCAGCCAGTCTTTGGTGGTGAATAAGCTTCCCGTAGTACAGTTTGAGGCTGCTTCCGGATGTGTGGGTGAGGCACTTATGCTAAGGAATGAAACGCAGCTTAATGGTTGGGATTTGAAGCAGTATATGTGGCAGGTTCCTACTGTTGGGTCGGTGTTTGAACAATCCCCCTCCGTGGTGTTTTCCGAAGCAGGAGAGTATCCTATCACACTTACGGTGGAAACCGCGGACGGCTGTACTTTTTCTTTCGATAGTACGCTGACAATTCTGGAATCTCCGGTGGCGGCGTTTGATGTGCCACAACTATCAGGTGGTGCACCGCTGATCGTCAATACCACAAATCTTTCTTCGGGTTATACCCAATCGCTTTGGGAGATCAACGGGGAGGTGGTGTCGGAGGAAAATGCTCCGGTGTTTACCCTGGATGCACTGGGAACCTATGAGATAGCGTTGATTGTGCAAAATGCGATTGGTTGTGCCGATACCACCCGGAAAATCATCGAAGTAGTCAATCCTACCCTGGATATCGTGCTGGAAGAACTCACCGTGGTTGAAGGTGCGGCACAGCCGGGACAATTGGTATTGCTGGTACGTAATCAGGGTACTTTGGCGGTGGATGCGATTAATGTGCTGGTTACGTTAGGAGATGTGGTTTCATTGAACGAGCAAATTGAAGGGCCGCTACTGCCCGGAGAGCGCCTATCCTATCCGTTACAAACTTCCTTATCAGCAGTGCGCAACCAGCAGCATCCGGTGGACTATATCTGTATTTCAGCTACGATTGATACTGTGAAAAGTGAAATGGCAGAGGTATCGCTGGACAATAACCGCGTATGTATTACGCTGAATGCTCCTTTACTGGTAGAAGCGCCTTTCCCTAATCCCGCCCGTGAGGCAGTGGCTCTTTCTATTTTGCTGGAAGCACCGGGTGAGATTCGAGTGAAACTGATCAGTGCTACGGGAGAGTTAATGTCATCCCAGCTTATTTCAGAGGCGCATCAAGGACTCAATTCCTTCTCGCTGGATGTGTCCCAGACTCCATCAGGCGTGTATACGGTAGAAGTCAGTGCCCTGGGGCAGAAGGTGGTTCGCCGAATTATTGTGAATCCCTGATGCCTTTTCTGACGTTAAATTCAACAAATTTGGCTTTTTGCCCAAGAATATTTTGATAAAGCAGTAATCTTGCTACAATTTTTATCAATCTGTTCGTTAATTTTTCGTTATTTCGGCTATATTTACCAGGATTTTTTAACTAATCAGATTCATGGCATTACACCCAAAACTTGACAAGATCGACCGTAAGATACTTGACATACTTCAGAAAAACGCAAAAATCACCAATGCACAGCTTTCCAAAGAGATCGGTTTATCCCCGGCACCAACGCTGGAGCGGGTAAAAAAACTGGAAACCTTAGGAGTGATAGACAGCTATCATGCAAAACTGAACACGGCCAAAATAGGACTGGGAATTAGCACTTTTGTGATGATTAAACTCACCGGCCACGACAAAGAAAGTATTAGGGCTTTTATTAACGCAATTAACAAGATTGACGAAGTAATAGAATGCCACCACGTAACAGGTACCAGTGATTTTATTCTACGAGTGATCGCTAAAGATATCGCTTCGTATCAGCAACTGATGCTGGATAAAGTGAACGAAGTACAGGTGGTCGACAGCTTGCAATCCCTGGTAATCTTATCCACCTTTAAGGATAGCAAATCGCTGCCTATCCCGGAAGAGACGGATCAGGTACGGGTATAATATCGGCATGGCCGTGTGATGCGGCCATCCTTTCTTTCTGAATGTTTTTCTCATGACGCAAGTATCCTCCTCACGATTGCTCCTTACTCCCGGACAGATTACGCAAAAAGTAAAGCGTATTGCGTACGAAATATATGAGCGTAATTTTGATCAGAATCGGCTGTTGATTGCTGGTGTTCTGGACCGAGGATATCGCCTGGCGGAACGCATTTGCAGCCAACTAGACGAGATTAGCCACTTCTCAATGGAAAAAAATACCCTGACCCTGGTAGAAGTAACCATTGAAAAGTTTACTGCTAAGCAATCCCAGGTGGTTTTCAATGTGCCCACTACTGATTTTGAAGATCAGTGCATTATTCTGGTGGATGATGTGCTCAATACCGGGCGGACATTAGCCTACTGCATGTCGCCTTTTCTGGAACAACCCATCAAAAAACTGGAAATAGCAGTGCTGGTTAACCGTAGCCATATTCAGTTTCCCGTCATGGCCAGCTACACTGGGCTGGAACTGTCTACCACCCTCCCGGAACATATAGAAGTTGTTTTCGATAGTGAAAACGAAGGTGTATATCTGCACTAACTGCTGACCCACCCCAACATCAAGGTATGGTGTCTTACCCGAAATTGGACATATCGGGAATGAGGTATTCCTAATCCGATATATAATGTATTGGTATGCACATTTTATGTTATCTTTCAGGTAATTAATTGCATCATTCCAAAATATTCGCTTACTTTTGTGCTACTACATCCAATGTCCATATTATTCGTTTGATACTTCCATGACAAGAAATCAACCTGAGTTGTCTAAACCGACGACCGTTATCCGCCAGGATCGTTACGACAATAAGGAGGCTCAGGAAACTTGGGAGCAGTATCTGATGCAGCGCTTACCAGCTATTGCCAGTATATCCTGGAAACTGGATGAGGATCAGGCCTACGTACAGTTTTATGCAGGACATGTTCCTCGCTTTATTACGTTGCCCCTTCGCCACATTTACTGGACCTTTCAGAATAAAGATAACCGCTTCCAAAAGTCAATTTTATGGCTTGAGAGTGGAGAAATTCAGCGGCTGGAAACCGTTTTTCAAATAGACAATCGAGGGGAAGAGAAAACCATTCAGATGGAAGCGCGGATGGATCATCATTCCGATGGTGGAAAGATAATATTGACTTTTTCAAAGGAAGGAAATTACGCTGAGTCTGCTATGCAAGCTTTGGGTTTTGATAATATTCCGGTAGGCGTTTTCTATGTAGAGTCTCAGACAGGTTCTATTATGGCGGCAAATGCCAAAGCCTTGGATTTGGTGGGTATGCAGCAGGATGAAGATCTGACCAATATTCGGTGGCAGCGGGCCCCCGAATGGCTATCATTTATTCAGGAGGTCAATCAGCAAGGAGATGTATTGAATCAGGTACTCGAGATCTTGGCAGGAAAGGTCTGGTTTCTTTTTTCAGCGCACCGGACGGATGATCACATTGTGGTGTTTGCCCAGGATATTTCCACCCTTCAGTTACAAATACAGACCCTGCAAAAAGTCAATATAGGATTGGACAATTTTGTATATCATGCTTCCCATGATTTGCGAGCCCCGCTGCGCTCCATGCAAGGCCTGATTACCCTGCTTCGGACTGAAACCAATGAAAAGGAACGGGATAAGTTTGTAGAACTGATTGAGGGAAGTATCAAGCGACTGGATGCCTTTCTGGTGGATCTGCTCAGTATTTCCCGCTCTAACCGACCCGAACGGCGCCCGCTGGTAAAAATGAACTTTATGTTGGAAGTGGAGAAAGCGATAGGGAGTTTCTTCCATATTGGTAATAATAAAAATCTGGAAGTAAGCACCCGGATCAGTCAACCGGTTCCCTTCGTCTCCGATCTTACCCAGGTTCGGGTCATCCTCAATAATATCATTTCCAACGCTTTTAAATATCGTCGCTACGGAGTACGAAAATCTCGTATTAAAATTGAAATATCGACCAACCGAAAGCGGGCTCACATCAAAATATCAGACAATGGTGAAGGAATTGCCGAAGAGCATCTTCCCCATATTTTTGAAATGTTTTATCGAGCTACTGACCGAAGCGAAGGTTCAGGTTTAGGGTTATATATTGTTCGAGAGACGGTGGAGAAGCTTAAGGGAACGATCAACCTGAAATCTCAGCCTAATCATGGGACAACCTTTACCATTATGTTGCCTAATCAATTTCAACCCACCAAAAAAGCCTGATTTTCTGGCGATCATTTCTAAATTCAAACAGACATCTTGCTTATCAAAGCGGTGTCTGTTGTCGCTAAGCGCCTATAACAAAGAGGATTGAGCGTTTCTGCTGATGCAATCCTTGGTTGCCTATGCATAAATCAGTCTGACAACGCTCCTCTTTCGCGTAAATTCAATAGTTTTGTATGAGCAAACAGGACAGGTGTGTTACAAAAACTAAGTTATGTCATTGGGGCACTGCTACTCTTAGGTGCCGGAATATACGCTTATTGGCGCTATATTGCTGAAGACGAGCCTGTCCCGGTAAGTCAGTTGATACCCGAAGACGCTTTATGGGTGTACCATTCTGACCAGTTGCCTGCGGACTGGGGCAGGATGCAGGCAACCCCCCTTGGGCGGGCACTGTCTACCTTGCCCGATGTACAACCAGTTGTGGAGAGTATTCCATCGCTTGATAGTATTGCAGAACTGACGTCCTGGTTAGCCGGTCGTTCATGTTATGTCACTAGCCAGATTACCGGTAACGATGACTTGGGCTTTTCGTTTTATGTGCAGGCAAACAAAACAGCAGATGCCGGCTTCTGGCAAGCAGTAGAAATAAAAGTGCAGCAATCTTCCGATTGGCAGATTGAGCAGCGGCAATATCAGGGTGTGACCATTAAGGAATGGGTATATACTCCTTCGAACGCCCGTTTTTCCTGGATAGCAATAGAAAACTTTCTGATGGGAAGCTTCACTCCTTTTCTGGTGGAAGATCAGATCCGCCGTAGCCCGCCAGCAGAAGTTGCTGAAAATTCCTGGCGGCAGGCCTTGTTCCAAAATACGCTTTCCCAACGCGATCAGGGAGACCTTTATGTCAACGGTCGACAGTTAGGAGGTTTGTTTTCCGTTTTTAGCTCAGCGGCACCGAATAAGAGAATGACGATCCGGGATGCGTTTTGCCGTACGATGTTGCTGGATCTTACTATTGAAGAAGATCAGTGGCTACTGAATGGTTTTAGCGAAATTGGTGGGCCCTCCGCGCAGGACCAAGGCCAATATTATCTTTCTTCTTTCAATAAACAAACGGCCCGCCCCTTTCAACTGAGCAACTACCTGCCCAGCCGGACGGCGAGTTTTTATCAGTTTGGCTTTACAAATGTTCAAACCTGGGCCGATCAGTATACCCAATTTCGCAACCAATATGGTCCCGATTCAGTGGTGTTTCAGCAGTTACATCGGCAGTTTGAGGAAAAAACCGGAAAAACTTTAACCGAATGGTTTGCCTGGGCCGGAAGCGAAATAGGGGTGATGGCACTGGAAGCCAATGCCACGGCTCCTGCCGATAAGCTGATCGTGGTTGAAATTGAAGATTTGGCGAGTATGGAGAATGCGCTTCAGTCGTTTCAGGATCAGGATGATTCGCTCTCGTTTCGCGAAATATTTGCCGGATACACCATTCGCAATTTTAATGACCCAACCTTGCCGGCGCTCCTCCTCGGTGAATTTGGGGAGCAGGAGCATCAGCCGTTTTCCGAATGCTTTTGGTTTCAGGACACCTCCTTTCTGGTCATGTCAAATTCTGTCAGTGCCTTAAAGAGGCTGATCTCCGACCAGCGTACTGAAAATACCTGGAGCAAGTCAGTGCGGCAGGCCCGCTTTCTGGAACGTTCATTAGATCCGGCAACCTTCAGTATTGTTCTGAATCTTCCCCGGTACTGGGAGCAATGGGAGGGGCAGTTATCACCGAAATGGGCTGGCTGGGCGCAAGCGCACAAAACTACGCTTCGACAACTGGAGAAAGTAGCCGTGCAGTTTAGCCCGGTGGAGGATGAATACTACAGCAGTATTGCGCTGACTTACCAATCTCAATCCGGTACTGTTGCCGCCCAGGGATTTTCCACCGTAGAACAATTGTTATTAGACACAACATTGATTTCTAAACCTTTTGTGGTGCGAAACCATACCAATCAGCAGTTAGAAGTGCTGGTGCAGGATCAGGCAAACAATGTGCAATTGGCAGACATGTCTGATCAGTCCATTATTTGGTTGGATTCACTGGGGGCAACCATTCGGGGAGATGTTTTCCAAATCGATTATTATCGGAATAATAAGTTACAATACCTTTTTCCTTCTGATTCGGCTTTACATCTGATAGATAGAACGGGCTCTTATGTACCTGGATTTCCCCTCTATCTACCCTCTGGAGTACAAATCCAGTACTTTTCGGTGTTTGATTACGACCAAAGTCGCGACTATCGGTTTTTGGTAACTGACCAGGACGGAAAATTGTGGATGTACAACCAGGATCGGGAGAATTTACCGGGTTGGAATCCGTTACCGTTGACCGTGCCCTTGGCAGAAGCCCCCCAGCATGTGCGGGTAAGGGGTAAGGATTGCATCATCGCATTGCAGGAGGATGGACTGTTGCACGCCTTTAACCGTCGGGGAGAAGAATATCCTGGCTTCCCCATGAAATGGGAACAATCCTGTCATAACCCGATTTTTGTGGAGGTCGGAAATAACTTTGCCGAAACCAAACTCACTACCATCACTGATATTGGCGAATTGCTCTCCGTAAATCTGGAGGGAAATTTTTTAATGCGTGAACAGCTTTTCCGGGCCTCGCCGGCTTCGCAGTTTTTACTGAGTCCCGACCGGTTGGGTAAAACGTTTATTCTGGCCCGTCAGGACAATCAGCGTTTGAGCATTTTAGACGCAAGGGGGAAAGTATTGTTTGAACAGTCTTATTTTACTCCCGGTGCTCTTTCTAGAGATGAATTATCAGTGCAGTATTATGACTTTGGGGCAGAAAACCAGGTGGTTGCAATTACCGATAAAATCCAGGAGTTTACCTACCTCTTCGACGAAACCGGGAAACTGCAAAACGACCGTCCCATTGAAAGTACAAACGAAATTGGCTTGTTGTATTCAGAAACCAATGAACAGTATCGGGTGTACAGAGTCTACGAAAACGAGTTGTCAATCATCTCTTTTTAGAAACAGTTTGCCCACAGGCAGGTTCTATCCTGGAAGTTATTCAACCTATTTTTTAATATGACTTACCAAGAAGAAGCCGTCGCTACTACCCGGGATCTCCGGGAAGGTGACATGAAGCAAGTGGCAGTAGGTGAGACGGATGTCTTGCTGGCCTGCATCGACAACCAATATTATGCTGTATCTGCGTACTGCACACATTACGGAGCCCCGCTGGTGGACGGAGCACTGCACGGCGACCGGGTGATTTGCCCCTGGCACCATGCCTGCTTTCACCTGCGGCAGGGAAAACAATGTGAGCCTCCGGGTATGGATAATCTTCCTGCCTTTGAAGTTCGGGTGGAAAATGAACAGATATATGTAAAAGTCCCTAAAGATGCACCTGATCGAATCACGCCTGCTTTCGTCGAGCGAGATACGGCTAATGCACAGGTTTATGCGGTCGTGGGCGGCGGTGCCGCAGCTGCATATGCCGTAGAAGCCATGCGAGAAGCAGGCTACACCGGTCGTATTATCATGATCAGCGCGGATGAAGATATACCCTATGATCGCCCGAATGCTAGCAAAGAGTAC
The DNA here is from genome assembly GCA_040222715.1 of Cyclobacteriaceae bacterium. Taxonomy (GTDB): domain Bacteria; phylum Bacteroidota; class Bacteroidia; order Cytophagales; family Cyclobacteriaceae; genus Tunicatimonas. Next base: position 51,470 of record JAVKCN010000157.1, on the reverse strand, counting down.
TTGCAGGATGAAGCCCCTGATGAATGGATGCCCTTACGATCCAGCGATTTTTATACTCAGCACGAGATTGAGTGGTTAGCCAAAGAAGTTGCTACGGTTGATACTCAGGGCAAAAAAATTGTTTTTACAGATGATGATTCTATTCGATACGATAAAGTACTGCTGTGTACCGGAGGTAAAGTCAACACATTACCCGTATCGGGTGCCAACCTCAAAGGAGTCTACACACTTCGTTCGCTCAGTGATAGCCGCACGATTAAAGAGGCTGCTAAATCAGCCAGGAAGGTAACTGTAGTGGGCAGTTCATTTATTGGTTTAGAGGCTGCTATGAGCTTACAGAAGCTTAATTGCGAGGTGACAGTTGTTGCGCCAGAAGCCATACCTTTTGCCAGCCGTTGGGGAGAACCGGTAGGAAAGCTTATCCGAAAATTGCACGACGAAAATGGAGTTCATTTCGAACTGGAAACCAAAGTGCGGGAATTTAATGGGAAAAACGGATTGGTAGAAACCGTATTACTGGAAAATGGGAAGGCAATCTCAACTGACCTGGTCGTGGTAGGCATTGGTGTAAAACCAGCAACCGATTTCCTTCAGGGAGTTGATCTGGCTGATGATGGTGGGGTGCCGGTCAATGAATATTTAATGGCTATGGAAGATGTATATGCTGCGGGTGATATTGCCCAATTTCCTTACCGAGGTAAGCCTACCCGGATTGAACATTGGCGGGTGGCTTGTCAGCAAGGTCGCCTGGCCGGGTATAATATGGCCGGCAAAGAGCAGGCCTACCAAAGTGTTCCTTTCTTCTGGACAGCCCAGCAAGGCACGAATTTCAGGTATTTAGGCCATACGAAGGATTTTGATCGCATTATATACGATGGCTCGGTAGAAGAACAGGATTTCATGGCGTATTATGTCAAAGATGAAAAGATAGTAGCCGTGTTGGGCGTGAATCGTGACAAAGCTATGGCAGCGATTGAGCATCTGATGTTTGCTGAACATATGCCGACACCGGAACAGGTTGAAAAGGGAGTTGATGTAATATCTTTATTATAACGGCTTTCGCTAAGTATTAAAAGCTTTTAATAACCGTTCGGCCGCTTCTCTCGCAGTCATCTCACCTTGTATTACGGCCTGCTCGAGGCTGGGTAACTGGTGTTTGATAGTTGCATGTTGAAAGAAATTCTGGGAAAGCTGTAGGTTGATCAATTCATGCAGCCAGCCCAGTTGTTGCTCCTGGCGTTGCTTTGAAAAATAATGGGTCTTTTTGGCTTGTTGAATAAATTGCTGAATAAACACCCAAATCTCTTCTAAGCCTCGATTTTCAAGTGCCGAGCAGGTAAAAACTTTGGGATTAAGCTTGTTCTGTACAGGCGGAAAAAGGTGTAATGCCTGTTGATAATCCTGTTGGGCTTGCTGAGCAGCCGTTAGATTACTGCCATCCGCTTTATTAATGGCCAGTGCATCAGCCATTTCCATAATGCCCCGTTTCATTCCCTGTAGTTCATCTCCGGCTCCGGCCAGCATAAGCAAAAGGAAAAAATCTGTCATGTTGCGTACCATGGTTTCAGACTGGCCAACCCCAACAGTTTCGACGATGATAATATTATACCCCGCAGCCTCACATAGTAAGATTGTTTCCCGGGTTTGCTGGGCTACACCCCCCAGATGACTTCCGGTGGCAGTAGGGCGAATATAGGCCTGAGGAAGCGCACTGAGCTGGCTCATGCGGGTTTTGTCCCCCAGTATACTACCCTTAGACTTTTGACTGCTCGGATCAATGCTCAGCACGGCAACCCGCTGCTGTTGCCGGATCAGATATACCCCAAACTGATCAATAAGCGTACTTTTCCCAACTCCAGGAACGCCAGTGATACCCACGCGAATGGAATGGCCAGTTGAAGGAAGCAGCGCCTCAATAATTTCTTTAGCTTTACGCTGATCTGCTTCTAACCGACTCTCGGTAAGGGTAATAGCTTGACTAAGTGCAAAACGGTTGCCTGCGCGGATTTGATCTATAAAGTGCTGAGTGGCAAGCTGTTTGCGTTTCATAAATAATGAATACTAAAATTTGTGGAAAAAAACCAAATATCTTACAAAGCATAGCTGCAATTTTAGATTTTTTTGTAAATTAAAGACATAAGTCTACGTTGTGATTGACGATTTTTTATAAGTCCTGATTTCCAACAGGCCTGACCGCTTATCGCACTCATTGCTTTTGAAGATCAATTTTCAGGTTGTGTTGTAATATACCAAGCTAACCCTGATTTTAAATTGAACTATAATAAGAATATTTTGGTTTGAGGGTATAATATATATCTAAATTATTTTACTGTACGTTCTAATTTCATACTTTCGCTAAAATTAACATGTGTTTAATTATAAATTATTTGTAATTAATACCCTACTGAGACTATTACCTGGTTCCACCTATGAATAATCAGCTACTAATTTTCTTTTTCTGCTTTTTTAGTTTTTCTACTGCCTTTGGGCAAAACTCCGATTACTCATTTAAAGTACTTGCATCTGATGGTGAAGTTTATTACCGGGCCGTTTCCGCAGAAGAGTGGCAACCAATTGAAATTGGAACAGTACTGAATGATACTCATCTGGTAAAAGTTACCAAAAGCGCTTACTTAGGATTGGTTCATAAGAGTGGAAAGACCCTGCCTTTTAGCAAACCCGGCACCTATGAAATTTCCCGCTTGCATCAGCGAATGAATCACGAGAATTCTAAAGTAGCTGAGAAATACGCAGATGCCTACATTGCATCAATGAATAATCGTGGGGTGAATGCACAGGAGACGACCCGCTCTATTGAAAACCGGAAGTTGAAGATGTTCTTGCCTAATTCAGTAGATGTATTTAGTCCGGAGGTGGTGCTCCGCTGGAAAGATCAGGAAGAAATGCAGGACGATTACGAAGTGGTATTCAAGAATATGTTTGATGAAGTATTGATGGTCAAAGACGCTAACGATACCAAGCTTTGGCTTGACTTTGATCAGGAGCCAATCGCTTCAGAAAGATTACTCATTGTGAGTGTTCAGAAGAAAGCGCAAAAAGATGTGCAATCAAATAGTTATGGCATCAAACATATGACTGCTGATGAATCGGCACTTATTGAGCAGGAATTACAGGAACTCAAACTGGTATTTGCCGGAGAAGAAAGCGCGTTGGATAAGTTGATCCTGGCTTCTTTTTATGAGCAAAATAACCTGCTGGCTGATGCGCTTACCTGCTATGAATACGCCATAGCATTATCTCCGGTTGATGCATTCCGTACAGCTTACGATCAGTTTATCTTTCGAAACGGACTGGGTTTGTAAATTTAAGCCAGTCTCCAATCCCATTTATATTTACTTGGCCTTTTTCTAACTTCGTAGAGCGCATTTTCGTACGCTAATCGAGATAGACGAAGTCGCATCTATGATTGAAGCAATTCAGGAAGTTGATCAGCAATGGTTTCTGTGGTTAAACAGTTTCCATACTCCCTTCTTAGATCAACTGATGGCCTGGGTGACTAATAAATACACCTGGTTTCCTTTCTATTTGTTATTAGCGGTAGCCTTAATTCTTAAGTTTCGTTGGGAAGGGGTGAGGATTTGCGCGTTACTTGGTATAGTAATACTTTTTTGCGATCAGCTAACTTCCGGGGCGATGAAGCCCTTTTTCGAGCGTTTGCGCCCCTGCCACAACCCTTCCATTGCATCTTTAGTCCATTTGGTAGAAGGGTGTGGCGGAAAGTATGGGTTTGCTTCTTCCCATGCTGCCAATGCCTTTGGATTAGCCACTGCCTGCTGGCTATTTCTGCGCAGTTGGAGTCATTATTTTATTTGGGGCTTTCTTTGGGCAGTTGTTGTTTCATACAGCAGAATATACATGGGCGTACATTACCCCTTGGATATTCTGGTCGGAGCATTCATTGGAGTCGTACTGGCCTGGTTGGTTTATCAGTCGTATCAAAGAATGAAGCCTGCTCTCTTCCGTACTTTGCCCGAAAAGTATCGGTAGAAAAGAGTAAAATGATCACGAACGCCCAGGTGCTTGTTTGCCAAGAATACGGCTGATGTATTTACCAATGACATCAAATTCAAGGTTGACCGTGCTGCCTGGTTGTAATGCATGGAAGTTGGTGTGCTCGAAAGTGTAGGGAATCACGGCCACACTGAAACTGGAGTCAGAAGTATCAAAACAGGTGAGGCTAACCCCATTGACGGTGATCGATCCTTTTTCTACGGTCAGGTAATCTGATGAGGCAGGTTGATACGAGAAACGGAATAACCAGCTTCCGGCCTGGTCTTCTATAGATTGGCAGGTGCCTGTCTGGTCAACATGTCCTTGTACAATATGTCCATCAAAGCGCCCATTGGCTGGCATACAGCGTTCCAGGTTCACGGCGGTCCCATTGGTCAGATTTCCGATGTTACTCCGCTGAAGGGTTTCTTTTACAGCCGTCACTTTGTAGGTTGAGCCCAACACTTCTGTTACTGTCAGGCATACTCCGTTGTGGGATACACTTTGATCTACTTTTAGTTCATGCGCCATGGTGCTGAAGATTTCAAAGTGTTTGTTCTCTTCCTCGGCAACAATATTGACGACTTCGCCTACGGTTTCAATAATTCCTGTAAACATGAATGATAAAGGGAGATAAATTAGCTGATAGAAAAAAATGCGTACCTCAAGAACACGGTGCTATGCATAATAATTTCCTGATCCTGCCTCCTAATTTTCTTTAAGGAAAGTCAGTAAATCATTCATTGCCTCCTCGTTAATTTGATTGGCTAGACCATCGGGCATGGCTGAGTTTTCAAGAGCTTCTAACTTTTCTATGGAATTTCGGGCCACCGTTGTTTTATTTCCAGCCAGATCAACCAGGGTGATGGATGAAGGGGTTTCTGAAGCGATAATCCCGGTTTGTGTGCTGCCATTACTCAATGCCACTTTCCACAATTCATACCCATCAGCAATTGATTGGTTTGGCAATACAATGTCGTGTAAAATGGCCTCTTTGGTACGATTACGAATGGTAGATAAATCCGGTCCAAATCCGGTGCCCTGTTGCCCTTTGAGCTGATGGCAGGCAGCGCAGGATTGCTGGAATACCAATGCGCCCTCGCTAATATTTCCTTCACTGGTGAGATAAGGCTGGTAGCGCTCTATCTGATCATCACTACTCGAACCTGCGAAAATACGACGGGCACTGGTTCGGATAGCATCATCATCATGGTTCATGAGGTGAACACTGCGTGGCCAGCCAACCGTCGACTGATCAATTTGGTTATTTTCAACGGCTGCAAGCAGGATGTGCATTCGGTCATAACTGTTCATAAATACATTAACTGCCTGCTCTCGAATTGAAGGGGTAAGTGAGGTCCACCGCTCCAGCAGTGAATTACAGGGAGTGATGCCCTGGGTTTTGCTGAGCATTTTTAACGCTTCATGTTGCAGGGCGATAGAATGCTGGGGAGTCAGCACCGCCATGAACTGATCCTGGTATTGATCGGGGGATACCACTCCCAGAAAGGTAAGTGCATCCTGTTGCCAGGCTTCAGCGGCCGAAGTGTCATTCAGCGCCTGATTAGCTTGGGCTAAAGTTTGATTGACCACCTGTTTCGGCAACTCCCCTAATTGTGACAACACATGCAAACTGGCTCTACGGATTTTTTCCGGACGATTGGCACGAAGGTTATCAAGTAAAAGTAACTTCTCGGTTTGCAGGGCTACCGTTGAAGGAAAAGGTTGAGTGATGCCTTGAGATAGTCCTTCCAGGAAAGCCGCACACCACCAGCTGGCATCCTCGCGACCCTTGGCCGTCAGCCGGATGACTTCCTGGATGGAGGAAAGTTGGCCACTTCGCCCCAGTTGGTTACCGAGTTTCTGCATAAAAGCCGCCGCTACTGTATTGGGCTCATGGGTTAGTGATTCTTGAGCAAACTCCAGCCAGGTGGAGGCAGGTTGGGAAGCACTTAGAGCGGCATACTGAACCCAGGTGTCAGCTAAGTCGTGTCGAAGAATAGCCTGACAAACTGATTGGGCTTTGGGGTTTTCTGATGAACCAAGGGTACATAATAACTGAAACCGGACTTTCGGATCGGAGTCATCCTGCAAAAGCATCAATTGGGACAGGAGATCAGGATGTTCATTAAGATGTAATTCGGCTAATTTGATGGCATTTTCGCGTATGCCTGGCTCGGTATCTTTGAGGGCGGTGCTAATTTCTTCCTGAGTGAGGTGTCCCAGCCCCTCCAGGCTCCAAAGCGCGTGTACTCTTGCTTTGGGGGAGGTACAATTCATAACCACGGCTTTTAGCGGCACAACGGTGGCCTCTGAAGCACGATCCATGAGCAATCGCTGGGCCGTTCGACGCCACCACAGGTTAGGGTGAGAGAGCAGATTGACTAACTCTTCATCTGAGGTCTTACTTACAGATAGTTGATTAAGAAAAGGCTCTGTTTTTTTTCCTGTAGGAACAACCCGGTAGATACGCCCCTGATTTGTGCCATTGTAGAGTGCCCCTGACTGGTTTACCTCCTCACTCATCCACTCGGGGTGCTCGATAATCTGCCGGTAATAATCTATTACATACAATGCACCATCAGGCCCTACATAGAAGTTAACCGGGCGAAACCAGCTATCAGTAGATGCCATGAACTCGCTTTCTTCCAGCATTCGCTCAGCTTTGAATGTAGCACCATCATCGTGGATAACATCGGTGTGAATTAAATTATGTACCGGTTCGGCGGTAAAGGTTACCTGCTCAAATTCTTCAGGAAACAGACCACCCTGATACCAGGTCACTCCGCAGGCCGAGGTGATAGTTCCTAAATCGGTGAGTAGCTGGTGCTCGGGATTTTGGGTAATGGGATAGACCTCGACCCCCGGGCCATATGCCGGGATATAAGCCATAGCACTTGGAAGTGCCAGGTTGGGGTTTCGGGAAAAGTAGCGAGCGGGCATTACTTCGTGAAAAAGGTGATTTTCATTGCTGGTCAGCAGTTGGTGCCCCCAAGCATCAAATGTATGCCCAAATTGTGACTCACCGGACAGTGTTTCCAGTTGGTGGGTGTCCGGGCGAAAACGCACATTCCGTCCGTCAGCGTTTACCGGTAAGTTTGCGCCAGGGTGGGAGGGAAAGGTGATGTTCTGGCCTTCACCCCCAAACTGATCGTGAAAAAATTTGGTGGATACGGTGCTTTCATGGGCCAGGTAAATCCAGTTGTCCAGCCCGTACACCGGGCTGTTGAGGTTGTGCTGAGGGTTGGATCGGGCAAAACCGGTAAGCACTTTTTCTTTGATGTCGGCTACACCATCGGCGGTCGTATCAGCCAGATACCAGAGGTCGGGAGCGTCCGTGACCAATACCCCCTGTTTCCAGCGCATAATGCCGGTGGGTAAAATCAATCCTTCGGCAAAAATACTGCTATGGTCGGGTAACCCATCTCCATCAGTGTCGGATAAAAGCTTGATTTTACCAGAGCCTTCGGTATCGAGCGGATAACCATGCATCTCTACCACATACAATCGTCCTTCTTCATCAATTTCCATGGCTACCGGGTCGGTAACCAGTGGTTCGGAAGCAAAAAGTTCAAGGGTGAAACCATCGATCAGCTCAAAAGTGGAAAGAGCTTCTCTGGCTTCTTTGGAAAATGGAGGTGAATCTGAATGGCAAGACCATAGGGCACACAGAAGCAATAGGTAAAGGTAGTAGGTAATTCGCATGGTGAAATGATTATCAAGGTAAAGTAGCAAAAGCTCGGTTGTTATTCAATATCGGCAAAGAAGAAGCGGGGCTTATTTCTCGGAGAAATTGAATATATCCAGAAGCTCATTTCAAAACTGTTGGTATTTCGGCGTTATCCAGTCCATTTCCTAAGTTATCAAGAAAAGAGGGACTCATTTAGCTTTGAATGGATATTTCTATAGTGGTAAGATTTGCTTAAGAGGCTTGTCGTCTGTTTCGAAATTGGGTTCTTTCTGGCAGTTACAGGCACATTTTTACATTACTGAGGTAGATGATCAGTAAGATCATTCAGGGGGTGCTCAAATGACTCGTTATAAATTTCAAAATGCACAAAGTCTCCGATCACTTCTGTAACCTGGACTTTCTTTATCACTTCCTGATACGTTTTATAGCAAGCTAATGCCTCTTTTGTGGCCTCAATATCTGTTTCATTGAGAGAAACTGAGCAATCAATTTCTTCTGGTAGCGATTGCTTCATGATAAAATCGTCTCCTTTCTTAAAAAAGCCATCGCCCTGGTATAAAATTGTGAAGAAAGCCAGCCGTTTAAGATAAGTAGCTCCATGATCGCGTAAGGTTAAGAATACCTGTTTGGCGACGGCATGCATTACCAGATGGTCGTGAAAACCGCTGATCCCATGCACCGGATAGGATACCAGGATATCTGGTTGTATTTTTTCAATATGGGTGGTGATTACCTGTTCGATTTTCCTGGGGTCCATATGCTTTAGGCCGCTATCCGGCAAATCGAGCACCGTCATTCCCGTAAGTCCCAGGACTTTTTCTACCGCTAGCATTTCCTGGTAACGGACCTCGCCCATTTCATCAATACTGAGCCCTAAGCGGTGCCTTTGTTTGGTAGCTCCACCTCGGGTCAGGGTCAGCAAGTATACTTCATGGCCCTGTTGTAACTGGTGGTACATGGCCCCGGCCGGGCCAAATGATTCATCATCGGGATGGGGAAAAACGTAAAGGAACTTCATACAACGTTACTAAATCAATCAAAAGGGGGGTTAAACCGGAGCGACCACCGAATAAATATAGTAGATGTATATTCCTAGCAAGATGAACCCCTCTAATTTATCAATCTTTCTCCGGCTCAGCATCATAGGAAATACCACAAATGTGACTAAGAGCATCCAGATCATATCTGATCGGATAATTACATCGTTTACCCGGATCTCTTCGATAATACTGGTAATCCCTAAGATGGAAAGGATATTGAATATATTGGACCCAATGAGGTTACCAATGGCAATGTCAGTTTCTTTACGGAAAGCCGCTACCACCGAGGTCACCAATTCGGGCAGGCTGGTGCCTAATGCCACGATGGTAATGCCTACAACCCGCTCACTAACGCCCAGGGCAATTGCCATTGTTTTTGCGCCTAGTACAAACCAGTGGGCCCCCAGAGCAAGACCGATGGTACCGATGGCCACAAACAAAATATCCTTCCAGAGGCTGGCTGTGGGGTGAGCCGGCAGATCCAGATCAGCAGCCTGCAATTGCTGCGTTTTTGTTTCTTTTCGAGATTTCCAGATGACAAAATAGATGTATCCTATCAGAATACATACAAATAAAATGCCTTCCCATCGGCCAAGAAGGTTCTCCTGCACCAGAACAAAGAGCAATATCGAGCTGCCCATGGCCACCGGCCAGTCAATGCGGATACTATCTTTTTGTACCGGTACCGGGGTAATAAATGCAGTTAACCCTAACACCAATGCGAGATTGCAGATGTTGGAACCCACCACATTACCCATTGCCAGGTCAGGACTTCCAGTCAGGGCGGATTGCACGCTAATAAAGAGTTCCGGGGCTGATGTCCCAAAAGCAACTACAGTGAGCCCTACCACAAGTGGTGAAATTTTTACCCGGAGCGCAATGCTAACCGCACCCTTTACTAAGAATTCGCCGCCGGCAATTAGTATTACAAGTCCGCCGAGCAGTATTCCAATGTCTTGTATCATGTCGGTGGCTTATTTTTTTATTCCAAATGACAGATCACCCGCATCTCCTAAGCCCGGAACAATATACGCTTTAGAATTTAAGTGATCATCTATGGCACCCATCCATAATGAAAAAGGCACTCCACTTTTTTCCAGGTTGGCGATTCCTTCGGGCGCGGCAATAGCGGCTACAATATGTATTTGAGATGGCGTTCCGTAAGCAGTAATTCCTTGTAGAATTTTAACCAGCGTTCTTCCGGTAGCCAGCATAGGATCAATGAGTATAAATGGGCGATCCTGTATATCAGGCATACTTTCATAATCTAATTGAATGGAAAACCCCTGCTGATCCTGCTCGTCAGAGCGGCGGTATGCTCCAATGAAGCCGCTATCTGCATGATCAAAATAGTTTAATACTCCTTGGTGCAGTGGAAGCCCTGCACGTAAGACCGAAACCAGAACCGGATTATGAGAAGGCAAAGCTGTTGCCGACGAGCCTAACGGGGTAGGAATCTGATGATCCTGATAAACAAATGTTTTAGAAAGTTCGTAGGCTAATATTTCACCAATACGTTCCAGGTTTTTACGAAACCTCATTCTATTCTTTTGTATGGAAGGGTCACGTAGTTCTGCTAAAAATTTGTTGGCAATAGAGGGTGTTTTGGAAAGCGCAAAATGAGGTGATTCATTCATAAGAATTATTAACGACAAAGCGCAAATATAGGACTGTCGGATAATTAATAAGGATAATACGGGCGAAGTAACGATTAATAAAAGTAAAATACAATTATTAATGTGAATAATAATAAAATTTTGTATTTTTGGCAAAAAAGTACTTTATAAAAGACCTTAACCGGTGAAATTCTGTTATGGAATTATACCAATAGCAAACCTTTCTGATCTCCAAAAGGTATTTTAGGTAGATATTTTACTTTATTTTTAAAAAAGGATCATATTTGTAAAATCTAGCACATTGTACTATTGAGTATAGTATGAATACGTATAACTAACACATACTTTATTGGGGTGTTGTATTCTTAAATAAAACCAAATTAAAATAGCTGAATGAGTTACATTCAATTTGATAAAAAACAATTACTTAATCTTTCATATTCGCTCGGCAAGGAGGTGATTCGTTCTAATAAATCGGGTGCTTATTCGTCCACTACAATTGTCGGATGTAATACCAAGAGCTATCATGGTTTATTGGTAGCTCCACAGCCTGGATTAGAAGGCGTACATGTATTGTTATCGACGCTCGATGAAACCCTCATCGTGAATAACGCAACTTTCAATTTAGGTGTTCATAAATATCCCAATCAGTATATTCCCAACGGGTATATGTATATGCGGGATTATTCAGCTGATCCTATCCCCAAATCTACTTACAGAGTTAATGATGTCATTTTGACCCGGGAGACTCTGCTGGTAGAACATGAACATCGGCTGCTGGTGCGATATATTGTAGAGAAAGCCCCTCATGAAATTACCCTGAGGATGCATCCTTTTTTGGCGTTTCATAATGTAAACCAGTTGCGGCGGGCCAGCGAAGACATTAATGCTGATTATACCGAAGTAGAAGATGGTATCAGTATGCAACTGTATCCTGAATATCAGCCGCTTTTCATGCAGGTGAGCCAAAATGCTTCTTTTATTCCCAAAACCAACTGGTACTATAATATAGAGTACCCGGATGATTTTGAGTTGGGAGTAGATTATCAGGAAGATCTGTATGTACCAGGCTACTTTGAAGTGACTGTTGAAAAGGGCGATGTGATAATATTTACCGGCGGGCCCGATGTTCTCAAGACGGCAAATCTGCTTCGGATGTTTAATACCCAAACCCGTAAACGTACGGCTCGAAGCTCTTTTGAAAATTGTCTGAAAGTTTCTGCTGAGCAATTTGTATTGAAGACCCGTAGTCATCCCGAAGCCCGGAAGTATGACCGCACAGATGTTATTGCCAGTTACCAGCGATACCGCAGGGGTGGGAGAGATGCTTTTATCTCCATGCCTGGTTTATCATTGGTTCATGATGATCTGAAAAGTTTTAAAGGAGTGCTTGATACCATGTTGAAATACCGGAAGGGTGCTTTTTTTCCTTTCTGGAAATACAACGATTCTCAGGTATCCTATGAAGCAATAGACACCCCTCTATGGTTTTTCTGGGCACTGCAGCATTATACCCAGCGTTTGGGCGATAAACAGGCAGTGTGGAAAAGCTACGGCAAAGTGATGCGCGAAATCCTGGAGATGTACCGGGATGGAACGGATTTTAATATAAAGATGCAGGACAATGGGCTCTTGTCGGGTGGAGTAGATGGCGTGGCCCTTACCTGGATGGATACTTACGTGGACGGTAAGCCGCTAACCCAAAGATCAGGATTTCCGGTAGAAGTAAATGCATTATGGTATAATGCCGTATGTTTTACCTTAGAGATTGCCGGACCGCGCTCTACTGAAGGAAAGAAGGTCCTTAGTGAGTGGAAAGAGGTGCCTGAGAAAATAAAGAGCTCTTTTCAGAAGGCTTTTTGGGATAGTAAAAAAGGGTACCTGGCTGATCTCATTGACAACGATCAAAAGGCAAAAGACTGGTCCATTCGTCCAAATCAGATTCTTGCGGCTTCCCTCCCATACTCTCCACTGACTGATGATCAAATTCGAAGTGTGCTGGATGTGGTGAAGAGAGATTTGCTGACCCCTCGGGGGCTTCGTAGCCTGTCACCCAAAGATTCAAATTATCAGGGTATTTATCAGGGAACCCAATCCCAGCGTCGACAAGCCTATCACCAGGGGTCAGTATGGCCATGGTTATTAGGGCATTATGTGGAAGCATACCTAAAAGTAAATGAACGGGAAAAGGCGTTGCCATATGTTACTTCTCTCTATCGGGCATTTGAAGAAGTAATGCCGGAACACGGAATCAGCACTATTTCGGAAATATACGATGGTGATTATCCGCATGCGCCCCGGGGGGCAATCTCCCAGGCCTGGAATGTAGCCGAGATTATCCGTACGGGTAAGCTTATTGAGGAGTACGATCAGGCCACTCAGCCGGTTACTTTGTAGTAGTACGTCCCTCCGTCTGGTCATGAAGAAGCCTTGCCTGCGGGTTTTGCTGGTAAGGATAGAGAAATTCAAATAGCAAAGATAATAACCCAATGGTAAAAGAAAGTGCTACTCCACGCTGGAAGCGCCTCTATATTCAATCTCAGGTGCCGGATCAATTAAAAGGGCTGGAGGATATTTCAAAAAACTTATGGTGGTGCTGGAATTATGATGCGATCAACCTGTTCCGCAGCATTGATCCATCTGGTTGGGAAACCTATCGGCAAAACCCTATTGCCCTGCTGGATAACCTGGATTATCAGGATTATGAACGCTTGCTGAAAGATGAAGCATTCATGAAGCAGCTTTCACTGGTGCAGGGCCGTTTTAAGAAATACATGGGCGATACCAAAAGGCGGTCCCCGCTGAAGTTAGGGTATTTCTGTATGGAATACGGACTTCACTCTTCTCTCAAATTATATTCGGGAGGGCTTGGAGTACTGGCCGGAGATTTCCTGAAAGAAGCCAGTGATGAAAACGTAGATATGGTAGCCGTCGGGTTATTATATCGCTACGGCTATTTTCGTCAGGGGCTTTCTCATTATGGTGAGCAGGTTGCGCATTATGATCCCCAGCGCTTTACTTACTTACCCACCGAACCAGTACGAGATGCAGAGGGAACCTGGGTAAAGATTCAACTTGACCTGCCCGAACGTGTGCTCTACGCCAAGCTTTGGAAAGCACAGGTAGGCCGCATCCCATTGTATTTGTTAGACACTGATATTGAAGAAAATCAGGAAGCAGACAAAAGCATTACCCATCACCTTTACGGGGGAGATCGTGAAAACCGGCTAAGACAGGAGCTTCTTCTGGGGATTGGGGGCATGCGGGCACTGAGTGCGTTAGGCATTACCCGTGATGTTTACCACCTCAATGAAGGCCACGCGGCATTTAACGGTCTGGAGCGACTGCGGATGCTGGTGAAAGAAGGACTGTCCTTCAATCAGGCTTTGGAAGTAATCCGATCATCTTCACTCTTCACCACCCACACTCCCGTACCAGCCGGTCATGATAGTTTCGCGGAATCCATGCTGTGGCCTTACCTGTCGGATTATACCAATGACATGAGCCTGCCGTGGGAAAAGTTTATTGCCTTAGGAAGAATTAATCCCGATAACCGGGATGAAGAATTTTCTATGAGCCATCTGGCGGTGAGTCTGAGCCAGCAGATCAATGGAGTAAGCAAAATTCACGGGAATGTTTCCCGAGAGATGTTTCAACCGCTTTTCCCCGGGTTTGAGCCAGAAGAATTGCATATTAATTACGTAACCAACAGTGTACATTATTATACCTGGATCGCCCAGGAATTTCAGGAACTTTACAGCAAGACCTTCGGTAAAAACTTTCTGAAGCATCAATCGGAAGTGAAGTACTGGGAGAAAATTCAGCAGGTAGATGGTGCAGAACTGGTTGCGATAAAGCGTGATCTGAAGCGTAAGCTGATTGAGACCATTAAGCAAAGAATTGAGCGTAGCATGCAGGAGCGGCATGAGTCGCCTCAGAAAACGATTGAAACATTAAACTCATTTAACGAAGACGCGCTTATTTTTGGTTTTGCCCGCCGTTTTGCAACCTACAAAAGAGCCCAGCTTTTGTTTCTGGATATCGATCGGCTTGCTAAAATTGTGAACAACCCACAATGCCCTGTTCAGTTTATCTTCGCGGGCAAAGCCCATCCGGCTGATCAGGCCGGTCAGGATTTAATCCGCAGAATTGTAGAAATATCCGGTCAGCCCGAGTTTTTAGGAAAGATTGTTTTTCTGGAAGATTACGATATGGAACTGGCCAGTCGGATGGTAAAAGGAGTAGATGTCTGGCTAAATACGCCGACTCGACCTTTAGAAGCTTCGGGGACCAGTGGGATGAAAGCAACCCTGAATGGTACTATGAATTTTAGTGTGCTGGATGGCTGGTGGGCTGAAGGATACCGGCCGGATGCCGGCTGGGCTTTGCCTGAAAAGCGAGCTTATGATAACCAGGATGTGCAGAATGAATTAGATGCCGCAACCATGTATGCTACACTGGAGAATGAGCTTATTCCTCAGTATTTTGATCAAAATTCCGAGGGGGTTTCTCAAAAGTGGGTTCAGCGTATAAAAAACACGATCTCCTATATCGCCCCTCAGTTTACCATGAAACGCATGATGGATGATTATCACGAGCGTTTCTACCAAAAGCTGGCGGCGCAACATACCAAAATATGCCAATCTGATTATCAGGGAGCAAAAGATCTGGCTGATTGGAAGGCTAAGGTGCTCAGTATGTGGGACCAGATTGAGGTAGTGGACAAATCTGTTTACGATTTTGCAAATAACCCTTTGCCACTGGGCGAAGATTTTAAAGCAGAAATCACCCTTGATGTTAAGAGTTTAGTGCCTGAGGATGTGGACATTGAGTTATTAATCTCTCAGCGAAAAAATGGGAAAAATAATATAGTGCTGGTGGAAAAGATGGACAAAAAGAAAACTAAAACATCTGGTGATGACCTCGCAGGGGCAGGTATGCTGGTGAAGTATTCATGCAATACCAAAATTACTTTTTCCGGGGTATATGAGTACGGGTTTCGGATGTTTCCTCAGCATGAATTGCTGCCTCATCAGCAGGATTTTAATTTGGTGACCTGGCTATAAAAATTGGCATAATTTAAATGTTAAGTTTGTGGCAAACTGAAGAAAGTACTTATATTTAGTGGAAATTTCATTCACTAAACCAAACACCATGCTTACCAAACCAATCCTCTGGGTACTGTTCTGTGCCCTCTGTGCTTCCGCTGTGCTTTCCGGGTGCCAGTCAAGCAAAATTGCTTTTGGCAACTCCTATTATTTTAAGCAGACACCCCGCACCGTAGTGGCTGAGGAGCAGGCTCCTGCCGTTGAAGTTCCCTCCGAAGCACCAAAAACATTAGAAGTAGCCCTTGAACCTGAAGCAGAAGTAGCATCCCCAGCGGCTATGATTAAGACCGCGCAGGCGCAATTAGAAAGTGCTATTGCTAAAAGTGAAAACGAAGAACTAAAGGCTCAGGCCAAAAGAGTGAATAACCTGGCGCAATCCATGCAACAGGAAAATACCACTGCCCGGGAAAAAAAGGTGCAGCGTAAAGAATTACGAAAAGAGATTAAGCAACTAAAGAAGCAAATTCGTACTGCCCCTAACGAAACGAATGAATTAGATCGCACTTTGAAAATTGCACTGATTCTCCTGATTGCTGGTCTGATATTAGGAATCATTCCGGTATTGCCTCTCCAAATCATTGGCTGGCTGGCATTCCTGGCCGGATTAGTATTCTTAATCATATGGCTGATTGAAGAAGCATAACTACTTAGATTTACAGATACAAAAAAGGCGGATATCCGCCTTTTTTTCTTAGGGCGCCTGCCACTTATCTCAAATTTTCTCTCTCCATGTATCATTTTAAGATTCTTTTACTGCCTATTGGCCTCCTCTTAGCCCAAACGGTATGGGGGCAACATGCCTTACTTACTGATGCAGTTCAGGATGTACAGGTGAAAAACGAAATCTATGAGCAGTCTTTTTCATATGATGCTGAGAATACCTGTTTACTTACCTTCACCGTGCTGGATACCGACAAAGGTGAGGAAACCGTTTATGAAGTAAATGCGGCTGATCTGAATGAGCACAAAGTGCGGTTCGATACGCAAGGCAAAGCCGTGTTGGTTGAAGCAGAAACTCGTGGAAGTAAAGACCTGGTACGGGTGATAGAGGATGGTGAAATAAAGGGGTTTGATGATGGTTTTGAAATTTACGCCAGCGGCATTGAAAATGCCCGGAATCTGGTAACGGCCCTAAAAGAAGTTGTAAAGACTTGTAATGAGCAGAACAAGGAAATACTGGTGGCTGGAAATGCAAATCCTACTTTCAACGAGGCTCTTACATTCCTGAGCTCTGAAATAGGTGATATGAAAGTGGGCAGCAAAGAATACGGACAGTCCTTTGCTTTTGAGACCGATCAATCCACCATGATCACCTATACCTGGGAAGACTTAACCGAGGGAGAAAGTCTTAAGTATATTGCCAACGTAGCAGATTTTAATGAGCAGAGCGTCTCATTCAATACGAAAGGGGGGAATGTGTGGTTAGCTTTAGAGACCCAGGGCGGGCGCGACCTTATTCAAACCTATGAAAATGGTGAACTTGATGACTACGAAAGTAAAATTGAAATCATGGCTTCTGAAATTGAGCAGGCCCGGGTGTTGGAAAAGGCGTTGAAAGTCATGGTTGCAGCGGCGGCTCAACAGCAGGAGCCGTCTTTTCTGCCCGGCAATGCGAGCCCTGACCTGGGTACCACTACGCGCTTTTTGCAGGAACAGGTTGGCACAGTCACACTTAGTAAGGCCATCTATGAGCAGACATTCACTTACGAAGCAACTGCCCAGCAAATTCGTTATGATGTAACTGAATTAAGTAAGGCGGAGAAGCACTCATATCTGTTCAACCCCGCCGATATTAATGTGAATACCATTGGGTTTGATACCCGTGGCAGCGAAGTACTTATTCAATTGGAAACCCAGGCAGATCGTGACCTGATTCAGGTACTGGAAAATGATGAGGTGGATGGGTATGAAGACAAGGTGACACTGCGTACTCCGGGTATTGAAGATGCCCGCCGCTGGTGCAGTGCTTTAAAACGCCTGGTATCTCTTGCTCGTGAAAACCAGCAGGATAACTTTTACCAGGTGGCAGGCGAAAATCCCGACCAGTCAGCTACACTTCAATTTTACAGGAAAATGTACATCAGGTAGGGGTAGGGGAAGAAATATATCAGCAAACATTTACTCCGGCTTCTACGAATCAGTGCCTGGTATCGTACACCGTTATAGACGAAAATAAGGGCAAAGAAGCAATATTCGAGTGGAATATGGCTGATATCAATCCAAACGCAATTGCGTTTGATACCAAAGGCGAGCGGGTTCTGGTAATGCTGACAACCGTTGGCGAACGGGATTTGATCAAAGTGACTGAAGATGGTGAAGTGGATGGCTACGAAGATAAGGTAGCGTTGCAGGCTGGAAATATAGAAGAAGCCCGCGCATTGGTATCAGCTTGCAAACACCTGGCGGGCTTTTGTAAATAGTAATATTTAATTTTTTAGGAATGCTGTATGTAGGCAGTATACTGCTGCAAAAGCCTGCTTCTATCGTTGATTTGGTAGATTGATAAAGCCCAGCATGGGCACGAAAAGGCATAAAAAAAGCGGATAATTATCCGCTTTTTTGTTAAGAATAGATGCCGGTTAAAAATGAATAGCAACTCCGAGCGTTCCGTAGCCAAATGCTCCGCGTCCTCCTTCAAAGTATACTCCAAACTTGTCATTGAACTTATATTTAAAGCCCAGAACTGGCCCAATTACGAATTTGGTATTATTATTATAAGTGAGTGAGCCTCCAAAATCATCCCCACTATACGTCTGAAATTCTAGCCCAACCAGTAATGTAACGTAGAAATCCAGGTGTTCTTCATCCAGCGAAAGGTCAAGAGCTTCGTTAAGCAGAGGGACATAATGAAAAGAGCCTCGGGCACCCACTGCCAGGAAATTAAAACTATAGTCAAACCCAGTATAGCCGTAATTCCAACTGGCATAGCCTACATATGGACCAACACTGAAGTTTTCGTGGATACCTAACTCCAAGGCGGCAGTAATGGGAGGTACACCGACGTTGCGGCTTCCTAAATAACCATAGCCATAATACCCAAAGCTGATCCCTGCCAAAAAGATTTTGTCGCCTTCGTTGTAAGCCAAATCACCACTGCCTCCGTTAACGCGGACGGTGCTTTGGGCCTGTAGGGTAAAACTTAACAGTGCCAGTAAGGCAGTGAGCGTGCATAGTTTTTTCATAGTTTAGTTAGTTTTGTATAAAAATTATAAGATCACTAAAATTAATTAATTTAGTTAATTCAACTAAATTAGAGTGAAGAAAGAGCGAGGCTTATTGCTTCGCTCTTTCTCATTTCTTTTCCTTTATGGAAGATTAGTCTCTCCGGAAGTATTGTCAGAAAAGGAGTTCCCAGCGTCAAGAACTTCCTGATTGGAGGTTAGATCTGCACCGGCACCGTCAGTTAATTCCGCGTTAGTTTCTACGAAAATACCATATCCATTGCTATTAGAAACTATGCTATTGGCAACCGCTACTTTACCGATGCTTTCTATTCCTATGTTGGCTGCTTCTACACCGAGGCCAAAGCTGCTGCTACCTGCATACGATACCGTTACATACTCAAGCTTATTCGCAGCAGTATTTGATAAGAAAAACAAGCCTTGCCACTTATCTGCCTGATCTCGGGCAGTAAAGGTAATTATACTATCAGCAGTTCCCACAGCGGTAAGCGCACCAGAAGTGCCTGACATTTCCATTTCTATGCCCAGGTTAAATTCCAAAGTTGCTCCGGGATTAATTTCTAATCTGTTATCAATATCTAATTTACCACTCACGTAGTAAGGCGTATTGTCGGCAAAAGCGGGAAGAGTTTGGGGAGCATCACTACTAGACAAAACCGATTGAAAGATTTCCACACTGTTATCACCATTTCCACTAAACGAAGTGGCAGCATCTAACTTACCTACCATATTAATTGGTAATGCTAGGGGAATGCTAGAGTTATTAAGGAAAGTATTCTGGCTGAATGTACCAATTTCTCCCTGGCTTTCTATAAAAATACCGTAAGCTCCTACGCTATTACTTACCACTGAGTTAGTGATTTTTACGGCTCCTGTAGATTCTACACCAATACTGGAAGGTTGTACTCCTAAGCCAAAGTTGCGGTTGCCACCGTATGAGATACGAGCATAAGCGAAAGAGTTACGGCTATTATCAGTAAGGAAGAAAAAACCACCCCAGCCATCAGCAGGCGCACGAGAAGTAAAAGTAATACTATCTGATGCAGTTCCATCGGCGGTAAAGTGGCCGTTGGTGCCCGCTACTTCAAAGTAGGCATCAGGATTTAACTCAAAGCTGGCGCCGGGTGCAATAGTCAGGCTACCGTCAATATCAAGTTTACCGGTAATGTGAAAAGGCGTACTGTTCGATAGCGCAGGGATGGTAACCTCATCTTCTGGGTCGAGTCGCGTTGCCAGAATCTCAACGCTATTATCAGCATTGTCAGAATAGGTGCTATTTTCATCTAAATTTCCTGCCTGATTAATTGGCAGAGCCATGGGATGATCGCTATTGTTGGTCAACGCATTATCTCCGTATCCTTGCAGTTCTCCTCCATCCTCAATATAAATTCCGTAGTTGAAGCTATTAGAGACAGTAGAGTTCGTAATTGAAAAACCTCCGGCTGATTCTACTCCAATAGTAGCCGCTTGTACTCCTAAGCCGAAATCTCGCTGCCCACCGTAAGATAAATCAGCATAGTCAAATGAATTTTGCGCATTTTCATTCTGGAAGAAGATGCCATCCCAACCATTAAGTGTATCTTCTGCAGTAAGCACAATCAGGCTGTCAGCTGTACCAAGTACTGCTAATGCGCCACTATTTCCTGAAACTGTGAGCCCTCGGTTGGGTTCAAACATCACTTTTACGCCCGGGGCAATGGTTAATTCTTGCTGTACGCTGATGTCAGCAATTACGTAGTAATCGGGTAGGCTAGGCTCATCGAATACATTCGGCCAAATCGTGGCGACTGTTACATTTTCGTCAATTATTACCGGATTGGCATCGGCAACGATGGTTACTTCTTCTGCATCAGTGTTCTCATCAGGATCAGTGACGGTAAGGCGAATAGTATAGGCACCTACCATATCGGGCACGAAGGTGGCCATATCCGGGTCATCGGCAGTAGAAGTAACAGCAGCTGCATCACTGCCATCAGGAGCTTCGGTAATTTCCCAGGTGAAGGTCAGATCTTCGTTTTCGTTATCCAGATCAGTAGTACTGCTACCATCCAACAAATACCCGGTGTTCACCGTTACGGTATTATTCTCATCATCCTCGCTGATGGAGCGTCCATCTTCGTCGGTAATTCGGGCAACAGGAGGTTCGCCTACGCTTTCTGCGACGGTAATAATGGCTTCATCCGTTACCGGATCAAAGTTTCCATCGTTCGCTGAAAGCTGTACTGTATAGTTTCCAGCCAGGTCGGGTACGAAAGAGGATGATAGGTTAGAGGGGTTGGTGATGGCGGCACTACTGCCATCGGGGCGAGTCACGATGCTCCAATTCGTAGATAAGGGATCTCCATCGGGGTCACTGGCGGTTCCGCTGAGGGCTACAGTATTACCGACTGTGCCATTCAGGTCGGGGCCGGCATTCACCGTGGGGGGGGCGCCGGGAACTGGATCTTCTTTATCTTCTTTACAGGCAGTTACGCCTACGAGCAGAGCAATGAATAAAAAGAAATAGAGTTTACTAATAGAGTTCATGGTTTTCATAATTCAGAAAAGATTACGGGTTTGGTTTTGGTTGTTTTATACCTGAAAATGCGGGGAGGTAAACATCTTAGAAAAAAAAATCATTTTTGTTTACCTCACTGGAGTAAATCCCATTAATTAGAAAAATCACGAAACCTACTATACCATTTGAGACATGGAATCAAAATCTTATCATGAGGACGATATTGATCGTTACCTCAGTCAGGATATGAGCCTTCAGGAGCGAACTGCTTTTGAGCAGCGGATTAAAGAGGATAAAGTGCTACAGCAGGAGGTCGCCCTACAGCAGGATATTGCTGCGGGCATTCACCTGTTTGGTGGAGAGTCGCTCAAAAAACAGTTACAAGCCGTTGAAGATGAAGGCCGGGTCGTTTCATTTCCTCCCAAAGATCAAAAAAAAGGGGGAACTAACTATTTATGGTTGGGAATAGCGGCCTCACTAAGCGCTCTTCTGATCGTTGCGATACTGGTCTTCAATCGTAATGAAGATCCACAAACGCTATACGCAGCCTACTATGAACCTTACCCGAATGTGGTGAATCCAGCCGAGCGCTCAGAAGGCTTGCCCACCGATGCTGCGGGGCAGGCGATGTATTATTATGAACGGGAAGAATTTGAGAAAGCCATCACCTTATTTACTCAGGAATCCGCATTAGATGATCAGGCCTATCAGTTTTATCTGGGCGTGAGTTATCTGGGAGTACAGCAGGCCGAAGAAGCCCTGACCACCCTGCAACCCTTGCTGCAAGATGAGCAAAGCGCTTTTTACGAACCCGCATTATGGTATACCGGCTTAGCCCAGTTGCAAGCCAATCAGCCGGAGCAGGCGCAGGAAATCTTTAAAAAAGTAGTGGGATTAGAAGGTGATTACACCGTTGAAGCCCAGGCATTGCTGGATAAATTGTAGTTGTTACAATATGTTTAGCGGAATACGCTGAATTGCATAGTTCAGGGAGCTGGTAAATATTAGAAAGAAAAAAAATGCCCGGAATCTTGAGAAGATATCAAGACTCCGGGCAAGCAAATAGTTTTTTCGTAAGACAACCACGTAAGGGTCTCAGTTAATTAGAGGGCGGGTGTACTAACTAAGGGTTAGGTAATAAAACCTGATTGACAACATGTAACACCCCGTTATTGGTCAGATAATCAAAGTCCACGAACTGAGCTGTTTCCGTATCGGCATTTTCATCATCTACAGTAATGGAAGATCCGTTCTCACCGGGCACCAGCGTGATGGTGAGTGGAGTGCCGTTCAATGCGTTTGCCTCTACTTTTTCAGCCACTACAATATCCGAGCTGAAATTCATTCCTTCAAATACATGTGTTTGTAATACACTGGTAAGCAGTGCCGGGTCCAGCCGAGATGCGCTGTCAATGGAAACCACCAGTCCCGCCGCTTCAAAAGCAGCATCGGTAGGCATAAAGATCGTTCGGTTTTCCCCAATGGTGATATCGCTATCTTCCAGCGCAGTCCGGAAAATTGTAAAGGAGCTGCCCGTAATGGACTCCACATAACTAATCATCTCCATGAGTGGGGCGGCGGGTTTCAGTACTCCTGCCATGTGTACAATACGGCCGTTACTGGCTGTAAACCCGAAATCGCCCGCAAAAATACCATTCAAAAAGATGCTACCCTCATCGTTGGTAACATACAATGGTTTTCCGCCCAGTGTAGTAATGGTTCGCCCCGCGGTGGTGAAATCAAAATTACCCTCAATGATGTGGTAATTGGCTACGTCCGTGATATTTTGCTCCGAAGTAAAGAAGAAGTTATCGAAGGCACCGTCTATAGGGGTGAGTACGGTATATGGACTGGTACCAGATAACAGCGTTGAAAAACCAGCGAAGGTAAAAACACTGTTGATGGTAGAGACACCCCCGAACACCCCAACGGTAGAGGTTAATCCGGCCACAGTGCCGAAGGTAGAAACAACGCTTGGAATGGTGGAAGAACTGGCGGTGAAGGCCGCCGTAAGCAGCACCTCGTTAATCACGTGAATGACTCCGTTGCTCGCCTGAAGATTGGGAGTGACGACCACCGTACGTTCAGGTTGCGTACTGGCATTTAATCGGATACTATCGCCTTCCATGGATACCATGAGTTGGGATGTGCTCATGTTCGTAAGCGTAGAATCAACCTGAGAAGATGCGTAGGCAATATTGGGGACGATGTGGTAGAGCAGCGTGCTTGTGAGCAAATCACTTCGGAGTTCACTTAATGAGGCCAGACCAATTGATTCAAGAAGCTTGACAAATGCGGCATTGTTGGGCGCGAAAATGGTATGCTCACTACTGCTGAGGCGACTGGTTAATGTGGTACTACTGTTTATTTCATTGTACAGATCGATGAGCACTTCCATGCTATCCAGGCCCTCGGTTTCACTGAGGATATCAACCAGATTTTCGTCCGGGCGAACCGGGGTGCCACCCTCATCATCACTATTACAGGAGACAATGCCAACCAGCAGCGGAAAGAGTAATAAATAAGACCATCGGGCAGAGTACAATAAACGAATCATATGGTAGAAAGAACGTTAAAGAAATAATACCTAGATGTGCTCAATATACACTTTTTGGTATTAGGTTATCTAATTTCCTGGTAAAATATTGTAAAATTAGTAGTTGATTGGAAAGGGTAACATTTGAATGTCCGTCATCAGACAATATTCTTATTTACTGGGAAATTTGCCTTCTTTTTGGGCGATCTTGTTTATTTACAGGCATACTAAAATTGATTATGCTAAGTTCATAATAAAGCGTGTCAGTGGTGCGTTAGGGGAACATGGGTACGTAATGGCGGCTCAGCCTCATGAAAAGTCGGTGCTTTTGACTTTTGCCGCCATTACTGCGCAACCTGCCCCAAACAAGTCTGACCTGGCCTATTGAGAAACAACATCTAATGATCGCCTTGTTGGGCATTAGCTAAAAATGGCCTATTTTGGCCACCATATTTCAGCGCTTATTTTAAGATAATTCGCATGTTACCCCGTAATCAGGGGGATTTTGCCACAAATTGATGTAGTATTGAGAGGTCATCGTGAGAAGTAATCATTAAGGAAATGAATAAAATTTTACTTTCAGCCTTTTTCATCTTCAGTGTACTCCCCTTCCCCGACAGCTTCGCTCAGGAATTGACCATTACCGGGAAAGTGCTTTCGGCCACCGATGGTTCTGCTTTGCCGGGAGTGAATGTTACACTGAAAAATACCAGCCGGGGCACCATTACTGATATTGACGGTAATTACCGGGTGGGAGTCCCTTCTCGCAATGATACCCTGATTTTCTCCTTCATTGGTTTCGTGCCTTTGTCAGTAAAAGTAGGCAATCGTACTACCATTAATATTGATTTAAAAGAAGATGTGCAGCAATTGGGTGAGGTGGTTGTCACGGGTTTTCAGGAAGTAGAACGAAAGCTTTTTACCGGAGCGGCAGAGTTGGTGAAGATGGAAGATATTCGTAGTCCGGGCATGGTCGATGCCAGCCGGATGCTGGAAGGACAGGTGGCGGGGGTCTCCGTCGATAACGTATCCGGAACGTTCGGTACTGCTCCCAAGATCAGAATCCGGGGGAATACATCCATCAATGGGGATAATTCGCCACTGTACGTAGTGGATGGGGTAATTCTGGAAGATCTTACCAATGTCAATGCTGACGATATTGTCACCGGAGACCCTAGTACAGTGCTGGCCTCTTCCATTGCCGGGCTTAACCCGGATGATATTGCTAGTTACCAGGTACTGAAAGATGCCTCCGCAACCGCGCTATACGGCACCCGGGCCAAGAACGGGGTTATTGTTATTAACACTAAACGAGGCAAAAGCGGGCAGTTGCGGGTAAATTACTCGGGCAATTTCTCAACCCGCTTGCGCCCCAACTACAGTCAGTTCGATATTCTGAACTCCGGAGATGAAATGTCGATCTACCGCGAGATGTACGAGAAAGGTTTGCTCGACATCACCTCGTCGGTGCGGGCCCAGAACTATGGTGTGTTGGGCAAGATGTTTTCCCTGATTTCAGAACATCAGATCCCCTGGGGGCCGGATGGTACCTTAAATGAAGAATTTCTGAACCAGTACGAAAATGCCAATACCGACTGGTTTGATGTGCTTTATCGTGACTTCTCTTTGCAACAGCAACATTCCGTCAGCCTGACCGCGGGCAACGAAAACTACAACAGTTATTACTCGCTCAGCTACCTGAATGATAATGGTCAGACCCTTGCCGACGGAGTGCGG
Source organism: Cyclobacteriaceae bacterium (assembly GCA_040222715.1). Lineage (GTDB taxonomy): Bacteria > Bacteroidota > Bacteroidia > Cytophagales > Cyclobacteriaceae > Tunicatimonas. The sequence continues at coordinate 26,052 of JAVKCN010000157.1, read as the reverse complement.
CGATTCTCGGGTACGGCCAAGAACAGCTTTTTCTTTTCCGACCGCTTTACAGTAGATCTGAAACTGACCGCTAGTTATCGCCAACAGCAACTTCCCGGCACTACCGACCGCGATTTTGACCCCATTACCGGGGAATATAAGCGTGACTTTGATATTAACCCTTTTAGTTACGCCATCAATACGAGCCGGTCTATCCGTCCCTACGACAATGATGGAAACCTGGAATTCTTCCGTCGTAATTACGCTCCTTTTAATATCATTGAGGAGCTGGAATACAATCATATTGATATTCGGGTCGCCGACATCTCAGCCCAGACCGACCTGAACTTTCGCATCACCGATGATCTGTCTTTCCGAAGCACCCTGCAGGGTCGTTACGCCACCACCAACCGTGAGCATGTGATCCACGAGCGGTCTAATCAGGCGGAAGCTTATCGGGCTGACGAAACACAATATATTCAGGAATCAAACCCCCTGCTGTTTAGCGATCCTGATGATCCGGGAGCGTTGCCCAAAGTGGTGTTGCCTGAGGGAGGGTTTAATTATCTCGATGAAGATTATTTGCGAAACTTCTACGTCCGCAATAGTCTGCAATGGTCGCATACCTTCGGATTGGCCCACGAGGTCAATGTGTTGGCTGGGCAGGAGATTAAGTATACGGACCGCGCCAGTCGTGGTGCCAGCGGTATTGGGGTGGTATATGAGAATGGAGGGGTGGTCAATACGGACCCCAACATCATTGAGTTTTTAAATCGGCAGGGGGTTGACCTGTATGAAATAAGCGAAGACCGGGAACGGTTCACCGGGTTGTTTCTCAACGCCGGCTACTCCTTCAACGAAAAGTATATTGTGAATGGTACCGTACGGTACGATGGTTCCAACCGCCTGGGGCGAAGTCAGGCGGCGCGTTACCTACCCACCTGGAATGTGAGTGGTGCCTGGAACATTGATCGGGAGTCATTCTTCAAATTCCCAATAATAGATTACCTCAAACTGCGTGCGACCTACGGGTTGTCCGCAAATCTGGGTCCGGATGTAAGTGCACTGCTGAACCTGCGTTCGGATGTTACCCTCCGCCCCAGCGATGTGGAATCTTATCTGTACATTGCCGATCTGGAAAATCAGAACCTCACCTGGGAAAAACTGAAAGAGTTTAATGTCGGTATTGATTTCGGGGTACTGAACGAGCGCGTTACCGGCACGCTGGATTATTACCGTCGCGATGCCTTTGACCTGATTGGAGTGATACAAACCAGCGGGGTAGGGGGGATTCCAGAAAAAATGGGTAACTACGCGGATATGGTAGCCAACGGGTTTGAAATTTCTATCAATACCCTCAATTACTACACTCCTGATTTTTCCTGGACCACCAATTTCAATATCGGCTATACCTTTGACGAAATTACCCGACTGGACTTTGACCCCATTATTGCCAACGCGATTAAGCCCGAGGGGGCAGCCGTACTGGGTGGACCTCGACGGGCCATTTACTCAACAAAATTTGCCGGCTTAGATGCCCTGGGTATCCCCACTTTCTTTGATGCCACCGGCGAAGAAGTATACGCCTATGATATTCAGGAACGAGACAACCTGCTGGATATTCTCCAGTACGAAGGCCCGGCAGAACCTCGGGGTGGTGGCGGTATGACCAATAGGTTCACTTATAAAAACTTTTCATTGAGCGTATTGCTCTCATATAAGATCGGCTACAAAATTCGCCTCAATGATGCCTTTAGCCCTCAGTACACCGATTTTAACTCATTCTCTCAATCCTTCATCAACCGCTGGGTAGTACCGGGTGACGAAGCGATTACCGATGTTCCGGTTATTTTAGATGTGCGGTACACGGGCAATAATGCCGGGGATGATTTTCCGGACGGAAACCCCTACAACCTGTATAATAAAAGCACGGTACGGGTAGCCGATGGCGACCATGTACGCCTTAAAACGATTCAGTTAAGCTATAACTTTCCGCAGCGCCTGACGGACCGCATTGGCGCTAACAATGCCCGGGTATCTCTGGCTGGGCAGAACCTGCTGCTATTATATTCTGATAAACGGCTGAACGGACAGGACCCTGAGTTTTTTGCATCAGGGGGCGTGGCCTTGCCTCAGCCGCAGCAAATTACTTTATCGCTTAGTGTAGGCTTTTGATCACTGACCTTATGAAATACATACGCGTTGTTTTTATCATCATGCTATTGGTCGACCTTACCGGCTGTAATGATTATCTGGATGAAACTCCGGATAACCGGGTAGAACTCAATACCCTCGATAAAGCAGGCCAGTTGCTAACCAATGCCTACTCTCAGGCTGGATACAACTTTGTGGAATGGATGTCCGATAAAGTAACATTTACCTTAGGTACTCAAAAGCGGCAAAACCAATTAAGGGTTTACCAGTGGGAAGAAACAGATGCCGATGCTACCGATCAGGATACTCCGGAATTTTACTGGAGCGGTACCTACCAGGCCATCGCCCATGCCAACGAAGTGCTGGCGGTGATTGATGAACTGCCTGGTGAAGAAGCCCAACGCAATGCTATCAAAGGCGAAGCCTTGCTGACCCGCGCCTACGGGCATTTTATGCTGGTTAATCTGTTTGCCAAGCACTATGACCCAACTTCGGCTGCTACTGATCTGGGCGTTCCCTACGTGACGCAACCGGAGACAGAATTCCTGAAAGAATACCGCCGCAACACTGTTGAAGAAGTATACGATCGAGCAGAAACAGATCTGCTGGCTGGTCTGGAGCTGGTAGACGGCACCTTTTACGCCAACTCCGGGAAGTATCATTTTACGCGGAACGCCGCACTGGCTTTTGCCTCTCGGTTCTATTTATTTAAAGGTGAGATACAGGAATGTCTTCGCTACAGTGATGAACTATTGGGCAGCAACCCCGATAATTTTGTCAAGGATATTCCCGCCTTGTTACAACAGCGCATCAACACTGAAGATTACATTCGCTTGTATACTTCGCAGGATGACCCCAGCAATTTATTACTGCTGCGGCAGGAAACCATCTTTTACCGCAACGTAGGCTTCTTCCCTGATAATAATTTGTACAACAGTATTTTTAATAGTAATCCGTTCGGGGTGGGCGACTTACGGGCTGACCCGGCCTATATTCGTGGGGAAGACGGCATCATTGCCACCCGTTTTGAAAACCTCTTTCAGCGAACCAGTATCACCTCCGATGTGGGATTTCCTTATACAATATTTCTGGGGTTTCGCGGGGAAGAAGTGCTGCTCAACCGGGCCGAATGCTATGTCTATCTCAATCGTTTAGACGATGCCATTGCCGATCTGCAAACGCTTTCTGATAAACGCTATGAAGAACCTGTTACACTCGATTTGGAAACCGTGCGAAATTATATTGGCACCGGTAATGCCCAAAATGATGTGCTGGTGTATATTATAGAAATTGAGCGTCCGAAGGAGTTCATTCACGAAGGACTTCGGTGGTTTGATATCAAGCGGTATGGCATATCGGTGGAGCACACGTTAGGTGATGGCTCCGTCATTACACTGGAGCAGGATGATGACCGAAAAGCCCTGCAAATTCCTGAGGCGGCTCAGGAAATAGGAAATTTAAAACCTAACCCTCGTTAGCAATGAAATCACTTGGAATAGTAGGATTCGCCCTGTTGGTGGCCTTGACTGCCTGCACCCCTGACGACAGTGTGGATATGGAAGTAAAACAGGTTGAACTCTCTGATGATCCACTGGATCAGTATATCCGGGAGAACTTCCTGGAAGATTACGGAGTAGCCGTTCGCTATCGCTATGTAGACCGTTACGTAGATCCTGTAAATCGAGTAACTCCGGTGCGTAAAGATTTAGTGCAACCAACGCTGGAATTTCTGACTGATTTCTGGATTGATCCTTATCTTTCAGTAGCCAATGGCGAAGAATATTTTCGCAGCACCGTACCTGCCGAAATCGTGTTGATCGGATCGTTTATTTATAATACAGATGGCACAGTGGTATTGGGTACGGCTGATGCCGGTGCCCGGATCACCCTGACCGATATTAACTCTATTGATGAGGAAGATCAGGAATGGATCTTTCGCCAGTTGGGGACAATCTACCATGAGTATGCCCATATCATGCACCAGCGGTTTAACCTGCCCCCCAACTTTCAACAGATTTCTCCCCAGGGATACACCTCCGCTGGTTCCTGGTATACATTAACAGATGACGAGGCGCTTCGCAGGGGCTTCGTCTCTCCGTACGGCACAAGTTCCTTCAACGAGGATTTTGCCGAAACAGTGGCATTTCTGCTATACGACCCTGATTTCTACAGTAAATATATTAATGACGAGGAATGTGCCGATGAAGGCTGCATAGAGCGTAATGAAGGGCGTGCCATGATTCGCTCCAAGTACAACGCTATTTTAGATCACTACGCGCAAAATACCGGGGTCGATCTGCTACTGATTAGGGAACGAATTCAATCCAAATTGTAAATGAAGAAGTATTATACCATTGTTTGTTTGGTTTTGCTCGTACTCAGCAATGCCTGTCGTAATACTGAAGAAGAACTTATTTTCGATAAACCGGCTGACGCCCGGGTCGCAGAGGCCATCGGTGATTTAGAGGCTAAGCTCGTGGCCCCTGCTGAAGGCTGGTTGTTAAAATACCGACCCGAAGATGAGTCCGGTGTTTATAATGTGCTGCTCAACTTTAATGAGAACGGTGACGTCACCATTCAGACTGATTTTGGGGTGAATGAAGGCGAGTTTTATGAGCAAACCATTACCTATCGTATTGATAATTCTTTGGGGTTAGAGCTTATTTTAGAGAACTATTCCTTTTTTAGTTTTCTGTTTGAGCAGAACCAGGCTTCTTTCCTGGCCGAATACGAATTTAACTATGTGAACGAAACCCCCGATGGTGCCCTGGTTTTCAGCAGCAAGTCGGACCCGTTTTCTCCAACTACGCTAGTATTTATTCCGGCTTCCAGTGGCGATATTAATCTGCTGGGCAAAGAACTGGCCAGTAACCTGACGACACTGTCTGAAAACTCACCAGCGTTGTTTGCTTCATCTTATCGGCTTCGGTTTACGGATCAGGATCTTACATTCTATCTTTCCCTGGATGATTTTGGCCGTACTATTACCTTTAACTATGTATCACCCGATGGAAGTGAAAATGGGCAGGAACTTGCTTTCTCCTCGCCTTATACCGTTCAGGGGAATGATATTATTCTGGACAACCCTCTGGAAGGTAGTTATTTTGGTCAACAGGTATCTATACCCAGTGTGCGGTTTGGTGCGCTGAGCAGCCTGGAGCTCACTGCCTGTAACGAAACCATCAATGCCAATCAGTATACGGCCACGGTTAACTCAAAATCGGCCATCGTAGAAAATACGCTGTTTGACCCCAATGGAGCTAATTTTGCTGAAGAATCCAATTTCTTTTACTGCTGGAGTGATAATGTCTTCGCGGAGGGCAGATCGATCGGTACACAAATAGAAGAAGATGTAGATGGAGCTTTGGCGCTGTTGCTCTATTATGATGAAAACGGTCAGAGTGATCCTTCCTATGCCCTGGGCTTCTATATAGCGAATGAAAGCGGAACGTATACCCGCGCCTTGCGAGAGTTTACGCCCACCCTCGCCGGAAACCAATTACAGGTAGCCTTTGATTCAACGTTTACTGTGCTTCAGGACACCACCACTTCTTTTAATGAAGAAAGTATTGATAAATACTTAAACATTTTCAACGAAGGGGATGGTATGTACATTTATAAAGTAGAAGACAATACCTATGAGTTTTACAATGCCTGCAATGGTACCAGCTTTGTCTTTTTCCACAACTAAAGCATGCCGGCATTCAGGCTGAGGGGGAGTTTTGGGCTGGCCAAAGTACTTGAGATAGCCAATGCAAGGGCTTGGCTGAAAGTAAGGTAGAATAATCGGGCCACGGAGGTTGAAAATGCCTTCCCCGTCATTCTGGTTCGATTGCTCACCAGCCCTGGTAAAGGCATGCCGCAGAAGCGGTCAGCAAAAGCAGGAAAAACTAATCTTACTCGTCCAGCACTTCCACCTCTACTCTGATGTTGTGCTTGGCCAGCGGAGAATCAGGGTCATATAACATCTTCTTACCACCCCAGCCTACGGTTTCTATACGGTCAGCGGCAATTCCCTTGTGTTCCAGATAACTCTTAATGGTTTCGGCCCGTAATGCCGACAACTTGGTTGAGCCTACTCCGTTTTTCTTGTATTCTTTACCCCGGCGCAAATCAAAGAAATTCTTTTCTTCGGGTAAAAAAGTATAAATAAAACCTCGTCCTGCGCCATTGGTATGCCCGTGCAACTTAATTCGCATGTCGGGGCTTTCTTCCAGCATTTTCACAAGTTCATCAATTTCATAGCGGGAGCGCTCTCGCATAACTGATGAGTTGCCATGAAAATAAGTATCGTACAGCACCTGTATATCGCCTTTTTTCAACCTTAGCAGGGGCATATTCATTATCAGGGTGTCTCCCTGCCATTCTGTAATCTGGCGAATAGAGTCATCCATGGAAGCGTACAGGGGAAGATCAAACTGCACCTTCCGATAGCCTACGGCGTAAGGAGTGATTTGCAACATACTATCCAGAATACCGGACTTATCAATTTCCTGAGTTTCGCCAGTAGTGGTACTGGCCAGACTTTTAGCACGGATGCCATCCACCACATTTACATTGGCTTGCACTGGCTTTTGTGTGGTTGAATGAAACGCTTTAAATTTCAAATAGAGTAATGGGTTTTGGGCCACTTCCGGTTGTGCTACTTCAGGTGAGTGAACCACCGGAGAGGCCTCTGTTTCATCTTGATCAGAGTTGGAAAATGAAGACTCCGGGGCTTTAGGGGCTGACACCTCAGTGGCCGAAACTTCGATGGCAGGCGCTTCATCACTGACTGATTCCTGACTGTCCCACAAATCAGGGGCAGAAGTGCCTTTGGCTATTGGAGTATCTTCAGAAGGGGGGGCAACGAAGACCCATGCATCGGAGAACTCACTTTTTACTCTGAGTTCAAGGCAGGCATCTACTACCTTGTCTGTCGACTTAGCATTAAAGGTATATACATAATAGTATTGGGTTTCAGGATAGTACGCGTAATTAACCGTCCAGCCTTGTTTGGACACGTAGCTTGTAAATTTCTTGGCATTGTCTTCAAAGGAAAAAACGCCTACAATAAGATATACCCCAGAACTGAGATAATCGGGGAAAAGACCTATGTGAGGGTTTTCATGGTTTCTGCTGAAACCGGGGTGCCCAAATACAGTCAGATAAACCATCAATACAATAAGTAGAGGTTTCCGAATATTGATAAACGCCATAATAGTTTGCTGACAAAGATTTGTAAATACAGTGCAATTCAGCAACTACTTATCTATTTTTACTGTCCTAAAAGCAGTTAAAACTGGCAGATGTAAGAAAAAAAAGCATTTAGAAAAGAAAAAATATTGTTATAGAAACAATAAATTGGATTAATCAAATGGTAAAATTTAATTTTCGCCTTATAAGTGGTTTTAGCCTGATTTTACTGATGGTTATGGCATTGTGGAGTTGCCAGCCAGATACAGGTAAATCTGAGTTAGAAAATACCTTGCAAAGGGCTATTACGGAAGTAGATTTACGTGAACATGTGCGCATGCTGGCATCGGATGAATTCGAAGGAAGGAAACCCTTTACTGAAGGTGAAAAAAAGACGCTCACCTATCTGGAAAATGCCTTTAACACGATGGGACTGGAACCTGGAAATGGAGACAGTTACTTTCAATCCGTCCCGCTGGTGGAAATTGACGCTGTCCCGAATCAGGGCATGAAACTTCAGGGTAATGGCAAAGAATTAGCTCTTGAATACCGACAGGATTTCGTGGCCTTGACGCGCCGGGTAACTGATCATATCGATGTTGAAACTTCACCCCTGGTTTTCTGTGGCTTTGGCATTGTCGCCCCGGAATACGGCTGGGATGACTACAAGGGTATTGATATGCATGGGAAAACAGCGGTTGTATTAGTGAATGACCCTGGTTTTGGCACCGAAGATAGTACGTTGTTCAAAGGCAATACCATGACCTACTATGGTCGCTGGACTTATAAATATGAAGAGGCCGCTCGCCAGGGAGCCGAAGGAGTGATCATTATTCATAATACGGCTCCCGCTGGTTATCCCTGGGGCGTAGTACAAAGCAGCTGGACCGGAAAAACTCTTTATCTGCAATCAGAGGGTAACAATCAGTCTCGTTGCGCCTTTGAAGGGTGGGTTTCGCAGGGGGCCGCCCGGGAACTCATGCAAATGGCCGGTATTCAGGATTATCTGGGAAAGGCCCGGCAGGCCGACTTTCAACCTATCCCAATGGATGTCACCCTTGATTTATCGCTGAATGTATCCTATAAGCAGGCAACCTCCCAGAACGTGATTGCCAAACTTACCGGCAGCGAACGCCCGGAGGAATACATAATCTATTCGGCTCATTGGGATCATATTGGGGTTGGAAAACCCATTGAAGGTGACTCTATCTATAATGGAGCGCTCGACAATGCCAGTGGCACGGCGGTACTGTTAGAAATTGCTGATGCTTTTAGCCAACTGGAAGAGAAGCCTGAGCGTTCAGTCATTTTTCTGGCCGTAACAGCCGAAGAACAAGGGTTACTCGGGTCTGAATATTACGCTGAAAATCCTCTATACCCTTTACAGCAAACCGTCGCTGATATTAATATGGATGGAATACATTTCCGGGGTGAGATGAAAGACCTTACCATTGTGGGATTTGGGCAGTCGGAACTGGACGACTATGCGGAGCGGGCAGCAGCTGAACAGGGACGCTACGTGATGCCCGATCCCAATGCCGAAAAAGGGTATTTCTTTCGTTCTGATCATTTTAGTTTTGCCAAAGTGGGAGTGCCCGCGCTCTATGCCAGTGGGGAAAATGAGCAAAAAGAAAAAGGAGCAGAATGGACCCAGGCTCAGATGGATGAATGGACCAACAAGCATTACCATCAGCCATCAGACGAATACCTGGAAGGCGAATGGAACGTTTCCGGAATGATACAGGACGCTCGTTTACTATTTAAGATCGGGTATCAATTAAGCAATGAAGAAATATTTCCTAAATGGAAGCCAGGTTCAGAATTTAAAGCGATCCGGGAGTCATATATGTCGCAGCAGTAGTTTTTCGGACGGGCTTGGGATAATTCGTGAAGTATGTTGGTGAATTTTTCAGAGGCAGCTTGTTGGGAAAGATAAAATTTGTAATTTTGCGGAACTTTTAGAACGCCTTAGGTTGTAAGGCTGTTTTACAGACAATACAATTAATGTTTAACCAAAACCGCCGAAATGAAGGCTCAACCTTCGGTGTGTAAATTGAGCAAAGACAAATTTTATGGCTGATACGCAAGTAGAAAATTTTAATTGGGATCAGGCCGATACCAAAGGCTTTGGCGAAGATTATTCGGAAGACGAAAAGGCCCGCATGGCCGAAATGTACGGTGACACCCTAACCCAGATCAATGAGAAAGAGGTGGTATCCGGAACGGTAGTCGGTATCAACGACCGTGATGTTATCTTAAACATTGGCTTCAAATCCGATGGACTGGTTTCTATCTCTGAATTTCGCGATTTGGAAGAATTGAAAGTTGGTGATGAAGTAGAAGTATATATTGAAGAGCAGGAAGATAAGCGCGGGCAACTGATTTTATCTCGTAAGAAAGCAAAGATTGTACGGGCTTGGGAGAAAATCCAGCACGCTCTTGACTTTGATGAGGTAATTGAAGGAACTGTGAAGCGCCGCACCAAAGGTGGATTGATCTGCGATATTTATGGAGTAGAAGCATTTTTACCTGGTTCGCAAATTGATGTGAAGCCGATCCGCGACTTCGACGTATTTGTCGGCAAGAAGATGGAGGTGAAAGTGGTGAAAATCAACTACGCGAATGATAACGTAGTGGTCTCTCACAAAGTCCTGATCGAGAAAGATCTGGAAGAGCAAAAAGCCAAAATCCTCAACAACCTGGAGAAAGGACAAGTGCTCGAAGGGGTTATCAAGAATATGACCAACTTTGGAGTATTTATCGATCTGGGTGGGGTAGATGGCTTGCTGCACATCACCGATATTTCCTGGGGACGTATCAATCATCCGGAAGAAGTGCTCAACCTGGACGAGAAAGTCAACATTGTAGTGCTTGACTTTGACGATGAGAAAAGACGTATCTCACTAGGTATGAAACAACTGACTCCTCACCCTTGGGATTCTTTATCCGAAGAAATTCAGGTGGGCAGCAAAGTACACGGCAAAATTGTAAACGTGGCCGATTATGGTGCGTTCCTAGAGATTATGCCTGGTGTTGAAGGGTTGATTCACGTATCTGAAATGTCCTGGTCGCAGCACCTGCGCAACCCACAGGATTTTATCAACATCGGTGATGAACTGGATGCCGTTGTGCTAACCCTAGATCGTGATGAGCGAAAAATGTCATTAGGCATTAAGCAGCTTACCGAAGATCCCTGGACGAAAGCCGACGTGCTGACCAAGTACGCTATTGGTACTACCCACACCGGTATTGTTCGTAACCTGACCAACTTTGGCCTGTTCATTGAACTGGAAGAAGGTATCGATGGCCTGGTTCACGTGTCGGATCTAAGCTGGACCAAAAAAATCAAGCACCCTTCCGAATTTGTGAAGGTGGGAGATGATCTGGAAGTGAAAGTGTTGGAGCTGGATGTTGCCAATCGCCGATTAGCCTTAGGACATAAGCAACTTGAAGAGAATCCCTGGGATACTTTTGAAGGTTTATTCCCTATCGGATCTATCCATAAAGGCACGATTACTAATAAGATTGATAAAGGCGCGCTGGTTGAACTATCCTACGGGATTGAAGGCTTTGCCGGAGCCAAGCATCTGACCAAGGAAGATGGAAGCGAGCCTGAAGCGGGCGAGTCTCTTGATTTCCGGGTAGTAGACTTTTCTAAAGATGACAAGCGTATCGTATTGTCGCATACTGCAGTATTCAAAGAGGTTGAGGTGAAAAAAGCCAAGTCTCGTCCCGCAGCAGCTCCCCAAAGCGGCGGCGGCGGCAACGAAGGCGAACGCTCCACACTGGGTGACCTGGAAGCACTTTCAAGCTTGAAAGAGCAAATGCAGCAGGATGAAAAGACTCCCAAGAAATAAAGTAGTTATCAGTAAAAAGGGGGTTATTCCCCTTTTTACTTTGATGATCTTTTGAAAACCACTAGTTTTGCTTCTCGCAAATGGTAGCGTGGCCGAGTGGCTAGGCAGAGGTCTGCAAAACCTCTTACAGCGGTTCGAATCCGCTCGCTACCTCTAATTGAAAAACCCATCACTCGATGGGTTTTTTTTGTGCTACTTTACTATAGAATGGGTTCTTGAGAAGTGAAAATAAGGTGCTGTTTTTTTTAAATTATGCCCGGTTCCTGTACATACTTATTTATACCTATTCTAAATTAAAATCTGCTTGGAATCACAGCTTAACTAAGTAGTTGATTATCAGATTCTTTTGAAAAGAATCACAAACCTTACAAGAGAAGTGCCAAATTGCTCAAAATGTGTTTGAATATAATCATTCCCGTATTACTTTTGTGGGGATTTAAATCAGGGGACATAATGGTCGAACGAAACTCAAAATCACGAATCTTCACTTCTTTGTTATTTAAAGCCCTCTTTCTCACCTTCCTGTTTCAAGCCGCGTATCTTTCCGCAGCCTTCGCCCAAGAGGCAGCTGCTGACTCGGCAGCAGCTTCAGCTGACACTGAAACCCAGGCAAGCGGAGACAATGATGGAATCCCATCGAGCGATGAGGCCATCAGTGAAGGCGAAAGTATTTTTAACAACAATTGTACGGTTTGTCATGCCATCAATGATCAGGTAGTTGGGCCTGCATTGCGGGATGCCCACAAGCGCTGGAGCGATATCCCTACAATGGTTTCCTTTATTAGCAACTCCCAGAAGGTTATTCAGGGTGGAAATGAGTATGCAGTCAGTCTGTATAACGATTTCAACAAAACGCTCATGCCGGCTTTTTCCGATTATTCGGATGAGCAAATCCTGAATGTTATTGCCTACATCAAAGCAGAATCTGCTGCTCCTGCTCAGACGGCCGATGCTGCGGCCGATGGTGCCGCTGCTGCTGGAGGTGATGCGGCGGCCCAGGGAGGTAGTGGAATCCCGTCGGGCTATCTTACTGCAATTCTTATCGGGTTGTTGGTTGTGCTTGTGCTCATATTATTGGTACTGGTGCTCATCATTTCAGTGTTAACCCGATTCCTGAGCCAACGGGAAGATCTTGACGAGGCGGACCGAGAGATTGTTAATCAGCGGGTAAACTTTGATAAAATTGTCAAGAGCCGTCCGTTCATCGGTATCATGCTCTTTATATTTATGGCAGTGGCCGTAAAGGTTGTTTTTGATGGCTTGTATTCGGTAGGCATTCAGCAGGGGTATGAGCCCAAACAACCTATCGCTTTTTCTCACGCTTTACATGCTGGTCAGTACCAGATTCAATGCCAGTACTGCCATACGGGAGTAATGAAAGGGAAGTCCGCCAATATTCCTTCAGCCAATATTTGTATGAACTGCCACCAGCAGATCAAGACTGAGTCACCGGAAATTCAGAAAATATACGCGGCTATTGATTTCAACCCCGAAACCCAGACCTACGGAAATAATAAAAAGCCTATTGAATGGGTACGTATTCATAACCTGCCCGACCTGGCCTATTTCAATCACGCACAACACGTGAATGTGGGTGGATTGGAGTGCCAGACCTGCCACGGAGAGATTCAGGAGATGCAGGTAGTACACCAGGAAGCCCTGCTTACCATGGGGTGGTGTATCAATTGTCACCGCGAAACTCAGGTGAACGCTGAAGGGAATGCCTATTACGATAAACTCCTGGAGCTCCACGATTCTGAAAACCCCAATGAGCCTATGAAAGTAGAGGATATTGGTGGGTTAGAGTGCGCTAAGTGCCATTATTAAGATTTTACGGTAAGTCAAACATAGATTGACTGAACATAGCATATGAAACAATCAAAAAAGCGATACTGGAAAGGATTAGAAGAATTGCGAAACGATCCTGAGTTCGTTAAACACGCGGATAAGGAGTTTCCGGAATACCTGCCATTAGATGAAAGTAAAGGCAATTCATCAGCGTCTAATTCACGGCGCGACTTTCTGAAAATGATGGGTTTTGGCTTAAGTGCAGCCACGTTGGCTGCCTGTGAAGCCCCGGTACGTAAGGCGATCCCTTATGTGGTGAAGCCCGTAGATGTTGATCCTTCTATTCCCAACTATTACGCTTCATCTTACATGGATGGGGGTGAGTACTGTAGTATTGTGGTGAAAACCCGGGAAGGTCGCCCCATTAAAATTGATGGAAATAAGCGTTCTAATGTAACCATGGGCGGTACCAACGCCCAGGTGCAGGCATCGGTGCTTTCATTGTATGACAAACAGCGATTGAAAGGTCCTGTGATGAACGGAGAAGCTACTAGTTGGTCTGATCTGGATGCTAGTATCCGTCAGGGTCTTCATAAGGGAGGCCGGATGGCTCTGGTTAGCTATTCCATCATTAGCCCGACTACGCAAAAGGCGATTAATGAACTGTTGGCGGCATATCCAAGCCTGGAACATGTGCAATATGATCCGATCTCGGCGGATGGAATATTAGAAGCCAACCGTGCTTCATTTGGTCAGGCCGTATTGCCTACCTATGACTTCAGTCAGGCAGACGTGATCGTTAGCTTTGGTGCTGATTTTCTAGGTAGCTGGATCGCGCCCATCATTTATTCCCGGCAATATGCCCAAACACGCAAGGTGAGCCCGAGCAAAAAGACGATGTCGCGGCACTATCAGTTTGAAGCGGCGTTGTCATTGAGCGGTGCAAACGCTGATTACCGCTCTCAGATTAAACCTTCTCAGGAAGGATTAGTGATTGCCCAGCTTTACAATCTGATTGCTGCGAAAGCCGGTGGTTCCTCAGTCAATACCCCCGAAGTAGCTGATGTTAAGTTTTTGGAGAAAGCGGCAGCGGATTTGCTGAAAGCACGCGGTAAGTCATTGGTGGTGTCAGGGTCAAACGATCCGGCTGTACAAGGTATGGTCAACGCCATCAATAGCCTGCTGGACAACTACGGAAAAACAGTGGACATCAGCCGTCCGGCTTACTATCGCAAAGGAAGTAATCAGGCGATGGAGCAAATGGCGCATAACCTGGAACAGGGGCAGTTGAAAGGCGTTATTTTCTACAACTGTAACCCGGTATACGATTTTTATCAGGGTGAGATGATTGGCAAAACAATTGTCAATGCTGATATTAGTATCTCTACTGCCGATCGTTTAGATGAAACCACTTCGCAGGTAACGCATATTGCCCCGGACAGTCATTATCTGGAGTCATGGAATGATGCCGCGCCTCAACAAGGACAACTTAGTCTGGTACAGCCGGCTATTACCCCTCTTTTTGACACTCGGCAAGCCCAAGGCTCTTTCTTAACCTGGGCTAATAGTGCTGAAACCGATTATTACTCTTATTTGAAAGCTAACTGGCAATCTAATGCATTTGCAGCCCAAAGCGATGAAGCCAGTTTTGATATATTCTGGGATCAGGCCCTGTACGATGGGGTGGTGGAAACATCTGCTGAAATCGCTGCCGTTGCCACCGCTTTTGGTGGGAACCCGGCTTCTTTTGCCGCCAGCATTCGGGAAAATTATCAGCCATCCAGCGAAGGAGTTGAACTGGTACTTTACCAGAAAGTAGGTATCGGGAATGGTCGTCAGGCAAATAACCCCTGGCTACAGGAAATGCCTGATCCGATTTCCAAAGCCTGTTGGGATAATTACGTGGCAATTTCACAGCGAATGGCCCGGGAGATGGATGTGACCATGAGCGAAGGTAAAACCAAGATGGCGCAGGTAAAGGTTGGCGATCAAACGCTGGTACTGCCCGTATTGGTACAGCCAGGACAGGCGTATGGAACCATCAGTATTGCATTAGGATACGGACGTAGCAAAGCAGGAAAAGTAGCTGATGGCGTAGGAGTAGATGTGTATCCGTTGGTATCGAAAGTCAATGGCTACGCGGCATATTACACCACAGATGTACAACTGGAGATTTTAGGTGATAATTACCGGATTGCCCAGACTCAGACGCATCAAACTTTTATGGGCCGGGAAACGGTCATACAGGATGCTGTATTATCCGAGTATCAGCAAAATCCTAAAGCAGGACGGTATGAGCCCAAGATAGAATCTTATAGCGGCCCTACAGATCCTGATGAAATTTCACTATGGAAAGGACATAAGTACCCTAACCACCACTGGGTGATGGCTATTGACCTGACTACCTGTATTGGTTGTGGAGCTTGTACGGTAGCTTGTCAGGTAGAGAATAACGTGCCGGTAGTTGGCCGACAGGAAGTGATTAACCGCCGGGAAATGCACTGGCTTCGCATAGACCGCTATTACAGCAGTGATGCAGTAGAGGATTTAAAAGAAATGGAGAATGCTTCCGATAATCCGGAGGTAACATTCCAGCCGATGCTGTGCCAGCAGTGTAACAATGCTCCTTGTGAAACAGTATGTCCGGTGGCTGCGACAACCCACAGCACCGAAGGGTTGAACCAGATGACGTATAACCGCTGTATTGGAACTCGCTATTGTGCAAACAACTGCCCCTACAAGGTGCGACGTTTCAACTGGTTCAAATACCATGACAATAAGCAGTTTAGCGACGTGAACACGGCGATGAATGATGATTTGGGCAAGATGGTACTAAACCCTGATGTAACTGTGAGATCTCGCGGTGTGATGGAGAAATGCACCTTCTGTGTACAACGCATTCAGTTAGGGAAACTGGAAGCGAAGAAAGAGGGGCGTCGTCCTGAGGATGGGGAGATCACAACGGCTTGTGCTCAGGCATGCCCTACTGAAGGAATTGTATTTGGCGACTTTAATGATCCAAACAGCCGAATTTCACAATTGGTTGCTCAGGAAAAAGAGGGGCGTGCTTACAATGTATTGCACGAAATTGGGGTGAAACCTAACATCTGGTACCTGACTAAGCTCAGAAATAAGGACGAGCAAGAAGAAATCAACGCATAATTTAACGATAAATTCCATGGAAGTAACTTCCGCAGTACGTAAGCCATTAGTAACCGGGGGGAAAACCGTTCATGATGTGACCGTTGACGTTTGCCGACGGGTGGAAGATAAGCCGAACATCACCTGGTTTTTAGCCCTTGCTGCTTCATTGGGTGTTTTAACCATTGGGTTGTATTCTGTTTTCCGAACACTTTGGGACGGAATCGGGATGTGGGGACTGAACAAGACCGTTGGTTGGGCCTGGGATATTACCAACTTCGTATGGTGGGTTGGTATTGGTCACGCCGGAACCCTGATCTCAGCAATTCTCCTGCTTTTCCGTCAACGTTGGCGTATGTCTATTAACCGAGCGGCAGAGGCCATGACGATTTTTGCTGTAATATGTGCGGCTTTGTTTCCTGTACTGCACATGGGACGTCCCTGGCTGGGAGCCTACTGGGCATTGCCTCTGCCTAATACTTTTGGTTCTTTATGGGTGAACTTCAATTCCCCGCTCTTGTGGGACGTATTTGCCATTAGTACCTATTTCACTGTTTCTTTGGTCTTCTGGTATATCGGGCTCATTCCTGATTTCGCTACAATCCGCGACCGGGCCAAGGGCATTATCTCAAGAACGGTTTACGGAGCTTTATCTTTTGGGTGGAACGGTTCGGCTCGTACCTGGGAGCGTTACGAAGCAGTAGCCCTCATTCTGGCTGGTTTGGCTACCCCACTGGTACTCTCAGTACATACCATTGTATCCTTTGACTTTGCCACCTCGGTAATTCCTGGCTGGCACACTACCATCTTCCCGCCTTACTTTGTGGCAGGGGCAATTTTCTCAGGCTTTGCCATGGTATTGACCCTGATGTTGATCACCCGGAAGGTATATAAACTGGAAGATTACATCACCATCAACCATATTGAGATGATGAACATCATCATCATTGTGACAGGGTCTATTGTGGGCGTTGCCTATATCACAGAGCTGTTTATGGCCTGGTACTCAGGAGTAGAATATGAGCAATACGCCTTCTTAAATCGGGCGACCGGACCTTACTGGTGGGCATATTGGACGATGATGACCTGTAATGTGATTTCGCCTCAGTTATTCTGGATTAAGAAAATTCGTACCAGCATCGCCGCTACGTTTGTTCTGTCTATTGTAGTGAACATCGGGATGTGGTTTGAGCGTTTTGTGATCATTGTTACCTCATTACACCGTGATTACCTTCCTTCTTCCTGGGCCATGTTCCAGCCGACGATTTATGATGTAGGAGATTACCTCTTTAGTATTGGTTTGTTCTTTACGCTTTTCTTCCTGTTTGCCAAGTTTTTCCCGGTGATCAATATGGCAGAGGTTAAGAGTATTATCAAAGCTACATCGGAGAAGCCAGCGATGCGGGAATCAGGCACAACCACGCAGCAAAAAGAAGAAATGGAATCTACCTCAAAAGAAGTATAGAGACTGATGAAAAAAGATAACTTTTTAATCGGAGTTTTTGACGACGACGCAGTGTTGCTGAAGGCTGTGGCGAAAGTACGTGAATCGGGCATTCGTATTCATGAATGTTATACCCCTTTTCCCGTGCATGGTTTGGGCGATGCATTAGGATACAAAAGATCTAAGCTTCCTATCGCAGCTTTTCTATTCGGTATGTTGGGCACATCGCTCGCCCTGCTAATGCAATTTTATATGCTGGGTATTGACTGGCCGATGATCATCGGAGGTAAAAACTTTACTTCCATTCCGACCTTCTTTCCGGTTACTTTTGAGTTAACGGTATTGCTCTCTGCCCTAGGGATGGTAGGTACTTTCATGATTATCAGCGATCTGCGACCCTACGGAAAGGCTAAAATACTCGATCTCCGAGCCACTGATGACAAATACATTATGGCTATTGATCTATCAAAAAATAATATAGGGCTGGACGAAATTAAAAAAACTTTGTCAGGCGCGGGTGCAATAGAAGTGAACGAAAAGCATAACTAGGAACATGAGCAAATATCATATTTACTACGTACTTATCATGGTGATTGCTTTGGCGGGATGTGAGGCCGAGGGAGACTACCCTGGCCTGGAGTACGCCCCCCAGATGTACCATAGCACGCCGTATGAGCCCCTTACACAAATTACTGATCAGTCAGCCGGAACCTGGTTGAGTTCTTTAGACAATGGAGTAGGGGAGTATTATAACTCTAATCCCAACAACCCTTACGGAATGAATGCGCGCGTACCGCCTGCCAATACCGTACGTCGTACTGCAAGCGGTTTACTACCTTACCGTCTTCCGGCAGATAGCATTGAACTGGCGTCACGTATTCTGAAAAACCCACTGGATTCTACCGATGCGGTACTTAAGCAGGGGCAGACCTTATACAATCAGTATTGTTACCCCTGCCACGGTGGAGCCGGGCAGGGAGATGGGCCCGTTGGCGTAGTGTACAAAGGGGTGCCTGCGTATAATAAGGGACGCTATCGCGACATGACTGAAGGGCATATCTTTCATACGATCACTTGGGGGCGGGGCCGAATGAACCCGCACGGATCGCAGGTGGATATTGCGGATCGTTGGAAGATCGTGCGCTATGTACAAACTTTGCAACAACAATAGTTACTGACAAATTACCTCGTATACTATTTAACACATGGCTACAGAGATATCAGAAGAACGTTTTCAATTTACCAGCGGCATTAAAAAGCAGTTGACCATGATCGGATTGGTAGGGCTGGTGCTATTTGTGCTGGGGCTGCTTTATCTATCAATTTGGGGCGGAGGACATGGCCATGAGGCTGAAGTTGCCGGTGCCGCTGCGCATGGGGCAGAAGGTGGACACAGTGAGTTTCACTGGTACGAACGCCTGTTTACCAACCTTTGGATCAACAATGTGTATTTTACCGGTCTGGCCGTCATCGGACTGTTTTTTACAGCTATTCAATATGTGGCCCAGGCGGGCTGGTCAGCTTCTATAAAGCGGGTGCCAGAGGCTTTTGGTGCCTGGTTGCCCTATGCCGGGGTACTCATGCTGACTGTCTTTATAGTCGCCTGGCTAAGCCATAGTAACCTCTTTCACTGGACACACAGCGATTTGTACGAAGAAGGTGGTCCGCACTACGATGCGATCATTGCTGGAAAGCATGGCTATCTCAACATTCCGTTTTATCTGCTGCGCATGGTCTTATACTTTGTGATCTGGTATATGGCGTATCGGTACATCCGTCGGGAATCCCTGGCAGAAGATCAGCATGGAGGGGTGAGCTACTTTCACAAAATGGATAAGTACTCAACCATCTTCATTATTCTTTTTGCCGTAACCTCTTCTACTTCAGCCTGGGACTGGGTATTATCCATTGACACGCACTGGTTTAGTACCATGTTTGGTTGGTATGTTTTTGCCAGCTGGTTTGTAGCTGGTCTGGCCGCCATTACCCTTATGGTGGTGCGCCTGCGGGAAGCAGGGTATCTGACAATTATTAATTCCAGCCACCTGCATGACTTAGGGAAATTCGTTTTTGCTTTCAGTATTTTCTGGACGTATGTGTGGTTCAGTCAGTTTTTACTGATCTACTATGCCAACATTCCTGAAGAGACCATTTACTTTGTTGAAAGGCTCAGCAGCGACTACTATTCGCCGATATTTTTCATCAATCTGATCATGAACTTCTTCTTTCCCTTTCTAGTTTTCATGACAAGGGATTCAAAGCGGCATACAATGATCATTAAAGTTGTTTGCACAGTTGTACTGGTCGGACATTGGTTGGACTTCTACCTGATGGTTACCCCGGGAGTCTTGAAAGAAAACGGAAACTTTGGAATTCTGGAAATAGGGTTGGCGATGGTCTACTTAGCAGCCTTCCTGTTTGTAGTTCTTGGAAACCTTGCCAAGGCGCCTTTAGTGGCACGTAACCATCCAATGTTAGAAGAAAGTTTACATCATCATACCTAAAGAATCGATAAACTCACATATATGACTCAGTTTTTGATTGGAGTTGGAGTAGTACTGTTCCTGGTTATTCTTCTCACCATATTTAGAATACTCAGGCTGATTAATGTTGCCCGGGGAACCGATAAAAAACATGCATCTAGCGGAAACCGCATTAATGCCATGCTATTTATGGTGTTTCTGATCGTTGGTGGCGGATTACTGGTTTGGTATTCGGTGACAGAATTTGAAAAATACGATCCCCCCGTAGCTTCAGAGCATGGTGTGGTGACTGACCGTTTGTTTTGGATCACCATGGCGGTAACCGGGTTTGTTTTTATTGTAACCCATATTGTTCTGTTTTACTTCTCATACCGTTATCAGTATACCGATAAAAATAAGGCGCTTTTTTATCCTGATAACAGCAAACTGGAAGTAATCTGGACGGTTATTCCAGCCATTGTATTATCTGTTCTGGTTTTTTCCGGTTGGAAAGCCTGGACTGATATTACCGATAAAGCTCCCGACGATGCAGAAGTCATTGAAATCATGGGGTACCAGTTTGCCTGGACGGTGCGTTACCCTGGCACAGATAATCAATTAGGTGCTTACGATTATCGCCTCATTGATGCAGAGAATGTTTGGGGGATAGATTTTACGGATAAATCCTCGTTTGATGATTTCACTTCCGGTACGGAAATTCACGTACCGAAGGGCAAACCGGTACTGTTTAAGATTCGGGCTCGGGATGTGTTGCACAGTGTTTATGTTCCCGAGCTGCGTCTGAAGCAAGATGCTGTACCCGGCATGCCTACTCGTTTCTGGTTTGTCGCTAATAAATCTACGGCAGAGATGCGAGAGGAAACAGGCGACCCTGATTATAACTACAATGTGTTTTGTGCCGAGGTATGTGGTAGAGGTCACTTTTCCATGCGATTACGATTGGTTATAGATGAGCCAGATGAATATGAAGCATGGAAAGCCGGTAAGCAACCCTGGCTACAAAGTAATCCCGATTACCTGGCAAAGGTACCGAGTGATTTGAAAGAACTGGCGGTCATCAGTGCGGGCATCAGTCCAGTTACTGAAGATAATACAGCGGAAGCAGAGAAGATTAATTAAGCAAACAAGCAGTTAATAACTACGAACTTATATGTCGACGGCAAATACCGAACATCCTGTAGTACACGATCACGCCCACGATGAAGAACATCACCATGGAAACTTCATCACTACCTATATATTCAGCACCGACCATAAAATGATTGCCAAGCAATACCTGCTTTCGGGTATTCTTTGGGCATTTATTGGCGGATCGCTTTCTATTTTATTCCGCCTGCAATTAGGTTTCCCCGAGATGGACATGAGCTTTCTTCGTCCGATCCTGGGAAACTGGATTTCGGAAACCGGAAGCCTCGATCCTGAATTTTATTTAGCGCTGGTAACCATGCACGGAACCATCATGGTTTTCTTTGTGCTAACGGCGGGTCTCAGTGGTACCTTCAGTAACTTCCTGATTCCGTTGCAAATTGGTGCCCGCGATATGGCATCGGGCTTTATGAACATGCTATCGTACTGGTTCTTCTTTTTGGCCAGTATCATTATGCTTTCCTCGCTGTTTCTGGAAACCGGCCCCGCTGCCGGGGGCTGGGTTGTGTATCCTCCGCTGAGTGCCCTGCCGCAGGCCATTCAGGGGTCAGGCATGGGGATGACCCTCTGGTTAGTTGCCATGGTATTCTTTATTGCTTCTCAGCTGCTTGGTGGTATTAACTACATTACTACCGTCATCAATCTACGGACCCGGGGTATGTCATTTGCCCGCTTGCCGCTTACGATCTGGGCCTTTTTTCTGACAGCGGTTATTGGTTTGCTATCATTCCCGGTGCTGGTTGCGGCTTCTTTACTGCTGCTTTTTGACCGTAGTTTTGGTACCAGCTTTTACCTTTCTGAAATATTTATCAATGGTGAAGCGTTGCCTCATCTGGGAGGTAGCCCGATTCTGTATCAACACCTGTTCTGGTTCCTGGGGCACCCAGAGGTATACATTGTACTGCTTCCGGCACTGGGAATTACTTCAGAGATTATTGCCACCAACGCACGTAAACCCATCTTCGGGTATCGGGCCATGGTTGGTTCTTTGTTAGGGATTACCATACTTTCATTTGTCGTCTGGGCGCACCATATGTTCGTGTCAGGGTTGAATCCATTTTTAGGGTCAATCTTCATGTTCTTAACGCTAATCATTGCGGTACCTTCAGCGGTGAAAGTATTTAACTACCTGACGACACTCTGGAAGGGAAATATTCGGTTTACCACCGCCATGATGTTCTCTATTGGACTGGTGTCGGTGTTTATATCCGGAGGTATTACGGGGATTTTCCTAGGTAACTCAGCCATTGATATTCAGCTCCATGACACATATTTTGTAGTAGCCCACTTCCACCTGGTAATGGGAAGTGCCTCTTTCTTCGGACTGATGGCCGGGGTTTACCACTGGTTTCCGAAATTTTTCGGGAGGATGATGGACAAGGGGCTGGGTTATGTTCACTTCTGGCTGACGTTCATTGGAGTGTATATGGTATTCTTCCCAATGCACTACATCGGTATTGCCGGTTTCCCTCGCCGATATTATTCATTCACCACCTTTGATCCTTTTGGGGCATTTGCTGACCTGAATATGTTTATCAGTATTGCCGCGATCATCACGTTTTTTGGGCAGGCCATTTTTGCCTATAACTTCTTTTACAGCATGTTCCGAGGGCGTATTGCCACGCTTAACCCCTGGAAGTCGAACACGTTGGAATGGACTACACCTTTACATCCGGGACACGGAAACTGGCCAGGAGAGATACCAGCGGTACATCGCTGGCCATACGATTACAGTAAGCCGGGAGCACCGGAGGATTTTATCCCGCAGACAGTTCCGTTTTCAGAGACCCCTGAGTCTAATTTACCTTACGAAAACGAATTAATTGGTATTGAGCGAGAAGGGAAAGATACCGAAAAAATGGATGAGCCTCACGCTAAATAAAAGAAGACGGTTTCAAAGACTTAGCGTTGTTACGCTGATATCAGTATACCTGCTTATTTTGGTAGGAGGAATCGTACGAAGTACGGGGTCAGGCATGGGGTGCCCAGACTGGCCAAAATGCTTCGGTAATTGGGTGCCGCCCACGGAAGCAAACCAATTACCTGCCAATTACAAAGAAGTTTATGCCCAGCAACGGGCTGAAAAAAATCAGCGTTTAGTGGGGTATTTGAAGGTATTTAACTTTACCGATCTTGCGCACCAGATACAAGAAGATAAATCAATCCTGGAAGAAGCTGATTTTAATGCTGGAAAGACCTGGACAGAATACGTTAACCGTCTGATTGGGGCAATCATTGGTCTGCTTATTTTTGCGACGTTTCTGGCATCCCTATCGTACCGGAAAGTTGATCCGGTCGTTACGCTGGTTGCTTTTGCTTCATTTATAACTGTCGGATTTCAAGGGTGGATAGGGTCAATTGTCGTGTCTACCAATTTATTATCCGGCATGATTACTTTGCACATGTTACTGGCTCTTTTGCTGGTTTGTATGCTGATTTACGTCGTTTTTCGTGCTCAGGCGGCAAATCATACCCAGGAAAGGGATAAGCAGGGAGTGCTTCACCTGAATGGATGGATCATTTCGTTACTGCTTATCACACTTACACAGGTGGTATTGGGTACACAGGTGCGGGAATCGGTCAATGAAGTGGCCAGAGCGATGGGCGAGAGCCAGCGAGAAGATTGGATTGGGGCACTGGGAGGAATATTCACAGTGCATCGGTCTATTTCATTAGTGGTACTGGTGGCCCATGTTGTGGTTGCCGGGTTGATCTATCAGCGTTTTGGCAAAACAGGAAACTTAACCCGCTGGGGGTTGGTATTAGTAGTGATTATCGGATTAGAAATTCTATCAGGGGTAATCATGGCTTATTTTGGAATACCGCGTTTTGCACAACCCCTTCACTTGCTATTGGCTACCGTAGCATTTGGAGTGCAATTTTATATACTACTACGCTTAAATCAGGCTCGCTTACTACCAAAACATTTATCAGCAGAAATACAGGAATATGCTAGCTACTAAAAGCTTATACACTACTGAAGGATGGAAAGTAAAACTTAAATCCTATTTTGAACTGCTGAAGTTTCGTCTTTCGTTTCTTATCGCCTTTTCATCAGGCTTTGGTTTTATGCTGGCATCTCCCGGCAATATCAACTGGCAAACGCTCACGCTGTTGGTAACCGGTGGCTTTCTGCTTTCAGGAGCAGCGTCTATTGTGAATCAAATTCTGGAGCGTGATTTTGATAAACTCATGCCTCGCACGAAAAACCGCCCCATACCTACCGGGAAGGTTAATATTACTGAAGCTGCCGGACTGGCGCTGGTTACTGGTGGCATAGGGCTGATGCTGTTGGCGCAGTATACCAATATGCTTACCACGTCACTGGCTTTTCTGTCGTTTGTACTGTACAGCTTTGTATATACCCCCTTAAAAAGGGTAGGGCCCATTGCCGTTTTGGTAGGCGCCCTCCCCGGAGCTTTACCGCCTCTATTGGGTTGGACCGCAGTGACGGGAGTGATTACCCACGAAGCATTAATCATCTTTGCCATTCAATTCATCTGGCAGTTTCCGCACTTCTGGGCAATTGCCTGGGTCGCTGATGATGATTATCGCAAAGCCGGTTTTAAACTGTTGCCTTCTAAAGGAGGGAAAACACTACAATCGGCAGTACAGATTATGACCTATACCCTGTTTCTAATTCCGTTAGGATTACTGCCCCTGAAATTTGGTATTACGGGTATTGATTCCGCTATTATTGCCACAGTGTGTGGAGTACTATTCCTGGGGCAGACTTTCCGATTGATGGTGGATGCCTCCCGTAAAGTGGCTTTACGAATTATGTTTGGGTCATTTATTTATTTGCCGGTAGTACAGATTGCCTATTTGTTGGATAAAGTGTAAGAAGATATGGAGAAATCATTGAAGATAGATCAGGAGTTACAGCAGGTTGCCTGGGCAGAAGAGCCTAAGCAAACCTTGTCTATGCATCCGCAGAAATTTGCGCTGTGGTTGTTTATAGTAACGGTGGTGATGATTTTTGCCGCTTTTACCAGTGCTTATATTGTGCGCCGAGCCGAAGGTAATTGGCTGGACTTTGAACTGCCTCCTTTGTTCTGGACTACTTCCGGAATTATTCTGCTGAGTAGTGTGAGTATGCATTGGGCCTATTATTCGGCTCGGAAGGATCAGTTGATGCAACTAAAGATTGCTCTCTTCATCACGCTCGGATTAGGTGTTGCCTTCCTGATTGGGCAGGTAGAGGCCTGGGGAGAATTGGTAGGAATGGATGTGTTTTTTGTGGGTAACCCTGCCGGGTCATTCGTGTATGTACTGAGTGGGGTGCACGGCCTACACATTGTGAGTGCGCTAATCTTTCTGGTGGTCATTACTGTGAAAGCTTTTCGTTACAATGTGCACAGCAAGCGCATGGATGCACTGGAGATGTGCGTAACTTACTGGCACTTTTTAGATGGACTTTGGATTTATTTATTTCTATTTTTGCTGCTCAATCGTTAACTAGCACTCAATAATTAGAGTATATCGCAAAACGTTGCTTTATCTTTTGAATAACTAATGAATTATGGCTTCAACAGCAACTAAGGTAGAGGAAACCACAGGTAGTATTTGGAATGGGGGTACCTCGCCTCTCAAAGTCAGCTATGGAAAGTTGATGATGTGGTTTTTTCTGCTCTCCGATGCATTCACATTTTCATCCCTGCTGATCTCTTACGGGTTAATCCGTTTTTCCTGGCCGGCTTACCAGGGTGATGCAGAAGACTTTGTGTTTTCTCAGGATTACTGGCCTATTCCGGAGAAGGTGTATAGTGCCGTTCCTCTATTACATGGAATGAACCTTCCCCTGGTATTTGTGGGAATTATGACATTTATTCTCATCCTGAGCAGTGTGACAATGGTATTGGCAGTAGAGGCAGGACACCGAATG